>DFFF01000003.1:0-14755 GCA_002369235.1 Verrucomicrobia bacterium UBA3783
AAGAGAGGAAAAGATTATGCAAAACATTGCCAGGAAAACAATTCGCATGGTCATGAAAATCGCGCGCACCGTCGCGCTGCTCCTCGCCGCAGGCGCGGCTGGTGGAGTATGGGCAGGTTTTAAAATGACCAACCCTGTCACCGGCGAAGAAGAAACCTACACCTACAAGTTCGTTGGAACGACACATATCTGGAACGGTGCACAGTACTGGCAAAATTCGGACGGTGCCAATCCCTCGGCTGTCCCTGGTGTCACAAATAGTAATCTGTGGGATCCCATCCTCTTCGATGCCAGCGTAAATAGCATTAATATAACAGCCGGGCTTTCAGTTGAGGGCTGGAATCTCAGAATGGGACTCTATAAGGGCGCAAATGTCAAGCTGAACAATCTCCAGAAGCTCCAGGGCGGCAATAATACGCCAATGTGGATAACCGTTGATGGAACATCTCAATGCACAATTGGCCATATGGCCAATGCGAAGCTCGTAAACTCGTCGCCACTAAGTCTATATTCCGCAAAAAAGGGTGGCATCGCTTGGTCTGAGGCTCTTTCCGATTCCAGTAACGGCAATGGATCATCAATGCCGTTTCACTACTACCTGACTGGCACGGGTAGCGTCGCATTCAATGCCGGCATCTCGGTCACAGGCAACGGCGCTCATGTCATCAAACAGGCCGACGTCACGCTCACGGGCACTTCGCAGGTATCATCGAAGACGCTCGTCTCGTTCACTTCCTCCACAAAGACCTTCACCGCCGACGCCGCTATCAAGGTTTATGACACCGACGGCTCGACGCTCAAGAAGCTTGTCGGCGTGACGGCTGTGCGTCAGTCTGGCGCGACCATTGCGAATACGGTCTCGCAACTTACAACCGCCAATGCAGTTGGCTCGTGCGAAATCGTCCAGTGCACAAACGGCATCGTCCTCTATTATGTTGATGGCGCTCCGAGCGCCGCGGGCTACAAGCCTTCCATCAACATCAACTTCACGCATTCGGGCGGCAACCTTACTACGTCTGCCGATGTCGGCCTTGCTCCATACGCCGTCCCCGGCACGGTCTGGAACAACTACGCCGTCCCGTCCGATGGCGCAACCAGTACGCAAACCTCTGTTTACAGCATCGATGCCACGGGGACGAAATCGCTTGTCTCCGGTGCGACGGTCTCTATCAGCGGTACGCGCGGCTCGCATACATGCAATACTTTGACTGCGGCCAGCGACTTGCGCCACGGCTATATTGATGAAAAAGCGGCAGCAGGGCAGAACACCCCCACAGTTGTCGTCTCTGGCATTTCATACGAGCGTTATCGCGTTGTGATTTATGCTGCGACCGATACAGCTGACGCCACGTTCAACTACATTACCGTCAACGGTACGGACTACACTTATGTGAACAGCAAGCTTGCGACCGGCGCGACCGCCTGGGGCAATGCAGGCGCGGTAAATTCCGCAAATGCGCTTGCAGAGGGCGTGAACGTCCTCGTTTCGCCAGTCTTGCACGGTTCGACGGCTACAATCTCCGGTCACAAAGGTTCCCCGGCTCGCGGTTGTATTGCCGCCGTCCAGATCGTCGAATACACTCCTGAAATTGGAGAAAACGATCTCCTTATTGAACTCAATGGCGACGAAACCCATACCTTCAACGAAGCGAAGACATACGATACCGTTTACGTGACCGGTTCCGGCACTCTTACCTTTGCCGGCACGGCCTCGACGGCTACGACACTTGACATCTCCGGCTCTGCCGCCGTCAACATGAACGGCTCTTCGCTCACGCCTACCGCCGTCACAGGCACAGGCACGGCGATCTATACTGGCGAGCTTCCCCCGGCTGACAAAGGTTGGACTGATTCCGCCAACTGGACAGGCACGGTGTGGATTAAGGATTTCGGTTCGCTTTCCGACGGCAGAGCCGGCGCGAGTTTGACTGCCGACATGCCCAACTGGGGAAACTCCAAATCCAAGGTGAAGTTCACGAATGTCAAGGCTTATACAAATAATTCTAACCTGACGTGTTCCTATACACTCGTTCTCGAAGACGGCACGGGCTCGGAGGAATATGCCTGGCGCAGTGACAACGGCTACCAGAATAATACGTTGACCGTCGCAAGGCTTTCAGGCTCGGGTACGTTCTACGACCATTCGGGGCCGGCCGCCACGTTCACATTCAACAGTTTCGATGGCTTCACGGGCAAGTTTGACATCACTTCCTCCGGTCATCAGATCAAAGTTCCCGCTGGTGCGACTCTGACCGTGGCGCAGGATTCCAGCATCAGGTTCTCCGATCGGGGGATGCTCGGTACGCTGAACATTGCAGAGGGTAAGACGCTTACGGTGAGGTCTAAAGACGGAGTGTCGTACGATACTGGTTCCAGCGTTGTCAATGTTTATGGTACGCTCAATTTTGATACGTGGCGCTGGACGCTGGGGCCGAACACTACCATCAACCTCTACCAAGACGCGATCGTTTGCGGCACTGGCGACGGCAGCGCCGCGATGGACTTCAACGTCGCCGGCGGCTCCACGATCCATGCACTGGGGAATGCGACGCTTTCGTGCACGATCAGGAACAACGAGGCGAACGGCACGGCCCAGATAAACGTCGATGCGGGCAAGACGCTGACGTTCTCCGGTGATCTCGGCGGAAGCTATGGTCTGAAAAAGCAGGGCGACGGCATTCTCAAGTTGACAGGCTCAATCGCAAAACTTCCGACGATTGACGCCGGCACAGTCCTCCTCGGCGGCAATAAGAAGTGGAATCTCGGCACATTGCGAGACCTGAGCGGTTACACTCTCGAGGCGGGCTCTTCCATCGCCATTACGCAGACGATGGCTGAATACGGCAGCGGCGTCACGACCGTCACGGGGATCGATTCCAGCATTGCCTCCATAACCGTCAACAAGAAGGACGGCACGACGGTGACGATTACGCCGTCCGACGGCGCCGCAACGCTGGTCGAGAGCGTTGTCGTTTCCGGCGCGGCTTGCTGGTACGATTTCACTTTCACCAACACGATTACGACGGCAAGCGGCTCGTCTGCCGGTGCGGTGACGCTTGGCAAGGATGCGGACCCTGCGTATGGGACGCTGACGGATGCGGCGGACAACACGTACTCTGGACTTTATGCCTACTGCCGTCCACACCAAGGCATCAACCTCGGCTCTACGACGCAGTTCACCGTAGCGCTCTACGGCACGATGCCCAATGCCGACAATACGATACTTCTCGACTGCGGCGGATGCGGCTCGGCAGGCGCGTTGCTTCTTGCATCTGGATCGAGCGCGAACGAGGCGAAACTCTACTACTACAATTCAAGCGGTCTGACACTTCTTGCTCCCATGGCTGCGACAAGTTGCCGCACAACGCCGCACCTCTACGTGTTCGAGAAGATAAGCGACCATCAGGTCAACATCTACCTTGACGGCAAGCTTGCGCTTGCGTACGTCAATAACGACATCACATTCACCTTGACCGCTGGCTTTCAGGTAGCTTCCGGCTATGCGGGTGTTCCGTCGGGTTTGAATGCAATCGCCCAGACCGCGACAACCGACACGACAATCATCGCCATGACGCGCATTTACGATCGCATCATCTCCGATGCAGAAATGGCGGTGTTAAAGACCGAGTGGCCGTATTTCTCGCCGAACGGAGATTCCGCAAGAACGCTCGCCTCCGGCGAAACCGCCGCCGATTGGACGGAAACGGGCAAGTGGACTGTGAACAACGCTTCTGCGGATACGCCGCTCGCAAACAGCGTTGTCACGCTGACGAACAGCGCCGAAGCCGATGTAGCGGTCTCCGTCAACCTCGACGGCAATACGGAATACGAGAGCGTGACGTTCGCGGGCGATGCTGCGATATCTGTCGCGCTGAAGTCTGGCTATACGGGCAAGATTGTGCCGGCTTCAACATCGTTCGAGACAGATACCACCGTCGCATATAATGCAATGAGCCTCACCGAAGGTGCAGTGGAAGTTGCTGCGGGCAAGACGCTGACATTCGATGTGTCGAGCCTCGTTGACGCGAACTGGGCGAATGTCGCTAGCATTGCGTCCATCCAACTTACAGGCGTTGCAACGCTTGGAACTGAGTCATCGATAGCCGTCACGCCAACGACAAGCGGCTACTGGAATCTCGCGGCAGAAGCCGATGCTGGAGGCAACTACTATCTGACATTCACGCCCAATCGCGAAACGGGAAGCATATACTGGCAGAGCGGAACTTACTGGAATTCTACATATCAAAGTGGGGATAGCCCTGCGGTGTTCACTACAGATGCCGAAGGTCAGAACGCAACCAAGTATTTCGCGGGAGATACGGTAATCATCCCGACTACGACAAAACGCTACTTTGGTCCGATAAGCGACGGGGCGATCATTCAGTTCGATTGCAGCGGGACAATTGATATTTCAAAGACCGATTCGCTTGGCTACGCGCTGAAGAACGCGAACGTCACAGTCGCATCCGGTACAACTTTGAACTTCGTCAATTCGTGGAATGGTGTGTCTCCCGAAGTGTATGGCGGGACGATTTCCGGCGCTGGCAAGGTGAAGGTTGAGAGCGGCAAAACGCTCACTCTGTCCAACGGCGCGACTCTCGCGTCGGCGACGGCACTCACGGGCGCTGGCACTGTGAACTTTGCCACCGTTCCGACGGCGCAGATGACGTTCGACAACTGGACGGGAACTGTGGTGTTGCCGGCAATTACATCCAATGTCAACCTAACTTTGTACGGCAATTCCGATTCTACAATAGGCATAACATCTTTGAACACATACTTGACATCGCCTCATACGGAAATCGATTCTACGCTTCGCCTTGATGGTGCAATGACTATATCCGCATTCTCAGATCGCGATTACTCGTTTACCAAGATTACAGGCAGCGGAAATCTTACGTTCCCGAACAATAACTCGCCTACATCGATTGCGATAACGGAACTTGCGAATTACACTGGTACGCTTATCAACAATCATGAGTCGGTGGGCGTTGCTGTGACACGTGTAACCAAGTCTGTTGATGTCGATGGCGGTGCGCTATTGCTTGCAACAAATGGTGTTGGCGAGGTTAGCGTTTCCTCGTTTGAAGTTGCTGGAGTCGCCGTGTCGCATTATGCTGCTGCAGGTGGCTTCTATAGAGGTGCGGCTAGGTATGATGGAACGGTCTATAAGACCTTTGCCGAGGCTATTGATGCAGTTGAGGAAGATGGTGCCTTACTGTCGGATATCACGGTACTTGACGGCAGTGCTACAGTGCCTGATGGATATTATATTGCCGATGGCACGGCAGGTTCAAAGAAGCTTACGCTCTGTGCCGCTAGGTCGGGTGAAGAGGGCAGTTATGTGTACTATAATGATGTGTATGCAATCTTCGCGGCATTGTCCGCACAAGGCGACTTGGTGCTGACCGTGCTTGATGGACAAGGTTCAGATTATGTAGCGGCGCTTTCGACACAATGGCCAACATTGACTTATAATTCAACAGATCAAACTCTGTATATAGTTGTAGCCAAGATTGGCGAAACAGGATATCGTTCTTTTGCTGCTGCAATAGATGCTGCATCCAGCGGCCAAACCATTCAACTCATTTCCTCTTCCAGTGAGGCTATCACTTTGGATAAGACAATTATTCTTTCTGGGACAAGTTTGTTCAGAGGGACATTCACAGGCACTGGCAAGGTGACACTTGATGCATTGATGCAGCAAACGATAGTCGCGGCCGGGTGGAGCGGCACGGTTGTTCTGCCTGAGGTGACGAATGCGTTGAACCTTGCTTACTACGGCGTTAGCGGATCAACTGTTGAGTTGACGTCCATGAGCGGAAGCGGATACTTCAAACATACTGGTTCAACTTACAACTTCGATATAGCGCCCAATATCAAGGTCTCGGGAAGCTGCACGGTACTCTCTGCAGCGACATCTGGCTTGAACTATTCATTCCAGACTATTTCTGGAACAGGCACTCTTACATTGAATAACAACGCCAATTCGATAAGCGTCGCCAAGGTGAGTGACTTCTCTGGCTCGATTGTAAACAATAGTGCAGCAGCATTGACGATTGCAAGGCTTGAGTTGAGCGCCGCTCCAACTGCGGGACAATGTGTGCTTACCACCGGCGGCACTGGAACCGTCAACGTCTCTAGCGTCTATGTCGGCAATACGCAGCAGGATGTAATCCTGGAGAAGAAGACGGACGGTATATATGTTGCCGCCAAGAAGTCCGTTGACTCGGTTGTCATTGCGGGCGATGATGAACCGACCAGTGTGACGGTGCTGGATACGGGGTCGAACACGGCGGTTGACGCAAGCAGCCTCAGCGGCAAGGTGGCGATACCGGGGACGGTTGCCCAGATAACGGGTGTCGCGGCTGAAAATCTCCTCTTGAAGGTGACATATACGCCGGACGGCGGAGATTTGACGACTGGCTATTACGCCGGAATTCTCACACTAGACGACAGCGGCAATGTGTCGCTTGATCCGAGCGGCACGGTGACGATTGCCGATGAGACGGTTAAGGTACAGCCTGAAACGGCGGAGGATTCGCCAATGACCTTCACCGGATCTTCGCCGTCGTTTGCGGTGAAGGCAATTCCAGGCCTGTGGTATCAGGTGCTGGCTGCCGATTCCGTAGACGACGGCGCACTCGTGGATCCTACTGGCGGAACGGCAGTTCAGGCGACGGAGGCAACCGTGTCGCCCGCTGCTCCTGAATTCACTGGCACGGTGAAGTTTTACAAGATCGCCGTAGGCGCGTCCCAGGCGGCGTTGCAGTAGCGACCTCGGTGATTAGCTAAACCTTGCGGCGGCTTCAATGAGGCCGCCGCTTTTGCATTGTATCTTGTCAAAACACCGAATGCCTCCCTACGCATGGCAACAAGATTTCACCCAGTGAAATTCCACTTTCTACCCAGTGAGTTCCACTTTCCACCCAATGCGTTTTCACTTTTCACCCAATGAAATTCTACTTTCCACCCAATGAATTCCGCTTTTCACCAGGTCAATTCCGTGTATTCCGTGTATTCCGTGGTTAATATCAAACCCGCCGAAGGCATCCCAAGAAACTTTGCGGACGAAAGCGGACGAAAGCGTGAGATAAAACACTAGCGGCCCAATGGGCAAATTTTTCGCTTATCTTAATTTCTCTTGCAATGCGCGAGAATATATGATATAATACGCACCCATAATTCATCCATCAAGGAGTAAAGAAGCAATGGTAAAGATCAGAATGCGCAGAACGGGCTGCACGAATCACGCGACATATCGTATCGTCGCGGCTGACGCCCGTTCTCCTCGCGACGGCAAGTTTCTCGAGATCCTCGGGTCGTACGACACCCAGGTGAAGGAGAATAATTTCAAGCTCGATCTCGCACGCGTCGACTACTGGCTCGCGCAGGGCGCCAAGCCCTCGACGACGGTTGCCAGCCTCATCCGCCGCGCCCGCAATCCGGAGCTCAAGCCCCATCACGCCCGCAAGGCCCAGGCCAAGCCTGAAAGCAAGTAAAGGAGATTCATCATGGGTATCCTGGAAAAAATCAACGCCGAACAGACGGCGGGTATTGCGGCCAAGAACTATCCCGAATTCCATACGGGCGATATTGTCCGCGTTTCCATCAAGATCAAGGAAGGCGACAAGTTCCGTATTCAGGACTTTGAGGGCAAGGTGCTGGCGATCGACAACGGTCGCGGCAGCGTCGCCGGCAACTTCACGGTCAGCCGCGAGAGCTATGGCGTGCGCGTCGAAAAGCTTTTCCCGTTCCACAGCCCCTGGATTCAGGCGATCAAGGTCGTCAAGAAGCAGGCTTCGTGGCGCAGCAAGCTCTACACCGAGCGTACGTTCTGCTCGCACAAGGCGGTCCGCAAGCTCGTCAAGAAGTAAGAGCAAAAATTGATGGATGAAGATCGACATCATTAGCGTACAGCCTAGGATGTTCGAGGGATTCCTTGGAGAATCCATTGTCGCACGCGCCCGGAAGAAGGGCGCGTGCGAAATCTTTATCCGCAATTTGCGCGATTTCGCGCACGACAAGCATCGCAAGGTGGACGACAAGCCTTATGGCGGCGGGCCTGGCATGCTCATGATGTGTGCGCCGTGGTTCGAGGCGGTGGAGTCGGTCGCGCGTCCCGGCACGAGAGTGATCATGACTACGCCGGCCGGGAAGAAGTTCACCCAGCGCGATGCAGAAGCGCTTTCCCGTTGCGACCATCTTGTTTTCATGTGCGGCCATTACGAGGGGTTTGACGAGCGCATCCGCACTTTGGCGACGGACGAATTTTCGATTGGCGATTTTGTCATGACCGGTGGCGAAATCGCGGCGGCGGCGATGGTGGACAGCGTCGTGCGCCTTTTGCCCGGCGTATTGGGCGGCGGAATCGCCGCCACGAAAAGCGAGAGTTTCAATTCCGGCCTTCTTGAAGCTCCGCAATGGACGCACCCTGCGGAATTCAGAGGCATGAAGGTGCCGGAGGTTCTGTTGTCCGGCGATCATGCGAAGGCCGAGGCTTGGCGTCAGGCCGCCGCGCTGAGCCGCACCGAAAAGCGTCGTCCGGATTTGCTCTCATGATCAAGGCTCTGCTTGCGGCGATAGCGATTATTGCACACGAGCCGGGCTATTACACCTCTCGCGCCCGCGATCTCCAGCGTTGGCTCAAAGGCGGCGAAATCGCCGCGCAGATTGCAACCCCGAAGGAAATGGATGCTGTGCTCGCGAAGAGCAAAGTCGCATTTCTGCTGGGGTTCGATGAACCGACGGCTGCGGAGATGGCATCTTTGTCGGCCTACGTCCAAGACGGGGGCAAGCTTGTCGTTTTCCATTCTTCGTCGGCGCAGCTAGGCAGACTCATGGGTGTGAGGCCGACCGGCTACAAAACTGCGGCCTATCCAGGTTGCTGGAGCAGAATGGATTTTGTGCGCAATTCGCCGCCGGGGTTTCCCGCACGGATTTTGCAGACTTCCACCGTTCTCCAGTCGGCAGAGCCGATTGAAGGCCAAGGCAGGGTTATTGCCGCGTGGTGCGACCGCAAGGGCAGGCCGACCGGCGATGCGGCATGGATTGCGACCCGGCATGGATTCTGGATGACGCATGTTCTTTTGCCGGATGGCGACGAGGAGCTCAAGGCGCAACTTGCCGCCGCGATTTGCGGGAGTATCGACCCCAAGAGCTGGAATGCCGCCGAGGCGGCGGCGAAAAAAGCGCGCGAGCACGAGCGGCTCAAGCGTTTCGCGCTGAAGCAGGTGCCGAAGAAGGGCGAAATCCACGCCGTGTGGGATCATTCCGGCTGCGGCCTTTATCCAGGAGATTGGCCACGAACCTTCAAGGTTTTGCAGGAGGCGCGGGTCACGGACATATTTGTGAATGTCGCGGGCGCGGGATTTGCGCACTACAACTCAAATGTTTTGCCGAAAAGCCAGACATTCGCGAACGAGGGCGACCAGCTCGCCGCGTGTCTCAAGGCGGCGAAAGGCAGCGGCATTCGCGTACACGCATGGATGCTCTGCTTTACCGCGACACGCGGCGGCAGAAACATCGAGGCCTTCCGCAAACGCGGCTGGACGCTCAAGACGAGAGAAGGAGCGGCGAGCGAATATCTCGATCCCGCGAACGCGGAAGTGCGCAAGTATCTCCTTGGGGCGATACGGGAACTTGGCGCAGTGAAGGGACTTGATGGAGTGCATCTTGATTTCGTGCGCTGGCATGAATGTGCGGAAAAGCCTAAGACCGCCGCCCGTACGATAACCGCGTTCGTGTCCGAGGCAAGACGCACAGTCCCCAAGTCGAAGTGGCTTACGACCGCAGTCTTGGGCAAATATCCCGCGTGTGTTTCGTCGGTGGGACAAGATTGGACGATGTGGCTCGACACTGGAATCGTCGATTATGTCGTGCCGATGGATTACACTGAAGACCTCGCCAAGCTCGATTCCTTTTTTATGCAACACGCGGAAAGCCGCAAGCGCGCCGGAAAGATTATTGTGGGGCTTGGCGTCACCGCGAACGAATCGCGGCTCGGGCCGGAGGGCGTGATCAGGGAGATCAACCTCTCGCGCAAATATCCGTTTGCGGGAGTCGCGCTTTTCGACCTTGATCTCTATCTCGAGAAAAACATTTTTCCATATCTGAAACTGGGGATTTGGTGATGCAAAGAAAGACTATGGCCGTAGGCTCGTTCGAAGTAAACTGTTCGATTTTCGATGGCTGGATCGTCGATCCCGGAGCAGAGGCTTCGCGAATCGCCGCCGCACTGCAAGGCGTTGCTCCCAAGGGTGTTTTGCTCACCCACGCGCACTTTGACCATATTGGCGCGATTGGCGATTTGCAGCGCATGTTTCCGGGGCTCAAGGTCTTTGTGCATCCGGAAGACGCAAAGATCATAACCCATCCCCTGAACAATTTTCCGCCGGACTATCCGCCGGTTGCGATGCCGGACAATGTCGTTTGGGATATTGCGGAGATCAAAGGGTGCGAGGTAATCGAGACTCCCGGACACACGCCGGGCGGAGTCTGCTATTATTTCCCGGAGGAAAAGATCGTCTTCACCGGCGACACGCTTTTCAATTACAGCGTCGGCCGCACCGATCTGCCCGGCGGCGACATGGCGGCCTTGATGGCGTCGCTAAAGAAGCTCGTCGCGCTGCCAGAGGAGACGGAGGTCGTTCCCGGACATGGTGCGTTCACGACAATCGGTGCGGAGAAGCGCGGCAATCCTTTTCTTTTGGGATGAGCGCATTTCTTGACAATCTTTCGCTTGTGGCGACGCAAGTCGCGGTGCTGTTTGTCCTGATCGGACTTGGCGCAGCCTGTCGCAAGCTCAGGTGGCTTGATGCGCCGGCGATGAAAGGGATGGTCAATCTTCTCGTAATCGTCGTTACGCCGTGTCTGGTGGTCGATGCATTCCAGCGACCATTCGAAGCTTCGATGATGAAACATCTGGCGCTGGCGTTTCTTGTCGTGTGCGCGGTGCATGCTATTGCGATTTCGCTTGCGTATCTCACGATCCGCGGCGGCAAGCCGGAGACTCGCGGCGTCCTCAGGGTCGCGGCGGCGTTCAGCAACGCGGGATTCATGGGGCTGCCGCTCGAAGAGGCGCTCCTGGGATCCGAAGGCGTGTTCTTCGGAATCGTCTATGTGGCAATCTTCAATCTTTTCATCTGGTCGTGGGGAATGATGCAGATTCGCGGCGGCAGATTGCGCGACATGACGAAAAGCGAAGTCGTGAAGATGCTGTTCAATCCTGGTTTCGCAGGGTTGGCCTTTGGCGTGCCGTTTTTCTTGCTGTCGGTCAGACTGCCGCCGGTTGCGGCAGTTCCGGTGGAAATGCTTTCCGGACTCAATACGCCGCTGGCGATGGTGGTGATTGGCTTTTATCTCGCCGGCGCGGATTTGCGTCCGCTCCTCGGGAACCGCAACGCCTATATCGCGACCTTCGTGCGGCTTTTCGTCTTTCCGCTGTGCGTCACATTGATGATGTGGCCGTTCAAAAGCGCTTTGCACCCAAAGATGATGATGGCGATAGCGATTGCCGCCGCCGCTCCCGCCGCCGCGCTCAACAGCATGCTTGCGGCCAAGTTCGGCAAAGATGTCGACAGTGCGGTCGGTATCGTCAGCGGCACTACGCTCCTCTCCATCGTCACGATGCCCGTCATGATCGCCGTCGCCATGGCACTTCTGGACGGCTGAGACATTTTGTCCGCCCGCAGGACAAGTCAATCCAAGGCGGCGGAGATTTGCGCCAGTTTCGCTTCCGGCGAAGACGCGGTAAGCTGCACGACCTTGGAGATTTCGCGCGAACCGGCTTCATACAAGACGGCGCGCGATGAAGTGGCGTCGATATTGCCGATTTTCCGTCTGGCGCATTTTGCGCGCAGCAGCGCAAGTTTGATGAATCGCCGCGCCGCTTCCGGCGGCGGACCGAACCGGTCGCGCATTTCATCGGCGAGTTCCTTTATCTTCGCGGCATTGTACGCTTCCGCAAAACGCTTCAGGAGCGACAGCCGCTGGCGTTCGTCCTCGACATATTCAAAGGGAATCGATGCACCGGTGAAGAACTCGAGATTCAGTTTTACATCCACCGTTTCGTGGATTTTCTCGCCTTTCATTCTGGCGATCGTGCGCTTCAGGAGCTGGCAATACAACGAGAAACCAACGGTCGCGATATGGCCCGACTGCCTGCTGCCGAGCAGATTGCCCGCTCCGCGCAGCTCCAAGTCGCGCAAGGCGAGGTTGAATCCGCCGCCGAGTCCGCCATGGCGCTTCAGCGCCGCAAGGCGCTCTTGCGCGTCGGAATCGAGAAGCCCGTCCGGCGGCAAAAGGAAGTAGGCGTAACCTTGCTTGGCGCTGCGACCTACGCGTCCGCGCAATTGATACAACTCCGACAGCCCGAAATTCTCGGCGTGGTCGATGAGAATCGTGTTGGCTCGCGGGATGTCGATGCCGGATTCGATTATCGTCGTTGAAAGCAAAATGTCGGCCTCGCCGTTTTCGAAACGCCGCATCCGCCGTGCGAGTTCTCTCGCTTCCATCTGGCCGTGGGCGACGATGATCCGCACATCGGGCAGGATGGATTTGAGCATTTTCTCGGCCTTGTGAATTGTCGTCACGCGGTTGTGGAGAAAGAAAACCTGTCCGCCGCGTTCAAGTTCCCGGCGAATCGCCGACACAATCAGCTCTGGCGACGATTTGGCGAATTTCATTTCCACTGCCACGCGTTCGCGCGGCGGCGTGCGCAAGAGCGACAGGTCGCGTGCGCCGGTCATCGAGAGGTAGAGCGTGCGCGGAATTGGCGTGGCCGACAACGTGAGCACATCCGCCGTCGCTCGCAAGGTTTTGAGAAATTCCTTGTGTTTTACCCCGAAACGCTGTTCCTCGTCGATGATGATAAGCCCAAGGTCGCGGAAGCGCGTCCTCTCCGTGAGCAGTGCGTGCGTCCCGATGATTATGTCGCACGCTCCGGTCGCCAGCCGGTCGAGAGTGCGTTTTTTCGTTTCCGACCCTTGAAAGCGCGAGATGGCTTCAATCCTCACCGGCGTGCCGTCGAAGCGCGAGGTGAAAGTCTCGAAATGCTGTTCGGCCAGGACGGTGGTAGGTGCGAGGACTGCGGTCTGTTTGCCGTTCATGGCGGCAATGAATGCCGCGCGCATGGCGACTTCCGTTTTGCCGTATCCGGCGTCGCCGCACACAAGCCGGTCCATCGGCTTGACGGACGCCATGTCGTTTTTCACGGAGGCGATCGCATCTGCCTGATCCGGCGTTTCGTCGTAAGGGAACGACGCCTCGAACGCCGCGAGGCCGTCGAGATTGCAGGTCTCGTATGCGAAGCCGGGCACGACTTCGCGCTTGGCCTGGACCGACAGCAATTGCGAGGCGAGGTCGCGCACTGCGCGTTCGGCGTTTTCCTTATCGTGCTTCCAGCGGTTGCCGTCCAGCCGGTGAAGCTTGGCCTCCACGCCTTTGACGCCGATATATCGCGAAAGCAGATGGGCATGGGCGGCGGGGACGTGCAGCAATGCGCCATCGGCGTATTCGAGCGTGAAGACTTCGACCTTCTCGCCATCGCGGTCGACGAAATGAGACCCTAGGTATTTGCCGACTCCGTAATTGGCGTGCACCACATATTCGCCGGGTTCAAGTTCGTCGAAATCATCCAGCCGCTTCCCCGTGTTCGCCGCGCCGCGTTTTGTTGCAACGCGGTGAGGCTTGGTGAATACGCGGTCGGACTTGGATACGACGACTAGCCCTGGAATTTCAAAGCCGCCATTCAAATCATCGAGCCGCAAAATATGTGCGCCGCGCTTTTCCGCCGCTTCCAGATGGCGCTGGAGTTTTTCGCGCGCCGACTCGAAAAGCTCGGGATGGTGCGCCTTTTCCGCGCCGAGTTCGGAAAAACCCGGGAGCGCGGAAGTGGCGATGTCCAGCGGCTCAAGCGCGAACGGCAAATCATATTGTTCGCTTGAAAACGCGAAAATTGTGCGCTCTGGCGGCATCGGCAGATCTTGGCAGGACGGTGCCCCTTGGGCCGCCTCCGCGTCGGTTGCGCCTGCAACGGGAAAAATCATCGCCGAGGCGACGCGCTCGATCGAGGTTTGCGAGGCGGGATCAAAGAGCCGTACGCTTTCCAGGTCGTCGCCGAAAAATTCCGCGCGGACTGGCAACTCCTCGCCGGGACTCCAGACGTCCACAATGCCGCCGCGAATCGCAAAGTCGCCTTCTTTTTCAACTTGCGGCACTCTCGCGTAGCCCATGTGCGAAAGAATCTCCGCATTCAATTTGCCGCCCGGTGCGATGGTGAGCGCCTCTTGTCCGTCGGAAGGCAATTGCGCCTCGAGCGCCGCCACCGGCGCGACGAGGACAAGCGGATACGGGTTTATGCTCCAGGCTTTCAAGGCGGCAATTGCCTTTATGCGCAAAGCGAGGGTGGACTTGTCGCCTGCCAGCGGCGGAGGGAAATCGAGGATTCGCAGGGAGAATGAAGGCGAATTTGCGGCGATGAGCCTCAAATCGGCGGCAAGGCGGTCGGCATGCGGGATGCCGGGCACGACGGCGAGGGTGACTGATTTGGTAGCGGCGGCGCAGAGAAATGCCGCCGCCGAGCCGGTCATGGGCGCAACGGCAAAAGCCCCGCCGCGAAATTCCACGGGGGGTAGATACTTGCCGAAAAGTTCGAGCGATTTCTCCAATCCGGGCGAGATTATACCAAAAATCGCCACGCGATGCAAGAAGCAAGGTACAACACGCTTATCCCGGAAAAAAAAAAAAAAAAAAA
>DFFF01000003.1:14871-19927 GCA_002369235.1 Verrucomicrobia bacterium UBA3783
ACTACGAAGTCTAGCGAGTTGGACTACCAAGGAAAAGATGCCGGACTGCGAAGTAGAAGAGGCTCCACTACGAAGTCAAGACCCCTCTACTTCGCAGTCCAGAGAGCTGGACTACGAAGTCTAAAGAGTCGGACATCGCATAAATTTGATAAAATTCACGCACAAAAGGCGATTCGGCTGCTTGTCATGCCGCCTTGGATTGCAGAAAAATATCATTTCCGAAGAGGGGGGCGCAATATTCAAACTTGCATTTTGGTTGGATTTTTGGTATAATTCAAGGCAATAATACTGAATAAGGATTTTCCATGTTCGAGAAATTCAAAAATCTTTTTGCGATGGACATTGGCATCGATCTGGGCACGGCGAACTCGCTCGTGTACATGAAAGATCGCGGCATCGTGCTGCGCGAGCCTAGCGTGGTGGCGATTCAGGCCGGTTCCAAGCGGGTAATGGCGGTCGGCGAAGAGGCCAAGGCAATGCTCGGAAAGACGCCCGGGAATATCGTGGCGATTCGTCCGATGAAGTCTGGCGTGATCGCCGACTACGACATTACCGAGGCGATGCTCGGCTACTTTATCGGCAAAGTATGCCCCAAGCGGATCTATTCGCGCTATGCGAAGCCGCGGGTGGTCATTGCGGTGCCGAGCGGGATTACGGAAGTTGAAAAGCGCGCGGTCGAAGACGCCGGCAGGGCGGCGGGCGCGGGCGAGGTGTTCCTCATCGAGGAACCGATGGCGGCGGCGATCGGAGTGGGGCTTCCGGTCAGCGAGCCTTCGGGGTCGATGATCGTGGACATCGGCGGCGGCACTTGCGAGGTGGCGATCATATCGCTCGCGGGCATCGTGCACAGCTACAGTGCGCGTCAGGCCGGCGGCGACGCCATGGACAATTGCATCATCAACTATCTCAAGCGCGAATACAACTTCGCGATCGGCGAGCGCACGGCGGAGATGATCAAGATCGAGATCGGCTCTGCGTTTCCGCTCGAAGAGGAGACGTCGATGGAGGTGCGCGGCGTGGACATCGTGCAGGGGCTTCCCTTTACGCGCACGGTGACCAGCCAGGAGGTGCGCGAGTCGCTGAGGGATCCGGTATCGCAGATCGTCGCGGCGGTCCGCACGACGCTCGACAAGTGCGAACCGGAACTGGCGAGCGACCTCGTGGACCGCGGCATCGTGCTGTCGGGCGGCAGTTCGCAGCTGCGCGGTCTCGATACGCTTATTGCGCAGGAAACGCGGTTGCCGGTCACTTTGGCCGACGATCCGCTTTCGGCGGTGGCGGAAGGAACGGGAGCGGTGTTGAACCAGCTCGATATCCTTTCGCGCAACAAGAAAGCATAATTGAAAGTCCGCACTCCGGGGACTTGGGCAGTGCTTGCCGTCGCGGCCCTGGCGACGGGAGCGGTGCTTTGCTGCCGCCCGCTCGCCAAGGAGGCGGTATATCCATTGGAGCGGCTTTGTTCGATTTTGAGGCGCAAGGTGTTTGCGAATCCCGAAGTCGACTCTTTGAAGCGCGAGAACGGCGAACTTAGGCTGGTGGTGCGCGAACTGGAGGCGACGGCGGCGGAAAATGCGCGTTTGCGCGAGTCGCTGGGGTATGGCGAGCGGCATCGGGACGAATACGTCGCGGCCGAGGTTTTGAGTCGCAGAGGTCCGGCGGCAGGCGCAGGGGAAAAACTCAGAATCGGGAAAGGATCGCTCGCGGGGATAAAAACCGGGGCGGTGGCGATTTCGCCGGAAGGACTGGTCGGGCTGGTGACCGATGTTTCTCCGCACACGGCGACGGTGTCCACCATTTTCGACCCGGCCTCCAGAGTGTCGGTTTTCGTGGAAGCGCCGGGCGGCGGCAGGCTGCACGGCATACTTGCCGGATGCGGCGAAGGGATTTTGCATTTGCGTCATTTGAAAGGGGACGGCGACAAGCTTGCGCCGCACTCGCGTGTTTTCAGTTCCGGACTTGGCGGGGTCTTCCCGCCGGATATCGAGATCGGGAATCTGGTTTCGCGCGATGGCGACGTCTTGCCGGCCGTGGATTTTTCCGCGTTGGAGGATGTGTTCGTCAGCCGTGAAAGATAGCATCGCCAGATTAGCGCTTTCGGTCGTGACACTGATCGCCGGTGCGGCGATCGAGGAACTTTTGCCAAAATGGTGCGGAGCGGGAGTTCCGGTTTTGCTGCCGCTTGCGGTATTCGCGTCGGTCCGGACGACATTGCCTGCGGCGATAATGTACGCGGCGTCGGCGGCGGGTCTGGAAGATTCGCTTGCGGGGCTGGAGCCGCTGACGAGCGTTCCGTTTTTTCTTTTGGCGGCGGCGGCGGCGCGGTGGTCGCGGCTTGGCTGGGCGACGGCGCTCGCGGCGTATCCGTTCTACCGGCTGTGGCTTGCGATACTTTCTCCCGGAATGGATCCTGCGATATTCGCGCAGTTTTTCATCGCCATTCCCGTGGGGGCGGTTTCGGCGTTCGCGAGCGGGCTTTTGTTCGTGACTTTGGAAAACAGGGCGGCGGTCAAACAATGACTTCGCTCGTTTCCATGGTCATATTTCTGATCGGATTCCTCGTGCTCGGGGTGAATCTCAAGAGCGTGCAGGTAGACGGCACTGCGGACTACCGGATGCAAAATGCGCGGCAGTCGGTGCGGCGAGTGCAGACCGCCGCGCCCAGAGGGTCGATATACGACCGCAACGGGCTGCTGCTCGCGGGCAACCGCAAGAGTCTGAGCATTGCGCTCAACGCGACGCCGTTCGGCAAAAAGACGTGGGAGCAGACGAAGGATGAAATCGCCGCCGCGATCGAGGCGGCAGGCAAGGTGATCGGGCGCGAGAGCCATCTTTCCGAAAAGCAGATCAGGCGGCATATCCGCGAGACGCTGGCGATGCCGCTCGTCGCATGGCGCGATGTGAGCGAGGAAGAGCTTGCGAGATTTTGCGAGCATGAGCGCGAACTTCCCGGTTTCTTCGTCATGGAGACGGAGGAGAGGGTATATCCGCAGGGGACGCTCGCGGCGCATTTGATCGGGTATGTCGGCCGCGCCGAAGGCGAGACGCTGGCAGGCGACCGCAAGTTCAATTTCTCGGATCGCGAAATGCGCGGCAGAAGCGGATTGGAGCATTATTACGACAGCTATTTGCGCGGAGTCAGCGGCGAGAAGACGCTTGTGGTGGATGCGCGCGGCTTTACGCAATACGAGACGGAAATCAAGGAGGCGCGGCGCGGACTCGATTTGCGGCTCAATTTGGATGCGGAGATCCAAAGGGAGGCGGAGCGGCAGCTTGCGGGATGCATGGGCGCGTGCGTGGTCATGGATCCTCGCGACGGAGCGGTGCTGGCGTTCGCATCGTCGCCGGGATACAACTTGAACGAGTTCGTGCCGGTGCTAGGCTCGAAACTTTACGAAAAACTTTCGTCCGATCCCAGGAAGCCGCTTTTGAATCGCGCTTCCGGGGGCGCATACGCGCCAGGTTCCACCTTCAAGACGGTGACGGCGATCGCGGGGCTGGAGGAAGGGATTCCGCCGGATCTCGTGCTTGAATGCACGGGAGTGTACGAGATCGGGGCGATGAAACTGAGGTGTGCGCGCCGCTGGGGACATGGCGAGGAGACGCTGCTCACCGCGCTGCGCGACAGCTGCAATCCGTATTTCTGCAACTTCGGGATGGAGGCGGGGACGAATGCGCTCATTGGCGCGGCCAGAGAATTGGGGTTGGGGGCGAAAACCGGGATCGATTTCGGGGTGGATATGGCAGGCGTGGTGCCGGACGACGAATGGAAGCGGCGGCAATACAACCAAAAATGGTATCAGGGCGATCTCGCGCAGATGAGCATCGGGCAGTCGATGTTGCTCGTTTCGCCGTTGCAGATGGCGAGGCTGGCGGGTGCGCTGGGGACGGGCAGACTGATGACGCCGCGGCTCAACGCAGATCTCGCTCCGGACGGCCGGGAACTGAAATTCAAGCCGGAGAATCTGGCGATCGTGCGCGAAGGGATGGAACTTGTCGTGCGCGACGGCAGCGGGCGGCCGGGCGGCATGGGAGTCAATGTCAAGGTCGCGGGCAAGACGGGCACGGCGGAAGTGGGAAGAGGCGCGACCAGACGCAAGAATACGTGGTTCATCGCGTATGCGCCGGCGGAGAATCCGACCGTGGCGGTCGCGATGGTTGTCGAGTACGGACAGTCGGGCGGCGCGACGACGGCTCCCAAGGTCGGGGCGGTTTTGAGGAGGATATTCAATGGCTGAATACTTCCGCCGCTTCAATTATGTAATGTTTTTCGCGATGTTGGCGCTCATCGCCGTGGGGACGGTGTCCATCTGGTCGGCAGGCAATGCGCGGGCGGAACTGGTTTTCCACGGCATGTGGAAACAGACGCTCGCGACGGCGTCGGTCGGGCTCGTCTTGTATTTCGTTTTGAGCGCGGTCGATTACCGCAGAATCCTCGATCGCTGCGCAATCCCCGCATACGCCGGAGCGATAGCGATACTCGTCGCCGTGTTGGTTTTCGGGGCGAAAATCTACGGCGGCAGGAGATGGCTGTGGTTTTTCCAGCCCAGCGAAATCTCCAAGCTTTGCGTGATCATGTTCATGGCGCAGTTCGGAGGCTTCATGCACCGACTGGGGTTCAAGGGGCTTTTGCTCGCCGGCGTGGCGGCAGGGGTGCCGATGCTCCTCATTCTCGCCGAGCCGGACCTCGGCACGACGCTCACGCTCGCGCCGGCGGTTCTCGCCATGATGTTCGCCGCGAGGATATGGCGCAGGGGGCTGTTTGCGATTTTGGCGATCGTCATGGTTGCCGGCGGCGCGGTGATGGGCGCAGTGTACGCGGCGGAAAAACCGGGCGTCAGCGAAGAAAGAAGGGCGGCAATCAGAAAATTCATTCCGCTCAAAGATCATCAGATAAAGCGCGTAAAGGTCTTCCTCTTCCCTGAGGAGGACGCGATGGGCGCGGGATACAATTTACGGCAGGCGAAAATCTCGATCGGCTCGGGCGGCTTTACCGGCAAAGGAATCGGCAAAGGCGAAACGAACCACTTGAAATACCTGCCGCAGTCGATTTCGATGA
>DFFF01000003.1:19990-42927 GCA_002369235.1 Verrucomicrobia bacterium UBA3783
ACGACTTCATCTTCTGCGTATACGCGGAAGAGACGGGGTTTGTCGGGTCTTTGGCGCTGCTCGTGCTCTTCGGTCTTGTGGTGTTCCCGGGGGCATGGACGGCATTTACAGCAAACGACGGACGCGGGGAGTGTCTCGCGATAGGGGTGAGCATGCTTGTTTTCGCGCATGTGTACATCAATATCGCGATGAGCATCGGGCTGGTGCCGATCACCGGCCTGCCGCTGCCGTTCATCTCCTCGGGCCGTACGTTTCTCGTTACGGTGATGGCGGCGTTGGGGATGGTGCAAAGCGTGGCAATTCACAGAGAGGAAAGAGTATGAACCTGTTCGGATGGTTGAAGCGCTCGAAGATGAAGCGCGAGATAATAATCAATGTCGAAGAACTGGAGACGCGGGTCGCGGTTCTGGAAAACGGTCGGCTCGAAGAGTATATGGTCGAGCATGACGAGTCGGAGCGGATAGTCGGCAGCGTGTTCAAAGGGCGCATCCAAAATCTGGAGAACGATCTTCAGGCGGCGTTTGTGGACATCGGGCTCAAGAAAAACGCATTTCTGCACTACTGGGACATGCTTCCTGACGTTGATTCGATAATGGACGACGACGATGATCGCCGCAGCGGCGGACGCCAGAGCCGCAAGGAGCGCCAGAACCGTCTGAGCGACGAAGAAATCGCCAAGCGCTTCCCGCCCGGAAGCGAGATCATCGTGCAGGTGACGAAGGGGCCGATCTCCACCAAGGGGCCGCGGGTGATCGCGAACCTGTCGATCCCCGGGCGGTATCTGGTGATGATGCCGGGGACGAAAGTGCGGGGAGTGAGCAAGAAGATCGGCGACGCGAAGGAGCGTCAGCGGCTCAAGGAAATCCTCGACAGACTTCCGCTGCCCGAGAACGTGGGACTCGTGGTGCGCACGGCGGGTCAGGGCGCGAGTGGCAAGGCTTTTGCGCGCGATCTCAGGAATCTCTTGAGCGTATGGAACGAGATGCAGGCCAACATCAAGCATTTGCGCACTCCGTGCTGCATTTTCCAGGAGCCGAATCTCTGCGAGCGGGTGGTGCGCGACTGGCTGACCGAGGATGTGGACAACATAATAATCGACGACGAAACGAGCTACGAGGCGATGCGCGAAGTCTGCTCGCGCATTTCCCGCAGGGCGAAGAACAAGATCCGCCGCTTCGAAGGAACGACCGGAATCTTCGAACATTACGGTTTGGAGCGCCAGTTGCATGATGCGTTCGCGCGCCAGGTGCCGCTCAAATCCGGCGGGTATCTCGTGATTGACGAGACTGAAGCGCTTATCGCGGTCGATGTGAACACTGGACACCACAAGGGAACGGGGAGTCAGGAAGAGGCGATCTTGGAAGTGAATCTGGAAGCGGTGGAAGAAGTCGCGCGCCAATTGCGGCTCAGGAACATCGGCGGACTCGTTGTCCTCGACCTCATAGACATGAAATCGCGCAAACACCAAAATCAGGTCGTGAAGGCCTTGAAGACGGCGCTAAGGCGCGACAGAGCGCGCACCAATGTGCTGAACATCTCGGAATTGGGTCTGCTTGAAATGTCGCGCCAGCGGCAGGAGGAGTCGTTGCTGTCCGCCCTTACCTCGAAGTGTCCGTATTGCCAAGGGCATGGCTTTGTGAAGTCGCCGATGGCGATCTCGATCGAGATCCAGAGGAGGCTGAAAAGCCTGCTCAGAAAGGCTCAAGTCAACAAAAAGCCGTTCGAGCCCAAGGTGGTGATCGCGCCTCAGGTGATGCAGCGCCTGCGCACCGAAGATGCGTCGATTCTGGGCAGGCTGCAGAAGGAATTCGATACGCGGCTCACATTCGTTTCCGAGCTCCATCGCCACCCTGAAGCGTTTTCCATACTTGACGCGAGCACCTCACAAGTGCTATACTCTCAATCATGAAGCGGAAAATCGTCTTTGGAGTCTTTGCGCTCCTTGCGGCAAGAGGCGTCGCAATGACATTCGAGAGCGGTCCGATCAAGGTCGTGGCCGACGATATCGCGGCGGATCACAAGAACGAGGCGCTCTACGCGACGGGCAATGTCGATGTCGTGTGTTCGCCGTATCGACTGCTTACATCCGGTGTCGAAAAAGAAGGCGACAAGATAACTTTCGGCTATCCCACCATTGTCACCACCTGCACCAACGATCTCTGCAATCTGCACTGGCGCACGATCGGGAAGGTGGAATACAAAGACGGGAACTACATCAAGGGCGAGAACATGACGACGGAGCTCTTTGGAGTCCCGTGTCTGTGGCTTCCCTACTGGTATTACCCGATCGGTTCGACCGAAGGACTGAGGATGATGCCGGGATATTCGGGACGCTGGGGCGCATATTTGCTGAGTAAATACGTATACCACATAGCCGGCGAGCGGGCGACGCCTGAAGACAGCGATGTGTTTTCGCTCAAAGGCGCGTCGCGGGTCGATTTGAGAACCAAGAACGGAATCGCGTTCGGGCAGTCGCTCAGATGGAATCTCGGCGAATTCGGCAAGGGCAATATCAAGGGTTATTTTGCGCGAGACAACGATTGGGAAAGGTACAAGCGCCATTGGCGCGACCCCAGAAACCACAATTACGAATTCTGGGGATCTGCCGTGAAGCAGCATCGCTGGGCGGTCGAATTCAAGCATGTCTGGGATGTGACCGAGCGCGACATCTTCCGCGTAAATGCGATGGCGACAAGCGATTCGTATGTCCAGCGCAATTTTCTGCGCGAGTCGTTCTTCAGCCTCAAGAACCAGTTCCTCGGCGTAGGCAACAACGAGATGGCACTGGAGCACAATGAAAATGCTTGGGGTGCGGGCGTGAATGTGACGGGGCCTCTGACCAAATTCTATACCGCCACCGAAGCGCTTCCGGAAGTGTATTTCGATATCATGCCGATGAACATCCTTTCGACGCCGTTGAATTACGAAGGGTCGCTGAGGATGGGATATATGCGTCGCCAGTCGGCACGGTTCGGCGGCGGGCGCATCACGGACTTCAGCTACAGCCCCGGTCATTGGGCCGATTACGGCACTTTCAGGCTTGATACCTACCACCGGCTCACTTTGCCGATGAAAATCCGGGATGTCTTGAGCGTCGTGCCGCGGTTGGGCTATCACGGCACATTCTACGGCAACAGCGGAGACATGGCGAAGAAGCCCGCGGTCATGATGGGTCGCGGCAAGGCGGCGCGGACCGACAGCAATGCGTTCCGCTCGGTCGTCGAGAGCGGCGTCACGTTTTCCGCGCGCGGCACGGCGTGGATCGACGACGAGTGGCAGAGCGTGATCGAGCCGTATTTGGACGTGCTTGCGCAGGCCGCCCATGTAAACGGCGTCAGCCGCCACGAGCGGCCGTATGTATTCGATTCGATCGACGCTTCGCGGGACTGGTCCGACCAGTTTGCCGGGCGCGGACGCAATCTTCCCTATTCCTACGCCGGTCTTACGCCCGGCTTCCGCAAGCTCTTGCGGACGGTCAACGCAAACGGCGAATTCCGCACGGTGTTCGATGTCGATGTGTATGCCGCCATGCAATTCGGCAAGACCGATTGGGATCTTAAAGGCAACAAGGCACACCGGCTCGCGAAGAACGGCAAGTCCAACTACGGCGAAGACTCGTTCAATATCATGCCGGGTGTGCGCCTGAATTGGAATCCCACTGAAGAGACATCGCTGGGCATGTGGGCCGAATACGACTCCGACAATAAAACGATTGCCCTTGCGGATGTGAGATGGCGCCATGCGCTGGCCAGGAATTTCAGCTATTGGGTGCGCTTTACGAACCGGAATCACCGCTGGTGGGACTTCTCGTCCTCGCCTAGGAACTCGCGCATGCGACACGAGGACTTCAACTGGGCGCGTTTCAGATATCTGGATCTCGGATTCGAGCATGAGCTGTGTGACGCGGTAGCCTGGTCTCCGTTTATCAGCTGGGATTTCCGCGAGCACGAGCTCGATGAGATTGGCACTTGGGTTGAATACCGCACCGATTGCCTCGGCTTCAGGCTCAGTTTCGCCTACAGCAACGATTGCCGCCGTCTGGACGGCTCCATGGACGAGCACGATTACCGGGTGGAGTTCATCATGTATCTGCGCGCTCTCGGCATGGACGCTTTTGATGTCATGAAGGACAATTGATGCGCAAGGCCAGGCCAAGCGGAATCGAACGGCTCGAGACCTATCTCGTAAAGCTCATTCAGGAGAAGGGCGCGGACAAGAACCAGCCTGGCGGGATTGTCGCGCTGCTTGGTTTCCTCAAGGGGATAAGTTTTGTTTTTTCGGCGGCGGTGGCGGTCCGGTACTTTTTCTACAAGTACGGAATCGTGCGCCGTTTTCCGCTGGGCGTGCAAGTGATCAGCATCGGAAATGTGACCGCCGGCGGCACCGGCAAGACTCCTGTCACGGAGCTTTTCGCCAAGACCCTTTGCGAGCAAGGCCGCAAGGTGGCGATACTTTCGCGCGGATACCGGCGCAAAGAGGCACCGTGGTATCAGCGGATTTTCACGCAGGTCATCGATCCTCCGCTGGTGGTGTCTGACGGCAAGCGCGTGTTGCTCGATGCCGCGACCGGCGGCGACGAACCGTACATGCTCGCGTCCAATCTTCATGGTGTCGCGGTGCTCGTGGACCGAAATCGGGTAAAGGCCGGGCGCTATGCCATCAAGCGGCTTGGGTGCGATACGATCATTCTCGACGACGGCTTCCAGTATCAGAAGTTGAGGCATTCGATAGAGGTCGTGCTCGTCGACTCCACGAATCCCTTCGGCAACGGCAACATGCTGCCGCGAGGAATCCTCCGCGAGCCGGTGCGCCATTTGAAGCGCGCGGACATCATTTTCCTCACCAAGTGCCGCGGCGATGTTTCGGAAGTCAAAAGCGAAATACGCAAATACAACAAGAAGGCGCAAATAGTAGAGTGCAACCATGCTCCGCGGATTCTCAAAGACGTCTGGAGCCGCGAGGAGTTTCCGCTGGAATGGCTCAATGGCAAGACGACATGCACGCTTTCCGGAATCGCCTCGCCTAAAGGATTCGAGAATTCGCTCCGGGCCATGGGCGCGAAAGTCATCTGGTGCGAGCGCTATGCAGACCATCACCGCTACGATCCTTCGGAAATCCTTTATGCGCTCAACCGCTCGTCCGACATGGGTGCCGACGCGCTGATCACCACCGAAAAAGACGCCGTGCGATTCCCTCGTTTCGAGACATCTCCGGTAAAGTGCCTTTATCTTCGCATTGCCATCGAGATTTTGGCGGGGCGGGAGTTTTTCGATGGCATAATCGACCGCATTTGCTTCAGGAGGCAGTCATGAAAAGTCCTGCCGGCATCTTGAAGAATACGTTTACGGTCGGTGCGTTCACGGCGCTCTCGCGCGTCTTGGGGCTTGTCCGCGAGATGCTGCAAAGCCGAATGATCGGTGCGGGCATCGAGCAGAGTGCGTTCACGCTGGCGTTTGCGATTCCCAACATGGCGCGCAAACTGTTTGGAGAAGGTGCGCTTACGGCGGCATTCGTGCCGGTTTTCAAAGGCGAGGCGGAGGGTGCTTCGCTCGAAAAGGCGACACGGCTTGCGCGTGCCGTGATGACCATGGTGCTCTTGATGCTCGGCGCGATAGTCTTGCTGTCCATGGGTGCGTTGGAGATCGTCGTCAAATTCCGCGACGAGCTTGGACTCAACGACATGCAGCGCTTGAAGCTCACGATCCGGCTGGTGAAGACGCTTTTGCCGTACATGATTTTCATCTGCGGCGCGGCGTTCGGCATGGGCGTCTTGAATTCCCTGGGCCGCTTCAAGGCGTCGAGCTTCATGCCGTGCCTGTTGAACATCTGCTGGATAGGGATTCTGCTTTGGATAAGTTTCCATCCTGGTTTGCGTCTGGATCAGCGAATCCACCGTGTCGCGATGGCGATTCTTTTCGCCGGGGCGTTGCAGATGGCGTTTCTTTTTTGGCGGATGCATGTCGCCGGGATCTCCCCGATTCCGTCGTTCAAGGGCTGGTCTGATCCAAAGACGCTTCTGGTCTGGAAGAACCTTGGAATTGCCGCCTTTGGCGCCGGCGCGATCCAGATAAACTACATGCTCGACCAGGTGCTCGCGCAGATCGCCGCGCCTTGGGCGGCGGGCGTGATTGGATATGCCGAGCGGCTCATGGATCTGCCGATCGGGGTCATCGGAGTCGCATTCGGCACTGTGCTATTGCCTACATTTGCCGGTTTGTTCGCCAGGCGCGATGTGGAAGGTGCGCGCGACGCGCTTTGTTCTTCGGTGGTTTCGATGATGTTCGTGATGATCCCGGCGGCGTTTGGCATGTGCGTTCTGGCAGGGCCGATAACGAAAGTGATTTACGAGGGCGGCAGTTTCGACGCCGCCGCGACATTGCGGGTTTCCCGCGCCGTGGCGGTCTATGCGATCGGGCTCGGGTTCTTCGGTTTCCAGAAATCGATGGTGCCTTGGTTTCAGGCGCAGAACGACATGAAGACGCCGCTCAAGGTTTCTCTCGCGACGGTGGCTCTCAACGCGACGCTGAATATTCTCGCCGTGGCTGCGCTCCCGGAAGAGTTCCGCCATGTAGGGCTTGCGGGCAGCACCGTATTCTGCGCACTCGCCGGGTGCATGATGCTCGTGCGCAAGGCTCGCAAAAAGAACGGATCGACAGGGCTTAGGCGCGCGATCAAGCCGCTTTTCAAAATGGTCGCCGCGTCTTGCGCCATGGCGGCGGCGATCGCCGCGGCGCGTCCGCTTGCGGCGAATTTTGGCTCGCTCGTTTCGCTTGCGGCGCTTATCGCGCTTGGAGGCGCAGTCTATTTTTCGTTTGCAGCCGTGGCGATGCGTCAGGAGTTGCGCGGCCTGAAACTCGCAAAAGGGAGAAAATGACAGATGGATATGGTAAAATCGCTGAAATCGGCGGGCATCATCCCGGTCATCGTAATCGACAACATCGATACCGCAGTTCCGCCCGCCAGGGCGCGCACGGTCGGCGGTTTGCCCGTTCCCGGCGTCGTATCCAGCGCCGCTTGCGCAGCTGCGGCCATCGCCAGGGAATTCGCATGAGCAGACCCGCAATCGGATATTGAGCGGAGAAAGCAGGATAGAAATATATGTACGCAAGATTCTTCAAACGCGCAATCGATGTGGTGCTCTCCGGAGCGGCAATTCTCCTGCTTTCTCCGCTTATCGTCCCGATTTGCATAATCTTGAAGTGCACCGGCGAGCACGATATCCTCTACGGACAGAGGAGAATCGGGTTTAAAAACCAGCATTTCAAAATCTGGAAGTTCGCCTCGATGCTGCGCAATTCGCCGAATCTCCCCGGCGGCATGCACACGACCAAAGGCGACCCCAGAGTCTTGCCGTTCGGGCGGTTCTTGCGCAAGACGAAACTCAACGAACTCCCCCAGATCTTCAACATCTTCCTTGGCGACATGAGCATTGTCGGCCCGCGGCCGCTCGTCGATCAGACGTTCGCGCCGTATTCCGACGAGGTGAAGGCCAAGATCTACAATGTGAAGCCAGGCCTTACCGGGATCGGATCGGTGGTCTTTCGCGACGAAGAGTCGCTGCTTACCGAATGCGTGCAGAAGGGAATGACGCTCGACGAGGCTTACGCCAAGGTCGTCTCTCCGCGCAAAGGCGAACTGGAAATGTGGTATCAGCAGCATCTCTCGCTCTGGACCGATTTGAAGATAATGTTCCTCACTGCGTGGGTGGTCGTATTCCCCGGATCGCGCCTCGTCGAGCGTGCGTTCGCTGATTTGCCGAAGTCCTGATATGCAAAATACATCCAGAAAAGTCCTGATCAGCGGCGCGAACGGATTCGTCGGCACCAATCTCTGCGCCTATCTTGAGGAGCGTGGCGTCGAAGTCGCGAAGCTCGATGTGTCCAACGCCGATTTTACCTGGGAGGAACTCGGAAAAATCGACTTTGCCGGATTCGATGCCGTAATCCATCTTGCCGGCAAGGCTCACGACCTTAAAAAAGTCGCATGCGAAAAGGAGTATTTCGACATCAACCTCGGCCTTACGCAGCAGCTCTACGGCGCGATGGAAGCGAAGTCGCCGGGCGCGCGCTTCATCTATTTCAGCTCGATAAAGGCGCTCGATTCCGATACGCCATACGCTCGCAGCAAACGCGCCGCCGAGGAATTCCTTTCCGCGAAGCCCAATGTGGTGGTTCTAGAGCCGGCGATGATTCACGGCCCCGGCAACAAGGGCAATCTCAATCTGCTCGTCAAAGTCGTCCGCCGCCGCATTCCGTGGCCGCTCGCCGCGTTTGAAAACCGGCGCAGTTTTACGTCGATCGGCAATATTTGCGCGATCGTCTTCGCCTTTCTCTCTCCGGCTGCGCCTGCGGGCAAGTATCCGGTCGCCGATGACGAAGCCGTTTCCACAAATCGCATCATCGCTCTCATAGCGGAAAGTTTCGGTTTCAAGCCGAGGTTGTGGAAGATTTCTCCAGCCTTGATTCGCCTCGCCGCGAGAGTCGGCGACATCTTCCATTTGCCGCTGGACACGGAGCGGCTTGGCAAACTTGCCGGAAATTCCGTTGTCGACAACCGTTCCGTCAAGGCGGCGCTCGGCTGGGATAGGCTGCCGATCGCCGCCGAAGACGGACTCAAGACCACCCTCATAGCCTTTGGAGGTTGCCAATGACCGGATTTGATATCGAGGATTTCGTGCGCAAGCACATGACGCACCGCCGCGAGTCGCTGCTCAAGCCGGATTTCGCCCGCTTCGACGGAGAATTGCGCGAGCGCATCGGCGGCAAACGCATTCTTGTCGTCGGCGGCGCCGGGACTATCGGATCCAATTACGTCAAGGCGGCATTGCGCTTTTCCCCGGCGGCGGTTTGCGTGGTCGACATCGACGAAAATTCCCTCACTGAACTTACCCGCGAACTTCGCGCTTCGCCGTTTTTTGCGAAGGCGCTCGACAATATCGAATACGTGACCGAGCCGATCGACCTCGGGTCGGATCTTTTCCGTCGTTTTTTCGAGGCCAAGGGACCTTTTGACATTGTCGCCAATTTCGCCGCGAGGAAGCATGTGCGCGCCGAGCGCGACATCTATTCCATCGAGGCGATGTGCGAGACGAATGTCTTCATGGCCAAGCGGCTTTTGGATCTGCTTGCGGAAAATCCGCCCGAAGCGTTTTTCTGCGTTTCCACCGACAAGGCGGCCAATCCCGTGAATGTGATGGGGGCGACGAAGAAGCTCATGGAAGAGGCTATCATGGCTTATGCGGGGACGATCCCGGTGAAGACCGCGCGTTTCGCCAATGTCGCCTTTTCCAACGGCTCGCTGCCGCTCGGATGGCTCAATCGCATTTCCAAGCGCCAGCCGCTTTCCTGCCCCATGGGGATAAGGCGCTTTTTCGTCTCTCCGGTCGAGTCGGGCGAGTTGTGCCTTGCGGCCTCGGCGCTCGCGGATTCCGGCGACATCGTCTATCCCAAACTTGACGAAAACCGCGACATGATTGCATTCGACCAGGTAGTGCGCGACATGCTCGATTATATGGGACTTGGCTGCCGCGCGTGTTCTTCGACAGGAGAAGCGCAGGCGGCGATGGCGGATGTTTCGTCCGGCTATCCCGTCGAGTTTTTCGGCAGCGACACTTCCGGCGAAAAGACGTTTGAGGAATTCCACACGCTCGCGGATGTCTGCGACGAGACGAAGTTTGCGAATCTGGGCGTGGTCAAAAACGCCAAACGGCGGGAGGCGAAAGAAGTCGAGGCGATAATCGAATCTTTGCGTGCGGCGTTTCTCCGCCCGGGCGCGACCAAGGCGGATATCGTCGGCGTCCTCGGAGAGTATCTGCCCGACTTCCGCCATATCGAGAAGGGCAAGTCGCTCGACGGCAGAATGTGATTTTTCGAAAGGAACGAAAGTGAAGGGGATCAACTGGATTTTCGCGCTTGCAGTCAGCATTGGCGCACATGTGATTGTAGTTGCAGCTCTCATCGCCACCCGCGGCGAGAAAACTCCGCCGCCGGAACCGGAGTCGATTCCGCCGGTTCTGCAAACCGGGAACAGGGAAGAAGGGAACGTGGAACGGGTAACGGGGAACGGAGCGGAAGCGAACGTGGAACGGGTAACGGGGACCGGAGCGGAAGCGAACGGGGAACGGATAGCGGGGAACGGAGCAGAAGCGAACGGGGAACGGGTAACTGGGACCGGAGAAGAAGGGAACGGGGAGCGGACAACCGAAAAAGCTCTTCTCGAACCTGGCGTGGAGCTTTACACCGTCAAATCCGGCGACAATCTTACTGCAATTTCCAAAATGTGCGGCGCGACATTCACCGAACTCGCCGCCATGAACGGCACGACCGTGAAGAAACTCGCGAATTTGCGCGTCGGGCAGGTTATCAAAGTAAAAGCAAAGAAATGAACGAACAAGTATTGGCGAAGATCGCGTCCGAACTTGGAATCGGGCGCGATCAGGTTGCCGCCGTGGTCAAACTCCTCGCCGACGGCTCCACCGTGCCTTTCATCGCCCGCTACCGCAAAGAGCGTCACGGCAATCTCGATGAAGTGGCGATCGGCAGGATCCAGGAAAAGAACGCCTATTATACCGAACTTGAAGACCGCAAGCGCACAATCCTGGATTCCATCGACTCGCAGGGGAAGCTTACTGCGGAGCTGAAGGCGCAGATTGTCGCCTGTATGCAGAAGTCGGCCCTGGAGGATCTTTACCAGCCTTACAAACCCAAGCGCCGCACCCGTGCGCAGATCGCCAAAGAAGCCGGACTCGAGCCGCTCGCCGACAGGATTTGGAACGGCGAAGAGTATTCCGGCACCGCGGAGGAACTCCAGGGCGCACGCGACATCATCGCCGAGCGCATTGCCGACATGGCCGAAGTGCGCGGCTTCGTCCGCAACGCCTACGCGCAAAAGGGCATCGTCAAGAGCGAAGTCGTCACCCCGAAACCCAAAGAGCCCACGAAGTTCGAGCAGTATTATGATTTCGAGGAGTCGTTGGCGACGATTCCCAGCCATCGCTATCTTGCAATCCGGCGCGGACAGAAAGAGGGCGTTTTGTGGGTAAAGTATGTCGTCGATTTCAAACTGCTCCTCGAAGGCGTGTTGCAGTTGTGCGGCGGCCGCTTGTCGAGAGGCGGCAGAGATATCGAGCTCGCCGCCGAAGATGCGCTCAAGCGGCTGCTCGCGCCGTCGTGCGAGATTGACGTCGCGCTCGAGAAAAAACAGGAGGCGGACCGTCAGGCGGTTGAAGTCTTCGCCGAAAATCTCCGCCATCTTCTGCTGGCGCCGCCGCTGGGCGAGAAGGCGGTGCTGGCGATCGATCCCGGCATCCGCACCGGCTGCAAAGTCGCGATGATGGATTCGACCGGCAAATACCTCGGCAAGACCGTGATCTTCCCCATGCAGAAGGCGGCGGAATCCGAAAGGGCGATCGCGCTCATCGTGAACAAGTATCGCCCGCAGGCGATCGCGGTGGGAAACGGAACCGCCGGACGCGAAACCGAGGCTTTTGTGCGTCAAACGCTCGCGAAACTCCATGCCCAGCATCCGGAGATTCCCACGCCGATTGTGGTTTCGGTTTCGGAATCCGGCGCCTCGGTCTATTCGGCTTCCGAAATCGCCCGCAAGGAATTCCCGGATCTCGACCTTACCGTGCGCGGTGCGATTTCGATCGGACGCCGTTTGCAGGATCCGCTCGCCGAACTCGTCAAGATCGATCCCAAGGCGATTGGCGTGGGGCAGTATCAGCATGACGTCCATCAACCGCTTTTGGCCGCGAAACTGGATGAGGTGGTCGTCAGTTGCGTGAATGGCGTAGGGGTGGAGCTCAACACCGCATCTGCGCCGCTTTTGGAGCGCGTTTCCGGAGTCGGCGCGGCGCTCGCCAAGGCGATTGTCGCCTATCGCGACGAGCATGGCAAGTTCAAATCCCGCGCGGAGCTCAAGCGCGTCAAAGGGCTTGGCGACAAGGCGTTCGAGCAATGCGCAGGCTTTTTGCGCATTCGCGGGGCGGAAAATCCGCTCGATGCTTCGGCCGTCCATCCCGAGCGCTATGCGCTGGTCGAAAAAATGGCGGCGGATCTTGGCATTTCCGTGAAGGAACTCGTCGGCAACGCCGAACGCGCCCGCAAGATAAATATCCGCAGCTATGTCTCGGCGGATGTCGGCGAACCGACCTTGAAGGATATCGTGGCCGAACTTTCGCGCCCCGGACGCGATCCTCGCGCCACCTTCGAGCCGCCGAAATTCCGTGAGGATGTCACCAAGATCGAAGATGTCCGCGAGGGAATGAAACTCGAAGGCGTCGTCACCAACGTGACCGCATTCGGCGCATTCGTCGATATCGGGGTTCATCAGGACGGACTTGTGCACCTCAGCGAGCTTAGCGACAATTTCGTCACCGACCCCGCAAGCGTCGTCCAAGCCGGCGATCGTCTCACCGTGACCGTCCTCGGCGTGGATCTCGAGCGCGGTCGCATCAGTTTGAGTGCGCGGAAGAAGGCGGGGAACGGTGAACGGGGAACGGAGAAGAAGGGAACGGCTACGACCGCCAGGACGAAACCGCCGCCGAGAGTCTTTTCAGTCAATCCATTCGCCAATCTTTAGCGGCTTATGAAAAGGGCTGACCTTTTGATATAAAAGGTTGGACCTTTTGGGTAAAAATGTTGAACCTTTTAGGTTAAAAGGTTAAACCTTTTTGCGCTGGCATCCTAATGCGGGCTTGGAAGGGCGGATTTTAAACCACGGAATGCACGGAAGGCGTGGAACAGGGAACGGCGGGTTCAAGTTCTCAAACTTCAATGTCAGCCTCTTTTCCTTCGTAGTCTAGACCTCTCGACTTCGTAGTCCAGCCTCTTTTCCTTCGTAGTCCAGCATCCTGTACTTCGCAGTCCAGCATCCTGTACTTCGTAGTTCAGCTTCTTTTACTTGGCAGTCCCGGGTCTTTTACTTGGCAGTCCAGCCGTCTGGACTGCGAACGGATACCGATTCCTTTCTCATTTTCCCGTTTTTTCACACACAAAACGCAGGAAGGTGAAAATAATGCTTGTAACTCATTGGTGAATTTTGGTATAATACTTCAAAACGGCAATATGATGATAGACGGCAAGCAAGGATTATGAAGATGGCGGAGAAAAAAGATGCATCCGAGCGCATGGTGCTCGTCGGCACCTATAAGGGCGACCAGCTGACGCGGTGGCGCGGATGGTACAACTACCCGATTTCGGACAAGGACAAAATCACCGAATCCGACGCGGCGAAGATAACGGAACTTTGGCTTTTCAAAGGCACGAAGGACGAGCGCCGCTACAAGGCGGAGTTCGTCGGCATCAAGACGCGCAAAGAGTTGATAAGCGAGTACGGCTATCCCGAGAAGGGCAAGGCGCATGGCGACAAGTATCTTCTTTTCAAGACGGAGTTCAAGTATCGGCATAAACTCGACAATCCGCTTGACTGCGAGCGCGTCATTGTCCGCACGGCGGACTTTGCAACCGCGCCCAAGGTACGCAAGCAGCTCAAGGCATATCTTGAATCCCCTGACCGCACCGATCCCGACCTCGCGAAGCGACTGCCGTCCATCATTACGAAACTCCGTCCCGAGCAGTTGCGCGTATGCGAACTCGCGTATCAAATGAGTTTTTGGGATATGCCAGAAATGGACATCTTAAAGCCTGAAGTCCCTTTCCCGCCACCAGAACACCCAAAATTCACGTTCATTGATTTGTTTGCAGGTATAGGCGGCATACGCCTTGGGTATCAGTCGCTTGGGGGAAAATGCGTGTTCTCGTCAGAGTGGGATAAGGAGGCAGCTAAAACGTATTTCAGCAATTTCGGGGAGCAGCCTTTCGGTGATATTCAGAAGATAGACCCGAAGGACATTCCTGATTTTGATGTTTTATTAGCGGGCTTTCCATGTCAGCCGTTCTCTATCATAGGTGATAAAGAGGGGTTTAGACATGAAACACAAGGAACGCTTTTTTTCAACATAGAGAAAATTCTCTTGGCAAAGCAACCAAAGGCTTTTATGCTGGAGAATGTACGTAACCTAACGGCGCATGATGGCGGTAGAACGTTCAAAGTGATATTGTCCCATTTGCGCAGTGCGGGGTATGATGTTCATTACAAAGTCTTGAATGCCTTAGACTATGGAGTTCCACAAAAGCGTGAACGCATTATCATATGCGGGTTTCGCAAGCCAGTCGATTTTGAATTTCCGCCGCCGATACCAAAAGACAAACGCAAAACCGTTGCAGACATAATTGATAAGGATGCGGAGAACGACAAGTCGCTAAAAGTTCGCCCTGCAATACGTGAAAGTCGATTGGCGAGGTTGCGTGACAAAGATTTTCCAAAGCCATACATTTCGCATGAGAATGTGGCTGGGTCGATCACGCCTCATGCCTACTCATGTGCGCTGAGGGCAGGCGCTTCGGCAAACTACATTCTTATTAACGATGAGCGGCGCCCTTCGCCTCGTGAAATGTTGCGCATTCAGGGTTTCCCAGATGAGTTTAAAGTCGTTGTAAACTACGGCCAGATTAAACATCAGACAGGCAATAGTGTTGCAGTGCCTGTTATCCGAGCAGTGGCGGAAAAGGTTGTTGAGAAACTTGAATCAATCTAAAAGGAGAATGTTATGGAAAAGAAATCGCCTAAGTTGAGAAGTGTGGAGAAATACCACCCGAAGTATCCCCTAAACAAGTTCCCGGAAGACTTTGCGCTTAAATTGGGTAGGGAAATCGTATACGTATTGGCTACGCGCCCTGAACCTCGCTTGGAAGGGAGCGATTGGGAAGAAATCTTTGCCCGGTGTATTGGCGCGAATTGGACGCCATCCAATGTTGGCCTTGATGATGTAGTTTGCGAACAAACTGCATGGGGAGCAAAGACCGTCAAGAATGACCGTCCATTTGTTGCGCGTCATGTACGCCTTATCAGCGGACGGAACTCGCTTGACTATTCTTATGGCGAGAAGAACGTCCGCGACATGGATGTAGATGAAGTGGGGGAAAAGGTTCTTGGCATTTGGAATGCGCGAGTCGCCGATGTCCGCAAAAAGTTTCTCCATGTGCGAACAGTCGTTCTGCTGAAAGGCGAAAACCTGACGGAAGTTTCCGTTTACGAAGAGGAAACTTGCTTGTTTGACCCAAAGGATTACTATTGGCAGGTGAATGATCGTGGCAATTTTGAAGGGTTTGAAAATGCCACTGGTGCTCATCGCTTCACATGGCAACCTCATGGCTCTCAATTTACGATAGTTTCTGATGTTCCTGAAAAGAGACTTAAACTACGTATCAAGCGGCCAAAACGCGTTTCACCGAATGCAGTGTTGAAGGATGTTGGCTTTGATCCGTCATGGATTGAGATTGTTGACTAAACGCGCAATGGTTTATTCAGGGATAGAGGATATGCGCAAGGTGCGAGGCGGAAAGAACAAAGTCAGTCTCACGGTTTACTTGGAATCGGACGGGGCGGCAAAACTGCCTCGTGTGTGTTGGCGCGAATTTGAGGTAGATTTGGAGCGCATGGGTTTGCAGTGGTCGGATGAGTTTGAGATGACTCTTGGGAAATCCATCGACCGCTCTGTAAGACTTTTTTATGAGAATGAAAACAGACTTCCGGAAGGGAATGAAATCAAGTTCTTGTTGGAGTCGAAATCCTTTTACATGATCAACAAGCGCAATGTAGAAAGCTATCAGGTGTTCCACTATGAAGCCTAATGAATCATTTGTCCGCATTGAATCTGCTGCCGATGCCGCCGCCGTTTTTCGTTCGGCGCTGCCAAGAGAACAGAAGGAGGAGCGGGTTTTCGTGCTGCCGCTGGACGGCAACGGTAAGGTGCTTGCAAAGCCAATCCTCGTTTCCGTCGGGAGCGAGGACGGAACGGCGGCAATTGATGTGGGCGCGATTTTCCGCGAGGCGTTCAAAGCCGGCGCGGAGGAAATTATCGTTGCCCACAATCACCCGTCGGGCAATCCCACGCCCAGCAAGGCGGATTATGACGCGACCGTCAGGCTGAACGACGGCGCTAATCTCGTGGGATTGGAATTGGTCGACCACTTGATTCTCGGAGCTGAAGCCTCCGCCGACGGCACTGGTTTCGTATCGATGGCGGAAATAATGGCGGAGTAATCCGCAGATTGCAGCCCTGTCGGCGGCGGGTTTGTCAAACCTGCCTTACCGGGTTTTGCCGAGGATCGTCGAGATGCGGTAGAGGTGTGCGACGAGCGAGGGGTCGAGGTTTTTTTCCAGGAAGGGAATGACGACATGGCGCACGTTGTTGCGCTCGATGGTCGTATCGTCGTTCGTGGCGTCTTCGCGCCACGGCTCCTTGAACTTGAGCAGATAATCCTTGAGTTCGCGGTCGCGGCAGCCTAAAAGCGGCCGGACGAATCTGATCGTCCCCACCGTGCTGACGCTTTTGATGCCGGCGAGCCCTTGGGCGCCGGAGCAGCGCTTGATGCGCATGAGGAAGGTTTCGGCCACGTCATCCATGTGGTGTCCGGTCGCAATCGCATCGAGCGACAATTCCTTCATGCATTTGGCGAAGAACTTGAGTCTCGCATTGCGTGCGGACATTTCGAGCGATTCGCCGGGAACTTTCTTTACCTTCAGGTGCACGCCCTTGAAAGGCACGCCAAGGCGCACGGCCAGATTCTTCACGAATTGGAATTCCTCTTTCGATTCCTTCCGCAGGCCATGGTCGACATGGAGAATCACGAATCTCGCGGCGGCGTTTTTCTTTTTGCCGCCCTTGGTGAGAAGAAAAGCAAGCGCCACGCTGTCGGAGCCGCCGCTTACGGCGATGCCGATTCTGCCCGGCGGCAAGATGGATCTGTCGATTTTCATAAAGCTGGCGGAGGGGGGGGGATTCGAACCCCCGGTGGACTTGCGCCCACACAACCTTTCCAAGGTTGCACCATCGACCACTCGGACACCCCTCCATGGTTTCGTTCGCAACTGCTGGTGCCAGAGGAGGGACTCGAACCCTCACGCACTCGCGTGCGGCAGATTTTGAGTCTGCTGCGGCTGCCATTACGCCACTCTGGCCGCTCTGGAGCGGGCGAAGGGAATCGAACCCTCGTACTCGGCTTGGAAGGCCGATGCTCTGCCACTGAGCTACGCCCGCCTTGTTTCGTGCGAACAAAATATATTATATCATATTTTAGGGTGGAAAATCAACCCGATTTTTGCTATAATTTCATACATGAGCGAGAATTCTGCACTTTCGGCGATGATCCTGAGGTCTTCCGGCGTCTATTCCGACGCCGCGCTCGAGCGTATCATGGAGGCGCGCGAGCGCAATCCCGGCATGGGGCTTGCAGAGGCCTGCGTCAAATTCGGCGGTGTCAAGGAGCCGGATTTTCTTGCCGGCGTGGGCAGGGTCTTGGGGATGGAGACCGTCGATCTGGAGCGTCGCAGTCCGAGCCAGGAGGCTCTCGCGCGCCTGCCTGCGAGCGCGGTATACCAATATAATGTCTTGCCGTTTGCGCTTTCGGAGCGGTCGCTCACCGTCGTTTCGCCGGATCCTTTCGACACCAAGGCGGCCGATGGACTGCGGCTTCTCTGCGGGCTGAGGATTGTGATTGCGCTCGCGCCGCGCGAAGAAGTGGAGAAAGCCGTAAAGAAGTATTACGGCGTGGGCGCGGACGCGATCGAGAAGATGATCGAAGACGGACGCTACAGCGTGGACGAAGATTTCGGCGCGATGAGCAAGATCGACGTCAGCGAGATGGGCGAAGAGGCGTCGATCGTCAAGTTCGTCAACCAGATTATCGCCGAGGCCGATCGTCAGGGCGCGACCGATATCCACATCGAGCCGCAGGAGACGGAGCTCAGGATACGGTATCGCATCGACGGCATGCTCCACAAGGTAGACGTGCCGCCGCAGCTCAACCGGCTCAAGGCGGCGATCATCTCGCGCATCAAGGTTATGGCGAATCTCGATATCGCGGAAAAGCGGCTGCCGATGGACGGGCGAATCGGAATCAGGATCGGCGGCGAGGATATCGATATTCGCGTTTCGACGATGCCGGCGGCGTATGGCGAATCGATTTCGCTGCGTCTGCTGGCGAAGAGCGGCAATTTCGTGAAGATGACCGATCTCGGGTTCAATGCGCGCGACTTTGCGGTCGTGGAGAAGATCATCCACCGCCCGAACGGCATCTTTCTCGTGACCGGGCCTACGGGGTCGGGCAAGTCCACTTCGCTTTATTCGTTCCTTTCGGAGGTGAACAAGATCGACGTCAGGATCATGACGGCGGAAGATCCTATCGAATACCACATGGCCGGCATCAACCAGGTGCAGATGCAAGCGGACATCGGGATGACGTTTGCGCGTGCGCTTAGGGCTTTTCTGCGTCAGGATCCGGACATCATCATGGTGGGTGAAATCCGCGACCGCGAGACGGCGGAGATTGCGATCAATGCATCGCTGACCGGTCACATGGTGTTTTCCACCCTGCACACGAACGATGCGGCGGGCGCGTTTCCACGTCTCATCGACATGGGCGTGGAGCCGTTCTTGATCGCTTCGGCGGTGGCGGGCGTGATGGGTCAGCGGCTTTGCCGCCGTCTATGTCCGGAGTGCCGCCGCGAAACGCCGCTTGACATGAAGTACTACAACCTCTCCGTGCCGCCGCAGTCCCGGACGGTGTGGGAGCCTTGCGGATGCGACGCATGTTCGCGCACCGGCTACAAGGGGCGGCGCGCGCTGTTCGAGGTGCTTGACGTGGACGAGGATATCGAAGGCGCGATCGTGCGCCGCGAAAACGCCACGCAAATCCGCAATCTCGCGCTCGCCAAAGGCATGAAGACGCTGCGCGAAGACGGCTGGGACAAGGTTTTCAAGGGAGTGACGAGCGTCAAGGAGATATTGCGCGTCACTGAAGAACAGTAAGGAGTTTCGGGAAAATGGCGGCGGCAAAAACCAAACGCATTCCACCGAGCAGCACCGAGGCCGAGCGCGCGGTGCTGGGGTCGATTTTGCTGGACACCACGGGCGTGGGCGAGGACCGGGTTCTCGATATCGCGCTCGCCGGCGGCATCACGAGCGAAAGCTTCTACGACCCGCGCAACGTCAAGATTTTCGCGGCGATCGAAAAACTTTCGCGCAATTCGCGACCGCTCGATCCCTTGACGCTTATCGACGAGCTCAAGGTGTCGGGAGAACTCGACGGCGTGGGCGGCGAGGCGTATGTGACGGGGCTGATCGACGACACGCCGACGACTGCGCACGCCGAGTACTACATCAAGATCGTGCGGGAGAAGGCGCTGCGCCGCACCATGATCGCGAAAAGCGAGCAGGTCGTCAAGCGTTGCTACGACGAGGCGGACAATCCCGATCCGCAGGCGGTGCTGGGATTTGCGGAAAAGTCGTTTCTGGAAATCGGCACCCACTCGAACAAAACCCAGTCGTGGGCGTCGGCGGTGGCGCAAGCCGGGATGGAGATCGACAACCTCTTCGATTCCGGCGGCAGGATTGTGAATGGGCTTTCCACCGGGCTTACGCATCTCGACGAACGGCTCATGGGACTGAAGAAGGCGGAGATGATCGTCATCGCCGCGCGGCCTTCGGTGGGCAAGACGTCGCTGGCGATGAACATCGCCGAGAGCGTCGCGACCGGCTGCATGATGAACGGAATGCCCGTGAAGCACGACCCCAAGCCGCATCCGGTGGGGATTTTCAGCTTGGAAATGCCGGTTTTGTCGCTAGTCAAGCGCATGGTCGCGGGTGCGGCGCAGATCAACACCTGGCAGCTCAACCGCAATCTGATGCCCAAGGACGTGCGTAAGGAGGCGAGCAAGCGACTGGGACCTATCGTCGACCGGCTCAAGAAAGCGCCGCTGGTGGTGGACGACTCCGCAGGGCTGGACGTGATGGATTTGCGTGCCCGCGCCCGCCGCATGAAGAAGCAGCACGGCATCGAGCTGATCGTTATCGACTACCTCCAGCTTTGCCAGTGCCGCGACATGGCCAAGCAGGGACGCCAGCAGGAAGTCAGCATGATCTCCCAGCAGATCAAGGCCATGGCCAAGGAGCTGAACGTCCCGGTGATTGTGCTCTCGCAGCTCTCGCGCGACAACGAAAAGCGCGGCGACAAATACGAAAAACCGAAACTTTCCGACTTGCGCGATTCGGGCGCGATTGAACAGGATGCCGACGTCGTGCTCCTTTTGCGGCGCCCCAGCCGCGTGGCGACCGACCCAGACAGCAAGGACGAGCGGCTCGCGATCATCGATGTCGCGAAAAACCGCAACGGCGAGACGGGCGAAGTCAAAGTGGAATTCTGGCGCGAATACACGCGCTTTTTCGACCGCGATCTCGGTGCCGAGGGGAAGGAGAACGTGGTCAGCGAAGACGAGATCGACAGCTCCATGGAGCAGGGCGAACTCTACTCTGAGGATCCAAATCTGTAATGAAGTGCGAAATCTGCAATAACGCCGAGGCCGTCAAGGTGCTCAAGGGCCGCGGCGAGGACGACGAGCGTTACGTGTGCGAGGCTTGCGCGGCGAAAGTCGAGGAAAGCCAAGAGCGCGAGGATCATGAAGACGAAGGCTTCGGCTTTCCAAGAGAGGGCGACGATCCTGCCGAAGGCGACGAGGCGATGCGCAAGATGATCGATGCCGTCGGTGGCATCCTCGACACGGTGAAGGACACCATCGCGCGCCATGCCGGCAAAGGGTTCGAGTTGAACGACGCGGCATTCGAGGAGCTCAAGCCCGGCAAGTCGATGCTGGAGTGCATGATGAACGGCTTTCTCCATCTGGAGGGGCTTTTTCTGATGGGCGACCTCGACAAGGTCAAACAGGCGATGGAAACGCTGGACATGCGGCTCGAGCATCCTTTCGACCGCAGACACGACAGCGGCCATCTCTACCGCGTCATGTATGCGAAAGACCTGAAGGACGCGAAAAATGCCTGGGCGGCGCTGCAGGATCTCGTCGACCAGGAGCGATATGCGCGCATCGCGCTTGTCGAGGATGATCCGCTCGTGTTTGCCGACACGCTTGCGCGTTCGATCAGCGTCCTCCGGAGCGCAAGGCTTCTTGCCGCCGGCGAATACGTGGATTTGCTTTCGCCTTTGAAACTTGCGTCGCACGAAGGATTTCTCGACGGCATCACCGAGCGGGAGATCGACTCTATTTCGCGCCGTCAGGCGAAGATCGCCGCGGCCACCGACCACGATCCCTACGATGAAGACGCGGTGCGGGCCGACAATGCCAACGCCCGCTTCGCCAAGGTGCGGCTCAACGAACGCGCGAGGAGGATTTTCGGATGAGCAAGATGAAGCTTTCCAAGCATGCGATGGACGCCATCAACGGCGCCAACAGCTGCGCCCAGCAGATGGGGCACGACGCCATCGGGTGCGAGCACATTCTCCTGTCGCTCTTGGCGATTCCCGATGCGGCGGCGTGCAGGCGTTTTGCCGCCATGGGCATGAAGCTCGAAGACCTTACCGAGGCGATGCGCTCGATGATCGCCGGCAACGAGTCGGCGGTGATGCAGCGCGGGCAGCTTCCTTTCACGGGGCGGACCAAGAAGGTGCTGGAACTCGCGCAGATCGAGGCTGGCGGGCCTGACGGGCTTATCGGCACGGAGGCGCTCGTGGTGGCGATGATGCGCGAGGGCGAGAATGCCGCCGCGCAGATGCTTTTCAACGCCGGGATCGGGGTGGACAAATTTCTCGCTGCGCTCAATCCGGCGCAAGACGAAACGCCGCCGGCGGATGCCGAAGCGTCAACGGGCGAGGGCGAAGAGGACGGACGCAAGGAGGGCGGCAACGGCAAGGCCGTGAAGACCCCTACGATCAACGCCTTCGGGCGCGACCTCACCGAGCTTGCCCGGAGCGGCAAATCGGATCCCGTGATCGGGAGATCCAAGGAGATCCGCCGCCTCGTGCAGATTCTCTCGCGCCGCACCAAAAACAACGCGGTGCTCATCGGCGAGGCTGGCGTAGGCAAGACTGCGGTCGTCGAGGGACTCGCCCAAGCGATAGCGTCGGGCGACGTTCCGGAGCGGATGCTCGGCAAGCGCGTCGTGGCGCTCGACATGGCGCGGGTCGTGGCGGGAACGCAGTACCGCGGCCAGTTCGAGGAGCGGCTCAAGAAGATTGTCGACGAAACGCGCCGCGCCGGGAACATTGTTCTGTTCCTCGATGAAATCCACACCATGGTCGGCGCCGGCGGCGCGGAAGGCGCGATGGACGCCGCGAACATCCTCAAGCCCGCGCTCGCCCGCGGCGAACTCCAGTGCGTAGGCGCGACGACCTTGAAGGAATATCACAAGTCGATCGAAAAAGACGCGGCGCTGGAGCGTCGCTTCCAGCCGGTGCAGATTGACGAGCCTTCGGTCGCGGACTCGATCGAGATTCTCAAGGGCATCGCGCCCAGGTATGAGGAGCATCATGGCGTTAGATTTTCGCGCGAGGCGCTGAAGGCGGCGGTGGAGCTTACCGCGCGCTATCTGCCTTCGCGCCAGTTGCCGGACAAGGCGATCGATGCCATGGACGAGACCGGCGCGCGCCTCAGAATCGCCCGCAGTGCGCGTCCGCAGCCGATAGTTGAACTGCAGAACGAAATCGCCGCCCTCAGACGCTCGCGCGAGGAATTCACCGCCAAGGGCGCGTTCGACCAGGCGGCGAATCTGCGCTCGAAGATCGCGGAGAAGAAGGCCCGGTTTGACAAGGCGCTTTCGGAATGGCGCAAGGAGCAGGGCGGCGAAGTGATCGGCGCGGGCGCCGATGACGTGGCCGAGACCGTTTCAATCATGAGCGGCGTGCCGCTCGAAAAAATGGATTCCACTACCGCCGAGAAGCTGCTCTCCATGGAGAAGGATCTCGCCGGCGTGGTCGTCGGGCAGGACGAGGCGGTCAAGTCCATCGCGCGTTCCCTGCGGCGTTCTCGCGCACTCCTGGGCGATCCGCGCCGCCCAATCGGCAGCTTCCTGTTCCTCGGCCCCA
>DFFF01000003.1:42985-56552 GCA_002369235.1 Verrucomicrobia bacterium UBA3783
CGGCCCCACGGGCGTCGGCAAGACCTATCTTGCGCGGATGCTGGCCGACAAGGTGTACGGCGACGAAAAGGCGCTTATCACTATTGACATGAGCGAGTTCCAGGAGAAGTATTCTTCCTCTCGCCTTGTGGGTGCGCCGCCAGGATACGTGGGCTACGACGAGGGCGGACAGCTTACCGAAAAGGTGCGCCGCCGCCCTTATTCCGTGGTGCTCTTCGACGAATTCGAAAAGGCCAACGCCGATGTCATGAACATGCTGCTGCAGATCATGGACGACGGCCGCCTTACCGACGGACAGGGGCGCGTCGTCGACTTCCGCAACACGATTATCATCTGCACCGCGAATCTCGGTTTCGATTTCGCCCGCGAGGGGCGAAGCCTCGGTTTCCAGTCCGAGACGATTGAGACGTGCCACGAGGTTTTGCGCAACAAGCTCATTGACGAAGCCAAGAAGACGTTCCGCCCGGAACTCCTCAACCGCTACGACGATACGGTCGTGTTCAAAAAGCTCGACCGCGCCGATGTCGAAAAGATTCTCAAACTCGAACTCGACAAGCTTCAGGCGCGGCTCAAGGACAACAAGATCAAGCTTTCGCTCGACAGGAAGGCGGTCGATTTCCTCGTCGAAAAAGGCTACAGCCCCAGCCTTGGTGCACGTCCTTTGCGCCGCGTCCTGCAGACTTATGTTGAAGATCCGCTTGCCGAGGCGATTCTCGCCGGCAAGGCGCACGCCCGCATGAAGGCGAAACTCGCCAGCGACGGGAAGTCGCTGAAATTCTAACGAAAGAAGACCAGAAAGATGAAAGACCTCAAAGCAGCGTACAAGACGATCGAAGCGGAGCATTTTGCCCCGAAGATGGAGATTTCGTTCATTGATGGCGACAAGCGCGAGACGCTCGCCTACGAGAAGGTGACCTGGAACATTGGCGGCGAAGACAAGGGCCTGAGGTATGGCGAGAATCCCGGACAGGAGGCCGCGCTCTACCGCCTCGTCGGCGGCAATCTGCAGCTTGGCGAAGTGGAGTTCGTCAAGGGCGGCGATTATCTTGCTTCGGTACCCGAATTACTGCAGTCCGGCAAGCATCCGGGCAAGACGAACATCACCGATACCGACAACGCGCTCAACATTCTGCGCTATCTGACTGACAAGCCGTGCGCGGTTATTGTGAAGCACAACAATCCTTGCGGCGTCGCCGTCGGCTCGACGCTGGCGGAAGCGTACTTCCGCGCGAACAAGGCCGATCGTCTGGCCGCGTTCGGCGGCGCGATCGCGCTCAACCGCGAATGCGACGTCGAGACTGCGCGGCTCATCGCCGAGAACTACGCCGAAGTCGTAGTCGCACCCGACTTCAAGCCCGGCGTGATGGACATCTTCGCCCAGAAGAAGAATCTCCGCGTCTTCCGCATCAAGAACATGGATCGCCTCGTCTCCTTCGTGGGCAAGCGCGTGCTCGACTTCAAGGCGCTTATCGACGGCGGCATCGTCGCGCAGACGAGCTTCAGCGTGAACGCAAGAAAGCCAGAGGACCTCATCGAGGCCGTGGCGCAGCGCAAGCTCACCGACAAGGCGACCAGCGCGGTGTCCTTCGAGGAGCACCGCATCAAGCGCCAGCCCACGCCGCAGGAGCTCGAGGATCTCATGTTCGGATGGTTCGTAGAGGCCGGCGTCACCTCCAACTCCGTTCTCTACGTGAAGGACGGCGCGACGGTGGGGATCGGCACGGGAGAGCAGGATCGCGTGGGCGTGGCCGAGATCGCTCGCGACAAGGCGTACACCAAGCATGCCGACTGGATCAGCTGGGAGAAGTACCAGAAGCCGTTCAACGATCTGCGCCTGATCTTCGGTGAAGAGGACGGCGCACGCAAGCAGGCAGAGATTATGGAGCAGACGAAAGCCGAGAAGGGCGGTCTTCCCGGTTGCGCGATGGTGTCCGACGCCTTCTTCCCGTTCCGCGACGGCGCGGAAGTTGGCATCCGCGAAGGCATAACCTCCATCATCCAGCCCGGCGGCGCGATCCGCGACTGGGACGTAATCGACTGCTGCAACACGCACGGCGTCGCCATGGTCTTCACGGGCCAGCGCTCGTTCCGCCACTAATGTTTCACAACCGCCCAGGAAAGACAAAGAACCATAAAGCACGAGGAATGGCAATATGTTCATAACCTGTCTTGATCTGGAAGGCGTTTTGGTGCCGGAAATCTGGATCGAATTCGCAAACAAGGTAGGCATCCCGGAGTTCAAGCGCACCACCCGCGACGAGCCGGACTACGACAAGCTCATGCGCTACCGCATCGACCTGCTCGCCAAGAACGACCTGAAGCTCAAGGATGTGACCGATGTCATCTCCCGCATCGAGCCGCTTATCGGTGCGCAGGAGTTTCTCGACCGTCTGCGCGAAAAGACCCAGGTCTTGATTCTCTCCGACACCTTCGACCAGTTCGGGCGTCCGCTCATGAAGAAGCTCAACTGGCCCACGCTCTTTTGCAACACGCTTACGACCGACGCCGAAGGCCGGATTTCCGGCTACAAGCTCCGCTGCCCCCACACGAAGCTCACGACCGTCAAGGCGTTGCAGAGCTGCGGTTTCGAGACGATTGCTTCTGGCGACAGCTACAACGACCTGGAGATGATCCGCGCCTCCAAGGCGGGCTTTCTCTTCCGTTCGACCGACCAGATCAAGAAGGACAATCCCGATCTCCCCGCCTTCGAGACGTATGACGATCTCGCGGCGGCGATTTTCTCCGCGCTTTGATGCTGCTGGCATCGATATCGGCGAAAGGTCTGTTCGTGGCGCTTGCGCTTTCGACAGACCTTTTTTCTCTTTTGGGCGGCGAAAACGATTCCACGCTCGCGCTCCTCAACGCCCATCTTTCCGACCGCATCCGCGTTCTCTGCACGACCGCCGACGCGGTGCGGGCGGCAAAGGAAGTCGCCGAACTCGACGAACTGCCGGATGTCGACGAACTCTTGTCCTATTATGCCGCCCACGGCGGCGGACTGCTCTCGCCACGAGACCGCGAACGGCTCGAGAAGGGCGAATACGAAAAAATCCGCCGCTCGATAATGCGCATGGACTACGGCGGCATGGGGCTTGTCCCCAAAGCCGACGATCCATTCTACTTCACCCACGGCTTTCTCGTCTCGCTCATGTCCCGTCTGCCCAAGCCCAAGGAGGGCGGCGTCATTTTGACCGGCCGCGCCAACCATATCCCGGAGCTTGTCGAACTTGCGCACAGCCGCGACGACGTTTTTCTTTCCGGTGCGCCGTTCCATGCCTATCTTGCGCGGCGCTCTTCAATCAGGGAGATAAACATCCTCTCGCTCGTCTCGGTGTCGCTCGTCCTCGCGATCGGCTTCTGGCTTTTCCGCGATTTCAGGTTCGTCATCCCGACGGCGCTGACGCTGCTTGCGGGATTTGCCGCCGGGACTCTCGCGCTTTTCGTCTGCTTCTCCGCGCCGCACGTGCTCACCTTCCTCTTCGGCACGTCGCTCATCGGCCTTGGCGTCGATTATTGCTACCACGGCAAAAACGCGCGGCTCAAGTACGCGCTGGCCACCACGCTCGCTGCGTTCCTTCCGCTTTTCTTTTCCCATGTCGCCATTCTCCGGCAAATGGCCGTCTTCACCGTGACCGGTCTGGTCGCCATCTTCTTATGCGTCAGTTTGCGGCGTTAGTCTTTCTTGCCACCCTGCCAGGGCTCGCGCTCGTCCGCTTTGCGAACGAGGCGTCGTCGTTCTACACTCCCGACCCGTTGATGCTCAAGGGCGAGAAGGCGGTTGCCGAAGCCCTGGGCGGCGGCGAAACGTCCTTCGCCGTGACGGAAGGCGCGACCTTGCAGGAGGCGCTCGAACTCGAGGAGCGCAAAAATGTCGCCGGACTCAGCGCCATGATTCCCAGCGAAAAGACGCAGGCGGAAAATCGCCGCCTCATATCCAACTTTGCCGCCGCCGACAGGGAGGCCGTCCCGCCGCCGCCGGATTTCAATCCCGTCACCCCCGGGAATTTCCCGCTTTCATGCGAATGGTTCGTGGTTCGCAAGGACGCTTCCGGCGCCTGCATGCTCATCGCTCCGGGCGGCACCGACTTCTCTCCGAAGGCCGAACTTGAACGCCTCTTCGCCGCGCTTTCCCGCGAAACGGCTCTGCTCGTCTCGGTGTCGCTCGCGGTCTTGCTTGCCGTCCTCGCGCTTATGCGCTCGCTCAAGCTGTTTCTGCCGGTCTTGGCGTCGGTCGTCAGCACCTTGGGCGTGCTCGGATACTTGGGTCGGAGCGTCAATTTCTTCCAACTCGTCGCCTTTTTCGTGATCGTCGGGCTGGGGCTCGACTACGCGATTTTCCATTCCGATCCTTCCCGCCGCCGCATCGTCCTTGCCGGTTTCCTCACTTCGCTCGCCGGGCTCGGCTCGCTCGCCTTTACTTCGTTCGCCGTCACGAGTTCCATGGGCGTCACCTTCGCCATCGGGCTCTTTTTTGCCTGGTTCTATTCCCGCCATGTGGTACGCGCAGCGTGAACAGTCGGCCGGACGGTGGCGCATTCTCGCCCTGTGGCTCGTCTACCGCGTCTTCGGCAAGCACGCGGTGAACATCCTGCTGTGGCCGATCTTTCTTTTCATCTATCCGTGGTGCAAACCGGCTAGGGTGGCGCTCGCGCAGTATTACCGCGTTGCCGGCGTTCCGCCGCGTCCGTTCCGCCATTTGCTCGCTTTTGCGCAATCGATGATGGACAAGACCGACGCCTGCACGCTGTGCAGGAATCCGCCGCGCTTTACCGTCAGCGGCGACGCGGGTTGGGATTGCGGCGGCGCGTTCCTCGTCTCCACCCACCTCGGCTGCATCGAAGTCCTCCCCGCCCTGCAAATACGGCGGCCAACGGGGAGGCCGCCCGCCGTGCACGCTTTCCAGCAGCTCGGACACGACGCCATATTCACGTCGCTCTTTGTCAAACATCTTGGCGGACGCTTTCATCTCCATGCCGTTGAAGATATTGGCGTCGAAACCGCCGCCGGGATGCAGGCGAACATCCGTCGCGGCGACCTCGTGATCATGGCCGGAGATCGCGTCTCCGCAGGCAGGGCGGATTCAATGAAGCCGCCGTCGGTTTACAGGCGCGAATTCTTCGGTCGCCAATGCGCCTTCCCCAAAGGCGTGTTCGTCTTCGCGCGACTGATGGAATGCCCGGTGTTCGCCATCGACTGCGTGAAAACCGGCTTTAACTCGTACGAGGTGCGCACCAAGCGCCTCGGCGGCGATCTTGTCTCCGATTTCGTCCGCTTTCTGGAGTCCGAAACGCGGCTCTTCCCATATCAGTGGTTCCAGTTCTTCCCGTTCTTCGACTGAACCGTCGCTTAAAGGGGTGTCCTTGTATGTATGCCGGGGGCTGGATTTTCTAGCGGGGCTAGCAGGGCTAGCTTTTCTAGCGGGGCTAGATTTTCTAGCACTTCTAGTGCCGTTAGCGCTTCTAGTGCTTCTAGCGCCGCTAGCTTCGCAAGCGCATGAAAAAGCCGCCACATGCGTATTGATTAGAACTTTCCCAATAGATAGTGCTATACAAATTCCTTCGTTCCCCCCTTATAATCACCAGTTCCCGCGCCCCGTATATCCCCAGCCCCATTTTCACGCCAGAAATGTCGCCATTCCCCCTGCGATTTTCGTAGCCGCAGAATGGAAATGGTGTCGATTGAAAAAGTAAGTGGGCAGGGGCGACGGTTGGGCGGCAAATTGCGCTTTGTGCTGTGGTTTTTTTTTTTTTTCACACGGTTTTGCATTGAATCGCCAATGTTTTCAGGTGTTTATCGCGGGAATCGCCATTTTTAGCAAGAGAAAACTGGCATAGCCAGCCTATGAGAATGCACGGTTTTCGCTTTCCGAGGTACTAACCGGACACCCTCTGCACGGACGCTCAATGGGCCGTCTGCGAGTGCTGCTAGTTCATGTCAACGAGGCATGGACGGAGAGTCACATCCTTCAGCGGAATCGGAACGATTCCGAGCTTGCGGGCGAAGTTCTCGATATCGACGGCCCTACCGGTGGCTACAACCTCTCGCTCGCCTTCGCTACCGCCCGCCTCGCCGTATCGTCGATAAAACCGCCGCGGTAGTGCGGTTTCGATGAACCCGCCGCTCCTAGTCCAGCACCCTTTACTTCGTAGTCCAGCCTCCTTTACTTCGTAGTCCAGCCTTTTAGACTTGGTAGTGGATCGAAGTTTCTTTACATAGAATTGTCGATTGAAAAAGTAAGTAGGCAGGGGAGACGGTTTGGCGGCAAATTGCGCTTTTTGCTGTGTTTTTTCACACGGTTTTGCATTGAATCGCCAATGTTTTCAGGTGTTTATCGCGGGAATCGCCATTTTAGCAAGAGAAAACGGGCATAGCCAGCCTATGAGAATGCACGGTTTTCGCTTTCCGGTTGCAGACGTACGGAGCCGCTGCGAGGCGCGGGCAGACTTCTTCCTTGAAGCGCGGGCATGACTGCGCATTGCACCCGATGCCGCAGAAAGTGCACAGGCGAGCGCAGTCAGGCCTTGCGCACATCCCCGTCGCCGCGGTGTGCGCACGGATTGAACCTGCGGCCGTAGAAGACCTTCGTGGACTCTACGCGGCGGTTCATTATCTCGCGCTTGATCTGCGAGAACGATTTGCGCTTGCGGAGGGCGGTCTCCAACCCAAGGCGCATGTCGTCCGTCAAGTGCTTGTTCTTTTCTTTATGGCGACTGCATGTTTTCCCCTACCCTAGAAGCTTTGCTTCGGAGAATGTTAACCACACAGAGGCACAGAGAAATTTCATCTCCTCTTTGCGGGCGGCAATCGAAAAATCGGAAAATCCTTGCCGACCGAGCTTTTATTCCAATTTCCTATTGCGTAAGTCGAGCGAAATATGCTATAATATTCGCGTATTCCAAAGGGGATGCTAGTCGCTTGTCTATTGTTGGTTCATTCCAGGCGGCCAGGAGCCGTAGCGGAATGGCGTGATTCGCGCCGTTCCGGGTTTGTTTTCCATTGTGCGCCGCACGGCGATGCCGCCGCTCGTCGCTTCATTCGGCATTCTTTGGCCTCTGTGCCCGGTGCGCATCCCACCCATTATGCAGTATCAGTATATTCAATCAAAAGAGCATCAATAGGAGTGTCTGCTGGCGGCGACAAATTTAGCACAGGAGGTTCTACTGGCCCACTACAATGGAAAACTCTTTTAGACTCTACATCCAATTCGGTAACACATGATTGAGGAGAATTTTATTCAAAATGGGAAGAAATTCCAGCCGATTGTTTTGAGGACAAGAAAAAACCTCCGTATCCTAAAGATGAAGATCCTCCAACTAATATTGAGCCACCCGATGGTAAATGCCAATGTAGCAAAAAATAATTTGGAAGAAGGTTTGTCTTTTATGAAATTTATTTTCTTGATAGCATCTGCGATTTGTGTCTATTCTTCGTATGCCGTAGTAGAAATTAACAAAGGGGCGTCCCATATGTCGCAGTCCGGGCTTCGCGAGACATACGGCTACGACGGCGAGAGAGATTAAATAACAATTGATGATAAAATCACATTCCTTGATTCGACATATTCTATAGCCACTAACTGTGAAACTGAACTTTCTTTTATTAATAAAAATCCTTACGAGTGCATAGACATACCAAATTGCAAGCAGTTGGTTTATTCGTTCTTTGGTGATGGATGGTCTTTATTGAACATAAACGGTAATTGCATTTTACAAACAACTAGAAATGACATAAAGTTGCAACTTTGGCATCCTCAAGATATATTGCTTGATGAAGTTCAGATTGCAAATGTTTCTGAATTAGGGCTAGATTATAGAAATGGACATATTGGGATGTCCTTTGAAATGGATAATAACAGATTTTTACATAAGTGTATTATTATTCAGGGGACAACAAATTCTATAATTAGGATTAACGCAAGTCAAAGAATGAATGTTATACGGAGAGCGAATTGGTATGAAAGGTTATAAGCCAAGGGAAGTGATAAACTCAACAAATGTAGTATAAAATGACCAACATGACGACGTATCGTGCTGAGGGCCCGCAGTCCAGGGACACGACATCGCGGAAATACGACGAGGCGATGGGGCTTCTCCTAGCGAAGACCTACGCCGACATGCACCCGCACCAAAGGCGTCAGGTTGCCCGAAGGAGCGAAGCGACTGAGCCGCGAAGCGGTCGCAAGAGGCCGCGCAACAAGAACGTCTCTGAGCTCGTATTCTTCCAGCAGGCGAACGGAATCGCGGCGCACTACGAATACGCCCCCTTCGGCGCGGTCACGGCGACCAGCCGCAGCACGCCAGTGACGGCGTACGACTTCCGCGAGTACAATCCGTTTAGGTTCTCGTCGGAGTATGCGGATGATGCGCTGGGGCTGGTGTACTACAACTACAGGCATTACAACCAGATAGATGGATGCTGGCTAAATCGCGACCGCTAAGGGGGCTGCATGAAAGAGATCAGCCTACAACGAGTGGAGGCTAATCGCTGATTACCACCGCACTTTATAAAGTCCGGTGGTAGGATTTTCTTTGAGAAGCGATTTTATGGCTGTCTTCACAGCGGAGACAAATAGATATAATAGTCTTTTTGCTATTTACTTGTGTCGGTCAATATGGTAGAATACCACCATCCAAGGAGATACAAGGAGATATATGTCAAGTGAACATCTAGAAGTTAATCGGCTTATATTAGTTGTGGCACTTTGCTTTAATGCGGTGTTGCTACCCATGTCCGCATACTCACAATCTGGCGGGTATGATATTCGAGACAATCCTTTCTTGCCGACTGTTCGTTCTCCTTTCGATAGCGAATCGGTTATTCCGCAGATGATCGAAAATATGGATCCACGGGTGCTTGTCTACAGAGCTGGAATTAGGCTCATTGACGATACAAGAATTTCTGCTGAAGAGTTAGAGGAGAGTACAGTCGGTTCAAAGTTGTTGTTTGAGGTGCAGAGAATCAGGCCATATGACTTTTTGGACGGAGTGTCAATTGGCCCAATATGGGAAATTGTTCCTGTCGTTGGTCCAATAGGTGCAATGATTGTCGAGGCCTGTGATAATTCACGATACAAGCGAATAAAAAGGAGACTTTCACTGGGGATTGAAATTCCACGGGATGATGTCATATATGCAACTTATCATGAAGCGCACAAAAACGCCATTGAGAATGGCGGTGCCGGGTATCGCTTTGGCAGATTTCTTAAATTCCACTTAACATGGTTGCTGTTGTTATATATACTGGCACCGGTTTTGGAATGCTTGTTAAGATTTATAAAAAGTCATGCCTATAAGCTATATAATAAAGCCTTGCCATATCTAAAACGGATAGGCGCAAATGATAGCAAGATGCCTGGTGTCACACTTGCGGCGTTCATACTTGGGTATATTGATGTTATGATACGCTTTGCTTCATTGGCCTATAATGCGTCCAGCTTGGCACTGATGGTTTCGTTGATAACGCTTTCCCTTGTGGTTGTCGCCAACAGACGTAAAAACTGGGCACGAATCGTATGGACTACTTGGGTCGGATTTGGGATGGTATGTGCTTTTGGTTTGTGGGCGATTGGCGAACTTAGATGGCCGATGCTCGCATTTGGTAGTATCGCCATGTCAACCGCATTGCTCATATGTCTTTGGCATCCAAAGACGTGCGAATGGTTTAGTAAATCATGTTAAGACGGCATTTATGACAACGCCAAAAGAAGTCGCAACATCCAATCCTGCCGGCAATAGGCATGCAGCGGTAGCCATTAAATGTGGCGTTCCTGAGGCCCATTACTACAGCGGGGATTTTTTCGATTATGTGATCGCCATCTTTGAAGGCGAGACATTGAGCGATGCTATGAACAAGTTTGCCGAGTGGAAGCTTGATGATGCTACAATGAATCTGGATATGGCTTGGCGATGTTCTGAGAAGATGCGCAAGGCTATACGGGAATGGTTTTTCCCGCCGGCGCCTGATGGCTTTGACTTTGCGGCCGTTGAATCGCAAGAACCGAAAGACTTTGACTATTATTCGACATCAAGATCGCCGCGAAATATAATGTGCGCTGATAAGGCATCCAAACTCTATTACGGGTTGCCTTATCAAGATCAATTCCACCAGTTTATTGGTGCAATAAAGTTCTATGGACAACAGGCTGAACAAGGCGTGAACATAAAGGGTAAAACAATTTCCATTCCATATCCGCATTTGTTCAGTCCCGGGTGGAAACTGTCGGATGGGTTTGATGAAATGTTTGCATATACGCCTTATTTCAATGATGACGGCATGTGGCCTAGTAATTATTTTGAGATCTTGGATACAGCTATTGGTGCGGAGGCTGTTGCAAGTCTGAAGGACAGGTACTCCGGTATAGACATAGACAATCTTACCGAGGGGCTTCGAGAAGCGTACAAGAAAGGGCAGTTTGTTGTTTCAAATCAGTGGGGAGAGGATGAAGATCTGCAAGGCACACGCGTTGAGGCAAAGGGTATGTTTTTTACCCGATTTCTATGTGGGGTAGAAACGGATGAGTATGGCTGGCAGTTGAATTTGCGGCTGTGGCCTAAAAACAAGTCACACAGCTTGTGGCCGGTGGATTTTAATGACGAGTCAATTCTTGACCGAATGGTAATAGACTGGCAACCGATCGTTGCTCGCAATTGCTATGCCAAGTGGTGGCTGTCGTATCAACGGAAACCAAGGCCGAAAGATCCGGTGGAGGAAGGTCAGCCATTATCAGTCTGGGATTTGCTTAACTTTACCCCGTCAGATCCAAACGATGAGCAATGGCTACTCCGTTCCAGGAAAAAGGGGGCTGAAGTGCCGCCGTCTGGAGGTCGAGATGTTGCGAAGCTGCCGAACCTAAGGAATACATGTCCGTCATTTGCGGCGCTGTTGCTTTGGTATGTTCGAGACAAGTTTGATAACGATGCGCCAAGTGTATATCGAAGGGCTCACGTTAGCAGGAAAACATACTCTTCGATTGTAAGCAACGAGTTGCGTCCTGTGTCAAAGCCGACCGCTATAAGGTTTGCGCTCGCACTTCAACTTTCGGTGTTTAGAAACGAAGTCGGCAATTTCTTGGCTACTGCTGGATATGCGCTTTCGGATTCCATTCTGGAAGATATTGTAGTTAAGGCCTGTTTCGGCTCTGAGATTTATGATGTGAATCGTGTAAACGAGATCCTTATAAGGTATAACGCTAAGCCGTTATTGTAGCATAATGTCTTCAAGCTGTAGACATTTGTCGCGAGAGAAGGGTTTCTTGTAGACTTTGGCTTGCGATATGATACAATACCCGCATCGTCCGCATGGTGCGAACGACAAGTTGAGAGGTGTTGTAATTATGATGAGATTACTGACTATATCTTTGGCTGTTGCGTTGTTGTCTGGAGGGTGTTGTTGTCCGAAGGCTGCAATGCTGAATAATGGTGATGCGGTGGGCTCGCTTTACTATCATGAGCGGCGGGTGGAAGGCGAGTTGATGATTGAGATGTGGGTTGATTTCACAACGCGTAGATTGCGGTTCAAGTGCTCGCCGCATGATGCGCTTGGATGGGAGTCTCGCAGATTTGACAGTTGGCGTCTTGATGTCGCTTTGTCGCGCAGCGAACTTCGCTGGATTGCGGAGCGAATAAGACTTGCCAATATAGAGTCATGGGAGTGCATAGAGAGCAACGATGCGGCATCTGCTGTGGATAAGGCGACCTACTATGTTCGGGCGAAAACGGCGAATGGCTATTTGGAGCGCTTTGTGGTCGGTTATGAGCCGGCGGAATTCGACCATTTGCGGGAGGTGCTGCGTTTCGCCGCTACGCACGCTGAATGTCGATATGAGAAGGGGGAAAGAACTTCCGAAGCAAGTTGGGAGTTGCCTTATGGACGTTGACTTCGAGCCAGAGGGCTGGAGCGCGTTTGACGACCATGGTGCGCATGGCGACAAAGGGAACGCTGGATGCGCCGTTGTGTTTATTATAATCGTCGTGATTGGGATGATTTCAAGGCTATGCGTTTGAACAAAGGAGAGTACAACATGAACTATAATGTAATATGCAGTGTGATGTTTGCGATTGCCATTTGCGGTTGCAGATCGAAATCGGAGATGCCGCCCAGCAATACGGAGAAGCTTGACATTGCCGTATCCGACAGGGCTGATTGGCTGGAGACCACGGAGGGCTTGGCGAATGTGCCTTTTGATATCCCACCCTCGCTTGTCGTAAGAATGCAGAAAGCTTACAACATCGTGCGAGATAAGAGTTTCAACATCACCAACAATTTTGACGGTGAAGAGGTGTTTGGCCTTTTACAATGTGGCTTCAGCAATGCCGTTGAAATCGCAAGTCGCCCGCGTGGCGAGATGAAGTTCTGCTACGATCTGTTGACGGAAGATGAACGCGCAAAGGTTTGGCCTTTTGATGTGGAGTCTTTCGAGGCGGAACTGGAATCGATGATGGTGTGTGACGAAGAAGGCTTGTATAGGCTTAAGCCGGAATTCGCAGAGAAAGCCGGAGGCTTGAAGGAAGATGGCCTTGTTGCGGTAAATCCCACAATTCGGTGGGTGAACCATAAGATGGAGCAGTGGGCGACAGCGCAGTTGGACGCGGTTTGCAAGCGAATGGACGATGAATCATTTTGCAAGATGTCCGGAGCTGAAGTAATGCCGAAGGGGACTATCGCTTGGGATATGGGTGAAGAGGAGTATTTCGTCATCAGCCAAGGTGACGGCGCATGGAATCCACGTGACTACATGTTTGTGTTGTGGCGCGACGGAGACGATCCCTGCGTTGTGGCGTCGCTGGATTCTTTCCCAAATCGCAAAGAGGGCGTCGCAATCAGGGGATGGCGATACGAGTCAATTTGCGTCAACAACGTTGCTGTACTCGAATGGCAACACCGATCGCGGCGATTGGCTATGAATCCGTGGATAATAGCGCACGGTCTTGCCATTTCGGCTGAAGATGGTTTGACTATCGCAGAATACAATTTGAAGGTTCTCTTAGACTATATGCCAGAGTTGAACGAATTTATTGTTGCGGGTGAATCGGAGGGCGGGCACGATTGAGGCCGTCAATCGACTTGGGCCACCTTCTCATGTCAGACAAAGGGTTGGAGCAGAAGCCTGGGTTGGAGGGCGTCTCGGAGCCCGGCCCGAACGCGGAAGAGCTCGTACAAGCCTGCTCCGCCGCCGGGCAGAGGAGGAGCGCCAGCGGGCAGAGGAAGCAGTGCCTATCAGAGGAGCGCAAGGTCCGGATGCCGAGCGACAGGCTCTGGAAGCCGAACTCCAACGCCTGAAAGAGGAGCTGCGCCTGGCAAAGAACGAACACCAGGCAAAGGAGACCGAACGCCCTTTAGAGCACTAACTCTCCTTGGAGAGCCGCAAGAGAGGATTTTTCGATTGTCTCCGGCGTTCGTGTGCCAGTGAGAATCGGAAAATACCCTCTTGATTTCAGGGGCTGAAATATGGTATAATTACATATATTTTTCGTAAATACTGAAGGAAGAAGAAAATGGCAAAACGCGATATCCCGCTCGAGAGAGTGCGCAACTTCGGCATCATGGCCCACATCGACGGCGGCAAGAC
>DFFF01000003.1:56644-80466 GCA_002369235.1 Verrucomicrobia bacterium UBA3783
AGATCGGCGAAGTGCACGACGGCGCGGCGACGATGGACTTCATGGTGCAGGAGCAGGAGCGCGGCATCACCATCCAGTCGGCGGCGACAACCGTCATGTGGGGCAACTACCGCCTGGCGCTTATCGATACCCCCGGACACGTGGACTTCACGGCGGAGGTGGAGCGTTCGCTGCGCGTTCTCGACGGCGCGGTCGCGCTCTACTGCTCGGTCGGCGGCGTACAGCCGCAGTCGGAGCAGGTGTGGCGTCAGTCTGAGAAGTACAAGGTTCCGAAGATCGCGTTCGTGAACAAGATGGACCGCGTCGGCGCCAACTTCTACGGCGTCATGGAGCAGATGAAGACGCAGCTCGGCGCGAATCCGGTGCCGATGGTGATTCCGATCGGCGCGGCGGAGACGTTCGAGGGCGTCATCGATCTGGTGACGATGAAGGCGTTGTACTTCGATATGAAGAGCCTCGGCAAGACGGTTATTGAGAAGGACATCCCCGAGGAATATGTCGAAAAGGCGCAGGAGTGGCGTCAGAAGATGGTTGAGAGCGCGGCCGAGCAGGACGATGCGCTCATGGAGAAGTTCTTTGCGGGTGAAGAGCTTACCATCCCCGAGATCAAGGCGGCGATTCGCAAGGGTTGCCTCGCGCGCACCATCACGCCGGCGTTCTGCGGCAGCGCGTTCAAGGACAAGGGCGTCCAGCCGCTTTTGGACGCGATTTGCGATTATCTGCCTTCGCCGCTCGACACGGGCGCGGCGGTTAGCCAGGACAATCCGGAAGAGAAGCGCGAAGTTTCCGACGACGAGCCGTTCTGCGGCCTCGCGTTCAAGATCATGTCCGACAAGAACATGGGCAAGATCACCTTCGTGCGCGTCTATTCGGGTACGCTCAAACTTGGCGCGGAGCTCCTTGACTCCACGATCAACCGCGAGCAGCGCATCAGCCGTCTTTTCCGCATGCATGCGAACAAGCAGGAGCCGCTCGATGAAGCGCGCGCCGGCGACATCGTCGCGTGCGTTGGCCTCACCGATACGCGCACCGGCGACACGCTTTGCGATCCCGAGCACCCGATCGTCCTCGAATCGATCGACTTCCCGGCGCCGGTCATCTCGGTCGCGGTGAAGCCGAAATCCCGCGGCGACAACGAGAAGCTGGGCGCGGCGCTGCATGCGCTGGCAATGGAAGACCCCACCTTCGTCGTCACCTACGACCAGGAGACGAGCGAGACGATCATCGCGGGCATGGGCGAACTTTACCTCGAAGTCATCGTCGACCGTCTGAAGCGCGAATTCAACGTCGATTGCGACGTGGGTGCGCCGCAGGTCGCGTACCGCGAGACGATCACGATGGAGGTCGACAACGAATACAAGCACGTCAAGCAGTCGGGCGGTCGCGGCCAGTACGCGCACGTGTGCCTGAAGCTTGCGCCTCAAGAACCCGGCAAGGGCTTCGAGTTCGTGAACGAGGTCAAGGGCGGCGTGATCCCCACCGAGTACATCCCGGCGGTGGAGAAGGGCGTGAAGAAGGCGCTCGAATCCGGTCCGCTCGCGGGCTTCCCGGTGGTGGATGTCAAGGCGACGGTGTATTTCGGTTCCTACCACGAAGTCGACTCGAACGAATTTGCGTTCATCACTTGCGCGATGCAGTGCTTCAAGCAGGCGTTTCTCAAGGCGAAGCCGCAGCTCCTCGAGCCGATGATGGACGTGGAAGTCGCGGTTCCGGAGCAGTACATGGGCGCGGCCAACGGCTCGATCAACCAGCGCCGCGGGCGCGTCGAGGGCATGGAAGACCGCGCGGGCGTCAAGCTCATCAAGGCGACGGTTCCGCTGGGCGAAATGTTCGGCTACTCCAACGCGATCCGCACGGTCACGCAGGGCCGCGGCGCATTCACGATGATCTTCAAGCAGTACGAGGCGGTTCCCTCGTCCATCGCCAAGGCGGTCATCGAGAAGCGCGTCAAGGAAGGCAAGGTGCGTCCTTCGGCCGACTGACCCAAGCGCGGATAAATACAGTTTTGAAGAAAGGCAAAAAGCAATGAAGCAGAACATCCATCCGGCCTACGAAGAGGCGACCATCACCTGCGCTTGCGGCAACGTGATCAAGACCCGTTCCACCAAAAAGGAAATGACGGTCAACACTTGCAGCGCCTGCCATCCGTACTTCACGGGGCAGAAGACGATGGTCGACACGGAAGGTCGCGTCGACTCGTTCAAGAAGCGCTACGCGAAGTTCGCGAAGTAAGCCTTGGTAGACGGGCAGCAAATACAACAGATTCTGGGTCGTCTGGGCGCGGTGGAAGCCGCCTTGGGCGACCCGGCTGTTTTGTCGGACCGCAAGCGCTACCGGGAGCTTACGCGCGACTATGCGTTTTTGAAGAAGCTGGAATCGGCGTGGGTGATGTACGAACTTGCGCGCGAAGACGGCGGCGATCCTGAACTCACGGCGCAGAGCGAGCGCGAACTCATGGCGGCGATTCTGCCGCCGGATCCGCTGGACGCGCGCAACGCGGTAGTGGAGATCCGCGCCGGCACGGGCGGCGAGGAGGCGGGGCTGTTCGCCGCCGACCTCGAGCGCATGTATCTGCGCTATGCGGAAGCGAAGGGATGGCGCGCGAGCAAGATGAGCGACGGCTTTTTCACGATTCAGGGCGAGGGCGCGTACGGTGCGCTCAGGTTCGAGAGCGGCGCACACCGCGTGCAGCGCGTGCCGGTCACCGAGGCGCAGGGACGCATCCACACGAGCGCGGCGACGGTCGTCGTCTTCCCCGAGGCCGACGAGGACGACGAGCTCGAGATTCCCGAGAAGGATTTGCGCATCGATCTTTTCTGCGCCGGCGGCGCGGGCGGACAGCATGTCAATAAAACCGAGAGCGCTGTCCGGATGACGCATTTGCCGACCGGGCTTGTGGCCGTGTGCCAGGACGAACGCTCGCAGCAGCGCAACCGCGAAAAATGCTTCGCCACGCTCAAGGCGCGAATCCTGGATTTGAAGCGCAGGGAGGAAGAGGCGAAGATCGGCGCAGACCGGCATTCGCTGGTCGGCTCCGGCGACCGCAGCGAAAAGATCAGAACCTACAACTTCCCGCAGAACCGGGTGACCGACCACCGCATCAATCTCACGCTCTATTCGCTGGACCGCTTCATCGACGGCGAACTCGATGGAATTCTGGTTCCTCTGCGCGAGAATTTCATACTTGCCAAAATCTCGAAAATTTAGTATAATACGAAGCGTGAAACCTAAAACTTCGCGTTTGAAATACAAGCGCATCCTCCTGAAGCTTTCGGGAGAGGTGCTGGGCAACAAAGAGACCGGCGAGTGCATCGATCCCAAGAACCTCGCGTTCATGGCCGAGCGGGTGAAGAAGATTCACAAGCTCGGCGTGCAGGTCGGCATCGTGCTGGGCGGCGGAAACATCTTCCGCGGCCTTGCCGGCGCGGGCAAGGGCGTCAATCGCGTGACCGGCGATTCGATGGGCATGCTCGCGACGATCATCAACGGGCTTGCGATGATGAACGCGCTCGAGTCGATCGGCGTGCCTACGCGCGTGATGACGGCGATTTCGATCGACAAGCTTGCCGAGCCTTTCATCCACCGCAAGGCGATTGCGCACCTCGAGAAGGGGATCGTGTGCATATTCGCCGGCGGCACGGGCAATCCGTATTTTTCCACGGACTCCGCAGCGGCGCTCAGGGCGAGCGAGATCGGGGCGGACGCGCTTTTGAAGGCGACGAAGGTGGATGGCGTCTATACGGCCGATCCAAAGAAGGATCCCAAGGCCAAGAAGTACGCTACGCTCAATTACGAGACGGCGCTCGAGAAGCGCCTCAAGGTGATGGACAGTGCTGCCTTCGCGCTGTGCATGGACAACGACATCCCGATCGTGGTATTTGATTTCTTCGACGGCGACGCGCTTGAACGCGTGGTGAAAGGCGCGACTGTCGGCACATTGGTAACAGGAGAGTAAGAGAAGATGGAAACGGTTCAGGAAGTATTGAACGACACCAACGCAAAAATCCAAAAGAGCTTCGAGGCACTCAAATCGCAGTTCGGGGGGCTCAGAACCGGCAAGGCCTCGCCCGCCATGGTCGATTCGATCAAAGTGGACTACTACGGCATGCCCACGCCAATCAAGAACCTCGGCACCATCTCCACGCCGGAGCCGCGCCAGATCAAGATCACGCCGTTCGATCCAACGGTTCTAGACGCGGTGAACAAGGCGATCATGGCGGCGAACATCGGCGTGACGCCGCAGTCCGACGGCAAGGTGCTGCGCATCACGGTGCCGGAGCTCAACGAGCAGCGCCGCAAGGAAATCGTGAAGATGGCCAAGACGCAGGCCGAGGCGCAGAAGGTGGCGATGCGCAATGTGCGTCGCGACGCGAACGACGCGGTGAAGAAGCTGGAGAAGGACAAAAAGATTTCGGAAGACGACATGAAGCAGGGTCTGGATCGCATCCAGAAGGCGACCGACGACGGAATCGCCAAGATCGATGCGGAGCTCAAGGCCAAGGAAAAAGAAGTCATGGAGGTCTGATATGGCAGAAGAAACGCCCGTTGCCGGCGCAGTGCCGCCCAAAACGAATCCGATGCTCAAGCCGGGGCTGAAGTTGCCGCCGAAGCCCGGCATCGGCGCGGGGTTGAAACTGCCGCCCAAGCCAGGTCTTGCCGCGGGGATCAAGTTGCCGCCCAGATCAGGCCTTGCCGCGGGGTTGAAACTGCCGCCGAAACCTGGTCTCGCTGCGGGTCTTAAGTTGCCGCCAAAGCCTGGTGCGCCTGCAGCTCCAGTCGGCGCAAAGCCTGCAGCACCTGCTTCGGCTGCTCCGGCTCCGGCTGCTCCCGTTGCGCCTGCACCTGCGGCACCTGTGGCGGAGAAGCCTGCGGCTCCGGCTCCTCAGCCGACATCCCCAAGCCCGGCTCCTGCAACCCCGGCGGCTCCTGCGGCTGAAAAGCCTGCGTCGCCTTCCTCGCCTACCGTCAGGCCGATTGCCACGATCAAGGCGCCTGCAATCAAGCCGGTCGGCGGCATTCCTGCTCGCCCGGTCATCCGCAAGCCCGGCATTCCCGCCAACCCGATCGTGCGTCCGGCGGCTGCTGCTGCCGCTCCGGCACCTCAGAAGCCTGCGCCCAGTGCCCAGCCTGCGTCGGCGGCGCCGGTGCGCGAAGGCGTTTCCGATGCGCCCAAGCCGATGGAAGCGTTGAAGAGTGTCACGCAGAAACTCAAGGGCATTACCCAGCAGATTCCGCAGCAGGCGATTTTGCACAAGACGGGAATTATTGCGTCGGACTCCCAGAGCCCGGAGCCTACCGCCGCGCAGAAGCAGGCGGCGAAGTCCAAGACGGCGCGAATTTCGCTTTCCGATGCGATGGGTGTCGCGCCGGTGAAGGAAGCGACGCCGATGAAGACGATTCGCATCAAGCGTCCTGTGGATATCCCGACTCCCGGTGCGGCATCCAAGCCGGTCGTTCCCCAGAGCGCGGCGCCTCAAGCAGCGGCACCCAGCCCCGAACCGCCAGCTGCAACTCCTGCGGCGGCGGATGCATCGTCGATTTCGGTCACCCAGCGCAAGACGTTGAAGATCAACCGTCCGGCGGTTGGCGGAGCGCGTCCCGGCGCGAACAAATTTACAATCAAGAAGCCCGGCGTTCCCGCTCCCGGCGCCAAGCCTGCGGCACCGGCTGGCGCGAAGACTGCCGATGGTGGCGATATCGCCGATATCCCGGACATTGCGGACATCCCGGACATTCCGGCGATGCCTGCCGCTACGGCGACGGTCGAGGATGTGCCGCCTGCGGTCGCCACGGTTAGCGTGGCGGTTCAGGCCGCCGCCTGCCTGGTGATGGGAGGGGTTGCTTATCTGCTCTATGAGGCTTGCCAGCGCATTTGGTTCTGACAAGCGCGCTATCGCCATGACTACGGCTCTGGAAGTGCTTTCAGAGCCGCTTGTTTTATTGACGAATCTATGTGCGCTGACGCTCGCCGTCCTTTCGCCGGCGTTCCACTACCATCAGTTCGGCGAGCCTACGCGCATGGCGCGCGACGCCGGAATTTCGGCGGCGATCGTTTGCGGAACGGTGATCGCGGTCTACGGCGCGATCAAGACTTTCCGGCGGGACATCGAATCTGGCACCGCCGCCGTGTGCTTGAGCCATGGCGTGAGCCGCGGGGGGTATTTCCGCGCCAAGCTGGCCGGACTCTTGCTTTCGTGTGCGTTTTGCTGGCTCACGGTGGCGGCGACCTCGGTGGTCATGGTCAATGGTGCGGCAATCGGCGGCAGAGTCGCCGCCAGAACCGGGGACATTGCGAAAATCTGGGGACCTTCGCTCGCAGTCGCGCTTTGTCCAATCGTGCTGCCGTTCGTTTTGGGTGCGGTTTTGAACCGCTTCTTCGCATTCCGATTTGTGCTTTCGGCCAATGTTCTGGCGTTGATTCTGTCGATTCTCGGGCTTTTCTACCGGTCTGACTTTGCGCTTGCGGCCGATCATTTGTGGTCGCTCGTCGGCGCCGTGCTGCCGGTGCCGGTGTGGCTGTTCGCGTCGGCGGCGTTCGCCTCGCGGTTTAAGGCCAATGCCGCTTTCACATTCGCGGCGCTTGTCGTCGTTTTGCAGCTGCCGTTTCTCAAGGGCTGGGCAATCCTGCCTGCCGCCGCGTTTTTCGTCTATCTTGGAGAGGTGCTTTTCGATGAATGCGATATCGCTTGAAGGAGTGTCCAAGACATTCCGCGATTTCTGGCTCAGGCCTACCGTCAAGGCGGTCGACGCGCTCGACCTTGAAGTGGAGAAGGGCGAAGTCTTCGGACTTCTCGGTCCCAACGGATCGGGCAAATCCACGACGATCAAGATGATCCTCGGGCTCGTCGCCCCGACGGCGGGCAAGGTGGAGCTTTTCGGTCTGCCGCCCAGGTCGGTCGAGGCCAGGCGCCGGCTTGGATACTTGCCGGAACTCAGTTATCTTCATCCTTTTCTCACGCCTGTCGAAACCTTGCGCTATTATGCCGGACTTTGCGGGATAACCGGCAAAGAAGCCGCGCACCGCACGACCGAGTTGCTCAAAATGGTCAAGATGGAGGAAGTCGCCAATCGCCCGGTGGGCGGGTTTTCCAAGGGAATGGCGCGGCGCGTGGCGTTGGCCGCCGCGCTTATCGGCAAGCCGGAACTCCTCGTCCTGGACGAGCCGACAAGCGGGCTTGACCCGGTATCGACGAAGGAAGTGAAACTCCTCATCAAAGCGCTCGCGAAAAATTCCATGACGGTTCTTATGACTTCGCATCTGCTGGCCGATGCCGAAGATGTCTGCACGCGCGTGGCGATTTTAAACCGCGGCAGGAAAGTCGCCGACGGAAAGATCGGAGAGCTGGGGGAGAGTCTGGAAGAGTTCTTCCTAGCAAAAGTGGGAGAAGCCGATGAGTTCGTTCTTGCGGATTTTCTCGCTTGAGTGGCGCGCATTGTGGCGCGGCAAGACGCTGGCGATAGTTTCGGCGCTTTCGCTCGGCTGGGTGGCGATGGCGCGGGTTTTCGTGCGTGGCGACGGCACGGTCGAAGGCGCACGGGAGATGCTGCTGAGATTCTCGCTTTCCGGCGCGGCGGCAATCGTGGCGGTTTCGATGCTCGTTGCGGCGGCGGGCAGCCTCGCCAAGGAGCGCGATGCCAAGATGCTCCAGCTCTCGCTCGTGAGGCCTGTTTGGCCATGGACGCTCGCAATCGGGCGCATCATGGCGATTTCTGCGGCGGCGGCGGCGATGCTCTTTGCCGCGATGGCGCTGCATCTCGCGGTGAACGGCACGCTGGAGTCCGGCTGCTTCCATGTTTTCCGGCCCGTGCTCCCGTCGCCCGAGGAAGAGGCGCGGATCATCTACGACTTTTACATGAACGACCCCAATACGCCGGTTGAAGTCAAGAAGGCTCCTAAAGATGTAGTATTGCGGCTTTTGGCGCAGCGGGCGAAAGACAACTATCTCACCATCCCGGCTGGGGATTCCGCCACGATCAAGTTTGCCGCCCAAGACCGCGAAGGCGGCGCGGTGCGGTTGAGATTCACTAATCTGTACGACCAGCGCCGCAAGGTAGAAGGTGAAATCGCTTTTGGCGAGGCGAAAAGCGAAATCGGCAATATCACCCAGGCGGTGAACGTCTTTCCGCTGGAGGGGCGTATTTCCGGGGAGGAATTGAAGATCGCCAACAACAGCAAGGATTCGATAATGTTGCGCCCGCGGCGCGACATCGCGCTCCTCGTTCCTGCCGATGGATTCGCCGCGAATTATTTCCGCGCATTTCTGCAGCTTTGCGCACTCATGACGCTCATGATCGCTTTCGGCGTCGCGCTCTCGTCGTTCTTGAGCAGGCCGGTCGCGATTTTCACCGTGATCGTGGCTTTGATCGTGAGCGAGATGAGTCCTAGTGTAATCGAGCAATATCCAGACGAGCTGGAGACCGACAAAATTGACAAGATCGGACTTGTCTTCACGCGTTTTGCCGCCAAAGCCGCGCATCCGGTGAGTGCGATGAATCCGCTGGGTGCGCTTGCGGAAAACGAAGCGGTGGAGTGGGAGGCGCTTTTGCGCAGCCTTGTTGCCGCCGTAGTCTTCGCCCCGGTGCTTCTCGCGCTCGTTCCGGCGCTCGCGCTGCCGCGCAAGCAACCGTCCTGACGAGCCTTCTTTTTTGCCGTCATCGGCTCCCGATTCGCGACGCTCGACCCTTGTGTTTTGGCGTGATTTTTGATATAATATACACAATGAAAAACAACTTGGTTTTTGGCTTTGCCGGACTTTGCGCGGTAGCGATTTTCGGGTGTGAATCCATAGTCAAGGCCGAAAAGGCCCAGGAAGAGCTAGCGGCTCGCGCGGACGATGGATTTGCCGGGGAAACCGGCGGCAAGATCGACCTTACGGCACTGGATCTCGAAGGCTTGGTTGACTATGCGCTGACCAACCGTCCTCAGATGGCTACGGCGGCATTGTCGCTCGAGGACGCCAGGCTCGCGCTCAAGGCGATCGACGCGAATGCGCCGCTATTGTCAGATACTCCGTGGAACGCGATTTCCGCCAACGGATCGGCCGGCTACAACGAGAGCTCGGAGCGTTCGCACGGACTAAGGTGGGCTAAGCACGGTAATGCCTCGGCTTCGCTTTCGGTGGAGCTGCTGCTGTGGGATTGGGGACGGCATGAAGCGGAGGCCAAGGCGCAGGTGGAGCGGATTCTGGCGGCGGAGCTTGCGCTTGTAGACGAGGGATTTGCGGTATTTTCGCAAGTGAGCACGGCGTATTTCGAGGTGCTCACGGCGGATGCGCTTTTAGAGATTTCGCAGACGAACGAGTTGGTGATGGCGGTGCAGGAGGAGCGCGCGCGGCAGCGGCTGGAGGCGGGCGAGACGCAGCGTTCGGACTATTTGCAGGCGAAGAAGAATCTGGCGGCGGCGAAGGAGCAATCGGTAGTGCGGCGCGACGCGGTGAAAACGGCGGGTGCGCAGCTGGTCAAGGTTCTGGGTCTTGATGCGTCCAAAGCGGCGCGGGAAGATGTCTTGAAGCCGTTGGCGAATCCGCTGGTGTCGTACAAGCGGGCGTTTGCGGACACAACCGGCACGGTAGACGGCATATTCGCCGACGCGCGGACGAATGCGCCGAACATGCGCATCGCGAGAGCGCGGCTGAGGGCGGCATCGCGCGATGTGGATGCGGCGAAGGCGGAGTTCTATCCGACGCTTTCGCTTTCGGGGTCGGTCAACTGGACGGATCCGTTGTGGATGTGGAGTTGGGGTGCGAATCTGGCGCAGAACATTTTTTCGGGATTCAGGACCGAGACGGCGCTGGAGCGCACGGTCGTGGCGATGAAAGCGGCGGCGGCGAACATCGACGCGGAAGAGCAGGAACTTTCGAAGTCGATTTTCGATGCGGTTGCGACACGCGATGACGCGAAGGTGGCGTTCGAATCGGCGGCGGTAACATACGAAGCGGCGAAGGAGAACTACGAGGTAGTCGCGCAGCAGTATCTCGTGGGCGAGTGCAATCAGCTCGACTACGCCGACGCGGTCAATTCGCTGGTAACGGCGATGGGCGAGATGGTGAGAAACTTCTATTCGGGGCAGATTGCCGAAGCGAGCATCTTTCGGCTTACGGGAGAATATCCGGTGTATGCAGGGGCCGGGGAAGGAGACGGGGAAGAATGAAACGGATATTGATGGCGGCCGCAGTGGCGGCGGTATGCGGATGTGAAAAGGTAAGCGAGAAAATCCACGGCGGCGAACCGAAGCCGGCGTACCGCACGGTTGAAATCGCGCGCACGGACATTGTCGCGACGGTGGAGGCGACGGGAACGGTCACGCCGATCAAGAAAGTGGAAGTCGGTGCACAGGTCAACGGCAAGATAATAAAGCTTTTCGCCGACTACAACAGCGTCGTCACGAACGGACAGGTGGTGGCGCTCATCGACCCATTGGTGTATCAGGCGAATTACGACAGCGCGGTGGCGCAGTTGCATCAGAACGAAGCGAATGTCCTGCAGCGCGAGGCGACGCTCGCTCTGGCCGAAAAGACGCTCGCGAGAAAGCTCAAGCTTTTCGAAACGAAGTCGTGTTCGGAATCGGATCTCGATTCGGCGCAGGAGGCGCACGACAGCGCGGTGGCGCAACTTGCCGCCGCCAAGGCCGCAGTGGAGCATTCCAAGGCGTCGGTCAGTCAGGCGAAAGCGAATCTCGACTATTGCACGATTGTGAGTCCGGTCAACGGCGTAGTGATCAAGAGGTCGGTCGATGAGGGTCAGACGGTCGTTTCTTCGATGAATGCGGTGGGGCTTTTGACGATTGCGGAAGACCTGAAGACGATTTGGATTGAGGCATCGGTGCCGGAGGCTGATGTCGGGGAGATTCGCGAAGGGCAGCGAGTTACCTTCACGGCGGACGCATACCGCGAAAAGTTCACGGGCGTGGTCAAGCAGGTCAGGATAAGTTCAACGACGACGAACAACGTGGTGACATATCCTATTATCATCGAGGCCGAGAACCGCGGCGAGAAGCTTTTTCCGGGGATGACAACGACGATTGCGATCGAGACGGCGCGAGCCGACGATGTTCTTGCAGTGACGCAGGCGGCGTTCCGCTTCCGTCCCAAGGACAAGGAGACGGAACTCAAAGGACGCAAACTCTGGGTTTTGGGGGATGACGGCGAAATCGAGGCGGTGCAGCCCGAGTTTGGGGTTTCGGACGCATCGTTCACCGAAGTGAAGGACGCTGCGCTTGAAGGCGCGAAGATCGTAATCGGCTACGAGACCGGGAACGCAAAGGGCGTGACCGGACAATCCAATCCTTTCATGCCCAAGATGCCGCAACGCAACAAGAACAAGGGTACGGCGCCTGCGGCCAAACAGTAAATACACGGCAATGGCCCATCTTATCGAAATCCGCGACATGTACAAGATCTACGCGCAGGGCGACGAGCCCGTGCATGCGCTGGACGGAGTGTCGGTTTCCATAGACGAAGGCGAATTCGTGGCGATCATGGGAGCTTCGGGATCCGGGAAATCCACGATGCTCAACATCCTTGGATGTCTGGACACGCCTACGAAGGGAACGTATCTCCTCGACGGTATCGAGGTGGCCGGGCGTTCACGCACGGAACTTGCTCACATCCGCAACGAGAAGCTGGGATTTGTGTTCCAGAACTTCAATCTGCTGCCGCGGACGAGCGCGATCGAGAATGTGGAGCTGCCGGACTTGTATCTTGGCCGGTTGGGGCGGCGAGCGCGGCGTCGGCGGGCGCTGGAATTGCTGCGGCGCGTAGGGCTTGGAGGCCGCGGAACGCATACGCCGGCTCAGCTTTCAGGCGGTCAGCAGCAACGCGTGGCGATTGCACGGGCGCTTATGAACAAGCCTCCGGTTCTTTTTGCCGACGAGCCGACGGGCAACCTTGACACCAAGAGCTCGATTGAAATCATGAATCTGTTCACCGAGCTTTCGCGCGCTGGCATAACGATCGTGATGGTGACGCATGAAGACGATATCGCGGCCTACGCCACGCGTCATCTCGTGATGAAAGACGGCCACCTCGTGAGCGACGACAAGGGGGCGGCGAAATGAGCCTCTGGATGATTTTCAAGGTGGCGGTGCTGGCGATTTTCCGCAACAAGACGCGCTCGCTGCTGACATGCCTCGGGATAATATTCGGCATCGCGGCGGTGATTGCGGTGTTGGCGATCGGCAAGGGCGCGAGCGCGATGATGGTCGCGGAAATAAGCCAGATGGGCAATAATCTTGTTATGGTCTTTCCAGAGCGCAAGCAGGCCGGAGTCGTGCATCAAGGGCTTGGCGGCGGGCAGAACATGACGGCGGAGGATGTGATCGCCATCAAGAACGAACTCTCGCACCTCGTCCAGTTCGCTTCGCCGCAAGTGAACGCATTCTGCCAACTCATGCACCAGAACAAAAACTGGTCTACGCGAGTGCAGGGAGTATCCGTTGATTTCCCCGACATCAAGAACTGGACAATGAAAGAAGGGCGATTCTTCAACGAACAGGAGGAGCGCAGGGCGTCGCGGGTGTGCGTGATCGGGACTTCGGTCGCGAGCAATCTCTTTGGCGAGGAAGAGCCGGTGGGCAAGACGATGCGGATAAAGAACATGGCGTTCAAGGTCGTTGGGGTGCTCAATTCCAAGGGCGCGAACAACTGGGGCGACGATCAGGACGACACGGTGATGGCGCCGTACACTACCGTGTCGCGGGTGTTGCAGGGATCGGCCTTCAAGTCCATCAATATGATGAATCTCTCGCTTTACGACATGGACGATCTGGACGAGGCAAAACGGGAAATCACGGCGATTTTGAGACAGCGTCACAAGCTCGCTGATTATCAGGATGACGATTTCGAGACGCGCGACACTACGGAAATCATGAACACGATCGGGTCGGTGACGGGACTGATGACGGTTTTGCTTACGGTGGTGGCTGCGATTTCGCTTTTGGTCGGCGGCATCGGGATTATGAACATCATGCTCGTTTCGGTGACGGAGCGAATAAAAGAGATCGGACTCAGAATGGCTATCGGGGCGACGCCGTTCATGATACTCACGCAATTCTTGCTGGAGGCGCTGGTGCTTTCGGCGGTTGGCGGCGTAATCGGGGTCGCGGCGGGAATCGGCGTGGCGCAGGCAATCGGCGCGATGAAGCATTGGCCGATTGTGGTCGAGGCGGGATCGGCGATTCTGGCGTTCGGCTTTTCGGCTTTTGTGGGAATTTTCTTCGGGTTCTATCCCGCGTATCGCGCGAGTAAATTGAATCCGATCGACTGTTTGAGATACGAATAACCAAACATAAAACGAACAATAAAGAAAGGGAGCGAAAAATGGCGGCAGAATGGACGGTAGAGGATTTCGGCACGACGAAATACGGCGAGAAAGCGCGCAAGTTCACGCTCAAAGGCGCGGGGACGCTGGTCATGGAGGTTAGCGACTACGGCGGCAAGATCGTGAAGCTTTTCACTGCGGATCGCGAGGGCCGGATGAAGGATGTGGTCGTCGGATTCGATTCGCCTGCGGGCTGGGATAATGGCGATCCCTACTGGGGCTGCATCATCGGGCGTTACGGCAATCGCATCGCCGCCGGCAAATTCACCTTGAACGGAGTTGAATACAAGCTCCCGGCGCTCAACAATGCGCCCGGCGGCATCGGGTGCAATCTGCACGGCGGCGCTCGCGGCTGGGACGCGTATGTCTGGGGCGCGGAGCCATTTGTGAAGGGTGATGACGTGGGAATCGTCTTCACACACGTTTCGCCAGACGGCGACGAGGGTTTCCCCGGCAAGGTGGAAGTGAAGGTGACTTACACCATCACGAAGAACGACACGTGGAGGGTGGACTACGAGGCGGTGCCGGACAAGGATACGCCTATCAACATGACCCAGCATGTCTACTTCAATTTCAAGGGCGAAGCGGGCGGCACGATCGAAGATCACATCCTGACGATTGCGGCCGATGCCACGACGCCCACGGACAAAGGGCAGATTCCGACCGGCGAAATCGCGAAGGTCGATGGAACTCCGTTTGATTTCCGCAAGGGGATGAGGATCGGCGAACGGATCAACGAAGGCAACGGGCAGCTTGAGATTGGCAAGGGCTACGACCACAATTGGGTGTTGAACGAAGGCGTGATGGCGGGCGGCAAAGGCGGCTTGATTCATGCTGGCGGTTTGTACTGCCCCATGAACGGCCGCGGGCTCGAAGTGTGGACGACGGAGCCTTGTCTGCAGATCTACACCGCCAACTGGGCGAGCTACGATCAGACCGCAAAGGGCGGCGAACATCTTTCGTTCCGTTGCGGCGTGGCGATGGAAACCCAGCACGCGCCCGACTCGCCAAACAAGCCCCAGTGGCCCACGACGATAGTCAAGGCGGGCGCGAAATACTCCAGTACGACCGAATTCAGGTTTTACGCAAAGTAAACCTTAAACAAACAAACCAGGAAACAAAATGAAAGCGATAGCGAAAGTCGCGCCCCGAAAGGGCGTTGAGCTCGTCGAAAAACCGGTGCCCGAAGTCGGCATCAACGACGTGCTGATCAAAATCAAGAAAACGGCGATCTGCGGCACGGATGTCCATATCTACGAGTGGAACAGCTGGGCGCAGGAGACGATCAAGCCTCCGATGACAATCGGCCACGAATATGTCGGCGAAGTTGTGGAGGTGGGCTCGAACGTCAGGAGCGTGAAGGTCGGAGAGCGGGTGAGCGGCGAAGGCCACATCGTCTGCGGCCATTGCCGCAACTGCCGCGCCGGTCAGCGTCATCTGTGCCGCGAGACATCGGGCGTAGGCGTGAACCGCGACGGCGCGTTTGCCGAGTATCTCTGCATTCCGGAATCCAATGTCTGGCATTGCGATCCGTCGATTTCCGACGAGATATACTCGATTTTCGATCCTTTCGGCAACGCTACGCACACGGCGCTTTCGTTCAACATGGTCGGCGAGGATGTCCTCATCACCGGTGCGGGTCCGATCGGCATGATGGCCGCTGGCATCTCCAAGTATGTCGGCGCGCGCAATGTCGTGGTAGTTGATGTGAACGACTATCGTCTTTCGCTCGCCCGCAAACTTGGTGCGACGCGCACGGTGAACACGCGGAACGAAAAGCTCGAGGATGTCATGCGCGAGCTCGGAATGGTCGAAGGATTCGACGTAGGTCTCGAAATGAGCGGCGCAGCGCCATGCCTCAACCAGATGATCGAGTCCATGAACACGGGCGGGCGCATCGCGCTCCTCGGCATCCACGGCCCAGAAACCAAGGTCAACTGGAACCATATCGTTTGGAAGGGGCTCAAGATCAAGGGCATCTACGGGCGTGAAATGTTCGAGACTTGGTACAAGATGGGCGCGATGATCCAGGGCGGGCTTGACATCTCCCCGGTAATCACCCACCGCTATAAATTCACCGACTTTGAAAAGGGTTTCGAGGCGATGATCTCGGGGCAATCCGGCAAAGTCATCCTCGATTGGGAAGCGTAAGGAAAAGGAGAAGGAAAATGTACGGCAAATTCCAGAGCCATCTGCAGGAGACGATCGCCGATTTGAAGGCGAAGAGCCTCTACAAGAACGAGAAAATCATCGCAACGCCGCAATCGGCGCGCGTCGTGCTCGACAATGGCACGAAACTGCTCAACATGTGCGCGAACAACTACCTCGGTCTCGCCAACCATCCAGAGATTATCGAGGCATCGCGCGAGGCGACGGCGAAATACGGCTACGGCATGGGCTCGGTGCGCTTCATTTGCGGAACCGACACTCTTCACAAGGAACTCGAGCGCACCGTCGCCGATTTCACCGGCACTGACGACTGCATTCTATTCGGCTCTTGCTTTGACGCCAACGGCGGCGTGTTCGAGGCGCTATTGGGGCCTGAAGACGCGATTATTTCGGACGCGCTCAACCACGCGTCGATCATCGACGGCGTGCGCCTTTGCAAGGCCAAGCGCTTCCGCTACGCCAATGGCGACATGGACGACCTCGAAAAGCAGCTCGTGGCGGCGGGCGAAGCCGGTGCGCGGTTCAAACTCATCGTTACCGATGGCGTGTTCTCCATGGACGGCATCATCGCGCCTTTGAAAGAGATTTGCGATCTCGCCGACAAGTACGAGGCGCTCGTAATGGTGGACGATTCCCATGCGGTGGGCGTGTTGGGCGCGACCGGCGCGGGCTCGGTAGAAGATTGCGGCGTCACCGGCAGGGTCGATATCATCACCGGCACATTCGGCAAGGCGCTTGGCGGCGCATCCGGCGGCTATGTCGCCGCGCGTCAGGAAATCGTGGATATCCTGAGGCAAAAGGCGAGGCCGTATCTCTTCTCGAATGCGGTTCCGCCGCCGGTTGCCGCAGCGTCGATCAAGGCGATCGAGCTCGTCAAGACGCGTCCGGAGTTGCGGGAACGCCTGAATGCGAACGCCAAGCAGTTCCGCGAGGGCATGTCTGCGCTAGGGTTCGATCTCGTTCCCGGGCATCATCCGATCGTTCCGGTGATGCTCGGCGATGCCGCCGTCGCCGTGAAGATGAGCGAAAACCTCTACAAGAACGGCGTCTATGCGACGGGATTCTTCTATCCGGTCGTTCCGATGGGGAAGGCTCGAATCCGCACTCAGATGTCCGCGGCGCACACGCCCGAGGATATCGATTTCGCAATCAAGGCGTTCGACAAGAGCCGCTGAAGAATTACAGACGAATGACCGCCGAGACCCCCACGCAGAATTGCTACACCTTCGAGTTGACGGAGGATCAGCAGGAATTGCTGCTGGGGGTCATGCTTACCGGCAACTACCGCCGCCGCGAGGTGCCGTATTCACTCTGGTCGATCGAGGGCGAAAAGTTCAACGCCACATTGTATGAAAAGGAGAAGCACGGCAGGCGCAAGCTTTGCGTGCAAGGGCGCGGGGCGCAGGACTTTGTGATGTTCGTCCTTGAGCCTCGCGTTTTGGGCGGCGCTTCGCTGGGATACGAGGAAATTCTCCACCCGGAGGATTTCTCCGAACACGCCGGGAGCGACGAATCAGGCAAGGGCGATTATTTCGGTCCGCTCGTAGTCTGCTGTTGCCGCACCGATGAAGCACTGTCCAAGGAGATGAGGAAGGCTGGCGCGAGAGACTGCAAGACGATGAGCGACAAACAGGTTTTGGAAACCGGCAGGCGGCTGCGCGGACTTTTGGGTTCCGGCGGTTATTCAATCGTGAAAATGCGCAATCCGGCATACAATCGTCTCTACGCGAAGATGAAGAATATCAACCGCATGCTCGCGTGGGCGCATGCGGCGGCGATAGAGGAGTTGCTCGCGAAGAATCCCAAATGCCCGCGCGTGGTGATCGACCAGTTCGCGAAGACGGAGGCGACGATTCTCCGGGCTTTGAAGCCGCTTGGACGCAAAGCGGAAATCGTCCAGCGCCACAAGGCCGAAAGCGACATCGCCGTGGCGGCGGCGTCGGTGATCGCCCGTGAGGAGTTCCTCAAGGAAATGACGCTTGAGGACGGCACGACGCTGCCGATCGGGTCGAGCTCGCCGGGCGTGAAGCAATACGCGATCGAACGGGTTAAAGCCGAAGGCCCAAAATACCTCATGAACCATTGCAAGGCACATTTCAGGACAACAGACCAAGTGCTGGAGGCGTGCGGTTTTTCCCGCGCCGACCTCCCGCCGGAAGGACAGATAACAAATGCTACTCGCGAATTCGCTGGTTGAAGGATTTTTCCAATCGAATCTGATGGGGCAGGGCATCGTCGCCTTGCAGCTCCTCGGAAGCGTGGCGATGTTCGCCGTCATCATCGGAAAAACGAAGGAACTTGGATTTTTCCGGATCATGGTCCGGCGCTTCATGCACGATTTCTCCGAAGACCGCGATGTGCTTGAATATTATCTGCGCAACCGCCCCGGAAAAGACGCCGAGGGGCTTGAGGGCATCTATGCATGCACCTGCGAGCGGCTTTTGAAGCTCCTTGCGCCGGACACCCGCACGATGCTCGCCGGACGCGGTGCGGGGTCGCAAAACGCCGCCGCGCTGACGGCGCGGGAGATAGAGCTTGTGAAAGGCGCCTGCGAACACGCCTTGGATGAAGAGGAGATCCGCGTCGAGCGCGGCATGGGCGCCGTGGCGACTATTGTGGCGCTCTCGCCGATGCTCGGACTATTGGGAACGGTCTGGGGAGTTCTTGATGCTTTTGCCGAAATGGGCTCTGCGGGCTCGGCCAACCTTGCGACCATTGCGCCGTCAATTTCGTCGGCGCTGGTGACGACGGTCGTGGGTCTCCTGATCGCAATTCCTGGCGTCATGGCCTACAACAACATCTCCGCCACGGTGCGGGACATCACCTCGGACATGGAAGGTTTTGCCGACGAACTTATCGGACGCATCGCCTGCGAGTTCCAAGGGAGGGTGGACTAAATGTCCCGACGCAGACGCCGTGCGCGCACCGAGCGCCCCAAGGCGCAGATCGACATGAATTCGCTGATCGATCTGACCTTTCTCCTGCTCGTCACCTTTATTGTGACCCTGCCCGCGCTGGAGCAGGGCGTTTCCATCCTCCTTCCGCAGGCGAAGACTGATGAACTCCCGACCAAAAACGGCAAGGCGAACACCGTGACGGTTGATTCACTGGGGCAGATTTTCCTCAATGACAAACCAATGACGTCGGAAACGCTTGAACAGACGCTCTCCGCCATGGTCGCGGACGATCCTGACGTTCCGGTTTTGGTGCGCGGCGACGAACGCCTCGATTACGGCAGCGTCATGAATGTCGTGAAAATCATTTACAAGTGCAAAGTCAGGCGCATGAGTCTGGTGACAGTGGAAAAGTGATTTACGACACTGATAGCGACAACCGCGCCCCCAGGGTGATTTCTCCGCTTACGCTGGGACTTTCCATCCTTGCGCACGTAATTTTGTTCACTGCGCTTGCGCTTTTCGCTTTCGTGCGTTTCACTCCGAAAGAGACAGTCATCCCGATCGAACTCATGGTCGTCGTGAACGAAAATCTCGATGGCGTCGACAACGAGCCGCCGCCCTTGGCCAAGGAAGAGCCCCAGCCCCCGGCTCCGCCGCCGGAAATAAAGCCCGCTCCGCCGCCCGAGGAGCCTCCGGCCATCACCGAGGTCAAGGATGCGGTGGAATTGAAGCCGGAAGAGAAGAAGCCAGAGGAAAAGAAACCGGAGATCAAAAAGCCCGAGGAAAAAAAGCCGGAGGAAAAGAAACCGGAGGAAAAGAAACCGGAAAAGACGAAGGAGCAACTTCTGGAAGAGCGGCTGAAGCGCATGCGCGAGAGGGGCAAGACCGTCAACAACAAAGTGAAGATCGAGGTTAAAGACGCGCCTTCCGGAAACGGACGGACGCAGAAGAAAACCTTGTCCGACGCGGAAATAAGGCGGCTTTTGAATGCCGGCTACAAGCCTGGGACGTCCGAGCAGCTCGCCGCGAGCGATATGCAGCTTGGCGTCAGTCTCGTGCAGATGGCGCTCAACGACAAATGGGCGGCGATGCGGCCTTCGGTGGGGCGAAGCGGAACGGTGCTGCTTTCGGTGAAATTCGCGGCTTCGGGGCGCATGGTGGACGTGCGCCTTGCCCGGTCCTGCGGCGACAAGGTATCGGACAATGCGGCTTTGCAGGTTGCGCGCAGTGTCGGTATCGTGCACAATCTGCCGCCCGATTTCATCAAGACTTTCTCGCGCGAATCGCTGACGATTCGCTACAATGTCAGACAGCAATGATCCTAGGCTTTGTTTTTGCGGCGATTATCGAACTTTCCGGGGTGAGCGGCTCCGATCTTTACGCCCGCGCCTACTTCGATTCCAACAACGTCAAGCTGGGCGACCCGATGACGCTATACGTTGATTTCATCGGCACTGCCGATTTCCCTTCGCTTCATCCGCCGAAACTTGCAAAGGCGGTAGATTCCAAGGAATGGAAGATCGATCAGGAATCTGCCAAGACCGACACCTTCAAAGACGGCAGGCGCTTGACATATCGCGTGCGTCCGGTGAAAAATGGAGTTTTGTGGCTGCCGGAATTCAGGTTTTCATACAATGGCGGCGAGGGCTTTTGCGCCACCGCGCCGGTTCCGGTGCATGTCAAACCGGGCGCACAGATTGAAATTGAACTTGCCGGGAGCGAAGAGGCGATGCCGCCATTGCCGGACGAATCGCTTTCGCCGCTTTCGCCCGGCGACGATTTCGCCTGGCGCCGCGACTTCTATTCCGGCAGATTCCAAGATGCGCTTTCCGCGCTGGAGCGGCACGCTTGGGACAAGGGGCAGACGCCGTATATGGAATCGGCGATGATTGCGACGCGTGCGCGGCTGCTGGGAAATCCTTACGCCGAACTTCCGGCTTGGCGGGTTGTCGCGCGGGCTCTCCTCAAACATCCTCTCGGCAGGCAGATAGCCATTGTCCTTTCGTTTATTTTCGCCGCCGCCGTCTTTTTTGCCGCAATCGGCAAGACGATCCGCCATTTTGCCGCCGTCTCGCTGATTGTAGTCACTATGTCCAATCCCAATCCCAAGGTAGGCGAAGCTTTCGATTTCCTTTTCTCGATCCCCAAGCCGGAGTCCGGGAAGATTTCCGTGATGAGATTCGAGCCCGGCGAAAAATACGGGCTTTCGATACTTGGCAAAGGACAGGCGGTGAACGATTCGCTCGTCCGTCTGCCGGTGCGCTACGACGTGCCGGTCAAGGATTTGCCGCTCGTCTGGACCGTATACGGAAAAATCTCCGAACGGCAGGAGATAAACCAGGCCGGTTTCCACATGGTGAGCGAATCGTCGCGCTCTTTCGCCGAGTCCGCCGCGCCGGTGCTGGTGAATGTGAGTCCTCTGGATTCCGAAAGCCAGCCGAAGGATTTTTCCGGGATAGTTGCCGAAGACCTCCGATTCCTCGAGCTCCCGGACATGCTCGATGTCGAGACCAACGACGTGATTGCGATAACCTACCGTCTGGCGTTCCCGAAGGACAAAGGCGGGTTCGTCCCCAGGGGATGGAAGCCCGAAGGCGCGGCCTATTGGTGGACCGAGGGCGAATGGAAGGGCTATTTTGTGGCCGACGGCGCAGAGTCCACGCCGTTCGTCGAATTCTGCTATTACGATCCCAAATCCAAGTCCTACAAGCGCGCCAAGACCGGCGGCACGAAAATCAAATACCATGAGTAAGCGAATATTCCTCTCTCCGCCATACGTGGGCAAGGCCGAGCGCGACATGGTTGCGCAGGCTTTCGATTCCAACTACATTGCGCCATGCGGGCCGCAAGTCGATGCATTTGAAGCCGGCCTCGCGAAGCTTGCCGGGCGGCGGTTTGCGGTCGCCGTTTCCAGCGGCACCGCCGCCTTGGATCTGCTGATGGATTGCTTCGAGCTCGATTCTTCCTGGGAGGTGATCACTTCGTCGCTTACCTTTATCGCCTCGGCAGGGCCTGCATACCATCGTGGCGCACGGCTGGCGTTCGTCGATTCCGACCGCTCCGGCAACTTGGACGTGCGTCTTCTCGAAAAGGCGCTTAAAGCGAGCCGCGCTCCCCGGAAGATGGTGATTGCGGTCGATCTTTACGGACGCTGCTGCGATTACGGAAAACTTGAGAAACTCTGCACACGCTTTGGCGCGGTGCTGATTGTGGACAGCGCCGAGGCCGTCGGCGCGAAGTGCGGCGTCAGGCCGTCGGGTTCCGCGGGCGTGGCGGCAATCTACTCGTTCAACGGCAACAAGATAATCACCACCTCTGGCGGCGGCGCGGTTTTGACCGATGATCCTGGCATTGCCGCCGCCGTGCGCAAGCGCTCGCAGCAGGCCCGCGAAAATTGTCTTTGGTACGAGCATGAGCGCGTGGGCTACAACTACCGGCTCTCCAACATTCTCGGCGCCATTGGTCTCGCGCAGCTCGCGCGGCTGCCTGCGATTCTGAAAAAGCGCGCCGCCATCGCCGCGCACTACCGCGCCATCGGCGGCGAATCGCTGCCGCCGGTCGCAGGCGAAAACCATTGGCTCAATATCCGGCTCGCCAAAGACGAGGCCGGACGCGATGCGCTCATCGCCGCCCTCGCCGCCGAAAATATCGAATCCCGTCCGGTCTGGAAGCCCATGCACCTTCAGAAGGTTTTCTGCGGCGCGAAGATTTATGGCGGCAAAATTTCCGAAGACCTCTTCCGTCGCGGCGTGTGCCTGCCTTCCGGAACGGGCATGACGGCGGCGGATTTGCGCCGCGTGGACAAGGTGCTGGAGCGGTTCAAGGCGTGAAGCTTTCCGTAATCATCCTCAGCCTCGACGGCCATCCACGCGTCACTCGCGCCTTCCTCGCCAATCCCGAGGTCGAGGTCGTCGATGTCACCGGCGTTCGCCCGGTCGGCAAAGCCCGCAACGAGGGACTTGAACGCGCCCATGGCGATTATATCGCGTGGATCGACGGCGATGACGAAGTGACGGAAGATTACCTCCCTTCGATCCTCGGCGCGATCGACGGCAATAGGCCAGATGTCATAGTGTTCGGCTTCGAGTGGCGAATGGGCGAAACTTCGCGCTTTTCCAAAATCTGGGGCGGCGGAGATTTCGCGCGGGCGATTTTGCGCGGCACCGATCTTTATTCCGGGCTTTGCAACAAGGTGTTCAGCCGCAAGGTCTGGGACGGCGTCAGATTCGACGATTCCGCCCGCACCGCCGAGGATTGGGAAGTCCTGCCGGAACTTGCCGTCAAAACCGGAAATGTCGTCAATATCAAGCGCTCGCTTTATCTTTATCTGCACAATCCGGGCAGCCTCACCACCGCGACCGACTTTGCGCTCAGGCTGGACGGACAGCGCCGCCACTTGGCGCGAATCGACAAGGCGCGCGAGCTTGGCGTCTACCGCAAATACCGGACGGACATTATCGCCGGCGTTGCCAATCAGCTTTATCATACCGCGGAATTCGTCCGCTTTTACATGGACCGCACCGATCCCAATGTCCGGCTCCTCGAAATCGGCGCGGTTTCATTCATCCGGCGCAACTTGCCGTTCCTCATGTTTTCCGGCGAGAGAATCCGGCTGAAGGTGAAATGGCTGCTTGCCGCGACCGGGCTTTGGAAGGTCGTGGAATTGTATTATCGCCGCCGCGATGGCGCACGGGCCATGCGTTTCGCCGGTCCTGTGATCGAAAAACCGAAAAATCCTTCCCCCGTCCATGTCGTGTTCGCCGCCGACGAAAAATACCGCCCGGCGCTGGAAGTCGCCAAATCGACAATGCTCGCATCCTGCTCCGATCCCTCCCGCCTCGTCATCCACGAGTTCGACGCCCGTGCGCTGGACAATATCGATACCTCCGGCCTGCGCCCTTGGAACGGCTCGTTCATGACCTATCTCCGGCTTTTCCTGCCCGAACTTTTGCCGGATGTCGATACCGTCGTCTACAGCGATGTCGACACCATCTGGAATCGCGACGTTCTGGAACTTGGCGCGCTCGCCGATCCAAGCGTCTCCGCGCAATGGGTGCACGACTTCGAATCTGTCGCCAGATCGCCCGGCTACGGGTGCGCCGGCGTGTGCATCCTCAATCTCCGCAAATTGCGCGAACGCGGATTCGTGGGTGAAGTCCGACGCTACTTTGCCCAAAACCCCAACCCGCGATTCCCGGATCAGGACGCTCTCAATGACATTTTGAAAGACGATTTCCTGCTGCTCTCGCCAGTGTGGAACGATATGGGCAATATCATGAATCTGCCGCCGCGCGGCGAAAAGAGCGTTTGGCACATAACCGGAATCGGACGCTGCCTGGACAAGCCCGATATCGCCTGGCCGCCGCAATACGCCTTGTGGCATAAAGTGAGGGAACGGGGAACAGGGAACGGTGTTGAATGTTGCCAATGTGGAAATGT
>DFFF01000018.1:0-3751 GCA_002369235.1 Verrucomicrobia bacterium UBA3783
ACGTCCGCTTTCGCCACAGTCGCACAGAGAGCGGCGATAGCTGCTGTCATCATTAGTTTCTTCATGTTAGTCCTTTCCAGATAAGAAAACGCCAGTTCAACTCGGTTTGCTATCAGACCCACTGATAGTCCAACTTCATCTCGCTTTCGTCCTCCTACCCAGTAGTTGCTTTTTGTCGTGCTCCCGGCCATGCACTGCGCCTAGCCTTCGTCACGGTTCAAATTATACCAAAAAAACCGCCAATCGGTCAAGGGGTAAATCGACCTAAAATTATTCTCCGCATTTCCATTTTACGGGACGGCAAACCGGCCAAGGCTAGCAAAGCGCGAAAACCCCTTGTTTATTGGGGTTTTTCTGCATTTTTGCCATCCCGGCTGCTTTGGCGGCGGCATTTCGCACATGTAAAATTTTTTGGGAACAGCCGGTTTTTCATCGGGGCGACCTTGCCAACGACCGATTCCAAGCCCTCGCGACCCATTTTGCCGGCCATCTTGTGTGTGTGCACTAGCATACGGGGCATCTTCTAATTCATACAGTTTAAGGGACTGGACTATGAGGGCGAGGAGGATGCATTTGTCACCTGTGGAGCATTTCCAGCGTGTTGATTTGTCACCTGTGGAGCATTTCGCGGACAGCTTTCCGCGCCCTATTCGCTTGATGGCACTGGGTGCACTTATCGCGCATTCCAACTAAAATAATCCAATTTCCCACGAAAGCGCAAGGTTCAGAGCCCAAAATTATCACGAAAGCGCAAGGTTTGAACGCTGGATTTCCCACGAAAGCGCAGGGTTTTGATGCCGAATTCAAAGCCACGCGAGTTCACATGATGGCGGATGTATTTCAACAAATATCTGGCTTTCAATAGTGTAAACCGCATAAAATCGCCGCCAAACCTCGCCTTTCCGCCAACTCTGTGCGACTGTGGCGAAGGCGGACGTAACGAGCGGAATCGTGGGCTATCAGCAGATCACGATTCCGCAGGGGTATTCGTTCTTCACGGTGACATTCGAGAATATTGATGCTACCGACTTCAACCTCAGCGATATTGGTTGCTTGCAGGCTAGCGGTGCCGCGTGGAAGACCTCTGGCTCGGCAACGACCAAGAGCGCAGGTGCGGTAAAGGTTCGTAAGATTGCAACCAATGGCGCATACGGCACAGAATACAAGTATTATTCCACCAAAGCAACCATTGGTTGGTATGATGGCGATACGCTGATTGAAAACGATGATGTTGCGTTTGAGTCGAGCGAAGGAATGATTGTTTATTGCGGAAATGCCAATGGCGCAATTCTTCAAGTGTCCGGGGCTGTTCGGCTTGAATCGGCTGGCGTTCTCGTTCCTCAAGGATATTCATTCCGCGGCAACTCGTCGCCAGTAACCATCAATCTTTCGGACATTGGCTGCAAGCAGGCTAGTGGCGCAGAGTGGAAGACTTCGGGATCGGCAACGACCAAGAGCGCAGGTGCGGTAAAAGTTCGTAAGATTGCAACCAATGGCGCATACGGCACAGAATACAAGTATTACTCCACCAAGACAACCATCGGCTGGTATGATGGCGACACCCTGATTGAAGGCGATGATGTTACCTTTGCCCCCGGCGAAGGCTTTATCGTGTACTGCGGCAATGCCAATGGTGCGCAGATTATTCTGCCGGCGCCAACGGTGGCGGAGTAAGGATTTACGTGCCTGGCAAGGTGTCAGGTGCATTAAAACAAGGAAAAGAAAATGAAAAAACTAATGTTGGCATTTTCGATTGCTCTAGCGGCAATTGGATTGCAGGCGGCAACGGTAAACTGGAATATTGAACTGGGTTGGGTGACCGAAACGGATGGAGATGCAGATACTTCATTGTCCGGATATCTCGGCTATATGTTTGATGGCAATGCCTACACGCAGGCGGCACTTCAGACTGCACTTACCACGACTGGCAATACCATTCTTGACAATGCGCTCGGTTCGAGTGCGGTTACGGCTGATGGCGAACTTACTTTTGCCGGTTCGGGACTGTCGTATGACGCCATGGTCTCGCCTGCATACGCCAAGGCGTTGTTGGTGCTTATCGACTCCGCAGCCAAGAATGGCTCTGCCTTCACCATCGCATCGTTTGCGGATGTGGAAGTGACCGATGCTGTTATTGCCGGCGGCGCGAATTTTGGTTCTGGGATTGACCTCTATACGGGCGATGTTTCGACCTGGTCAACGGTATCCACCGCGACCGTTCCGGAGCCTACCTCTGGTCTGTTGCTCCTTCTCGGTGTTGCTGGTCTCGCGCTCAAGCGCAAACGCGCCTAATCGAGCATAGCCAAAACACGAAGAAGCCGCCCTCATCGCGAGGACGGCTTCTTTGTCTTTGCCATTTAGTAGCAATTAGGCGCGACGGCGGCGGAGTGCCAAGCCTGCCATGCCGAGGAGCATTAGCAAGCCGCTCGTCGGCTCCGGAACAGCCGTAGTAGATGTCCAATTTCCGGCAACTGCAGAGCCAAGCAGGTCGCCATCTGTGCCGAACTCGATAGCACCAGAAGTTCCCGAGGTGGGGATGTTTGCACTGGCCACATCGGAGACGTAGAAGTTCTTGGCGTTGGCCACAGTAGCAGAATCGAACAGCACGAGATATGCGCTAGCAGTACCGCCCGCTTCGCCCGTGAAGTTGACGCCATTCGCACCTGCGCCACCGTCAGCGTCGCCAGTAGCCGTGCTGACCGCGTAGGTCGTCACCGCGCTTGCCGCACCACCCTTGATAAGCGTGGTAATCTTGTCTGCGCTCGAAGTGGCGGTAACGCCAGCATCGAACACGGCCATGATCCAGCCGCTCGCGAACGGGCCTTCATCGGTATCTGCGCCAGGCTGGTAGGAGTAGCCAACCGACCAGTTCATTGCAGCAGCGTTGGCAACAACTGCAGTAGCAATCGCAACCATTGCAACTATTAGTTTCTTCATCTTATTTTCCTCTGTTTATGCGCGTTACCCTATGCAACGCACGAAATTACTGGATGGGACTTGGGAGCACCATAATTACAGCATCGCCGGTGATGTTGTTGATGGCGAATGCCTCACCTGCCTTGATGGTCTCGACATCTGCCGCGAGCGTGGTCGCGCCGCCATCCTGCGTCCACGCCTTGCCGTCGGTATTGGCGATTGTGCTATACCAGGAATAACTTGTCGCATAGCTGCCATCAGAATTGATTTTCTGAACATGAATCTTACCCTTGCAGACATTTGTCTTGCCACTCGTCGCGAACGCAGAGCCGTCAGCGCGGAGGAAGGAAACCTCGGTAAGATCAATATCTACCGGGGTGGAGTTGCCCATTAGCGACCAACCGGTAGCCACCGCATTTTGAGGTGTCAACTCAACTGCACCGGAGACCTGCATAAGAACAGAATCGCCGGTTATGTTATTGATTGCGAACGCCTCGCCATCCTTCAAGGTCTCGACACCATCGGCGAGCGTGGTTGCGCCGCCATCCTGCGTCCACGCCTTGCCGTCGGTATTGGCGATTGTGCTATACCAGGAATAACTTGTCGCATAGCTGCCATCAGAATTGATTTTCTGAACCTGAATCTTACCCTTGCAGACATTTGTCTTGCCACTCGTCGCGAACGCGGAGCCGTCAGCGCGGAGGAAGTAGATGCTATTCAAATCAACCTGCGAACCATCGACATTCTTGAAGGTAGTCGTATAAATCGCCCACCCCTGCGGAATCGTGATCTGCTGATAGCCGACAATTTCGCTTGTTACGTCCGCTTTCGCCAC
>DFFF01000018.1:3837-10387 GCA_002369235.1 Verrucomicrobia bacterium UBA3783
AAAAAAAAAAAAACGCGCCACAGGGAGACTGGGCGCGTTTGGTGCGGGGCTGGGGGCGGCGATTGGCTACTCTGCCCGCTGCAAGCCCATAGCGGCTAGGATTGCGTTGGCTTCCTCTAGGCTCACCAGTCCGGCGCGGAGGCGGCGCATCACGCCGTCTCTGTATTCCGCTTCCATAGCCTGTCGCTCCTCAAGGCGAAGAACGTATGCCGCGACATTGCCGAAGTCGCTGGAGAGATAGGCGCGCATATCGTCCTTCATGCCGGTGACAATGCGCTTGAGTTCAATGGCGGCTTCGCTATCGTCAGGTTCGATGAGGATCGTGTGCTTCAGGCAATCTGACAACTCCTCTGGCGCATTCGGCACTTCAAAGCGCACGCCGGGGAGAGCGTAGTATGCCAAAAAGCGTTCGCCGGAATCCGCAAACACAGCCGCGAGATCGATGCCGTCGCCGAGGTCGACGAAGTGCCGTGGAACGGGCGTCGCAGCGCGAGGGTCGGGTCGTGGCGGCGGCGGATTGCGGACGCGCGCGACAACCAGCCCCGTAGCGACAAACGCGAGGATGCCAATTGCGATCCAGCGCTTGCCTCTGCCAAAGAGGATATTGAGGAATCCGGGGGCGGCAGTGACCGAGCCGGGGCGGACTCCCTGCGCTTTCAATGCGGCGTATGCGGCGTCACGGGATGATGCCTTTATTGTTCCCGTGTGCCGAACATTGTCGCTTGTGCGGTACTCGTAGTCGAACCTCACTTGTTGAATTCGGCTGCGATGGCTTTCTGCTCTTCGTTCTTGGGTTCCGGCTTGTAGCCGCTCTCGCAGGCCTCGCGGAAGGTCATCATCTCATACTGCTTGAAGCCATACTTCTGGAGGTTGGGGAAGATTGCCATGAGCGAGTCGATAGTGGCGAGTTCACCGAGTTTCTCGATGTCCTCAAGCGAAAACGCAGGACGCATCACGGACGCCTCGTACTTGGATGATGCTCCGCCAAGGAGGAGCGTCGAAATGCGCATTATCTCCTTGCCAAGCACCGCGTCGTTCATGCCTTCGGCGTTGACGACGCCCCAGCGGGATTCAAGAGCCACGAGCGAAATCGGAAGCGACTTGTCCTTCACGACAAACACGGCAGCATTGGCCTTGGCAGCGGCAAAGGCGTCGGACGCCTTGTCGAGTGCCCAAGCGCCCGTCTGCTCCTCGGCGACAATCATGAACACATTGCCAATCTTCTTCACGGTGTTGGCAATGGCCTCGCCCTGATAGCCGCAGGCATTGACGACGGCGAGTTTGCCCTCGGCATTGACGAGGACCATGCCGCCGTCCGGCGGCTCCGGCTCGGCCTGCACGGGTGCGGCGGGCTTGGGTGCGACTCTGCGCGGCGCGGCGACGGCTGCCGCCGAAACCGCTGCGATGGCTGCTACTGCGATGACGAGTTTTTTCATTCTTCCTCCTCGGATTCGTTTTCCTCTTTATCAGTGAAAATGTGTTTTATGCCCTTCTCGTCGAAGGATTCGTTCACCCGCTTGGCAAACTCCTCGGCGAGTTCCGGGTCTTCCTCCATCATGTCGTAATACTGCTGCTGGGCTTCGTTGCGGAACTCGAACGCATGGCGGAGTTGTCCGAAATAATACTGAAGGAACTCGTCGGGGTCGCCGCCCTGCTTGATGAATTCCGCCATCTCCTTCTTGGCGTAATCGACCTGCTCCTTTGCGAATGCCGCCATTTCGGAATCGCTCTCCTTGATTTCGTTCTTGGAGACGAGGATTGCGGCCAGTTGCTCGCGGTCATCCTCGCCGATAGGCGGGATGGGCATCGGCATGTCGCCCACCTCCACGGTGAATACCCAGCTCATGAGCTGCTCCACGCCCGTCTTGAACGTGCGGTTCGTGTAGCCCGGCGGAATATTAACCTTCGGCGGCTGGGTAATTGTCAGCGCCTGTTCTGCGGCGGCGACTTCTGCCAGTGCGTCGGTGAGTTTGTCGCCAGTCTTTTCTGGAGACATGTATTCGACCTTCTTTATCTGCTTCTTCGGCTTTGCCGGATTGACGGCGGCAATTTTGCCGCGATTCCCGCCTGTCGCGTCACCGGTTTTGCCATTGTTGCCTGTGAAATAGACAATAGACGCGACACCGGCGATGACGACGATTGCGCCGGCGACAAGGCCTTTGACGATTCCGCCGCTCTTACTGTTGTCAGCCCTCTTCTTCAGCTTTCCATTGGCCACTTCCACGCGAACGGCGGAGATGCCGCGCTTGGCGAGTTCGTCGAACACGCCCTGGCGGTCCGCCGCCTCGATCTGGATGGTCTCCTGGCGTCCATCCTTGCCTCTATAAGTTACATTCCAAGCCATTGTTCTTCCTCATGCGCAAACAAGCAGAGCGGTATTCGACCGTTTCGCAGTATGCGGAGAGTATTTTACCATATTTTTCGGCGTTTGGGAATAGCGGCTGTGGCGCTGTTTTCGGGCGGATTGCGCGAAATGCGCCTATATAGCGGCTGCGGCGAGAGGCGGCGGGGATGGGAGCGGTGGCTGGGCAGTCCGCTTCTCACCGCTGCCGCCGCTTCCGGCGGGCTTGCGAGGGCGGGGCGGCAATCCGACCTTGGCTACTTCTTCGCTTTGCCGACGGCGAGTTCGTAGGAACGCCGCAGCCATGCAAGAATCTCGTCCTTTGGAACAGAGCCGTCAAGGACGATGGTGAACCACGACTTCTTGTTCATGTGGTAGCCGGGCAGGAGGCGCGAATCCGCCGCAATCGCGTCCGCGCTCTCCGGCGGAACGCGCAGGTCGATTGCCTCCACCTTGCCGTCCGTGGGCAGCCCCAGTTTGCCGCCGGGGACGCGGACGATGAGCAGATACCACTTCTCCGTGTCCTTCCGGCGGAGGATCGCGTCCTCCGGGAACTGCGACCACAGGAACTCCAGCTCGTCGCCGTAATGCTCCCTCGCGTATGCGACTATCTCGCGCGCAAGATCCGTCTTGAACACATCGCGCTCGAAGCAGGCGGCGGCAATTTCCGCAAGGAATGCGTCGAGTTCCGAGCGCACCCTGCCCACAAACGCGCCAGTCGCGCTTGGCATGAGATGGAGGGTGTAGTCCTCGCCAGTAGCCACGTCTACGAGCCGGGTGGATACGTCGTTTTCGCCCTCTATGGCGACGGTGCAGTCGAACGCGCCGTCAACAAGCGGCTTATTGAGCGACCACTTGCGGCCGCTCTTCCTGAACCCGAATGCCGCCAGCGTTTCCGGGCGCACCCGCAGACGCGAGAATACCGGGCTTTGGCTCATGGCGGCAGCCACTTTTGTGTTCTTCTTTGTTGCCATAATTACGGAACCTTGATCCGCGAGATTAGCCATTTGCCGTCGATCTTCACGAGGCGGGCGAGAAACTTCTGCGGCCTTGGCTCGCGCATCCGCCATGCCGCATCCGTGCCGCTGAAGTCCGCAATACCCTCTACAATCGCGCCACCGTCGTCAAACGAAATATCAAGGTCGCTGAAGACGAGGCTGATGTTCTTGACCGTCGAGCGGAAAGCCAATGCGCCGCCTGCGATGTCTTCGCGGGAATAGGTCGCGTCCATATTGTATTCGCCCGCGATGATTTCGCAGTTGGGCGCGAAATAATGCGCCAGCGCCTGCGCCTTCCCTCCGCTCTCAATGGGCGTTTCGCCTGATACGCGCTTCGCCAGTTTTTCGATAGAGGCGAAGACGCGCTTGATTTGCGCCCTGTCGCTGTGGGTGTAGCAGTAGAATGCAACCGCCGCGACGAGCAGAACGCAATAGACTATGGCTTTTCGTATCGTCATGGATGAAATAACTGTTTCAGTATGTGCATATTTTAGCAAATATTCGGCGTCGGCTCAATGCGCAATCACAAAAACCGTCGAAAAACCGCTTATTTACGATGGTTATCAAGGAGTGCGTCCCTTGCGCTGCGAGCCTAGCGCGAAGTGCGGACACCTCGCGCGGCGCTGGCGACTGTCGCGCCGTTGCGAGGAGTGGCGGCAGATGGCTACCTCGCACACTGGAAACTGGCGGTTTTACAGCGGATTCGCGAATCTTTGCACAGTTGCCATCTATCGGAAACGAGCGATTTTTGGTATAATACACCTATCAATTGCAGCAAACAACTAGAGCGGAAAAGAAGAAATGAAAATAAAGCAGATTCGCAACGCGACGCTTCGCGTCTCGTTCGGTGGCGTAGAGTTCCTCATCGATCCGTGGCTTGCTTCCAAGGCGGAGGGGTTCACATTCCGTCAAGGCGGCTTTGCTGATGAAGTTGTCGATCCGTTGACGCTCGACACCGTAATGCCGATGTGCGATCTGCCCAGACCTGTTTCTGAAGTCCTCTCAGGCGTTGATGCGTACCTGCTCACGCACCTTCATCCAGACCACTTCGACATAGCGCCTGACGGAACGGTCGGCGCGAAACTCGACAAGAATACGCTGCTGTTCGTACAGAACGACAATGAGGTGGCGACAATGCGCAAGTCGGGATTCTCCAATGTCGCCACGTTCACGGAGAATGGCGTCGTGTTCAACGGCGTTAAGTTGACGAAGACGTACGCGAAGCACGGCACAAAGGCTCCATGCGGTCCCGCATCAGGGATTTTCTTCTCTTCTCCGAACGAGGCAAAGACGCTGTGGATCGCCGGCGACACCGTCTGGTGCGAAGAAAACGCGAAGACCATCGCGACGCTCAAGCCCGACGTCATCATCCTCAACACCTGCGCCGCGCAGCTCAAGACATACGGGCGCCTCATCATGGACGATGCGGACGTGGAGGCGGTCTGCCGCGCCGCACCAAACGCCACGGTCATCGCGAGCCACATGGACACGGTAGCCCACGCCTCGCTCACGCGCAAGACGCTCCGCGCTGCGCTCGAACGGCGCGGGCTTGCCAGTCGCGTCCTGATGCCCGCCGACGGCGAAGTGTACACCTACTGAAAAAGCCGATGCATTCAAGGCAGGGCTCGTGTTAAAAAATGACGTTGTATCATGAACTGGTTGATATTGATTGTCGCGGGGTTGTTCGAGGTCGTCTGGGCGGTTACGCTCAAGATGTCAAACGGATTCAAGAACATCACGGCAGATGCGGTGTTTGTGGTCGGGATGGCTGCCAGTGTCTGGTTGCTCGCCGTGGCCATGAAGTCGATCCCGATGGGAACGGCATACGCCGTGTGGACGGGCGTAGGCGCAGTCGGGGGGTTCGTCGCGGGCATCGCCCTGTTCGGCGAGTCCGCCACAGCGTTGCGGATCGCGTCCGCCGCACTTATTGTGGCCGGGATCGTTGGACTAAAACTTGCCACAAAATGAACAGAAGGAAATTCGTCGTAGCAGAGAGGATTGTCACATGGAGCATGTATTGATCATAGAGGATGATGAACGAACAGCGACATTTGTAGTCGGAGCCCTGCAGCAGGCCGGATTTGCGACTACTCATTGCCGTGATGGCGAGGAAGGTTTGTCGGCGCTGTTCCACGGCGCCTACGATGCTGCTGTGGTAGATGTGATGTTGCCGAAGCGCGATGGGCTGTCCATCATTCGCGAGGCAAGAGCGGCTGGGCGAAAGCAACCGATATTGATATTGTCTGCGCGTGGAACCGTTGACGCAAAAGTCCAAGGCCTAGAAGGCGGAGCGGACGACTACCTCGCCAAACCGTTTTCGATCGTGGAATTGATAGCGAGGATTCATGCATTGATGAGGCGAGCACGGGACCAGGAGCAGACGCTTGAGCTGCGCTACGACGACCTTGTGATGGATCTGGCTTCGCACAAGGTGACTCGCGCCGGAGAGCCCGTAGAACTACAACCGCTCGAATACAAGCTTCTCGAGTACCTGATGCGAAATAGGGGACGAATCGTATCACGGAACATGATTCTCGAGCGCGTATGGGGTTACAGTTTCGATCCGCGCACGAACGTCGTGGAGTCCCGCATATCGCGGCTGCGCGAGAAGATAAACAGGCCCGAGGGACATCAGCTGATCAAAACAGTGCGGGGGTTCGGCTATGCGCTCGACTGAATCCGCGCGCCTTAAGCCGATGTGGCTGCGCATCGCGTGGGGATACTGGCTGTCGTTCGGCGCTATATTCGTTGTCTCGGCGGCATTCGTGTTCATCGCGATACTCCGCCACCACGTGCTCGCATACCACGAGAATCTCAAGCTTATCTCGGACGATCTGGCGGCGGAGTACGGCGAAGCGGGATACGACGTCAAAAAGACGGCAAAGCACTTTCGCGAAACGGTCGAGCACCACGGCCGCGGCAAAGTCTTCCTCCTTCTCACCGATTCGAAAGGCGGCGTTGTCCTGGTTGAATCGACTAATCCAGGCGTCGCGGAGGAGATGCGCCAAGGCGCGCTCTCCTCCGACAGGACATATCGGATCGCCGTGACGGACGGCGGCGGCGATGGGGATTCGATAGCGGTGCGGGTCCGCAAGACGGTCCTGCCGGACGGAAACATCCTTTCCGTCGGCGACAACGTGACGAACGATGAACGGCATGCTCGATGGGTGCTGGCCGTTCTTCTTGCGACGAGCGTTCTCATTCTTGTCGT
>DFFF01000012.1 GCA_002369235.1 Verrucomicrobia bacterium UBA3783
CCCTTGATGGTTGCAACGACCTTTGTGATTGTCGACTCAATACGAATCTCGCCACAATAGCCGCCAATGGCAAACAAGTTGTAATCGTACACACCATTCCAGGTGCTGCTACACGTCCCGACGGCGTTCACGATTCCGCCTGAAATTGTGATGTTGCCGCAGTTTTGACTACCACCACGACGCATTCCTATTCCGGGTGCTTCGTGCCCTGTTGCTGTAATATTTCCCCCATTGATTGTTATGTCGCCAGCGCAGCCAATTCCCGAAGCCTGATATGTTCCATTTGCCTCTATCGTACCCCCATTGACAACAATATCGCCACTATCGCTCCCGCCATTTCCAATGGCAGGCGTATAGATAGATCCATTCACAGTGAGTTTGCCCGTACTTCCTTCAATGACAAGACTCGTTCCTGAACCGCCGATAGAAAGTGTCTTGGACAGAGTATTCTCAGTGTCGTCCGCAATGATGATTGTCGCATTGCCGAGGCATGTCATCCCTTTACTCGACATTCCCGAAAGCGTAACGGTCGCGCCATCGGCGATGGAAACACCAAAACCCGTCGCATTTGTCAGTATGTCACCATCTATCGCCGTGTAAGCGGCAGTCAAGGTGGAAAGATTGATCAGAAACACATACTCGTCGAACTTTGCCGTGTAGGTGGTCGCGCCCGTGACGGGAACGACCGCTTGCGTCCAGCCGGAGAAAATGAACCGAGTGGTGTCCGTCGCCGGCTTCGTCGGTGTTGCGCCGGTGTAGGCGGGCGTTGTGCCGTAGGGGACGTTCGTGACGCAAAGCACCGTGCCGTCGTAGTTTACCCATGTGATGTCGTAGCTGCGGAGAATCGGGTCGAACTCAGCGTAATAGTCATTATAGAAGGAGGGCCCGTCCACCACCCTCATATCCCTGCCCCAGCCTGCGAAACTGTAGTGGTATTGCGCCGTCGAGGGGTTGGTCGGAGACTCGCCGAGGTATTCGGGCGTCGAGCCGTAGGGTACATTCGTAGTGAAGAGAAGTTCGCTGCCGGTATTGTTATAGAAATTGACAGGATATTCGCGAATACTCTCGTCGAACACTGCCGTGTAGGCGGCGTTGCTCGTCGCAGGTTCAAGCTCCGGCGTCCATCCGGCGAAAGTGTACGCGTACTGCACCGTCGAGGGCTTGGCCGGAGTCTCGCCCTCGAATTCCGGCGTCGTGTTGTAGGGCGTCCGCGACGTCGCGTTCGTGCTGCCGTCGTAGTTCAGCCATGTAATGTCGTATTTGCGGGCGGACTGCATGAACTGCGCGACGTAGGTCGTCTCGCCCGTCACGGCCGCAGGCTCCGGGTTCCAGCCGGTGAACGTGTATTCGTATTCGACCGTCGGCGGCTTCGTGGGCGTCGCGTCGGCATATGCCGGTGTAGAACCATAACCGACAATCGAGGAACACAACTCGACACCATCGTAGTTGAGCCAATGGATTGTATAGGGCCGAGCAGTGAAAAAGAACGACGGAGTGAATGTGGTGTTGGTCACGGCCATGCCTACATAAGGCTCCCATCTGTGGAAAAAGTAGTCGTAGCCTTCCTCGTCATCGGCTCTGGTTGGTTGAGGGCCATCATATGATACTGCGGAGCCTAATGGGACGGTATCTACTTCAAGCACATTGCCAGAATGGTCTTGCCATGTAATTGTAACTGGTGGGGCAGAGCATTCATTCGTGCAAATGATTGCAATTCGCACGCCGCCATCTTCGGTTTGCTTCACACCTAACACGCTTGAGGATGAAATAGGCCCATCGACATACTCATAATAGCCGCAGCAGCAGCGAACGTCCCGCTCAACTACCTCAGTCCCATTATAAAAGCGATAATCTACCGCTGTTTGTTGACTGTAGGAGTCGTAGCCAACCATGCTCGGGATGTCTGGAATTGACTCAGCCCACCATTCGGAGACGGGTTGGACATAGAGGGAATAGGTGTCCTTGCACCACTCTCTGCAATTGCCATAGACATCGTAAAGCCCCCAATCGTTCGGCAGATACGACCCGACTGGTCGAGTGTCCCAACGTAACATGTTGTTTAACCATGCGTATTGGGCAATGTCATCATACGAATCCGCAAAAAACCACCGCCATGTTTTGTGAGAATCGTCATTGGCAGGCATGGCCCGCGTGGCTACCTCCCACATGGCTACGGTAGGCACCATAAAAGACAGACTTGTGGTTTCGCCATAACTATAGACCAATTGTCCAAGCTTACTCACCGGGCTGTTAGAGGACAAGATCAAGTTCTCCCAAGAAAGATCTCTTTTAGGATGCAGGTTTTGCTCGTCGTTCGGATCGACAACCACTTCTTTATTGTTGATGATCGCATATTGTCCAACCGTGGTCGGGAATATCGCCATGTAGTAGTCGTTCTGCATGATTGCACGGGCTTCGCCATCCTGTGCCCAGTAAAGGCCGGCCGGTATGCGGCGGAACACCATCTTCTCGGTCTTGTACTCCGCCGTGTTGAAGGTGTTGGTGGCGGTTGTCAGGTCGTAGCCGTAGTACGAGAGCGCGCCGGTCCTGAGATCGACGACCATCCACGTCTTGTCCTCGTTGGCAGCCCTTGCGCCGAGGCAGAGCAGAGTTGCCGCAAACGCGGCGAGCATGGGTTTTGTCATCGGTGTTTTCATGGGCCGTTCCTCCTGATGGCAGGCATTTTACCGCCTTGATAACGGAAATTTCCGCAAAAACCACTACCATTATAGCATTTTTTTTTTTTGTCTAGGAGGTAAAGTAAAAATCTACGGGAACAGGGAACGGGGAACGGTGTTGAATGTGCAAATATCCAATATCCAACAGCCAATATCCAAATACCAACTCTGTGCCTCGCGGATGCTTGCGCACCCTTCGGGTTCGCCTGCGGCGAATCTGCCCTCCGAAGCAAAGCTTCTGCGGCGCATCTTGCCGCTGTGTGGTTAAAACAGGAAACAGGGAACGTGTCGATTGAAAAAGTAAGTGGGTGCCGACAAAAAACGCACTTGCGCGTTTTGTGTATGAAATTTCCGGAAAATGCCTGGCAAAACTTGGCTTGCTGCGAAGTCTAGAAGCCTCGACTACGAAGTCTAGAAGACTGGACTACGAAGTAAAAGGGGCTGGACTACGAAGTCGAGGAAGCTGGACTACGAAGTCCAAAAGGCTGGACTACGAAGTCTTTTTAAAAACTGTGCGATTAATCGCACGCATTGCAAGGAGCAGCGGCATCTTTCGCTTTCGCACGGTCGCGATCGAAAGGAATTCGCCAATAATTGTCGCGAATATCCTTGAGACATGGCTTCAGCCCGGCGCCACCCAGTGGTGTAAACGTCACAAGATGGGTGGCATGCGCTGGCACGCTAAAGCCATAAGCACCTTCAAATTCGCCCTCGTCCCGCTGCCGCCAGAGGTCGCGCACCCTCCACTTTCCGCGCATTCCCAACTCGGAAAATGAGAAAGTTATCACCTTTTCATCGTTCGCGGTGTTCACAAGTGCGAAGGCCGACGAGCCGTCGGCAAGAGGCCTTGCCCAAATCTCCCAGCCGTCGCCGCGCAATACCGGTGCGGCGGCGGCGCCAAGTTCATCCTGGTCGATCGCAAGCACCTCATCGTTGGTCAAAAGGGAGAGCGTGAATTCATCCATGAGCGAAAGATCGCACCCGATCATGAGCGGCGAGGCAATCATGCACCAAAGCGACATGTGGGTGTAGCACTCGTTTTGCGTGAGGCGTCCGTTCGACCACACCGTGCGTCCCAGAACGAGCATATCGGCATCGTTCCAGCATCCAGGTTTGGAGTGGAACCAATTCTTCTCTCCGGCGCGCGGACCGCGTTCGATTACGTGTTCCCAGCGGTCTTTAACATCATAGGAAACCCGCCAACACTGCCCGCCTGCGGCCTCGCCCCATGTCGCCACGTCGCATTCGCCGTATTGGCAGATTGAAAACACTATGTCGCGCGGTTGCATGGCAAGAAAGCGACCCATGAGAAAATACGGGCGCGTATGGTATTCACGTTCTGCTCCCGTTGCGACCTGCGTGTAGCTGCACCAATCGTATTTGAGATAATCATATCCCCACCGGGCGTATGTCGTTGCATCCTGCAGTTCATGAAGCCAGCTGCCTGTGCATCCGCCGCAGGTGTATGGTCCGGGCGAAGAATAAAGACCGGCCTTGAGCCCTTTGGAATGAATGTAGTCCGCAAGTCCCTTCATGTCCGGGAAACGAGAATTCGGCCAGACAGTGCCGTCTTCGTGGCGTTCGGGTCCTCCCAGAGCAGGATCGTCTTCGGCGGCATGTGGGTTTTTCTGCCAAAAGTCGTCAATGTTGCAATAAACATAACCATGCCGGTCGAGACCCAACTCGATTATCTTGTCGGCGGCGATTCTCATCTTCTCCTCGCTCACGCCGCCAGCGAATGCGTTCCACGAGTTGTAGCCCATCGGCGGCGTAAGGCACAACTTGTCGCCAATCACGAAGGTCACGGATTTTGCCGCCTCGCCATACGCATTCGTCGCCGTGAACACGATAGAATATTCGCCAGCCTCGTCGATCTTGCCCGTCAAAACTCCAGTCGTCCGGTCAAATGCCAACGACGGCGGCAACGGACTGCAATCCAGAGAGATTGGATCACGTCCGGCAACCGGGAGTTTGAAAAGAATTGGGCGTCCCGGCCTTGCGCCATAGCGCGCTGGCGAATTGATACGCGGCGCAGGCGATGCGGGCGGAGTGAGAATCCCGAGTTGCCGCGTCTCGCCGGCCGCCGCGATTGAAATGACTGATGCCGCGATGCAGAATAATTGCAAATATCCACCCATGGCCATGCTTCCTTCGGTTATGCGTCAGCCCAAACGGATGGAGCTCGCTCCAGCCGTATCGCGCGGTTTGAATGTCGCGCCGCTTTCAATATCGCGGCACATTTCAATCACATCGCTCCAGGTCTGGATGCGATCTTCGCGGTTCTTGACGAGCATCGCCTCCAAGAGGCGCACAAAACTCTCGGAAAGTTCCGGCCTGAAGTTTCTGGGGTCGGGCGACTGCATATTGTCGTCGCAATGCGCGCGCATCGTATCGACCGGATCCATATGCTCGAAAAGCATCCTGCCGGTGGCAAGATGGTACAGCGTCGCGCCCAGCGAATAAATATCGGAGCGGCAATCCGGCTCAAGATCGCCATATACCAGCTCCGGGCTTATGTAGGCGGGAGTTCCCGTCACTTGATCGGGAATCTCCTGTTCGCCGCCGGGCTTGAACTCGAAGCGATGCGCAATCCCGAGGTCCATGACTTTGATCATACCCTCCTGGTTGATCATGATGTTCTCGGGTTTCAAATCGCAGTGCACAAGGCCATGGTTGTTCCAGGCGTAATCGAGCGCCGCCGCAACCGACTCGCAAATGAGCAGGCAGTCGATCTCCTTGACATGCATCTTTTGCCGGAGGAATTCGCCGAAAGAATACCCGTCCACATATTCCATCACATAATACCACTCTCCGTGATCGCACGCGAATTCGTATGCGCGGACGATCCCCGGATGGACGATTTCCTCCATGATGTGCGCCTCGGCCTTGAAGTTGCGCACCTCTTCCGCCTTCTCCGCGAACGCGCGCTTCAAGACCTTGACGGCGACTATGCGCTCGTTTACTTTGTCGAACGCCTTCCAGACGGTCGACATGCCGCCCTCGCCGACTTTCTCCAGGAGTCTCAGTTTTTCCATTCCTTGAGTCTCCGGTGCAGCGTTCTGCGGCTGATGCCAAGAGCCTCCGCCGCCTTGGTGATATTGAAGTTGCATGCGCCCAGAGTCGCCAGAATCTTCTCTTTTTCCAGCGACTTGAGATCGACTGAACTGCCGCCCGAGCCAAAATTATTCAGCGGCGGTCGCGGCGCGATGGAACCATTGCCGCCTGCCGGAGCTTCCGCCTCGCGGACGGCATTCGGCTGAGGGATGTTCAAGCCAGCAATCTCCTGCGGCACATCTGCCTCGGCAAGGCGGTCGCCTTCGGCCAAGACGACCATTTTCTCAACGACATTGCGCAGTTCGCGCACATTGCCCGGCCAGGAATATGCTTCCAGCATCCGCATCGCGCCAGGCTCGATTCCCTTGACCATGCCGCCGTTCTGCGCGGAAAACTCGCGCAGGAAGCGCTTGACCAAGAGCGGAATGTCGCCAGGACGGTCTTTAAGCGCAGGCAGTTTCACATCGATCACATTGAGCCGATAGTACAGATCCTCGCGGAATTTGCCGGCATTCACATATTCGCGCAGATTGCGGTTCGTCGCGGCGATTATGCGGATGTCGGTCTTGATATCCTTGTCGCCGCCGACGCGCTGGAAAGTTCGCGTCTCCAAGACGCGCAAGAGTTTTATCTGCGTCGAAGCATCGATTTCGCTTATTTCGTCGAGAAACAAAGTGCCGCCGTCGGCGAGTTCGAAGCGCCCCTGGCGTTCGCGGATCGCATCGGTAAACGCACCCTTCTCGTGACCGAAAAGTTCGCTCTCGAGCAGCGTGGGGCTCAAGGCGGCGCACTCCACGGCGACAAACGGCCCTTTGGCGCGTGCGCTCAAGTTGTGGAGCGCGTGCGCGACGAGCTCCTTGCCGGTTCCGCTGGGACCCTCGATCAAGACGTTGGCGTTCGACTTCGCCGCCTGGCGGATGCGCGCATAGACCTTCTGCATCGCCTCGGAAGTGCCGGTAAAATTCTCGAGCGCGTACTTCTCGTTCAATCTGGTCTTGAGTTCCTTCACCTCGGCCTCGAGGTGCACCGTCTTGAGCGCGCGCTCGACGCGCAGTTCCAGTTGATCCAAATCCGTAATCGGCTTGGTGAGGAAATCGTCGGCGCCGTCTTTCATCGCCTCCACCGCGAGTTCCACGGTGCCGTATGCCGTAAGCAGAATGCAGGCGAGCGAGGGGCACAGTTTCTTCGCCGCCTTCAAAAGCTCCACGCCATCCATGCCCGGCATGCGGATATCCGAGAGCATGAGCCGCGTATCGCGGTTCGCATCCAGAAGCGCGAGCGCCTCGGTCGCGTTCGCCGCCGTCATGCATTCGTATTTGCGCGACAGCGCCCGCGCCATCGCGCTGCGGATCGCCGCCTCGTCATCGACAATCAAAATCCTGGTTTTCTCCATCGTCATTCATTCAGTGCGCGGATGCGCTTTTCGATTCTGGGAATCGAAACGGTGAAAAGCGTCCCCTCGCCTTTTTTCGATTCTGCGGCGATCGTGCCGCCATGCTCGCGCACAATCCGCTCGGTAATCATGAGACCCAGCCCGGTGCCGCCGGCCTTGCCGCTGCGATATGGCTCGAAGAGATGCTTGAGCTGCTCGTCGTCCATGCCGTAGCCGGAATCGCGTATGCCAACTTCCACCGCCTCATCGTTCGAGCGCACCGCAACCTGAAGCCGCCCGCCGTCCTCCATCGCCTCGATCGCATTCTTCAGGAGATTGAAGAATACCTGCTCGAGCTGGTTCTTGTCGATCGCGCACACGGGAAGCGCGGCCGGCATGTCCAACACCACGGAAATGCGCTTTTCCTCGAACCGGTTCTTGAGCGCCTTGAGACACTCGGCCAAGGGCTCGGTCACATTGCCGGGCGCCAGGCACGCCCTGGCCGGCCTGAGCGCCTGGAGAAAACCGCGAATGATCGCATCCAGCCGCGCCACCTGATGGCGGCAGATCCCGATCGTTTCGTCTCCGGGATGGTCGCGCTCCAAAAGCTGGAGATTAAGCGAAAGCGCATTCAAGGGATTGCCGATTTCATGCGCCACGCCCGCGGCAAGATCGCGCACCGCACGCTCGCCCGCGGCGGCAAGCGCCTCTTCTGCATGGCGCTTCTCGCTCGTCACGTCACGCACAACGACAAGCGTGGATTCGCGCTCGAGCGCCACCGTCTGCACTTCAAGGCAACGCTCTTCAGGGTAGCTTATCTTGATCTCGCGCTTGGAGTTCGCCTTGAGCGGCAACTCCAGCGATTTTATCCCGCCCTTGCCGAGAATCTCCCCGACGAAAGGATTCTCGTAAACAATCTCGCCTTCGCCATCAAGGACGGCGATTCCTTCGCGAATCGACTTCAAAGTCGTCTCGAAAAAATCGAATTCGTCAGAAACACGCTCGTATTGCTCGCGCAGCGTGGCCGCGTCGAGCTTGCCGATGTGTTTTCTCACGCCCTTGAAAAACGGCTTCAACGCGCAATCTCCTCCAAAGCCGCGAATAGCGCATCCATCTGCGCCGGCGTGCCGATCGTGATGCGCAGAAATTCGCGCACATTCTTCGCGACCCACCACCTCACGAAAATATTCCGGGCACGAAGCGCCTTGAAAATCTCCTCCGCCTTCTTGCCTGCCAGAGGCTTCGCGAAAACGAAGTTGCTCTCGCTCGGGACGACGCTCCAGCCCATGGCCTCAAGCCGCTTCGCCGTGCGCTTGCGCTCCGCAACGACCTTCTTCACGTTCGCGCGCATCCACTTCGCGTCCTTCACCGCCGCCAGCGCCACTCGCTGGGCGATGGCATCCACATTGTAGGAGTCCTTTACCTTTACGAGCGCATCGATCAGTTCCTTGGGCCCTACGCAATACCCGACGCGCAATCCTGCGAGCGAAAACGACTTGGAGAACGTGCGCATTACAATGATATTGCGATTGTCTCTAGCCGTTGCAAGTTCCATGCAATTGGCGCACGCGAAATCCGCATAAGCCTCGTCCACGAGCATCACGCCCTTGAAATTCTTCGCCGTGCGCGCGACAAACTCCTTGTCCACCAATGTTCCAGTTGGCGCATTGGGATTCGTCCAGAGAAACAGCGCAGTCTTCCCGTCTATCTCATTGCCGCGCCACGGCACGTCGCGAATCGCCGCGAGCGTCTTGTAGAGCGAATAGGAAGGATCCAGCGAAGCGATAGTCTCGTCGTTTTCGACAAACGCCCGCGCACACAAAGCGAGAATCTCATCCGACCCGTTGCCCACGAAAATCCGCTCCGGCACCGTCTTGTGCAGCTTCGCTAGCGCCTTGCGCAATTCCGTGCAATCGGGATCCGGATAGCGCCTGAGAAAATCGAGATCGAATCCGGCGAGGACTTCCGCGCACTTGGGACTTGGAGGATAGGGGTTCTCGTTGGTGTTGAGTTTCACCACGTTTCTTGCCTTGGGCTGTTCGCCGGGAACATATCCCTCAAGACGGCGAACGCTCTTCGCGATCATCATAATCTTATCTCCTGAGCTTCAGCACCGTGGCAGTCCGCGCCGGTAGATAGAGCTTGATTTGCTGCACGAGTTCTTTGCCGTTATCGACAAGCTCCGGAATATACTCGCCGCCTTGCGCGATGCGGCCCTGCCCGCCGAAGCGGACTTCATCAGTATCGAATAGATGCGTCCAACTGGTCGCCGGCGGCACGAGGATGCCATAGTCGGTGTAGCTTTGCGTAGGGTTGAAGTTGAAGACGAACAAAAGTTCGCCGCGCACATACGCGAGCACTTTGTCTGGCTCGTTCGCCGCGAGCCGCACCGGTGTCGCATTGAGCGCAAGCGGATTGTCCAGCGCCACGATCATGGTCTCGTCGAAATCGCCCAGCGCCTTGAAACGCAAATCCGCATTGTCCCTCAACGACCACTGCCGCCGCGCATGCGCATAGCTGAAGCCATTGCCCTCCCGCGGAAAATCGATCCACTCCGGGTGTCCGAACTCGTTGCCCATGAAATCGAGATATGCGCCGCCGTTGAGCGAGCATGTCGCAAGCCGCGCCATCTTGTGGAGCGCGACTGCGCGGTCTACTTCAAGTCCATGCTGATCCTTGCCCATGCCATAATAGATCGAAGCGTCCGCGAGTTCAAAGAAGAAAGTCTTGCCGCCCACGAGCGCCTGGTCGTGACTCTCCACATAACTCACCACTTTTTCTTCCGGGCGCTTGTTGGTAAGTTCGTAGAAGATGCCGCCCATGGGCCAATCATCGTCTTTCGTCTTGCCTGCAAGCTTGAACCAGAAGTCAGGCTCGCCCATCGCCATGCGATAATCAAATCCTATCCCGCAGTCGGCCGCCGGCGCGGCGCAGCCGGGCATGCCGGAGACATCCTCGGCGATCGTTATCGCGTCGGGATGGGATTCATGAATCACGCGGTTTGCCATCTGCAGATACGCCCAGGCATCGTCGTCCATCGAGCCGTCGAAATACTGCGCATAGCCCGCGAAGTTGGTTCCGAGGCCATGATCCCAATAGAGCATCGATGTGACACCATCGAAGCGATAGCCGTCAAAATGATATTCGTCAAGCCAGAACTTGCAGTTCGAAAGCAGGAAGTGGATCACCTCCGTCTTGCCGTAGTCGAAGCAGCGACTGTCCCAAGCGCTGTGCCAGCCCTTTGCGCCGCCGTGGAAATACTGGTAGTCCGTGCCGTCGAACATCCCCAGCCCGTCGCGCTCGTTCTTCACCGCGTGGGAGTGGACGAGATCCATAATCACTCTAAGCCCCATGCCATGGGCGGTATCGACAAGGCTTTTGAGTTCGTCCGGCGTGCCAAAGCGCGACGAGGCCGCAAAGAAACTAGAAACATGATACCCGAAACTTCCGTAATACGGATGCTCCATAATCGCCATGAGCTGCACCGTATTGTATCCGGCCTTCTTGATTCGCGGCAGGATATTGTCGCGGAACTCGGCGTAGGAAGCGACCTTCTCTTCCTCCGAACTCATCCCTACATGCGCTTCGTAGATTAACTGGGTCTGGGGCTTCGGGGGCGCTTTGTGCCGCCACTTGTATGGCTTCTTTGGCGCGTAAACCTTTGCACAAAAGAGATCGGTCTCCGGATCTTGCACCACATATCTGGCGTATGCCGGAATTCTTTCGCCGCCGCCGCCTTCCCAGCGCATTTCGAGGCGGTAGTTGTCACCATCCTTGATCTTGGACGCATCCACCGCAAGTTCCCATACGCCGTTCGAACGGCGCTTTCGCGTACACGCGAATTCATCTAGCGTCTTCCAGCCGGTGAAGTCGCCGACGAGCCACATCGCCGTGGCGTTGGGCGCCCACTCGCGAAAAATCCACTTTCGCCCTTTTTTATGGAGGCCGAAGTATTCATGCGCACTCGCCCAGTCGGCAAGGCTCGTCTTGCCTTGGGTAAGTTCGCCTGCGCGGTCGAACGCATGCTGCGCACGGCCGCGGATCGCCGCCTCGTAAGGCTTGAGGTAAGGATCGTCGAGAAGATGCGCCATCGAGTCACTCCTTAACTGACAAGCGGACGGTCGAGCATCTTCTCGTAGATGCGGATGTATTCCTTTGCGCACTCCTCGTGGTTGAAGCGCTGGAGCGACTCGCGCATGATGCGGGCTATTTCCGCTTCGCGCACTTCCGCAGGCTGCGCATAGAACTCCATCGCCTGGTCCATCGCCCAGAAAAGCCCGCCTGCGTCGTAGGTATCGAACACGAATCCGTTGCCGGTGTGTGCGCGCCAATCGAGCGGATTGACCGTGTCGTGCAGCCCGCCCGTATTGTGCGCCACGGTAAGCGAACCGTAGATAGGCGCCTGCATCTGCGGCAATCCGCACGGCTCGAACAACGACGGCATGAAGGTAAAGTCCGATCCCGCAAAGCCAAGCTGCGAAAGGCGCCCGTCAAAGTTGTGCACGCCAAGTCTGCTTTGAATGCCGTGGAATTCGCGGATGTCCCAAAACGGCTGCTGATAAGGTCCGTTGGCGATTACCGCAATCTGCGCACCGCGATCCCAATACTTGGCGAGGAAGCGGTAGGCGATATCGGTCAAGAGCTGCGGTCCCTTCTGGATCGGGTCGAGGCGGCTAGGCCAGAAGAAGAGCGGTGCGTCTGGATTCTCCTCGAGCCCCAATGCGTGCTGCAGCGCAAGCTTGTTCTTGCGCTTCATCTCGCGGTGGTTTTCCGGTCCGTACTTGAACGGGATTTTGTCGTCGATCGCCGGATTGTCCGCCGAATCCGGCGCGTTAAGAATGCCCGAAGCGCAGCCTGCGTTGAACTTGTTGCGGATTTCATTGCGGATCGAATCCGGCACGAAGTTGTGCCAACCGTTGACGATCTCCTGCAAGAATGTGGGCGAAACCGTATTGATGAAGTGCGCCCCGAAGATGCCCGACGCCTGCAAATCGATCTGATTATTGTTGCGGCTCTCCTCATAATTGTAGGGCGGATAGCTGAAGTAAAGATACTGCCAGAATTCCGCCGCGTCGATGCCTGCGTCCTCGATCTGCGCGAGGTTGAGTTTCTGGGTGTGGATATTGTGCACGGTGAAAAGGCTGGGAATTCCCATGCGCCGCGCCGCCGCCGGCACAAGTCCGGTCATCCAGTCGTTGCAGTGCACGAGGTCGGGCTGGACGTAGGGTATGCAGTTGTTTATGACTTCACGCTGGAAAGCCAAGGCCAGCTTCACATTCCCGTCGCCGCGATCATACACGGTGTCGCGATAGTAGAAGCACCGGTCCTCCGCAAGATGGATTCGCTCATCCGGGAGGTGGGTCTTGTATTTCCTGAGTTCCTCGCTGACGAGCTGGGCAGTCTCGACATGGAACATGCGGCGGTAGTGCGGCAACGCCACATGGACATCCGCCCCCAACTTGTACAACGCGGCGACGAGCGAAGCGGAAACATCCGCCATGCCGCCGGCTTTCGCAGACATCTTGCCAGCGAGGTTGCCCATGCCCTCGGGCAGATAGGTAATCTCGGGAGTGACGATGAGGATGCGCGGATTGCGCTTGGAATTGTTCTGCCCGGTTGGAATTGCCATTTTGCCGCCTCCTTCGTTTGGAAAGTTATTCGATTGTCGCGATCGGCTGACCCTTCGTCACCGCCTTGCCATGCTCGACGAGGAATGTGATTTTGCCGTCGGCCGTGGCCTTGATCGGATTGAAAAGCTTCATTGCTTCGACGACACAGACCGGCGCCCCGCTCTTCACCGCCGCGCCATCCGCCGCCATCGGCGGCTTGCCAGGCGCATCGCTACGGTAGAATGTGCCGTTCAGCGGCGCCAGCACGGGCGTACCCTTGAGCGCGACGCTAGATGCTTGCGCGGCTTGCGGGTGCGCTTTCTGTTCCTTGTTCCCGGTTCCCTGCTCCGCAGTCCCGGCGCTCCGGGCTGCTTCTTCAACATCCGCAGGGATCGGGTCGCGCGTGGCGGGATCGGCGTTGCGCCACTTGAAATATCCTAACGCCACTTCCGGGAACATCGCGTAGGAAAGAATGTCTTCCTCGGCCTTGATCGTATTCGGCGGCAAGGCTTCCGCCGCCGCTTCCAGCCCCGGCGCGAGCAAGTCCGCCGGACGGCATGTGATGGGTTTGAGATTGCCGATCAGTTTCTTCCTGAGCTTGGGCTCGATTGGCGCAGGGGTTCGGCCATAGTAGCCTGCCGCATAGCGGCGCGTCTCGTCCGTGACCATCGAGTACCGCTTGCCGCTCAAAACGTTCAGCACCGCTTGCACGCCGACAATCTGCGACGTGGGCGTCACCAACGGCGGATACCCCATGTCGGCGCGAGTCTTCGGTAGTTCCTCCAAGACTTCCGGAAGCCTGTCCAGCGCATCCTGCTGCGCGAGCTGCGAGCGGAGATTGGAGATCATGCCGCCGGGAATTGCATGCACGAGGACTCCAGCGTCCACCGCCTCCACCTTGGAAGACGAAGCAGGCTGGCGCTTCTTCTTGAGTTCCTTGAAGTATGCGTTAATCGTGCCAAGCGCCGTTTGATCGAGCCCCGTGTCAAATCCCTCGGATTCGAGAATCGTCTTTACGCTCTCGCACGGCGGCTGGCTCGAGAAACTCGACATCGTGGAAATCGCGCAGTCCACGCATCCCGCACCGGCCTCAACCGCCGCCATGTACATCGCCGCCGCCATGCCGCTCGTCATGTGCGAATGGATCTGGATCGGCATATCCGGAAGATTCTTCCTCAAGGCGCCCACGAGTTCGCGCGCCGCTCCAGGCGTAAGAATTCCGGCCATGTCTTTTATGCAGAGGCTGTCGATGCCCATCGCCTCCTGCTCTTTCGCAAGCTTCACATAAGCTTCCACCGTATGCACCGGCGAAGTGGTGTAGCTGATAGTCCCCTGCGCGTGACCGCCGTATTTCTTCACCGACGAAATCGCCTGCTCCAGATTGCGCGGATCGTTCAAGGCGTCGAAAACCCGGAAAATATCCATCCCGTTCTCGCACGCAAGCGCCACGAAACGATCCACCATGTCATCGGGATAATGCTTGTAGCCAAGCACATTCTGGCCTCTGAGGAGCATCTGCAGCGGCGTTTTCCTGCACACTTTCTTGATCTGTCTCAGCCGCTCCCAGGGATTCTCGCGCAGGAATCGCATACAGACGTCAAATGTGGCTCCGCCCCAGCACTCAAGGGAGTAGTAGCCGGCATTGTCGATCGTCTCGGCAATCTTCAAGATGTCATCTGTGCGCATGCGCGTAGCCCACAGCGATTGGTGCGCATCGCGCAAAGTAGTATCGGTAATTCTGACTTTAGTCTTCATATCTTTATGTATTATACCATATTTCCGTCATTTCTTCAAGATGTCATTGTCGCCCAGTTCCGCCATGCCCATCGACTTCAAGCGCCGGTTTACGCGCTCGAGCATCTCCGCACGGTAATTCTCCTGTGCCATTTTGACGCTTTCGGCGGCTTTTAGCCTTATCTTCTGTTCGCGCTTTTGCCGTTCTTCAAGCGCGGCGCAGCACTCTTGCATCGTCATGCCGCCCTCGATCTGCAGGCGAATCTCAGCCTTCATGCCTTCAATAATCCGCATCAACAGATGCCTTGACGGCTCATTTGGCGATTGCGCCCCTTCAAGCGCAGGCGGATCATCCAGCTCCGCCTCGAACTCTTTCATTTCCTCGAACGTCGCCTCTGGACGATCAACCCACGCCCCTGGCTGGGCGAACCAAGCGAGATATCGATCGAGCGATGTAGGCAGTGTCGCAAAATCGACGTCCCCAACAATCTGTTGCCGCACGGTCGGCAGCGACTCCGTCGTCCCGCGCGACGCCAAAATCCCCAGCGCAACACATCCTGCGACCAAAAACGCAAACGCCGCTCCAATCGCCCAAGGCCGCCAATTCCAAGGGTCGTCGCCTATCACCCGATATGGCTTTATTCCCTGTTTGCGGATAAGCGTGTACGCATTCTCGCGATTTCTCGCTTCGATCCACCCTTCGCAATTCCGGTTCTGCCGATCTTGATAAAGGTACTTGTATTTCATCAAGACTTCTCTTCCGTCCTCTGCACCCCATCCCCGGCATCAGGAAGCCCGAGACGTGAGACCAGTTCCCTTACGCCCTCGTGGTGCCAGGCGTCGAGCGCCACTTTGCGTCCGTTCACCTTGAAGCGGATTATACCCTTCTTGTCCCAATCTCTGCGGTCGACATCGGTTATTTCGCCTTCAAACTCATATTCCCTGCGCCACAGCATAAATACATTCGCGGCAAGAAACGCCGCAAATCCCCACGCAAGCGCCATAAACTGTTTCTGGCGCGGCACGGCATTTGCCTTGAACTTTTCCGCCTGTTCCGGCGTGGCGGCATCTTCGCCGCCGTGCGCCTCGCGGTAGAGCGTCGCGGCATCCATCGCAGGATATTTCACATAGCCATCGTATGCGAACCAACCGCCCAGAGCCGCCATCAGCAACGCCACTGCCAAATGGCGCACCGCGAATTCCTTGTTCAGCTTCAGTCTCATTTTACTCATTGCTGCGCTATCGCACGAGAGCGCGGAGATATTGTCCGTAACTCGATTTGCCGTAGTCGGCGGCAAGAGCGGCAAGCTGCGCGTCGTCGATCCAGCCGCGGCTCCAGGCGATTTCTTCGATGCAACTCATCTGCAAGCCTTGCCGGTCGATGATTGCACGCACGAAGTTGGTGGCGTCGGCGAGCGATTGGTGCGTTCCCGTATCTAGCCAAGCGAAGCCGCGCCCCATCGTGCGCACATGAAGCCGGTGCTCCTCGAGATAGATGCGGTTCAAATCGGTTATCTCATACTCGCCGCGCGCCGACGGCTTGAGTTCGGCGGCATACCGGACCACATCATTGGGATAGAAGTATAGCCCCACAACGGCATAGTTGCTCTTGGGCTTTGCGGGCTTTTCTTCGAGGCTCACTGCATTGCCGTCGCAGTCAAACTCTACGACGCCGTAGCGCTCGGGGTCGGCGACGCGATAGCCGAATACCGTCGCCTCTTTCCCGGCGCTGACCTCCGCAAGAAGCATGGGCAGATTCGCACCGTAGAAAATATTGTCGCCGAGCACGAGACAAACATCGTCATCCCCGATAAACTCGCGCCCCAGGACGAAAGCCTGCGCAAGACCGTTGGGGGTTTCCTGCACCTTGTAGGAAAACTTCATTCCGATCTGCGATCCATCGCCCAAAAGCCGCTTGAACATCGGCAAATCCACAGGCGTGGAGATGATCAACACCTCGCGGATTCCTGCGAGCATCAGCGTGGACAGCGGATAGAAGATCATCGGTTTGTCGTAGACCGGCAACAACTGTTTGCTCACCACTTTCGTGAGCGGATGGAGGCGCGTTCCCGCGCCGCCCGCCAAGATTATTCCCTTGCGCATTTCTATTTCCTTTTCGCGTCGCAAATCCCCATGACCAGAATGGAGTCGGTCCTTTCATGGTATATGAAGAACAGAAACCGTCCCGAAAGGATGAATTTGCGGGTCGAGGAATCCACCCGCGTCTGTCTGTCCTCGCTCTTCGCGGCGATAGTCTCGCCGTTTGCGCCCCGCTCGTCAAGCCTGAATCGGCATACCTGCCGGTATTCGCGTCCCGGCAAATCGCCGTTGAGCCTGATGTAGCCCTTGACCGGAAATTTGAAATGGTTCAATGCCGGCGCGATATCCGTACTGGAAACGATTTCCATCTTCGGCACGCCGACGACAACCGGTCCGTGATACACGAGGGCATCGACGAGCGACTTGTGCTTGAGGACCAGTTCCCGGATCGTTTTTTCGTTCACCGCCTCGCGCACTTTCGCAAAATCAACGCCCTTCTTTGGCATCAGCGCGTAGAACGCCGCCCCGTCGGCCATCGGAATGCGCCCCATGGTCCAATCGCCGGTTTCGCAAATGTCCATCTCGCGCGCATCGAACATCATGGAATTGCGGATGTTTTCCGTCGGGAAGGGCTCGGCCCAGCCGATATGGCACGACAGAGCCTCGAAAAACGAATTGCGCTCGTTGCGCGTAGCTTCACGGGGTATCGCGAAATCCTCCATTTCGCCGTCGAGCTCCGATCGTATCCATGCCTCCGCGCCGGTCTTGGGGAAGAGGAAGCACACCTCCGCGCGATAGTTGCGTTCAAGATCCTGACGGTACGCCGCCGAAACCTTTCTGTAGTCCGGAACCAGAAACGCACGCGCCGACTTGAACGACACGCCATTGGTTGCAGCAGCCGCAAAATCGCGGTAGAGCGAGGAATACGCCGCCTCGATTCCGGTCAAGACTCCGAGAGTCTCGGCGAAATGCGCTTTGGTTATAGGATCGAATGCATCCGCCATGATGGCGGAATCGATCTCGAATCCGATTGGCGAAAACACGACATCGCCCTTCGCGTCCATCTGCACGGCATTGTTGAACGCTTCAACGCCGAACGCGACCGAACGGCCCGCAAAGCACATGTTCGCGGCAACGACCGCCAAACACAGAAAAACGGCAATCTTTTTCATTTATTCCCCCACCGCAAGGCGTTCAGCGAGACGCGAAGGAAGCCCAGCAAGCCGGATGCGCTCCTGCGCCGCCTCCACATCGTATTCGAGCCTGCGGAACTTCACCGTGCGCGCGAGAAAATCGTAGACTACATATGTTGCGCGCGGATCGCGGTCGCGAGGCTGCCCCACGCTCCCCACATTGATGAAATATTTGCGCCCGATTGGCAACTTGAAATCCTGAGGATCGATCCGGTACACTCCCGCCACCTGCTTCTCGTAAATCATCGGCACATGCGTATGGCCGTGGAAGCAAAGCGGCGTCTTCTGGCAAATGAAGTTAGCTTCCGCCTGAAAGTGGTCGAAGACATAGCCGAATGTCTCGGGGTTGTCCATCGTGGAATGGACCAGCGTGATGCCCATCTGCGTCACCACGAACGGCAAATTGTAGAGCCAATCGATCTCCTCGGCATCCAATTGCTCGCGCGTCCAGCGCACCACGGCGGCGGCGTTGGGATGGAAATCGTCGAGATTCTGGTCGGACGAAACATAGTGATCGTGGTTGCCTTTGACTACGGGACAGCCAAGCTCGCGGATGACCTTCATGCACTCCGAAGGCGCGGCATTGTATCCCACGACGTCTCCCGTGCACAGAAAATCGGTGACGCCTTCCTTGCGGCAATCGTCCAACACGACATTGAGCGCGTCGATGTTGGCGTGAATATCTCCCAGAATCGCGATGATTTTACCCATGGTGTTTCCTGGTTTTTATTTCAAGAGTGCCGCCGCAACCTGCAAATCCTCAACTGTGGTGATCTTGAGATTGGGCTCTTTTGTTTCGAAAATCCGAACCTTCTCGCCAAGCTGCTCGACGGCCATGCAGTCGTCGGTGAACTCTTTTCGCGATTGCCTGGCGTACGCCTTCCGCAAAATGCTCATCGGAAACGCCTGCGGCGTCTGCACTTGATAAAGCTTTTCGCGGCTTACCGTCTTGACGATTTCAAGTTTGTCCGCCTGCTTGAGCGTATCGACCACCGGACGCCCCACGGTTACCGCGCCGCCCTTCAGCGCCTCCTGGACGACTGCTGAAAAGAGCGCCGACCCCGCAAGCGGCCGCGCGCCGTCGTGGATCACGACGATCGAAGTCTCCGGATCGCACGCATCCAGCCCCGCCTTTACCGACTCCTGCCGCCGCGCACCGCCGGACACGATCCTACCCAACTTGGATATGCCGAACATCTTCGATACCGTCTGCGCCGCCACCAGTTCGTCCTTGCGCACAACAAGAACGATCTGGTCGATCTCCTTGCACCGTTCCAGAGCCAGCAACGACCATGCGATCACCGGCTTGCCGGCAAGTGCCATGAAGGCCTTGTCGCTGCCCGTTCCCATGCGCGTAGACTTGCCTGCCGCCACGATGATCGCCGTAGTCATTTTACATCCCCTTTCCGCAACACTTTTTGTATTTTTTGCCACTGCCGCAGGGACAAGGATCGTTCCGCCCGACCGCGCCTTGCGGCTTGGCCGAAGCCGTTCTCACCATGTTCCCCTTGACACCCAGAATATCAGCTATCGTCCGGTTTTCGGGCTTCGTTTCCACTGCCTGTTCGCGATTCGCCTCAATCCGGTCTCTGCCTACTCCCGAAACCCGCGACACCATCCCGGAGCTCATCAGCCGCTGCATCCGCATCGCCGTGGCGGAGCGGAATTCGCTCCCGGCGACTTTGCTCTTAATCGAGCCCATGAGCGTTTCGAACATCCCGAACGCCTCTTTCTTGTATTCGATCAACGGATCGCGCTGACCGTAGCTGCGCAGATTCACGCCTTGGCGCAAATCGTCCATCGCTCTTAGGTAATCCTGCCATTCGCGATCGATCACCTGCAGAAAGACGCCGCGCTCCATGAACGGCAGGACCTCCTGATCCTCGCTCGCGCACTTGTCCTCGTATGCCGCCTCGATCCGCTTCATGAGCAGTTCGCCCGCTGCATCCGGCGTGCCCATAAGCGGCCGCAATTCGTCTTCCGTCGCCGTGATCGGGAAAGTCACCCCGAGCCAATTCATGAAATCGTCAAGCCGACCGTCCTTCGCGCTGAAGAGATAGCGCTCGGCCTGATTCATCACGAGGTCGTTCATCACATCCAGAACTAGATTGTGCACAGTATCCGCCGAACCGTTCAGAACCCGCCCGCGCAGCTCGTACACGACCGAGCGCTGCTTGTTCATCACGTCGTCGTATTCGAGCGTGCGCTTTCTCACCGCGAAATGCTGCTGCTCCACGCGGCGCTGCGCCGTCTCCACCGACTTGTTGAGCCAGCGGTGCTCCATGACCTCGCCTTCTTTCATTCCGAGCCGCTGCATTATGCCGCTGATCTTCTGCGATCCGAAAAGGCGCATCAACGGATCTTCGAGCGAAATGAAGAACTGGCTCGAACCCGGATCGCCCTGGCGCGAACAGCGCCCGCGCAGCTGGCGGTCGATGCGGCGGCTCTCGTGGCGCTCGGAGCCGATGACATGGAGCCCGCCGAGTTCGGTGACGCCTTCCCCGAGTTTGATGTCGGTGCCGCGTCCTGCCATGTTGGTCGCGATTGTCACCGCGCCGCGCTGGCCCGCCAAGGCCACAATCTCTGCTTCGCGCGCATGGTTCTTCGCATTCAAGACTTCGTGCGGAATGTGCGCCATCTTGAGCATCCGCGAAAGCACCTCAGACGTATCCACCGTCACCGTGCCCAGCAGCACCGGCTGGCCCTTCTCATGCCGCGCCGCCACGTCCGCGATGATCGCCTTGAACTTCTCGCGCTGCGTGCGGTAGATCTGGTCGTTGTAGTCGGTGCGGTTAACCGGGCGGTTCGTGGGAATGGAAACCACGTCCAGCTTGTAGATGTCCTTGAATTCCCGCGCCTCGGTCTCCGCCGTGCCCGTCATGCCCGCAAGCTTCCTGTAAAGCCGGAAATAGTTTTGGATCGTAATCGTCGCGAGCGTCTGGCTTTCCTTTTCGATCTCCACCTGCTCTTTTGCTTCCACCGCCTGATGGAGCCCGTCCGACCAGCGCCGTCCCGGCAGCACGCGCCCGGTGAATTCATCGACGATATAAACGTGGTTGTCCTGCACTACATAATCGACGTCGCGCTCGTATAGGCAGTAGGCCCTGAGCAGCTGATCCACGACATGGACGCGGTCGCTCTTCACCATGAAACTCTGCTGCGCGTCGCGCCGCCGTTGAGTGCGCTCGGAATCGGTGAGCGTCGCGTCGCCGTCGATCGCGCTGAGCTCGGCGGCAATGTCGGGCAGGACGAAGAGTTTGGGATCTGACGGGCAGATCTTCTCGCATCCCTTGTCGGTCAGCGAAACTTCGCGCGTCCGCTCGTCGATCGTGAAGTAGAGTTCGTCCTTGAGCGAGCGGGCGCGCTCCTTCCACATTTCCGAGAGCATCTGCATCTCCACATCTTCGTGCAGCTTGCGCAAATCCGCATCCTCAAGCATGTGCAGAAATTGCTTGTGTTTCGGCATCGAGTGGTAGACCTGGTAGAACTTGTCCTTCACCGTCTGCGTATCGCCGTTCTCCCACGCTTTCTTCGCCGCCTGCACGAAATCGTTGCACTGCGCCGTCTGCACCCGCACGATCGCGCTCACCAGCGGATTGATCTCGGTGTAGACGTGCGAGGTTGAAACCGTCGCAGGCCCGCTGATGATCAGCGGAGTGCGCGCCTCGTCGATCAAAATCGAGTCCACTTCGTCGACAATCGCGAAGTTGTGTCCGTTCTGCACCACCTGCTCAGGACGCTGCGCCATGCCGTTGTCGCGCAGGTAGTCGAAACCGAATTCGCTGTTTGTGCCGTAGGTTATGTCGCAGGCGTATTGCGCCCGGCGCTCCTCGGAGTCCATCGAATTCTGAATGCACCCCACGGTAAGGCCGAGATACCTGTAGAGGTGCCCCATCCAGCTCGCGTCGCGCCGCGCCAGATAGTCGTTCACCGTCACCAGCTGCACGTTCTTGCCCGCGAGCGCGTTGAGATACAGCGGCAGCGTCGCCACGAGCGTCTTGCCTTCGCCAGTCTGCATTTCCGAAATCTTCCCCTGGTGCAGCACGATGCCGCCCAGAAGCTGCACATCGAACGGCACCATGTTCCATGTAAGCGTGTGCCCGCAAACCTCCTCCGTCGTGCCCACGAGATGGCGGCATGCGTTCTTCACGAGCGCAAAGGCGTCCACGAGCACGTCGTCGAGCGTTTCGCCGGCCGCCACCCGCGCCTTCAATTCTTCCGTGCGTTTCGGGAAATCCTCGTCGGCGAGGCCAAGCTTCTGCAACTCCTCCTCTTTCGCATTGATCGCCCTGACGACCGGCCAGAGTTTCTTCAGCTCGCGCTCGTTCTTCGTCCCGAAAATCAACTTGAGTACGTTCATTTCGTCTGTTTGCCTTTTGATGTCTTGCCGCTTGCGGTTCCTGTCTTTTTGCCGCTGCCGGACTGCTTGGGCGGCCATTCCAGACCTGCCGTGAGTTCATCGATCTCCTTGATGAAATCCTTTACTTCCGTCCCCGGCCTGTAGCCGCCCTTGCGCTTGAGCTCGTTGCCGTCCGGATCGGTTATGATCGTGCAGGGAACGCCGCCGATCCCGAACTGGCCGAACAACTCCGGGTTCTGCTTTGCCGCCAGCGCCGAAAGCTTCTCTTGATGCTGCGGCCTGTCGATGAAGACGAAAACATATTTGTTTTTCAGTTTGCTGACGAATTTCTTTTGCGAGAGGATTTCGCGCTCGTAGCGGATGCACGGTCCGCACCAGTCGGAACCGCAAAACACCATGTATACGAGCTTTCCTTCGCGCTTGGCCTGCTCGCACGCGTTGGTGAAGTTTTCCGTAAAGCCGTAGGGAACGGTCTTGGAGACCTTGGGCGGCGCGGCGAAAAGCGCCGTCGCCATCAAACACGCCATGATTGCCGCGAAGTATTTCATAACGCCTCCACGATTTTGCCGATTGCCTCGCCGTCGCTCTTCAGGAGTCCGGCGATTTTCCCAAGCCGCGATGCCGCCTGGGCGCACAATGCCAAGTCCTTCAGCCATGGCTCGATATGCGCACAAACCGTCCCGACGGTGAAATTCTCCTGCAACAGCTCCGGCATCGGCTGTTCTTCGTCTTTCCGCTCCTCGCCTCTGGCCGCGCACCTGTCCCAGATGATATTCGCAAGCCCCACGTATCTCGTGCCCGTGAGCGCACGGCGCAGAAATGCCGCGAGAAGCGGTCCCACCTTGTAGACGAGCACCGTGGGGCAGCGGCAGAGCGCCGCCTCGAGCGTCGCCGTGCCGCTTGCGACGACTGCGCAGCGTGCGCTGAGCAGGAGTTCGCGCGCGCCGCCTTCGCGCACTTCCACATTGCCGGGCAGTTTCATCTCGCGTATCCACCCCAGCGCGCGCTTGTGCGCCGCCGGAATCGCGAACCGGAATTGCGGATAGCACCGCGCCACCTCCAAAAGCACCGGCAGAATGCGCGCGACTTCGCCCCTGCGCGAACCGGGCAGAAGCGCGACCAGATCGGGTTGCACCTTGCGCTCCAGCCCCTCGAACTGCTCAAGGAGCGGATGGCCGACGAATTCTGCAAAGCCCGGCTTGAACAACCCCGGCTCGAACGGGAAGAAACAGCAAAGCTTGTCGAGCGACGCTTCGATCTTCGGGATCCGTCCCTGATGCCACGCCCAGACTTGCGGGCACACGACATGCACCGCGCGGATGCCGAGCGACTTCGCGTACGCCGCGAGCTTGAGATTCATCCCCGGATAGTCGATGGTCAAAACCGCGTCCGGCCGCCACTCGCGGATTGCGCGCTCCATCGTCCGCTTTACGCGCATGAAAAAGAAAATCCGCTTCAGCACTTCCCACAGCCCGAACACCGCGAGATCCGCCGTCTCGAATCCATAGTCGGAATATGTGCGCACCTCGCAGCCGTCGAGCCGTTCGCGGATGCGATCGGCGTAGATCTTCCCGGACTCCTCGCCGGCCAGAATCATGATTTTTCTCATGGCCTCAAGGGCGCAGGCTTGAGGCCGCTCTCCATCCCCACGATTGCAATGCCATGCTTGTCCGCGAACGCGATCACCTTCTCCTTTTCGAGCACGATCTGCCGCCCCGCCTGAAACGCGAGCGCCGTCGCTCCGGCCTTTTTGACCATTTTCATCGTCTTGAGCCCGATCACCGGAATATCGAACCTGAAGTCGTGCCCCTCGCGCGCCGCCTTGAACACGACCGCGCCGCCGCGCCCGGAGAGCCTGCCGCCGCGCTTGATCGCCGCATTCGTCCCCTCGAACGCCTCCACCGCGAGCACCATTCCCTCTTTCACCATCACCGTCTGGCCAACGTCATGAAGCCCCACATCGTGCGCAACCTTCATCGCATGCGCCACATCGCTCGCCTCCGATGCCGTAAGAGTGCGCTTCGTGAGCGCCCCCGCTCCGGGCATCGAATCATCCATGTAAAGCGACGCCGGCAGGACGTTAAGCCCCAACACCGTGAATTTTTCTATCAATTTGCCGAAAATCGTGTGTGCATTTTTCACTTTCAGCTCGTCAAGCCACTTCTGGATCTCCCTGTCGAATCCGCCGCGGAAGATCGACATCGGGCTTATCTGCCCCGCCATGATCACGCCGTCATAGCCGTCGGCGGCGAGCTTTTTGAGCGATTTCACGCTTTCGCGCAACGTAAACCAGCGCACATGATCCGCCGCCTTGACCGTGGCCCGGGCCGTCGAGCCTCTGATCGCCACGACATCCACCGTCTCCACGCCCGCTTTGTGCGCACCTTCCGCAAGAAGCCGGGGATAATCCCCGCTTCCCGCTATTATCGCCAGTTTATCTACCATTACCTGTAATTATACCAAAAATCGACGTCCATTACAAGCAGAAGCTGTTTTTCTAGCCGCGCGGATGGAACAGCGCCATGCTGTCCTTGAGGTGTTCGAGGCTCACGTGCGTGTAGATTTGCGTCGTCGAAAGCGATGCATGCCCCAGCATTTCCTGCACGTTGCGCACGTCCACTCCGGCGTCGATAAGCTGCGTCGCGAACGAGTGGCGGAGTTTGTGCGGCGTCACATCCGGCGGCAGTCCCGCGCTCGCGAGATATTTTTTCATGATGCGCTCGGCGTCGCGCGGCGACAAAACCGCCCCGCGGTGCGTGCGGAAGATATGCCCGTCGCCCTCGCCGAATCTGTCGCGGAACGCCGCGAGCGCACCGCGCGCATACTTCCCCACTATCACCAGCCGCGATTTGCCGCCCTTGCCGGTGACGATGAGTTTGCCGCCGGCCATGTCGATCTCGTCCCACTTCAGTCCCATGACCTCGCTGATGCGGCAGCCGGTGGAATAGAGAACCTCGAAAAGCGCCGTATCGCGCAGGCACTGGAATTCGTTGATCTCGCCGGACTCCATGAGCTTCGCCGGCTGTTCGAGGAACGCTTTGCATTCTTCCGCGCTCAAGACCTTGGGGAGCCGACGCGGTGTGCGCGGACCGTGGATGAACGCGAACGGATTGTCCAAAACCGCCATCCGCCGCTGCAAAAACCGGTAGAACGTCCGCAACGCCGCGATCTTGCGCCGGATGCTCGCCGCCGAAACTCCGTCCTTGGCCAGAGCGGCGAAGAACGCCCGCGCCTGGCGGTCGGTCACGCCCGGCCACGCGAACGGCGGCTCGGCCTCTCCGCCCCAAAGCGCGGCGGCGAACTGCCCGATATCGGCGATGTATCCTCCGCGTGTATGGACGCTCGCGCCCTTCTCGCCCTCGAGATGCGCGATGAACGACTTTACCGACTCGTCGCCGGCAATGGATTTATTGGGCTTGACCATCCTTCTCGCCGCCGCCAGCGCCGGACTTTTCCGCTCTGGCGGCATAATCTTCGATCTGTGCGCGATAGGCGTAGAGCACCTTCTTGAGCGCCGCCACCTGCCGGTCGCTCAGCGTTCCGCGCCTGCCGAACTGCTCCGTGAGCGACGCGATGAACGCCTTGTCGTCGTAGACGCGCTTGCCGCCGCCCTTCTTCTCGCGCCACACTTTGATTTCCTTGGCCATCTCCAGCATGGCGCCAATCTCGCGGTTCGCCGACTGCGCGGAAACGCCGCCCGGCACGAAAGGCGAGAATTTCGCGGCAATCTCCTCCGCGTCCGGAGCATTGCGCGAACGCTCCAGCACCGTACGCGCCAGAATCGCAAACTGCTTGGCCGAAAGCGGCCGGTTGTGGTGGTATTGATCAAGAAGCGACTCCAGAAACGGGCTCGCGCTGCGCATCCCCAGACGCTCCAAGACCTCGAACGCCGCCTGCACGAGCGAGGGGTCGGCGCGTTCGGCCCGCTCCGCCGAAGCCGACGTCTTGATCGCCCCGGCCTCGCGCAGAATCCTGTCCACGTCCGGAATCTGCCCGGAATATGCATACGCCATCTTCACCAGATACTCGAACTGCCGCGAACTCAATTCCTTGCCGGCTTCGTATTGTCCGCGCAGGCTCTCCACGAACTTGCGGTCGTCGTAAAGCCGTTTGCCGCTCTTGACCGGCTCTTTCCACGTCTTCACTCCGGCGAGCAGCGAAAGCACCAGCTCCACCTTGTCCTTTTCGGGCGGCGGTTCGGAGCCGGCCTTGACTTCGCCCAAAGCCGCCACCAGCCGCTTGTAGAAGTCGCTGAGCATCTCGTCCATGGACTCCTCGCCCGCCTCGATCTTGTCGAGTTCGCTCTCCATCTGCGCCGTGTAGCCCACGCTGAAAAGCGAATCGAGATTCGCCGTGAGATAGTCGCACGTCACCATGCCGCGGTCGCGCGTCGGCACAAGCTTGCGCTTCCGGGTTTCGGCGTATTCGCGCTTTTTGAGCGTCTCGATCGTCTGCGCATATGTGGAAGGTCGCCCCACGCCATTGTCTTCGAGCGCCTTGATGAGGCTCGCCTCGGAGTAGTACGACGGACCCTTCGTCTGCTTTTCGTCGCCTATCCACCTCACGACATCGAGTATTTCGCCAATCTCCATGGGCGGCAGCGCCTCCACCTGGTCGGTGTCCTCCGCGCCCTCGTCCTCCTCCGCCGCCTTCTTCTGCTTGAGCGAAAGTTTCATCACCTTCAAAAAGCCGTCGAACACGACTTCCGTGGCCGACGCCGTAAGCTCGTATTCATGGGTGAGCGCCGGTTTCTCCGGCGTGAATACCGCAGTCTTCAGCACGGTTTTGGCGTCCGCCATCTGACTCGCCATGAACCGCCGCCAAATAAGGTCGTAAAGCTTCAATCCCGCCGGATCGAGGCTCGCCGCATCCGGCGTCCTGCCGACATCGGTTGGTCTGATCGCCTCGTGCGCACCTTGCGCCGTTTCCCTGGACTTGAAGAAATTGGGCTTCGCCGGATAGTAGGCGTCGCCGTAATTCGCACGGATGAATTCCTCCGCCGCCTTGCGCGCGACCTCCGACACGTTCACCGAGTCCGTTCGCATATACGTGATGAAGCCGTCTTCATAGAGTTTTTGCGCGGTGGACATCGTTTTCCCGGGGCTCATCCCCAGGACGCTCGACGCCGCCTGCTGGAGCGTGGAGGTCGTGAACGGCGGCAAAGTGTGGCGCGTCTTGGGCTGTTCCTTGAGATTTGCGACCTTGAGCGCCGCCCCGGAGAGGTCGAGCACGATATTGTCGGCCGTCTCGCGGCTGCGGATGTCGGGCTTTTTGCCGTCGAACCGCGCGAGCTTCGCCTTGAACTCGCCATCCTTGCCCGCGCCGCGCTTCTTTGCAATCGCCCCCATGAGGTAGTAGGTTTCGGGCTTGAAGCTGTCGATCTCCCGCTGCCTTTCCACGAGCAGGCGTAGCGCGACCGACTGCACCCGCCCGGCGCTCAACGTCTTTGCGTTGCTCACCCTCACATTGCGCCACAAAACCGGGCTCACCATGTAGCCGACGATGCGGTCGAGAATCCGGCGCGCCTGTTGCGCGTCGACCATCGGAATATCGATGTCGCGTGGCGCGGCCACCGCCTTCAATACCGCGCCCTTCGTGATTTCGTTGTAGGTCACGCGCTTGAACGGCTTGCCGCCGGCGGCATCTTCGAGAACCGTGCGCAAATGCCACGCGATCGCCTCGCCCTCGCGGTCGGGATCGCTCGCAAGGTAGATTTCGTCGGACGCCTTGGCCGCCGTGCGCAATTCCTTCACCACCTTGGCCTTGTCGTCGCGAATCTCGTATTCGGGCAGAAACCGCCATTTTCCGTCGCCCGACGGCACAATGCGCACGGAAAGGTTGTGCGTCGGCAGGTCGCGCACATGCCCTACCGAACTCTTGACCGTGAACTCGCCGCCGAGGTATTTGGCGATTGTTTTCGCCTTTGCTGGCGATTCGACTATGAGCAACTTCTTCATACGCGCGTTATTCTACAATAATTCGCGCCGTCTGTCAATATCTTTGATATTTTTCGATTTTTCGATTGTCAAGACAGGGAACGGGGAGGGCGATTTCGATGAAACCATCCCTAGACTGCGAAGTCCAGGCCTCTTTCCTTCGTAGTGCAGACCTCTAGACTGCGAAGTCCAGGCCTCTTTACTACGTAGTCCAGGCTTCTAGACTACGAAGTCCAGACCTCTAGACTACGAAGTCCGAACTCTTGCTGCGAAAAGGCGGCGGGGGCGGAGAACGGAAATAAACCACCCCCGCCGCCGAAAGAGACGATTACTCGCCCCACACGATGGTGGTGACGGAACCGACAATGCCAAGGATGTTCTTCACCTTGTAGTCAACATGGTGAACCTTGGTGATGCCGCCATTTTCCATGGCCGCCTTGAGCGAAGCGTCGCCTTCGACGAAGCATATGATTCCACTCGATGTGGCCGTGCCCTTCTTGAGCGGCTGGACGCTATTGTCGACGAACGCCATATCCGGGCTCGAAACATCAAGCGTGAACGCCGATTTGGCATTCGACGGACCGACCATTACGCAACCCGAAGCCACCATGGCCAGAGCCGCCAATCCCAGTAGTTTTTTCATTTTACTTTACTCCTTTCTGTTGTTTTCGGCCGTTGAACTCGTCGGCACACCCGTGCCGCAGCTCCATCGGCCTAAATTCCCGCAGATTTCATCCGACGGCGCACATGCGCCATTGTCAGTCGCCGCCTTTTCTTTCCTGCGTAAGAAGCACCTGATTATGCGCTCGAGTTTTTCGTTTTCTGTCATCGCTATTTCACCTTTACCTTCATGAAGAACGAATCCGGAGACTTTCCCTCGGCGCCTTTCTTGGGCTCGACAACCGCCCTTATGCGGCCATCGTCCGTAGGCGTCAGCGAAAGCGCGAGATTGTCGGCCGAGAACTGCGATTCGTCAAGCGTAGACGCGCCCGTCACGCCAAACACGGACTTCAGCCGCGCTTCAAGCGCCGCCGCGCTGACATTCACGTCCGCGAGCGAAAAGACCATCTCGATCTTTCCGTCCTCGCCCATCTGCGCCTCATCGATCGCCAGATCGCCGTCCTGCGGCTCGGCAACCAGCACAGGCGAAAGAGTTGCGAACGAGAGCCAGGCCGTGGGCGAGGCGGACAGAACATCCGCTCTCGCCCCGGACCCCAGCGCCCATTCACGGAACTCCTCGTATGCATCGACATCGCCTGCGATGTTCGCGGAGACAGATTCATCCTCAAACGACGCAAGGGCATCGCGTATCTGTGTCTCGCCGCCGGATTCCGGTAGCAAGGTCGCGACGGCGGCGCGTCCATTCGCCGCAGACACGCTCCAGGCCGCAGTCCTGAGGCCTATCGGCATCGCCGATACGCCTCCCGCGACCAATAGCGCAATTATTGTCAATATTCGCTTCATGGAAGCACCTCCGGCAGAATCACTGCAGCACCACAAGCTCTTCGCGCGTGACCAGGAACGTGTCTTCGGAAGTGCGCGTAATGGTGAGAATGTTGCGGCTGTTGGCGGGGACGGTAAGCGGCGCGGCACCCTTGAACGTCTCGTATGTGAAGCCGGCAGGTAGCGTGACGGCGACATCCTCGCCCGCCGTGTTGACGATTCTGAGAATGCAGTCGTAGACTTTGCCGTCCGTAAGGACAAACTCGTCCAGAGCGGTATTCGCGCTCAATATCACCGAAGCGACGGAACGGTCGCCGGGCGTGTTGGAGAGTTCATAACTCGAATCTCCCGTCAGCTTGCCGAACTCGTCAGGCTCGTAGACTGTCGCGTTGGTGAAGCCGCAATTCTCAATGGCTTGCGCCCATTCTTCGGCATACTCGCTGTTGTAGTGTATGGTTATGTCGCTGGGAAGCCCGGCGTTTTCTATGTTCTCCGGAGGAAGCCCCGCGAAATTCACCTCCTTTAGGTTGGCAAGCGACTTAAACACATTGTTGGCGACCTTGGATATCACGGCGGGCATGGTTATTCTGCGAAGCAAGGTGCAGCCGCTAAACGCATTCGACTCCAATGTGGTTATCGCGCTGGGAAGCATCAGCGTAGTAAGATATTCACAGTTCCTGAATGCACTTGACTGAATCGTCAGAAGCGGCGTGGAAGACGTCGAGAAAGCGACCTGTTTAAGCGACGCGCAGCCCATAAAGGCGCACTCGCCGATATTCTCAAGATTTGCACCAAACTCAACGCTAGTCAACCTGATGTTGTCATAAAAACAGTTGGCGTTTATAGTTGTCACGGAATCAGGGAACTTCAGAGACTTCAACGCTCTGCACTCGGAGAACGCATGAGTTCCAATAGTTTTGAGATTTGCGCCAAATTCGACATCTTCAAGGCTACTGCAGTTGCCGAACGCGCCATGATAGACGTAGTAGTCTGGATTGTCCGTGCGAGAATAACTGATGCCATCGCCTATCGTGACAAGTCCTGAGCCAAACTTTACGCTCTTCAGCGCAGTGCAGTTGTAAAATGCGCCAACACAATTTGAATAGCCGGAAGTCCCGTATATCGTCGTGAGCGAATTGGGGAACGCGACCGACTCCAGCGCCGTGCAGTTCGCAAACGCGCCATAGCTAATACCCTTAAGCGACTCGCTGAATATCAGCGTCGTCAACTTCACGGCCCTGGCAAAAGCGTTGGCATAAATTGTCAATAGCGGCGTGTCGCTTTCACGGAACACGACGCTCTGCAATTCGGGGCAGTTGTAGAACGCGCATTCGCCAATCGTCACTAACCCGGTGCCGAGCGACACCGATGCAAGTGCGGTGTTGTGATAGAATGCATTGACGCCGATTGTCTGAAGTGAATCAGGGAACACCAGCGACTTCAAGGCAAGACACTCTGAGAACGCATGGTGTCCGATGGTGCGCAGCGACTCTCCGAATGTCACCGTCTCAAGATTGATGCAGTTACCAAACGCGCCATGATGGACGTAGTAGTCTGGATCGTCCGTGCGAGAATAACTGATGCCATTGCCTATCGTGACAAGTCCTGAGCCAAACTTTACGCTCTTCAGCGCAGTGCAGTTGTAAAATGCGCCAACACAATTTGAATAGCCGGAAGTCCCGTATATCGTTGTCAGCGAATTGGGGAACGCGACCGACTCCAGCGCCGTGCAGTTCGCAAACGCGCCATAGTCAATACCCTTAAGCGACTCGCTGAATGTCAGCGTCGTCAACTTTACGGCCTTGGCAAAAGCGTTGGCAGAAATTGTCAATAGCGGCGTATGGCTTTCGCGGAACACGACGCTCTGCAACTCCGGGCAATTGTAGAACGCACAGGCGTTGATGGTGACGAGTCCGATGCCGAATTCCACCGACGCGAGCGCGGTATTGTGATAGAACGCGTTGACGCCGATTGTCTGAAGCGAATCAGGGAACACCAGCGACTTCAAGGCAAGACACTCTGAGAACGCATGGTGTCCGATGGTGCGCAGCGACTCTCCGAATGTCACCGTCTCAAGATTGATGCAGTTACCAAACGCGCCATGATGGACGTAGTAGTCTGGATCGTCCGTGCGAGAATAACTGATGCCATCGCCTATCGTGACAAGTCCTGAGCCAAACTTTACGCTCTTCAGCGCAGTGCAGTTGTAAAATGCGCCAACACAATTTGAATAGCCGGAAGTCCCGTATATCGTCGTCAGCGAATTGGGGAACGCGACCGACTCCAGCGCCGTGCAGTTCGCAAACGCGCCATAGTCAATAGTCAACAATGTTTCCGGAAGCGACAATCCGGTAATTGCCGCGCCGGCGCCGACATTCGCACCAATGGCGATGACCGGCACATCGTTGACCGACGAAGGAACGACAAGCGTCCCTGTAATGTAGTCGGAATCAGACTTCTGAACGGCTGTCAGCGTCGCCTTGCCGCTTTTCACCGTGTAAGACCATACCAGCCCTTCACCGTCTGTATATGTATCGCCAAAGCAACACAGACCCACGGCCAGTGCCGCCGCCATTATCAGTTTCTTCATTTTGCGTTTCTCCTTTGTATTGTGAGATTCATATATCTGTTGACAAATTGCCCTTTTGTCGACATCAGCTTGTTCTGCTGAAAGTTCCGCCGAGGTTTTCCTTGTAGTGTTTGTCTCGGTCGTTTACATCCACCCAGTCACCCCAGCCTTTCTCTATGACAGTCCCATCTTCTAGCTCCTTGCGGTCAGGGCTGGCAGGGGTCTCACATTCTCCGCCAGACGACTGCTTGAAGGACTCTCCAGCCGCGACAAGCGCGAAGTAAAGAGCGAAAACAAAAGCCACGACCATCGCCGATGCGGCCGACACAAGCACGCCTAGTAAAAATGCCTGCAAAACGAAGCATACGAACGACACAAAAATCAACAGCTTCCGAAGCACAGAACAGTGCAACGCAGAAGTCCTAGCAATGCCCCACACCATCAGAATCGCACCTCCTGTCGCAAACGCAATATTTGACACCATGGCTACATTTTCGTGCCTAAACAACTCCAGCAGCGACAAAACCCCAAATATCGCACCTGCAATTGCGACTGGCTTTCTGACTGGTTGCGTCACCGGCGCGATATTAGGCCCTGAATAGCACCACGCCAATGCTTTCCACCACAGCCATGCGACTCCCAACGTTATTGCTACGGCAACAATAATTTGCAATATAGGGCTATCGTCAAATGGCAGACAATTGATAAAAGGCCTCCATATGCAATCATCGAATGCTGTTATCAAAGAAGAAAGCAGTCCATTCATAGTTTTTAAATCCTTTGCTGCGCGTCAGGGATTGCGCTGACGGCATTCGCCTTGCGCAGTTCATCGCGAATCTGCCGAAGATGCTTAACGATCTCAAATATGGCAATCACTACTTCATACCATAGTCTGTTAAAGAATAGCAGTATAGGCAATGCAACAATGGGAACCCATACCCTGTCTTTCATGTCCCAAGAATCAGCCCAGCTGACAGCCAATGAAATGCACAAAATAAAATAGAACAGGTTGAACAGCCAATATACAACCAAGAGCCAACCTCGAATTATGAACCGTTTGTCGGCGGCATCGCTTGCTCCGTCAAAACTGGATTGTGCTGGTCTCACAACTTGCGATTCATTGTTTGCCGCGCCAAAGCCAGCCAACCCTGCAAGCGGAGCCTCACAAGTGGCAGCGGTGGGCCCTGCCGACGCTTTGGCCTTTTGCGCTTCACGAGCCTCGCGCATTTCCTGTGCCTTTGCCTTCGCAGCAGCAACACCCTCCTTGCCGAGTTCGCAGGCGGCATCGCCAAACTTCTTCGCCGCAGCTACGCCAATGCTTAGCGCGGCAGAAGCCCTTTCCTTGAGTTCTTCTTTGTTCATCTTGACATCTCCTTGAATTGTTTGTTATTGTTTTCTGTAAAGGCAGAAGAAAAAGTAAAACACAAGTCCCCAGCCAATTAAATACCACGGCTGCATTATATTTATGAGGACACTTACAGTATTGCCGCCCCATCTTCCCAAGTTAATCAATAGCGATACAAGTTGCAGAATCACAAACATTCCTGTGCCTATTGCGGCGCATAGACTTGCTTTTTTCATTTGTCGCATTCCTTTCTTTGAATTAGGGTTTTATCCTTTCATATAGCAACCGCAAGTTGCCGCAATGATGTTCAAACCCATAACAATAACGTTTAGATTCAATGCTTTACTTGTTACCGAATGCTGTTTAGCGCTTGCAATGTTTCATGCATTAAAGTTTTGGAGCACAACGACGGCATAATCACGGCGCGAGATAAGCTTCGGGCATCTGATACACGCTCTGCCCGCTGAATATGCGGCGGAGTGTCACTTGAGCAGCGGGAATGTAATTCGCAGCGCCCCCCTTATGGATGACCACTATGCCGCTGTTGCCAAGAACCGGACATGTGCCTATTGGTATTATCCTGTCGGCGTCTTTCTTGCCGTCGTACGATCCCCTCGGCAAATTCCTGCAATCGAAGTTGGCGGAAATGAGCACGGGTACAATATCTTCCATCTCGTCTGTCACGCCTACCGCGACATTCCACCTGCTCTTCCCTTCATATAATGCGCAATCAATATCGACTCCGCTCACATAAGGAGCCCAATCGGCTTTTTTCGCATTGGCAATGTCGAAAAGCGCATTGAAATACTCGGTGGAATTTTTAAACACCCTGCCCGAAATGTCTTCAGGATCGCCAGAAACCGTCTTCGTCGTCTTGGGCCAGACAGAATCCAAACCCGCCGCCTCGAGTTCCACATTAGCCTGTATGACGCCCATAAACAGATTCCGCCCTTTCTGCGCCACTGCCTTCAAAACGGCCTCATTGTCAGCAGCAATATTTCGCAAGGACGCTCCCTTCGCCTTCAACATTTCCAAGAGTCTCTCCACTCCGGCCAAATCCTGCCTGGTCGATCTCGAGTTGGCATACCGCCCTTTTTCGCAGGAGGACTTGATGGCTACGGCGTAATCCGCAAAGAGTTGGAGCAACTCCTTGTCATGAACATATTCAAGCTGTCCGTTTGTCGCATACGCCTTGGCATATTTAATGAACTCATACTCGTTTGCTTCATTCCCGTACTGTTTCAGCAACTGCGCCACTCCGGCTTCGCATTTCTTGGGATTGACAAGTTCAAGCGTATGAACGGTTCCCCAGCCCTGAATCGTATTGCGGTCAACCTTTTCCACTGGCGCAAACACTCCGTCGTCCATCTTTGATCTAGCGACGACAACTGTGGCCTCAAGCGTATCCCCCAGTTGTTTGGCGGATTTTACTTCAGCAACAGCATACGGCATGGTAGAAAGCCACGGTGCTTTAATGTAAATTGCCTGGGAGTCGACAGGCTCGAACTTCATTGTAGCGGAAACGCATGTAAACGTCCCGGCAAACGAACTCCTTTGCTCAAGAGAGATATTGGACACTGTCGGCCCTTTCAGCCCGCGTTCTGCAAGGAATTCCGGCGTCCATATCTTGTTGGCGCAATCTTGTATGACATATTTATCGATGAATTTTTCAGGATCTTTGTAATCCTCCTTGCATCCGGCAAGCATGCACATTGCACCAAACGCAATCGCGCCCATCGTCGTCAGTCTGGTTGTTTTCATCGTCTACTCCTTTGTTTGTGAACTGAAAAATCGAAAAGTAGTTAATTTATTGGATCAAGCTTTTTCTGCCTGGTCTGCGCCACGACAAGGCATTTAATGACATCAAGCATCTTCCATGCGTCTTCGTCGCTCAAGGCGCGTCCCCCGACCGTGCTGCGTTTTATGCCAAACACAATGCCGTCTCCACTATCCGCTGTAATGGCAATTAGGAAACGGCGAGACCTTGAATAGAGATAAAAAAACAGGGCCGCTATTACCAGAAGCCCGAAACCGCCGCTAGATATCGTCCACACGCCGGCGATTAGCGCAAGCACTGCCAACACCACCAGGAGATCATTCATGTAGTAGCCGCCGTCGACATTGGATATCTTCTTCACGGGAATCCACTGATGCCAGCCATTGTCGTAGGTTACGCTATTGGACGCAACATCAAATGTCATGCCTGACATGCGCTTGAAAAACCTAGCGGCCAGCCATGCAAACAACCCGGCCTTGCGGGCCTTCAGGCTTATTTTGCATTCAGCAGCCTCATCCATCTCCAGATCTTCGAACACATATGTCGAAGCCAGTGCCTTTGCAATTTTCATTGATCCCCCCTTGTAGTTTTGTTGTTTTCTCGTGAAAATGCTGGAGCGTCGCCCGTCGCGCCAAACGGCAGGCGGCGGCAAAAAGGCTTCCATGCGCTGTCAAACGCGCACCTCAATGAGACTTTAATATTCTGTGTCATGAATATCCTCCTTCGCCATTTCCCGTCGACTTGCAGCGGTCACACTAATACGCCACCACGGGAATGTAAAATGGCGCACTCTCGAAATATCATGTCTTAAGAGAGGCATCGCCAAACGCCCGAAACAAAACAGGATATGAGAATGCGCCACGAGAATACTCGCAACGCGTTCCCGTATTTCGCTTTGTTTCTCGAAAATTGGCGATTTTCTCTTAAAGCTAGATACGTGAACCGCGTTCACTCGCTGCACTTCGAAGACTACCCGGGCGGAATATGGTTGCCGCGTCCTATCGTCCTCTTATAGCAGTCGCCATCCGCACCACATGCCGTCAGCACGGACGATTCAATGGATTTCTCCCCACGAACGCCAATATTATACCATTTTTCCGCCAGAATTGCAAGAAGGGAAAGGAGAGAGATTTTTCGATTTTCCCTTCTTCTTCTTTTTCTAACGCAGAGACGCAGAGACGCTGAGTGCGCAAAGGTTTTTTTTTTTTTTTACCACACAGAGGCACAGAGGCACAGAGAAATTTCATCTCCTCCTTGCGGGCGGCAATCGATTCTTCGATTGCGGTGCGATAAGCCCTACCGGCGCATAGCGTCCGGGAAAAGACGGGAGAGGACTTGCTCGGCGGGGGTGGCGGCGCGTTTCTCGTTGTTGCAGTCCTTGCAGCACGGCACGCAGTTGCCGCGTGTGGATCTGCCGCCGCGCGCCACCGGTATCACATGGTCCATCGTGAGGTTTTCCGCACCGACGACCCTGCCGCAGTAATAACACTTCCCGGCGGCAATCTGCGACTTCCACCAGCCGGACTTGCGCAACTCGTGCGCCTTCTCGCGTTCACGCTTGACGTGTACGGGATCGGCCTCGAAATAAACGAACTCCGGCACTTGTCCCCGATTCCTCACTTGAGCTTGCCGTCTTCAAGAGTGAGGACGCGGTCGCAGATCGCCGCCGCTTCGGGGCTGTGCGTGACCATGACAAGCGATACGGGAGTTCCGCGAGAAAGATCGCCGAGAACCTTGAGAATCTCCGCGCCGGTAAGCCGGTCGAGGTTGCCGGTCGGCTCGTCGGCAAGCACGAGCGGCGGCTTGGTCACGAGCGCACGGCACAATGCGACGCGCTGCATTTCGCCGCCGGAAAGCTCCTGAGGCAGATGTTTCATCCGGTCCTTGAGCCCCACGCGGTCCAGAAGTTCCTTCGCGCGTTCACGAGCCTCCGGCGAAACCATGCCGCCCGCGCGCTTGGCCAAGAGCGGCAGCAAGACATTTTCGAAAACCGTGAGTTCTGGCATCAAGTGGTAGGCCTGGAACACGAAGCCGATATTGTCCGGGCGCGTCACTGTGCCGCGGGTTGGCTTTTCGAGTCCGCCCAGAATATTGAGCAGCGTCGATTTCCCCGCGCCGGAACGCCCGATGATCGCCACTTTCTCCCCGGGAAAGACGGTGAGATTCACGCCCTTCAAGACTTCAACCTTCGGGAGACCGGGGAGCTTGAAGCTCTTTTTCACATCGATAGCGCCAAGAACGAATTCCATTATTGGTTCAAAGCCTTTACAGGATCCTTGCAAGCGGCCAGCAGCGCCGGAACGAGCGACGCCAAAAGCCCGAACACAAACACCAGCGCCGTCACCCAGAATATGTCGCCCACTATCAGCCGGTGCGGAATGGCGTCCAGCCCGTAGACCGAAGCCGGAAAAACTTCCAGTCCGAGTTTGGCGAGATATTCGACGATATTCTGGAGATTCGCAAGTACCGCCCAGCTAGCAAGCAGCCCTAGGACGATTCCGATCATGCACTGAATCATGCCGTGCGCCATGAAAACGCTCATGACTTGGCGGCGCGAAAAGCCGAGCGCCTTCAACAGCCCGATCTCCGGCGTCTTCTGCACGGTGAGCACCAAAAGCGTGTTCATCACGCAAAAGACCGCGACGAGCGAAATCAGCGACAACAGCAGCGCCGTCATGTTCTTCTCCACCGCGAGCGCATTGAAGAGCTCGCTGTCCGCCTCGCGCCAGGTGATCTGGCGGAGACGCGGGCACGCAGCGTCGATTTGACTGCGGATTTTCTCGAACCGCTCGTGATCGGTCGGGGCGTCGGTTTTCACATGGATCGCGAAAACGCCCTTCTCCATGCCCAAGAGGTCGCGCACATTGGGGAGCGACGCAACGACATAGCCAGAGTCGTATTGATACTGGCCCGACGAGAAGATCCCGGTCACCTTCCACTTCACGGGGAGATAGATTTCGTCCGCGTTCATGAGCGTCTTGGGGCTGTAGACAGTAACCTCGTCGCCCACATGGACGCCAAGCTGCCGCGCTGCGTGGACGCCCATGACGATCGAATCGCCATCGAGATCGAACGCGCCTTCGCGCGGCGTCCCCACCTTGTAGGACTTCACAAACTCATCAGCCTCGATTCCCAGAATCACCGGCGCGAGGACCTTGCCTTCGTGCGCGATCATCACGCGGGTATCAATCTCCGGAGTCACGGCGGTGACGCCGGGAATCGCGCGCAAAGCACGCGAGAACTCCTCCTCGCCCTGGATCGCCGCGCCGCTCTTCCAGGCGACGAGCGAGACATGCGGCTTGAAGTCGAGGATCTTCTCTTCCCAGATGTCGCCGAACCCGGTCATCACCGAGCGGACGATGATGACCACCGCCACGCCCAGCATGACGCCGAGAACGCTTACGCAAGTGATGACCGAAGCGACGGATCGCTTCGGCCTCAGGTATTTAAGCGCGAGAAAAAACGCAAACTTCACCTTAGATGTCAACCTCTACTTCGACCTGTTTCTTATTCCCGCCTGCTTTGCCGCCATCCTTGCCGCCGGACTTGCGGGAATTGAATAGCGGAACCTTGTCGGTGCCGATCTTGTAGGTGAACCCGCCATAAGACGGCTTGGCCTTTTCGTACCGCTCGGTTTCCGAATAGGAAAGCTTGCGCGAAGAAAAGATGGGGAATACGGGCTGGCCCGCGTTCATCTCGTACTTGTCGCCTTCCTTTTCGATGCAGAGCAGTCCGCCGCAAGCGCCGCCGGGAACTTCGCTGCAGACGATTTCGATCTTGAGTTTCTGCCCGGGCTTCACTTCCCACCAGTCGCTGGGCGCCATGGCGGTGGAGTGCTGGGCGGCCTTGTACTTGCCAACCACTTTGTCGATATCGGGTGCGCTGGGTTTCCACCCCGTGCAGCTGCCCGCGTACTTGAGGTTGTTGCACGGCCAGTCCCATTCGAACACCACCTTGTTGTTGATGCGGATGAGCATGTAGTCGTCAAAATACCCCCAGAAGCGGTAGCGCGCCTTTTCCGTGGCGGTGATTTCGCCCGAATAGTACGCCACCCAGCCCTTTGGCTCCACGAGATCGCCCACGCCGAACGCTTCCGGACCCTTGGCGGCCGGGCACACCGGCACGAACAAACTGCTCAAGGCTACGCGCTTGGGCAACGTGCGCACATGCGAACATGCCGCGGTGGAGAAATTGCCGTTGATGCACTTCTTGAGCCGCTCGCGAAAGTTGCCCCAGCCGTTGTAGCCAAGCTGCTTGCCCTTGGGATTCGATGGATCGTTGGCCGTCTTCATATCCATGATGATGCCGATCAGCGCTCCTCTCAGGTCCTGGGCCTTGCCGGCCTTGATCTGGGTGCCGAATCCGCCGCCGTCGCCGTCGCCCAGACCGCGCAGCTTGGGCGAACCTTTGATGTTCGCCATCGTCACGGGGCTGGGCGCCGCCATCACCGTATCGGGCTCGCCGCCGGGGGAATCCGACTGCGAAGTGATCTCGGTCGTCACGTTCGGAACGTCCACCGCCACATCGACAGTGACGTCGATATCCTGCGTCATGTCGATTTCCTCTGGCTCCTCGGGGAGGTCTTCCTCGAGCGATTCCTCGGTCTCCTGCGCACGCATCACCTCAACCTGGATCGTCTCCTTGGATTTCGCGGAGACCGCCGTCAGGACGATGAGCACGATCACGCCCACCGTAGGCAGCAGAACCGCGAGAATCGGCGCCTGCAGGCGCTGGAGCTCGATCATCGCCAGCTTGTATTCGCGCGTGTTGTGCGGCTTGCCGATGCCGCCAAAAAGGATCCCCATGCGCTTGAAGAAGCCCTTTTCCTCGAACCGCTCGGCGATTTCCGCCTGATGCTGCTCGAAAATCTCCTCGGCCGACAGCGCTTCGCCTTCTTCGTACTCTTCGTATTCTTCGCTCATAAAGTCCTCCTTACATGGTGAAGATGCTCACGCTGAAGAGTCCGTGGCTGTAGCACACGTCGAGAACGTCCACGAGCGCCTTGTGGGGCGAATCGACCGTGCAGTTGATCACGATCGGGGTCTTCTTGGACGTGCGGGCGACATCGCGCAAAAATCCGCTCAACTCCTGGGCGGTGACCACGCGCTGGTTGTACTTGATCGCACCGTTTTCGTTCTTGCCGCGTCCGATATCGATCTTCACCGTCGTGTCCGATTCGCTTGAACTCGAAGAGCTCGTCGAAGGCGCTGGACGGTTCGCGTTCAACTTCGAGAACAAGTCCTCCTGCTTGATCGTCACTACGAAGAAGATGATGAGTTCGAACACGACGTCGATCATCGGCGTCATGTCAAGCGCGGGATTTTCCTGTGGCTTTCTCGCCATATCAGTATCCTCCCCTCTGCTTCAAGAGCCTCAGGCGCTTGCGTTCGTGGGTCTTGTCCTCGCCGATCGCGACGAACGAAATCTTCCAGATGCCGTTCGCGGTGACCGCGTTCATCACCTGCGCGACGAAACGGTGAGGCGTTGCGAAGTCCGCGCGGATCATGACGGGAAACTCCCCGATCCTGCGGAACTTTTCCTTCACGCGCCGGCCGATTTCGTCGGGCGTGAGCGTCTTGTCGCCCATCGAGATGCGGCCGTTGGCCGCAACATCGATCATCATATGCGTGGGCGGCAGTTCTTCGGGCGTGAGCACGATGCCGTGCCGCCCGTCCTCGAGCTCGATCGACTCGTCCTTCTTCTGCGCTTCGGTAAGCGTCACCACGAAGAAGATGATGAGTTCGAACACGACGTCGATCATCGGCGTCATGTCGAGCGCGGGGTTTTCTTGCGGCTTTCTTGCCATGTCAGGGCTTGCCCTTCTGGTTTAGGCCTCGACGGGAGCCATTTCCTCTTCGGCGACGCCGGGATCGACGCTCACCTGGCGCAGTCCGTTCAAAAGCTCCATGGTGATGGCGGTCATCTTGAGGACGAGGCGGTTGGCCTTGTTGCGCAAGACGTAGAAGATCGTCACTGCGGGAATCGACACGATAAGGCCGCCGGCGGTGGTCCACAGCGCCTGGCCGATCGAGTTCGCAAGCGCCGAAGCGTCGCCCGCGCCGCCGGAAGCGAGCGCCTGGAACGTCAAGATCATGCCTTGCACGGTACCGAGCAGACCGCAGGACGGGCCGAGGTTGCCGCACACCGAAATCCAGTTCAGCCGCTGCTGGATCTTTTCCTGTTCGAGATCCGAGGCCGCCGTCACCGCTTCCTGAATCACGTCAAACCCCTCTTCGACGTGCTGGAACGCCGCCATGACGATGGAGCTCATCGCGCTGGGCGACGATTCGCAGGCCTGCATGGCCTTGACGATATCGCCCTCGGCCATCGCCGCCTGGACCTGATCCATGAGCTTCTTGGGCATGAGCTTTTCCGGCTTGATCATGATCGAGGAGTCGATCGCGAAGTAGATTACCGCCGCGCCATCGCCAAACAACACGAACCAGAGCATCGTACCCACAAGACCCGAACCGAAGACGATGTCGTAGAAGCCGCCGCCGGCAGCCTGCTGGGTCGCGTTGTCGGAAACGACATTGCCGTTGGCATCGGTGATTTCCTGGCCCAGGCTCTGGAGCGCGGCCACGGGAGCGACGCAGGTTCCGAAAAGGATTGCCGCCGCCATGAGAGACTTCTTGATCTTGTTCATGTTTGTTTTTCCTTGGTTTGGTTATATGGTTGTGAAAATCCGGTTTGGTGTTTACTGCGCCTGTTCGCGCAGACGCTGCGCACGGCTGGCCTGACCCATCTTGTCGAAGCACGCCGCCGCCTTCATGAGCGCCTCGCGCTTTTCATCCGGGCAGTCGCCGTACATGAGCCCCACGCGCAGATAGCCGTCGCGCAAGGCCTGCTTGAGGACGTCGGGCTTGTCTCCGCCTGCATCGACGATCATGTCGCCGCGCATTATGAGCGCCGCCGCGGACGACTGGCGCGAACCCGAAGACGCCGCCTTGGCGAGGTTGCGTTCAAGCTGCTCTGTCCTGCCGAGCTTCATGAGGCACGTCCAATACGCGGGCGCGACATCGCCGGAGTATGCGGCCGTCTTGTCGTCGCGGATGATCGCCTCGCAAACCTCAAGCCCCTTCGCCGGCTGCCCCGCCGACACATAGGCGAGCGCCAGATAACGCCCGGCCGGCTTGTCCCAGTTGAGCATCTGGTAATCGGCGACAATCTGCTCCAAGGCCTTGATCGCGCTCGCGCCCTGTCCCTTGTCCACCGCTTCCACCGCGCGGTCGAACTGCGCGGGCTTGGGGATGTCGAGCTTGGTCACTTCATCTAGTCTGAATTCCGCATTGAGCGTGGTCTTGCCCTTCCTGTAATTCACGAGATACGTCCGCTGGCGCTTCTGCCAGGTTATTTCGCCGGTCATGGGCTCGCCGGAATCGGTGTAGACCGTGCCCTGGATCGCGAAGGTTTCCGCCGCGATGAGCGCGGCCGCCATTGCCAATAGAGATTTGCGCATTTGTTTTTCTCCTTGTGAAATTCGTGGTTTAGTTGAGGTCGGCGCGGGCGCTGTTCACGGCATTGCCCACCGCCGTCGCGTTCTTGCCGTTCGGGAACATCTGCATATACTGCTCGCCGAACTTGACTACCTGGTCGGCCTGCTCCGCGCCCTGCTTGGCCAAGAGCGGCACAAGCGTCGCGTAGGCGCGCTCCAGGTTGGCCTTGGAACCTTCGTCCATCTGGTCGAACGGCAGCGTGTCCGACGGCCCGTGCGCCTGAATGAAGACCTGGAATGTCGCCGCCGCGCGGCCGCACGTTTCCGCCGCCGCCTCTTTGAGATTCATCGCCTCTTCCGCCTTCATCCGGTCGACCAGCACGTCGCCGGAGAGAAGGTCCAGCTGATCCTGCTCCCACTGCGGCTTCTTGGCCCAGTAGGTGCGCACCTTCTTGAGCGCACCGACCGCCGCGCCAAAGTATTTGCCGCGCATGACTTCGTCCTGCTCCTGGCGTCCCTGCTCCTTCGCGACTTCCACCAGCAGGAAGTTGGCATCGGCGGCAATCGCCATCTTGGACATCTTCGGATCCTGCAGGAACATGTCAAGCGCCTCGCGGGCTTCCGCAAGCGACCCCTGCTTGTAGGCGCTGCGCGCCTCGCCAAGTCTCGCACGCGCCACCGTCTGCGGGAAATTCGTGCCGGCGAGCTTGATCGCGCGCTCGAACGCCTGATTGGCGTAATCCCAGCTCTTCGCCTCGATGAGCGCTTCTCCGGCGGCGGCAAACTGCTGCGCAGAATACGTCGCGCCCTGGGTGCGGAGCATCTCCGCATAGATTTCCGTACCCTCGCGCTTCATGCCCATTTCGATAAGCGACCTGGCCAGATGGGGCTTGGCGTTCTTCGCTTCCTCGGAATCCGGGAAAGCGCGGGAAAGGCGGTCGAGCGCCTCCTTGGATTTGTCGAGCTGGTTGAGCGCGGTGTAGATAGTGCCTTGCTGGACGTATGCGGCCTTCGCGTATTCGCCCTGCGGATAAGCCTTGATATAGTCGTCGTAGGCCGCGGCGGAAGCGAGCATCTGCTTTTCCGCGATCTCGACCTTGCCGATCTTCTTGAGGCTCTGCCCCAGGCGGCCGCGGCACTGCGCCGCGAGGAAGAGCGAGCCTTCGCGCAATCTGTCGAGCGTCGTCCTCTCGGCTTCTGACAGGCGGCTGTCCTGCATTGCAACCGCCGACTGCGCCGCGAGATCCGTGAACTGCTTTATGGCGTTGATGATCTGCACCATGCCGGTCTTCTCGGCCTTCGTGCGCTCGGCTTCATCCTCGATATTCTCGCTCCCGGTCAGGATGTCAAGCCCGTCCTTCTGGAACATCTGCGCAAGCTGCATCTGCGCCACGTTGCGGTTCGCGGGCGACGTCTCCACCGGAAGATACTTCTTGTAATAAGCCTTGGCCGCGTCGCGGTCGCCCTTCTTCTCGTAGTTCTGCGCCAGCTGCAAAAGCCCCGTCGCGTAGAAGTTGGAGTTGGTGTAGAACTGCTCGACATACCCCCAGTAGCGGATGGCGTCGTCGACCTTCCCCGCCTTGGACATTTCGCCGCCCTTGCCCGCCGCGATTGCCGCCGCCTTCACATGGCGGCGGTAGTTGGTCACGAACCAGGTGAAGAGCCGGTCGGCGCGCTCGGTCTCGTTGCGCTCAAGCTCGCGCCCCGCGCACGCCAAAACCGCGTTGCCCGCGCTCGTCATGATCACATTGTCGGGATTGCCCGCAAACCGCTCGGCGAGATAGCCCTCGATCGCATCGGCATTGTCGCGGTACTCGGCCTTGAGCTCCGCATTCTGCTCGTCGTTGATCGCATCGAGGTAGCTGTAGATCACATTCTGGATAGCATAGACCGACTCCTCCAGCTCCGGATACTTGGAAAGCACGTCCATGTAGTCGACGATCGCCGGGATGTATTCCTGGGCGAGGAATTTGTCCTTCGCAGTCTTGAACTGGGCGGCGCGGACGCGCGCAATGTCCTCGGCGGTGATCTTCGTCTTGATCTTTGCGCCGTACTTCTCCTCCGCGAAAGTGCGCACCTCCTCGGCAAGTTCGCCCGCAAGCGGCGCCCAAGGCGACATCTCAAAGCGCGTGTAGACCGAAATCGCCAGATTGAACGCGCCCTTGCCGTCGCGCTTGCCGCTCTCGTCTTTCTCGCCGAACATGTAGCTCTTGATCTGTTCGTCGTCCCTCTTGGGATTCTTGAATTCCTTCTGCGCCTCTTCCCAAAGCATTTTCGCCTGCAGATACATGACCTCCGGCAGCGGCGAAATCTTGAGCAGCCCCATCCGCCCTTCCGGATCCGCCTCGCGAATCTGGTCGTCAATCGCCTCGAGATCCTCCTGGTATTCCTCGATGATCATGTTGGCGCGCTTGATGTTGCCGCGCAGCTGCTCCACGTGCGCCTTCATGCCGATCGCGCGCCCGAACAACACCGCGTTCTCGTTCTTCACCGCCGTGGCGATCACCTTTTCGATCATGCTGCCGACAACCTCAAGCGATTTGTCGCGCTTGGCCTTCTCCTTGTCCGTGCAATTTTCCGCCACGCGCATCAAAAGATCGCAATATTCCGTGGCGAGCGACAGCCAGTTCTTGTCCTTGAGGTTGGGCAGCAGTTTGCCGTAGATGTCCGACGCCTTGTCGTAGTTCTTCATCTGCGAGAGAATCTGGCCATACGCATAGCCGGCGTCGACATAAAACTTCTCGAGCCCCTTGGGCGGCTTGGGGAAGGTCTTGAAGAACTCGTCGTAGATCTTCATGCACTCTTCCTTCTGGTTGCGCCCGAAGTAGTTGTTGGCGACCTCGAGCCGCGCCGCCCAATACTTGGACCCCTTGCGATCGGGAAGCGAGGCGATCAGCTTTTCGGCCTCGTCGAACTTGTTCATCGACAAAAGCCCGCGCACCTCGATCGCGAAGAATCCGGCCTCCGACTGCGGCCAGCGCTTCTTCGTCGCCGCCATCACCGGCTCTGCAAGATCTGGGTAGCCGTATGAGATGAGCGCCTCTACATAGGCGATCTCACCCTCCATCTCTTCGCGGTCTGCCTTCTGTTCCGCCGTTTCCTGCTCTTCGACAGGCTCGGCCTCCTGCGCCCATACAGGCACGGTCGCCGCCATCGTCAGTGCGGCAAGCAATGCGTATTTTTTTGCCATGGTGTCTGTATTATACAATATTTCACCTTATTTTGGCAAGATATTTTAGAGACATTTTTCGATTCTCCGATTAAAGACAATATTGCTTTATAGCCAGAAAAATGATATAATATCCTCAACTTGAATGAAAATGCAAGTTTGATCTTTGAATTGTGCTTGTTGTGATTTGATGCATTTTGGATTTGTCTTGCAATCTGGGCGATGCGGTTCGCGACCCAAGGCTGGTTGTGATTTGATGCACTTTGGATTTGTCTTGCAATGTAAGCGATGACTTGGGAATCGTCACAGTCGTTGTGATTTGATGCACTTTGGATTTGTCTTGCAATGCGCCGCCGCCCTCGCCAGGGTGCAGGACGGTTGTGATTTGATGCACTTTGGATTTGTCTTGCAATACGAAAAAAAAAAAACAACGAAACGGAGGGTTGTGATTTGATGCACTTTGGATTTGTCTTGCAATAAACGATATGTCAGACCAATATCGAGCCTCGTTGTGAGTTGATGCACTTTGGATTTGTCTTGCAATACGCAAGTCCTTGTCCATTACCAACGACCGGTTGTGATTTGATGCACTTTGGATTTGTCTTGCAATATCATGGCGCTCATGACGCTCGAAGCTTCCGTTGTGATTTGATGCACTTTGGATTTGTCTTGCAATCTTTTACGCATTGCCTCGCCAACCTTTTGGGTTGTGATTTGATGCACTTTGGATTTGTCTTGCAATCCGCTTGAAAAATAATTGCAAATCGCGCTTGTTGTGATTTGATGCACTTTGGATTTGTCTTGCAATTAAGAGCGGCATTAATAGCCGACAGAATGACGTTGTGATTTGATGCACTTTGGATTTGTCTTGCAATGTTTCCCTTCGCCATCTGCCAACAATGCGGGTTGTGATTTGATGCACTTTGGA
>DFFF01000020.1 GCA_002369235.1 Verrucomicrobia bacterium UBA3783
TGAAATGCACCCGCGGACAAAGCATTCGTTCCATTCCACGCCACAGATCAGGATAGCGGTCGAAATCATCCCGCCAGTTCGGCCCTGGCTCCTTCGCATGAATGAGCCGCACCTCGACTCCGCGCTTCAGCATCCCGTCCAGCACCTCCAAGAACGGCACCATATCCCTCCCACCAGACCTGGCCTCCGTAACTTGTGAAGGAGTCTCGACATACATATCCTTGATATCCGCAGTCGCAATCCACAACCGCTCCTTCGCCTGCGATACAACCCCGCAGACAACCCGCTCGTAGATTTCACGATTGGAAAGGAAGGTGGTCAATTCCAAACTCCTTTAGCATCTCTTTGAACTCGTCAACAGCGACTTGACAAAAATCAGTTGTTGCAGATATTCTTCGCAAATTCATGAAGGGCCTGCAGCTTGCGCACAATCTCAACTTCGACTACTTCTTGATTCTGGTATTTATCATACCAATACCACCATGTTTCTCCCTCGCAGAGCTTGTCGCTGTCTATGTCTACATGCGATGCACGCTCAAGAGCCGCCTTGATCCTTCGATATGTGTCTTTATTTGTGGCGGAAGCGCCGCTCGTCTTTCTAAGACCGATTTCCCAAATACCATTTATCCCGGTGCTGCTTAAAGCCACCGAAACTCCATTCACATCAACGGACAAGGTTATTACATTGTTGCAACAAAACGCTTCATGCAGTTTATCCCTTTGGAATATTTCTTGTTCCTTATTCTCTGCTGCAATACTTTTGAATGATAGCTCCATGTCTGGCAGCGCAGATTTAACCTGCTTGAATATGCCATACCTGCGAATCGCCGCTCTCCAAAGTTCTGACGATGGCGTTGGACTTTCTATCGCCGCCTTGAAGTCGAAAATCCTGCCAAAACCCATGTCTCTGTACCACTCTTCATACAGCTTTCGATACCGCGTCATGACGGCATTGCAGAAATCCAACGGCGAGATTATCCCGTCGCGCCACATGGCCTCAACATCTGCCCCATTGATGAATAGTGAGACCTGATTTTCCGCACCTCCTGGATAATTGGCATCTCTTGCCGAATCAGACAACGACCTATTCAGCCAGAAAGGAATCGGCGCAAGGTTGCCTATCGAGTTCTTCAACCACTCACACGCTATCTTTTCGTCGGAATCCGCCATCTTCTCAATCGTGCTATGCGGCATGATATGATCATAATCCCAAGGACAGTTTTCTTCCGACCACAATCCCAACTCGCGATTGTAGGCGAATTGATTGTTGAGGGTCGAGGTCCTGCAAGCGTACAGTAAAATATTCAATGCGCGATCATTGTCGGAATTATGGTATCCCTCCGCCATCATCCCTGCAACGTGCGGGTGTTCGTTTTTCCAATCCAGCAATGCTTTAATGTCAGGGAAAGGACCATGTACGTCCTTAAACATTTCATCCGGCTTCATAGGCGCAACGAGCCTGGCACGCCCATAGTGCGTCTCCTTCAAAAGATTCGCAATTGCAATAGGCACCCCTCACTAAATATTTTCCTGACAGCATAATCAATATGGGTTGCATATCCAAACAACAGCTCGGCAATGCCTTTGATGTTGTAGCCGTCAAACAATCCGTTTTCTTTGACAGCCAGCATCAGCAAAAGAAAAACGTCACCGTTCCTCTCTGACGCATATCTGGCGCTATGCCATTGTGTCAACTGGTAATTTTTCTCGACTTTCTCGACAATCGCCCTAAAGTCGTTTTGAATGAAGTCGTAGAACAACTGCTTGTCTGAAGCATTTTCCGTCTTGCACATTTCCATCACGGCGGAGAACACCGAACCGGAATAGAATCTGTCCTTCCCGGATTTAAATAATCTAATGGCAAGATGTGCGATTCGCGGCTCGCTGGCCAGGCCGTGCTTTAGATGCACCTCCTGAATCACATCCCGGAAATCAGCGTTCAGCTTCGACTTCAAGACAGAATACGCCAATTCTTCGTCGCTCGGCACAACTCCACCCTTTCCTATCCGAGTGAAATACAACGCTATATCATTCTCGGCAACACTACTGGCATCCAGCAACAGGACTTTGTAGTCATCAGATATTGAAGCCACTTTGTCGCAGAGGCTCCTAAACTTATCCGCATCCGGATTGTATTGCTCCAACACCCTAATCAAATACTCGTTTATCTTACCTCTGATCCGTTCGCAGAACGCAGAAAAATCGACATTGCCGCTTGCCGTTGCATCTATCGCATATTCTCTCAGCAGCGTATAAGGGACAGGAACTTTTGCCTGCATTGGGTATAGCTGAAAAGGATAAGGCTTTACCTGCCCTTCTTCCCAGTCGCCGGTCATTTTCTGAGCCGCTTCGCGCCTTTCGTTGGCGGACAGCAAACTGTTCCTTGTTTCACTTGAGCTTTCGGCATACCCCCATGGCTGAGATGCCGTTGTCACGAAAAACCCGTAATCGTCATTGTTGCCGTTGGACGAATCAAGATCAATCCACAAAATTGAATCGAATTTATTATCCAATCCCGGGAAATCGGCAAAACCCAAAGAAACGGCCGTTGCGCGTTGCTGCCCATCCAGAAGATCAAAGGCGTGAGAATCATCTTCCCGACATCTAACGCTCAACGCTCCGATCGGGAAATTCTTGAAAATGGAATCCCACAATGTTTCAATTCTTGCCGCATTCCAAACTTTACCTCTTTGGACTGCCGGTATGACAAGTCGATTCTTGGCTTTGTTATCACCCTGCCCAGCTGCGCCATCATGTAGCATCTCAGCCACCTTCTTTATAGCGACTGGGCACGGCAATATCAAGCTCTCTTCCGATTCGATGTCTTTCATGCTTCCGACTGTTGCTGGCGACTCTCTTAATGCGCCCATAACATCGGCTACTGCATCCTTGAGGATGTCCAGATCCTCCTCTATGTCTTTCGCTTCTAACACTGGTCTCCGCACTCTCCACATCAAACTGCTGTAATATGATGTCGCCAAAACCTGCCGTCGCAATTTGGGCTCTGCAAACTTTGAAATCAAACCTTTCCGTAGATCTGGCCTTTGGTTTCTCGCCAGTTCAAAATGCAGTTCGACATGATACTCCTCGCCCGCACCGCTACCTCTGGCAATCAATTCATAATGGAATCCCGAAAGGTCGCTTTGTTGCGGTTCTACAACGGCATATATCCACTTTGCGTCATTTGGCTGAAAGAAGTCTTCATTGTCGTATTGCGCAAAGCACTTCTTAAAACAATCCCTCATTTCATTGAATTCCATTGCTTGAACCTTTCTTTTCATCGTACTTACGTAGACAGTAAACCCTCATACACCGCCAGATCCCGTTCCGAGAAACAGCAGAAGATGACTTCCATCTCCTCTGCGCCCTCTGCGGGAGAGAAAAACTCACGACTCATACCCCATCTCTTTGAGGCGGCATTCAAACTGGTAGTCATCTTCGCAAGGGATGAACTTGCCATCGACAATTGCGCAGAGCTGGCCGTCGTGAAGTTCATACGAGAAGTTTGGAGACAACTCCCCATCGCGCCCGTCCAACGCCTCGTCATCGTCTGGCGTGTCCAGAATCTGAAAGCCAATCGTTAGCGCGTCGGAACTAACCATAAACCGCTCGCCCTCCTCGAAATCTTCGAAATCGCAGTCATCTTCATACATGTAGTTTATGCGCACAATCATCACAACACTCCTTTCTTTGCCTTTTCATTAGCAACACCCGTGCCAACCGCATTTGAGCGGCAAAAAGCGCATTCCACGCAATCCCGCCGCTCAAAATTTCACCTACCAATCAAAATCTGACTATGCCATCTCATCACGAACAGTCTTCGCACTTGGATTTATAAATTCTTGTATACTGCTTATAATCACATCAGTATTAATCCCATTAGTATCAGTATCAGTTAATTTAACGATAGGTCCGCCTATTTTCTCGCAAACGACCTCACTTGTTATGTCGTTGCCATCCTTATCTTTACGCTGATTGCCATCAAAATAAGTGCCGACCCAATATACACCAATTTGCTTACTATCATCACCATCTCTTGGGTTAGTTTTTACGGCGAAATACTCTCCACACCAACCTTTGGGATTAAACGAATCCTTTTGCGGGAACGGCTCTATCCTATAACTCACACAACTCAACCTTGGGAACACTTGCTGTCTGAGATACAACGGCAATTTTCTAGCGGCATAAAGAGATTCATCTACCTTGTTGGGAGCTGTCGCTTTTTTCTCCTCGCCCTTTCCTGTAATTATTCGCTCACAGACATCCTTAAAGGCATCGCTGAATACCAGATCATCAACATCTTTATTCGCCACCGGAAAATCATAACAAAATGACAGCCACGATTCTTCGTGTTTGTTAAGCCGTTTAAAAACAGGTGCGCCCCAACCTTCCATATTGTCAAACGCTATACAAAAGCCGGGATGGAAACTCTCCGTTAGCAGCCATCCGGCCCACCCCCAAATCTTTTGCCCATTACACATCTTCTCCGTATCACTAATATTCTCTGTCACATCTTGCGCTTCAAAGTAGATACCGATAGACTCGGCTGGCGTATTCGCTACGCGGTACTTTTTTATAGTTATACCATGCAGTAAGCTATCTATATTAATACTTATGGCATTGCTTTTATTTAAGTAGCTCTCCAAGGCTTCATACCATATCTTTATTGCCTTAAAATTTTCAGAATTATGTTCGTAATTGTTAACTGGTTCATCTGCGAACGGCGTGGGACAAACCATTTCACAATAAGCCAATAGACCTTTAACATCTTCGTCTAAGCAACTAATCAGACTTGTCTTGGATAATGCTTCCTTAAACTCCTTCCACGTATGAACACAGCAATTGTTAAATACGCATTTATCTGCGCCAGCAAGATCTTTATCTGGATCAATGTAATAATTTGTTATATACCCAAGATGTGGCCCCGAACAGAACTCCGATGTATTAAGCTTATTCAACCTACTGCAATACTGCGAAAAGTGATGATTCCTATCTCCTATTTTAACTTCAATAAAGTATCGCTCTCCATTATCCTTCTTTGTCATTACAAAATCCGGTCTGTCATTGCCAAACGAAACTTCGCGTTCAATGCGAAACTCACTTGCAACAAGCTTACCATCTCCAAAAACGAAATCTAGAAAGAACTGCATAAATCCCGGATTGCTTCTGCAAAGTGCATAAACCATATCCGAAAGATCGTTCTCTTTGTACATCCGCCTTGACAATTCCCGGAAAAACTTCTCAATATTCGTCAGTTCCTTTTTAATTTCATTAGTCATTTTCTATTCTCCTTTCTCCATATAGGATTATACTCGCCCGTTGTGAATCTCTTTCAAATAGTAAGCCGCTCTTGGATAGTCCTTGACCAACGCCGCCCCATAGAGGCGCGTTGCTGACGGCACATCTGTTTTCCAGCCAATCCCTACGGCAAGACAAAACGCAGCGAGGCAAAGCGCATCCGCCTGATAGTTGCGGATGAAGTAATCTACGTCTGGTTCGTCTTCGTACTCTTCAAAGAGTTGTTCTCGCATTCCTTCCAGCGCATCTTTGGCTTCTTTGACACAACCAAGTGTCAACGCCTCCGTAAGCAGATCAACCGCCTTCATCACATCCCACTCTCTGCCACCATTTTTCGGCCAATCCGAATTCATGTACAAATCAGCGAGCTTAACTAAAGCTTCACCTCTCTTTCCAGATTCGCCATCAGCATGGTAACCCGCAACATACAATCGCGCCGCGAGCTGTTCGTCACCACAACTCTGGCATTCGTCCGCCAATACAACATAATCTTTGGGTGAAAGATTCTTTTTCTCTTTCAATTCGCGGACATCATATGGGACATCTTCTTCATCGCAATAGAATTCAAGGACTGCCTCGAATGCCTTACCGACATAATCAAATTTACCCGTAATGTCAAACGAACGCAAAATGTCTACGAGGTCTTTTCTCACATCCGGTTCAAAAACAACCTCCGGCGCAGTGATAGATGCCTCATCGGCCTCACTAAACGAAAATGTCGGAGGGCGTCCTGCCTCATCCCGCATAACGATAAAGAACTCGTAGTGATCATACTTTTCAATTGCCGAGACACCATCCTTGAATGTCATGACAATAAACTGGTACATTGATTCTAGCGACTTTTTAAGTTCATTCTCAAGACGCATGATATCAAGCGTTCTATCTGTAATGCGCCAACACGCAGCATCTGCGCCAAATTCGCGACCGATCATCGCCAGCGCCTTTTTCAGCGAACGGAAATCCCAGCCAATCCGCGCATTCATATCTATGCTGCCATCATGACAGATTTTATCTAAACGGATATGGTAATACATTGTCTCCCTCCTTGTGCTACACATCAACAGTAGCACCAATGATACCAACACAATCTAGCCAACAATAGCCTCTTCTATGCTTTATCGCCATTCAGAATTTAACCAATGGTCAAAATCTTCACAAATACTTGCGTACGGTATTGCGGCTTACATCGAGTGCCGCGGCAGCTCGTGTCAGGTTCTTGCCACACTTCTCGTAGACACGGCGGATGTGCATCCTGATTGCATCTTCAAGTTTATCGGGTGCCTCTTCGCGCATTTCGGTCGCCGCTTGCCACAAACCGGCGTCCAGTCCAGAATTCATTTCCTTGTGTTCGCGCATCAGTAGCTCGAAATCGTTTTCGCCCAACACTGTTGCCCTTTCGAGCAAATTGATGAGCTCGCGCACATTGCCGGGATAGTCGTATTGCTCCAGCTCCGAAATCTGCTTGTCTCCCAAATGGGTGCCATTGCGCCCGAACCACCAACCGTCTGCAATGTAGCGGATATCTTCCTTGTGCTCGCGTAGCGCCGGGACTTTTATCGGCACGACATTTAGCCGCTGATACAAGTCTTCACGGAACTTGCCTTCCCTCACCAGCGCCGGCAGATTGCGGTTGGTGGCGGTTATGAGCCGTACATCAACCGATATTTCTTCGGTGCCGCCGAGGCGCTGAAAACGCCCGCCCTCCAGCACGCGCAGCAGCAACCCCTGCACGTCGAGCGGCAATTCTCCGATTTCGTCGAGGAATAGCGTTCCGCCATCCGCCTCCTTGAACAAGCCGTCGCGTTGCGCATCCGCCCCGGTAAACGCCCCTTTCTCGTAGCCGAAAAACCGGCTTTCCAGCAAATCTTTGGCGAAGGTGGCGCAATTGAACGGAATGAAGCGGCGCTTGGCCCTAGGCGACAGGGTATGGATAAGTTGGGCCACCGTTTCCTTGCCGGTGCCGCTTTCGCCAAGAATCATCACGCGCGCGTCGGGATGCCCGGCAACGACCGCAATCCGATCTTTCAGACGCTGGATGACCTCCGAAGTTCCAACCAGTTCGCGATTCCCGAATCGGCGGTAATGCGTTACCGCATTGAGAATCGGATTGCCCCAGGCCGAAGGCAGAATGCCTGCCGCCATCAATCCCACAACTTCACCGTAGATCTTATCGTCGCGATAGACGCGTTGCCTGAATAGAGCCGCCGACACCAATTCTTCATACTTGGCAATATCGCCCGCCGCAAGTTTGTCAAGACGCGTCCCGAATCGCTCGATGGCCGCCTCCTCGAGAGTATCCATGGCAAGCATAGTCATCTTGACCAATCCCGCAAGCGCTTGCTTGGTGGCAAGTTCGGGATCGATAACCGACAGCCACTCAACCTCCACTTTGCGCCGCGCCAGCTCTGCCAGCGCCGCCTTGAGCGCCACGATATCGCTCTCCAGCGACACCCCGAGGATGAAGACGCGTTTTTTGCCGGTTGCAAGCTCGACAATTCTTTGCGGCAACTTGCGTTTGCTCAAGCCTACGACTTTGGCATCGTCGCCCAATGCCTTTTTGGCCGTGGCGCCAGCAAGCGCATAATCAAAATACCCGACTCCGGTAATAATCAAATCCTGTACCATGATATTGAAATTTTACCAAAAATCCGCCCAAACTGCAATACAAAAGAAAAAACAAAAGGCGCGGACTTGCCGCGCCTTTCATCAAACGGAAGCTGTATCCGTTTCAGGTTCAGGCGACCGTGCCGCCGACCTGCTCGATCTTGGCCTTCGCCGCCGCCGAGCAGGGAACCTTCACCGTGAGCTTCTTCGTGAGCTCGCCCTTGGCGAGAATCTTCACGAGCGGCTTCTTGTTGCTCTCGAAGCCGGCCTTGGCGAGCGTCTCGACCGTCACTTCCGCACCAGACTCGAACTTGCGCTCGAGGTCGGAGAGGTTCACGGCAAGCGCCTTGGCGTTGAACGCGGCATTGTTGAAACCGCGCTTCGGCAGACGGCGCACCAGCGGCATCTGGCCGCCTTCGAAGCCGAGCTTCTGCTTGTGGCCCTTGCGCGCCGCCTGACCCTTGTGGCCGCGCGTGGAGGTCTTGCCCATGCCCGAACCGCAGCCGCGACCGACGCGCTTGCGGCGCTCGCGGGCTCCCGGGGTGTTCTGGAGATTGCTGAGATCCATTTTCAAGTTCCTTTCCTTATGCCCTGAGCGCGGCGATTTCCTCCGCGCTGCGGAGCTTCATGAGCGCGTTCATCGTGGCCTTCACCACGTTGAGGCGGTTCTTGGAACCGAGCGACTTGCCCACGGCATCGCGGATGCCCACAGCCTCGAGCACGGGACGCATGCCGCCGCCGACGATCAGGCCGGTGCCTTCGGGAGCCGGCTTGAGAATCACGCGGCCGCCGTCGCACACGCCTTCCACGTCGTGCGGGATCGTCGTCCCGTGGATCGTCACCTTGCGCATGTCCTTGCGCGCCGCCTCGCCGCCCTTGCGGATGGCGTCGGAAACCTCGTTCGCCTTGCCGAAGCCCACGCCGACGCGGCCTTCCTTGTCGCCCACCACGATAACCGCGGAGAAGCTCATGCGGCGGCCGCCCTTGACGGTCTTCGCGCAACGGTTGATGAATACGGTATGTTCGTCGAGCGCGTCTTCCGCACCCGCGTCACCGCGCTTGTCACGATTCATTGCCATGTTACTTCTCCTCCGCGGTGATGGATACGCCGTTCTCCACGGCTGCGTCCACGATAGCTTTCACGCGACCGGCAAACTTGTTGCCGCCGCGGTCGACCACTACCTTGGTAATGCCGGCGGCCTTCGCCGCAGCAGCAGCCGCAGCGCCGACGCTCTTGGCCGTCTCCAGGTTCGCCTTCGCCTCCTTGAGGCTCGAGGCGGACGCAAGCGTGCGGCCGGCATCGTCGTCGATGAACTGGACGTAGAGATTCTTGTTCGTGATGCAGATCGCCATGCGCGGACGCTCCGCCGTGCCGATCACGCGGCGGCGAATGCGCAAGTGGCGCTTCTGGCGCTGTACTTTGCGGTTGAAGCTCATTATGCGACCTTCTTTCCTTGCTTGCGGCGGATATGCTCGCCGACATACTTGATACCCTTGCCCTTGTAGGGCTCGGCCGGATAGAACGAACGGATGCGCGCGGCGGATTCGCCGACCAAAGCCTTGTCGATGCCGGTGAGCGTCACCTGCAAACCGTCATTCTCGACCGTCACGGTGAGACCCTCGGGGATCGCATAGATCTTCGGGCTCGCGAAGCCGAGCGAAAGCGCCAGCTCCTTGCCCTTGAGCACCGCCTTGAAACCGGTGCCTTCGATCGACAGCTTCTTGGTGTAGCCCTTGGACACGCCAACCACCATGTTGTTGATCAGCGCGCGGGCAAGGCCGTGGAAGTTGCCGTACTTCGCGTCATCCGCGCAGGAAACGACAATCTTGCCGTCTTCGACCTTCGCCGTGATGCCTTCATGCATCGTATAGGACAGCTCGCCGAGCTTGCCCTTCACCGTCACCTTCTGGCCCGCAATGCCGGCGGTCACGCCTTCGGCGAGCTGGACGGGTTCTTTACCGATTCGAGACATTGTCTTCAAACTCCTTCAATTAAGCGACCGTGCAGATGAGTTCGCCGCCGATGCGAGCCTTCTTCGCCTCCGCGCCGGACATGATGCCCTTGGAGGTGGAGAGGATCGCGAGCCCCATGCCGTCGAGAACGGCGGGGATCTTTTCCACGGGAACATACTTGCGAAGACCCGGCTTGGAGATGCGCTTGAGCTCGGTGATCGCGCTCACCGCCTTGTCGGTGTACTTCAACTGGACGATTAGTTTCTTGGGGAATTCGCTGGTGACGACATACTCGGCGATGAAGCCGGAATCCTTGAGCACCTTGGCGATTTCCGCCTTGACCTTGCTCGCCGGCATCGTCACGGAATAAAGGCGGGCCTTGATTCCGTTGCGGATGATCGTGAGCATGTCGGAAATGGGATCGTTTACCATAAGAATGATTCCTTTCCTTTACTTTACCACGACGCCTTGGTTACGCCGGGGATGAGACCGGAGAGCGCGAGCTCGCGGAAGCACAGACGGCACACGCCGAACTTGCGGATGTACGCATGGCGGCGGCCGCAACGCTGGCAGCGGTTGTACTTGCGCACCTCGAACTTGGGCGCCTTCTTCTGCTTCTCGATGAGACACTTCTTCGCCATGATTAGTTCCTCCCTGCGAACGGCATGCCCATGGCGACGAGCAGCGCCTTGCACGCCTTGTCGTCCCTGGAGCTGGTTACGAACGTGATGTCCATGCCGGAGTGACCCGCGCCGCCTTCCACGAGTTCGGGGAAGATCGCGTGCTCCTTGAGGCCCATCGTGTAGTTGCCCGCGCCGTCGAAACCGCGGTTGGATACGCCGCGGAAGTCGCGGATGCGGGGAAGCGCCGCCGAAATCATGCGCTCGGCGAATTCCCACATGCGCTCGCCGCGCAGCGTCACCTTCGCGCCGATCACCATGCCTTCGCGCAGCTTGAAGTTCGAAATCGACTTCTTGGCGCGGCACAGCTGCGGCTTCTGGCCGGTAATCGCCGCCAGGTCGTCCACGAGCTGCTTCTGCTCGTCCTTGCTCACAATGCCGAACGCCATGTTGAGCACGATCTTCTGCAGACGCGGAACCAGCATCTTGTTCGTGATCCCGAGCTCCTTCTCGAGCTGGGGAACCATGCGGCTCGCGTATTCGTCTTTGAGTCTTGCCATTTTTCGCAGTCCTTTTAGATGGCCTTGCCGCTCTTCACCGAGATGCGCGTCTTCTTGCCGTCGACGACTGCGGTGCGAACGCGGGTTCCCGCCTTCTTCTCCGCATCGTAGGGCATGAGCTTGCACAGACGGATGGGCATTTCCTTGTCGATGATTCCGCCGGGGGTCTTCTCCGTGCGGCGCATCGCCTTCTTGTGGACGTTGATCCCGCCGACAATGGCGGTCCCGTCCTTGGGGTCGACGCTCATCACCGTGCCGGTCTTGCCTTTGTCGTTGCCGCTGATCACGATGACGGTGTCGTTCTTCTTGATTCTTGCAAGTGACATATTCGTGTCCTCCTTGTCTATTAGACCACTTCCGGGGCCATCGAGAGGATCTTCATGTAGTTGCGCTCGCGAAGCTCGCGCGCCACCGGCCCGAAAATGCGGGTGCCGATCGGGTTGAGCTTGGAGTCGACGAGCACGCACGCGTTCTGGTCGAAGTGCACGGTCGATCCGTCCTCGCGGCGGATCGGCTGGCCGGTGCGGACGATCACCGCCGTGGCGACCGACCCCTTCTTCACCGAACCCGTGGGGCTCGCTTCCTTGATCGCAACGCGGATGACATCGCCGAGATGGGCGTATTCCTTGTGCTGCTTGAGGATGCGGAAGCACATGGCGCGCTTGGCGCCGGTGTTGTCCGCCACGACAAGATTGGAGAGTTCCTGTAGCATTGGCTTCTTCCCCTTACTTCACGATGCGCCAGCGCTTGGTGGCGCTGAGCGGACGCGTTTCCATGATGGTGACGGTATCGCCGACCTTGGCCGTGTCGTCCTCATCGTGTGCATGATACTTCTTGGTGCGCGTGACGATCTTGCCGTAGACCGGGTGGCGTTCGCGGTAGCTGACCGCCACGACCACGCTCTTGGCGCCCATCTTCGACGCCACCGTGCCCTTGCGGACCTTGCGGGCGCCGCGGGTGTTTGTGTTTTCCGTGCTCATCAGATTTTAACTCCTGCGCGGGTGATGAATTTCGTGTGGATGCCAAGCTTGGTCGCCGCGAGACGGAAGCACTCCTTCGCGACTTCCTCGCTGACGCCGCCAACCTCGAAGAGCACCTTGCCGGGGAGAATCACGGCCGCCCAGAACTCGGGGTTGCCTTTTCCTCCGCCCATACGCACTTCGATAGGCTTGCGGGTCACGGGCTTGTCGGGGAACACGCGGATCCACAACTTGCCCTTGCGTTTCATTTCACGGTTTACCGCGACACGGCACGCTTCGATCTGCGTGGCGGTCAAAAGCCCGCGGGTGAGCGCCTTGAGACCATACTCGCCGTAAGCGAGCTCGGTGCCGCTCGTCGCGTAACCGGCGCGATTGCCCTTGGAAACCTTGCGGAACTTTACTCTCTTAGGCATGAGCGGCATGGCGCTTTCCTCCTTCGCGGTCGCCGCGGCGTTCGCTCCTCGGAGCGCGCGCCTGGAAACCTTCCTTCTTGCAGATCCAGACCTTGATGCCGATCTTTCCGGCCGTCGTGTTGGCCTCGGCAAAACCGTAGTCGATGTTCGCCCTGAGCGTGTGCAGCGGAACCTTGCCCTCGCGGGACCACTCGACGCGCGCGATTTCCGCGCCGTTGATGCGGCCGCTCGCATGGATCTTGATTCCGTCCACGCCCATGTCCATCGCCACCTTCATGGCGCGCTTCATCGCACGCTTGAGCGCAATGCGGCGCTCGAGATTCTGCGCGATCGATTCCGCCACGAGCTGGGCGTCGGCGTCGGCGCCGGCGACTTCCTTGATCTCGAGGTAGACTTCCTTCTTGGTCATCTTCTCGAGCGCGACGCGCGTAGCCTCGACATCCTCGCCCTTCTTTCCGATGATCACTCCGGGACGCGCGCTGAACATCGTGACGCGCACGCGGTTCAGGTAACGCTCGATCATGATCTTGGAAATGCCAGCCTCCGCAAAGCGCTTCTTGCAGACTTCACGGATCTTCTGGTCTTCGATGAGGTAGGCGCCGAACGTCTTCTTGGGCGCGAACCAGCGGCTGCCCCAGGCGTGAGTCACGCCAACGCGGAAACCGATAGGATTGACTTTCTGTCCCATTACTTAGCCTCCTTCTTGGCGTCGGTAAGCACGACCTTGCAGTGGCACAGGCGACGGGCGACCGGATGGGCCGAACCGCGGGCCGTGGGCCAGTAGCGGCGCATGCGCACGGACTCGTCGAACACGCACTGCTTGATCGTAAGCGTGTCGACATCGAGACCGTTGTTGTTCTTGGCGTTGGCCATGGCGCTCTTGATGGTCTTCTTGAGGATTTCAGCGGCCTTCTTGGGGCTGAACTCCACGACCTTGAGCGCATCGGCCGGCTTGAGACCCTGGCAGGCGCGCGCCAAAGGACGGCCCTTGAAGGCCGACATGCGCGCATTGCGGGTGATTGCGATAACTTCCATTGTTTGCACCCCTTACTTGGCCTTCTCCACCGAGTTGCCGTGCGACTTGAACGTACGCGTGGGGGCAAACTCGCCGAGGCGGTGTCCGACCATGTTTTCGGTTATGAAGATAGGCATGTGCTGCCGACCGTTGTGAATCGCGAACGTGAGACCCACGAATTCCGGGAGCACCATCGAACGGCGGCTCCAGGTCTTGATGGGCTGCTTCTTGCCGCTCGCCTGCATCTTCTCGACCTTGCGGAGGAGGCTGTCCTCCACGTAAGGTCCCTTCTTGAGAGAACGTGCCATGGATTATTTCCTCCTCTTGACGATGACTCTGTTGGAAGCCTTGCGCTTCGGACGGGTCTTGCCGCCCTTGGCGAGCTTGCCCCACGGCGAACGCGGGTGGCTGCCGCCGGAAGTGCGGCCTTCGCCGCCGCCCATCGGGTGGTCGACCGGGTTCATCGCCACGCCGCGCACCGTCGGACGGATGCCGAGATAGCGCTTGCGTCCGGCCTTGCCCAGCTTGATGTTGCCCCAATCCTTGTTGCCGACCGCTCCGACGCACGCCGTGCAGCGGCCGTCGAAGATGCGCACTTCGCCGGAAGGCATCTTGAGCGTCACGCGGTTGCCGTCGCGCGCCATGACCTGGCAGCCGTTGCCGGCGCTGCGCGCGATCTTCGCGCCTTCGCCGGGCACGAGTTCGATCGAGTGGACCATGAGGCCGAGCGGAATCTTCGAGAGCGGCACGCAGTTGCCGACCGTCGCTTCCGCATCGGGACCGTTCATGATCTTCATCCCGACCTTCAGGCCCTCGGGGGCGAGGATGTAGCTCTTGTCGCCGTCGGCATATTCGACGAGCGCGAGATACGCGCTGCGGGTGGGGTCGTAGGCGATGTCCTTGACCAGCGCCTCGACGCCGGTCTTCCGGCGCTTGAAGTCCACGATACGGATGCGCTGCTTGGCGCCGCCGCCGCGATGGCGGACCGTGATGCGGCCCTGGTTGTTGCGGCCGCCGGTCTTGCGCTTCGCGATCGTGAGCGACTTCACCGGCTTTTCTTCGGTGATCTCCTCGAAAGTCGGGGCTACGCGGAAGCGCATTCCCTGGCTGCGAGGCTTGAATGTCTTGAGTGCCATTTCTTAAGTCTCCTTAGACCTGCTCGATGCGCTCGCCGGCCTTGACGGTCACGATCGCCTTCTTCCAGGTTGCCTCGGTGTAAACACGGCGGGTGCCGCGCACGAACTTGCGCGCCCCCTTCATGTTGGCGGTACGCACCGCGAGCACGTGCACGCCGAACTTCTTCTCGACGGCATCGGCAATCTGCGGCTTCGTGGCCTTGACGGAGACCTCGAGCATGTAGCGGTTGTCCGCCGACATCGCCGAACCCTTCTCCGTGATCAGCACGCGTTTGATGATTTCTTCGTTCGTCATGACATCCTCCTTACTTCGCGAGGCGCTCGATGAGCGCGTCGAAACCGGCCTGGTCGCAAACGATCTGGCGGTTTGCCATGAGCGTGTAGACGTCAAGCGCCTGGGCGGTCGTGTAATCGATGCGCGGCAGGTTGCTCATCGCCATGAGGACCGTCTCGTCGACATCCTTCTGCACGATGACCGCGCTGCGCTCGACGCCAAGATCCTTGAGCGCCTTGGCCATGAGTTTCGTCTTGGGGGCTTCGAGATCGAACTTGTCGACCACGATCACCTCGCCGGCGACGAGCTTGTCGGAAAGCGCGCGCTTGAACGCCAGCGCCCAGACCTTCTTGTTGAGCTTCTGCTCGTAGCTGCGCGGCTTGGGGCCGTGCGCCACGCCGCCGCCGCGCCACACCGGGCTCTGACGGAATCCCGCACGGGCGTTGCCGGTGCCCTTCTGCTTCCAGGGCTTCTTGTTCGAGCCGGCGACTTCGCCCTTGCCCTTCGTGCTGGCGGTACCCGCGCGAAGCGCATTGAGGGTCGCCACCACCGCGTCCTTGACCGCCTGGGCGCCCTTGTCGGTGACGAGGATCGCCTGATCGTAAGCTGTTTCAATCTTCGTCATCGCTTAGGCCCCTTTCTTGACGTTGTTCTTGAGGCTCTTGCGCACGATCACCGTGCCGTTCTTCGCGCCCGGGATGGAACCCTTGACGAGAATCGCGTTGTCCTCGGGGCGGATGGCCACGACTTCGAGGTTGGTGACCTTGCGGTTCACATCACCCATGTGGCCGGGCATCTTCTTGCCCTTCTCGATCCAGCCGGGGAGGTCGCGCGCCGCCAAGCCGCCCGTGCGGCGCTTGGAATGTCCGCCGTGCGTCATGTTGCCGCCCGCGAAATTGTAGCGCTTGAGAACGCCCGCGAAACCGCGACCCTTCGTCACGCCCGAAACGTCCACATACTTGACGCCCTCAAAGTTCTTGACCGTGATGACGTCGCCAACCTTCACCTCTTCGCCGGCTTCGGTAGCGAACTCCTTCAACACGCGCACGCCGGTCGCGAGACCGCCGGTTTTGGTGAGGTGGCCGCTCTCCGCCTTGGAGATGCGGTTGCGGGCGCTGCGGCCGCCATGGGCCTCCTTGTCCGCCTCGGGATCCTTCCACAGCTTCTGCACGCCAAAACCGAGCTGGGCGGCGACATAGCCGTCCTTCTCCATCGTCTTGACCTGAACCACCGGGCAGGGACCTGCTTCAATGACCGTCACGCACAGACGCTTGCCGTCCGCATCGTAGACTTGGGTCATTCCGACCTTCTTGCCGATCAAACCTTCCATCTCGTCCCCCTTACACCTTGATGGCAATATCCACGCCGGCAGGGAGGTTGAGCTTCTTGAGCTCGTCGATCGTCTGCGCCGTGGGGTTGACGATGTCCAAAAGGCGCTTGTGCGTGCGCATTTCGAACTGATCCATGGATTTCTTGTCGACGTTGGGCGAACGGTTGACCGTCCAACGCTCGACGCGCGTGGGGAGCGGAATGGGCCCCACCACCTGCGCACCCGTGCCGCGGGCCGTGTCGATGATTCCACCGACGGCCGTATCCAGCACACGATGATCGTATGCCTGGAGGCGGATGCGTACTCTTTGCTGCTGCATTGTTGTTTTCCTTAGTTGTTTTCGACTTGTTTCCTGCGTTCCGGCGGCTGCACCATAAGCGGTCTTGAGTTCCCCCAGGTTGCCGCTCAAGGCCCTTCGCGGCGCCTTGCATGCAGTTTTGCCTTCGCACAGTCCCCTCACCAGAATCAAGCGCCCGCGGTGCTTGTCGCGCCGCGGGCCGTCAGGTCCTTGAACGCGACGCAGCCGGTCCGACCAGCCCGTATCGCACTCTTTTCCAATGAAAGTTCGTCAATTATATCATATTTCCGCCCGTTTTGTCTAGAGGGTATTTTATTTTTCTCGCAATTTGCCAATCGAAAAAGCGCAAAACATGAAAAATCTGTAGATCGATTTTACACTATATGTAAAAGAACTGGGTTCACTGCCAAGTCCAGGAAGCCGGACTACCAAGTCAAGAAGGCTAGACTACGAAGTCAAGAAGGCTGGACTACGAAGTGGAGGGTGCTGGACTACGAAGTAAAGAATGCTGGACTGCCAAGCACCTGCATCACGGTCTTATAATGCCCATTTTGATGGCAGAGGTGACGGCGGAGAGCGTATTGGGGACTCCAAGTTTCTTCATGATGATCCGCACATGCGTCTTCACCGTTTCCGTCCCCAGATCTAGGGCTTGCGCCACTTCTTCGCGCGTTTTGCCTTGGGAAAAGAGCCTGAGAACCTCGCGTTCGCGCATTGAAAGGATTGCCGGCACATCCTCCTTGCCGTCGCACACGAACTCGCAACCGGCGGCGATTTTGCGGACAACTTCGACCAGGCGTTCAAGATCGGCGGACTTGGAGATATAGCCCGAAGCACCTAAAGCCTTGGCTTCGTCGCGCTCGGCGGCGGTTGGCGAGCCTGCGATCATGAGCACTTTAACCTTCGGGTGGCGTTTGCGCACTTCCTTGAGCAATGTAAAACCGTCGCCGTGAGGCATTCGCACATCGGTTATGATAACATCCGGCGCACAGCCCTCGAGCGCTTCCAGCGCCTCGGTGGCGTCGGCGGCGGTGCCGAGGCTGTCGAAGTCCTCCTCGCTCATCAGCATCGCCTCCATGCCGTCACGGACGACCGGATGATCGTCCACCAAAAGAAAGTTAATCGTTTTCATTTTCCTGAGCCTCCTTTAAAATGGGGATTTCCGCGACGACCTTCGTGCCTTCGCCGGGTGCCGAGACTACCCGCAGCGTTCCGTTGAGCTGCTCCGCCCGAAGGCGCATCGATACCAGTCCCAGCCGCGACGGATCGCCGGCGAAGTGCGCGACGTCGAACCCGCATCCGTCATCCGCGACGGTCATTGTTATCCTGTCGCCGCCGAAAACCGTATCTACCGATATATGCTCCGCTTTGCCGTGCTTGAGCGCATTGCCCACGGCTTCTTGCATGATCATGAGCAAGACGCCGGAGCAGTGCTTCGCCGCCACGGGCTCTTTGCCGGAAAAATGCATCTCCACCTTTCCTTGCCACTGTGCGAAACGCCGGGCGGCATACTCAAAGAGCCGGCGCATGCTATCACCGCTCTCGGTGGAGTCGTGCAGCTCCCAAAGTATCTTTCTGAGCGCGGTCTGGGCCTCGCGCACCGCCTGCCGCGCAAAGGCGAACTGTTCCTTGGCCTTCGCGTCGTGTCCCTTATCGAGGTGGTTGATGCCCGCTTTGAGGCGGCACATCGCGCCGGCCAAAAGCTGCTGAAGATCGTCATGAAGGTCGCAAGTGAGGCGCAGCCGCTCCCGTGCCACGGCCGACGCCTCGATATCCGCCCTCGCCGCCGCAAGTTCCGCCGCCGCAAGTTCTCGCGTTCTGCGCTTGACCAGCATATCCAGAAACAAGACGAGTGCCAGCAACGCCGCAAGCAGCGCGAGGACGATCGCAACCGTATTCCTGAGCCGCGCCGCCGTCCACCATTCGGGCGCATTCAGGAGCCGGAACGCATCGGCGTCCTTCACATACAAATACGCATTGTCGATAAGCGTTTCACCGGGCGAAATGCGGTAGTTGTAGAGACACTCGAAAATTCCGGCCGCTTCCACCTCCGCGCCCGGTTCCACGAAATCGGGCACGACCGGGCTTTCTCCCTTTATGAACACCACGGTGATTTCATCGCCGCCTTGCGCGATCGCGATTCTGGTCTCGCGCTTGCAATCTGCGACCGACATTACTTTTCCGTGCGTCCTCACCTTGCGGCCGCTGCGCATCGTGCCCATTCCGCCTTCGTCCGGCGACTTCACCAAATCCGCGATTTCAACATCTTCGACCGGCACTTCAATGCCATGCTCCCAGGAAGCGGGTCTGAAACTGGCCTTGACATAGTTGTCGAGCCCCGGTGCTTCTTCTTCCGAAGGCTCTCCCGACACGATTACATACGCCCCCTCTTGCGGTCCTGGATGGCCGTATTCGAATGTGAATCGTGCGGTGCGGTTGTGCGCATCGAGCACATAGAAAAACCGCCGGTTGTCGTCGCAGAACGTGACCACGCCTTCGGTCTCGCGCCGTTCACGGGACGATTCATCCGCAAAGGCAGCTCCGGACATCGCCGCAAACAGGAAAATTGCGGCAAATCGTTTCATCGTGCGCCAAAAAGCCCTGCAAGTCTGCGACGCGACGATTCGCGCACGGAATCGAAAAGCGATACGCCATGGCTGTCCATGGCGACGACGCCAGTAAAGTTCTCCACGTCAAAATGCCACACGGCCTCCGCCGCGCCGAATTCATCGAGCATGCTCACGCCCGCGACGCGGCGCACGGACGCAGCACTCACCGCCGCCGCGCCGCCAGTCGCTTGCACATAAACGCAGCCGTGCCGCTTCATCGCCGCAAGCGTCGCGCCATCCATGCCGCCTTTGCCGATTATGATCCTGACGCCGCTTTTCGCAATGAAGTCCGGCTCGTAGGGATTTTCGCGCACGGACGTCGTGGGTCCTGCCGCCTTTACCTGCCATTCACCATTCGCGCCCTTGACCACTATGGGACCGCAATGATACAAGGCGCCATCCCGGAAATCGACCGGAAGCGCACCGCCGTCGGCGAAAAACTTGTGGAGTTTGTCGCGCCCGGTATAAATGCGCCCGGAGATGGAGACGGTATCTCCGGCCTTGAGCGAGCGCACCTCTTTTTCGCCGAAGGGATATTTCAGCCTAGCCATATCGTCCTCCGCCGCAGCGCCCAGCACATGTAGGCCACCGTCACAAAAAAACTCGCAGGAACTCGCGGACGCTCCGCAATCTTGATCGCCAACAGCGTAGTTTTGCCGCCAAGCCCCATGGGACCTATTCCCAGCGAATTGGCCTTTTCAAGCAGTTCTTTTTCAAGTTTCGACGCCTTTTCGTCCAAGGGCCGCAGAAGTTGCGCTTTCGCCGTCTCGTATCCAGCGGCGCGGTCGCCGCCGACACATACGCCCAAAACCCCCGGCGCGCAACCATATCCCTGCGCACGCCAAACGGCGTCGAGCACGCACTTCTTCACGCCTTCTTCATCGCGACCGGCGGCAAGCTCCGCGTCCGGCAGCGAATATTGGCGCGACATGTTCTCGCTGCCGCCGCCTTTCATGACCAAAGTGACTTGCGCCTTGCCGTCCTTCTTCGGGTAGTCGCCATAATGGATTACCGGCGCACCATCGCAGGTATTATCGTCAAAAGACCTTCCGGAAACCGGCGAGAGCGTGTTCTTCCTCAAATACCCCAGCCGCGTCGCCTCGCGCACTGCCGCTTTGATCTTCCCGACCGTAACCTTGCGCCGCAAGCTGAAGTCCACGAAGAACGTAAGCGTCCCCGTATCCTGGCAAACCGGCACCGACCCTTCGGCCGCAAGCGCGATATTGCCTAGGATCGTCCGCAAGACCGATTTCGCGGGAGAACCCTTCTCTTCGCGGCGGAACGCACGCTCAAGCGCCGTCCGCACATCTGACGGAATCTCGCAACTGGTGCGCCGCACAAGTTCGATCAATTCCTCTTCGATCGTCATCATCATTCGCCTGACAGCTTCTTCACTTTATACGCCATCATCCTCGGGCTTACGCCGAGCTCGCGACCTGCGGCGCTGCGGTTGCCGCCGTGGCGGCGGATTGCATCATTGAGCACCTTGCGCTCGAACGCCGCCACTTGATCGGCAAGCGTCATTCCCCTTTCCGCCCCCGGAACCGGCGCGAAAACATCGCCTGCCGCCGTGGCCGACTGCACGCTCGGCGGCAGATTGTAGCCGTGAACAATGCCGTCGGTGGAGGTCAAAACCGCCCTCTCAATGCAATTTTCGAGTTCGCGCACATTGCCTGGCCACTTGTACGCCAAAAGCATCCCAACCGCCGGCTGCGAAATCTCCCTTACCTGTTTGCCGTATTTCGCGTTCATCTTCTTCACGAAATTCTCCGCAAGCAAAACAATATCGCCGGCGCGTTCGGAAAGATCCGGCAGCGAAATCGGGAAGACCGAAAGCCGGTAGTAGAGATCCTCGCGAAACAGCTTCTTTTCCATCAACTCCTCGAGATTGCGCGATGTGGCGGCGATGAACCGCACATCCGCATGCAACTCTTCGTTGGAGCCCACGCGGCTGAATGTCCGCTCCTGCAGAAACCGCAAGAGCTTCACTTGCACCGGAATCGAGAGATCGCCGATCTCGTCCAAAAACAAAGTGCCGCCGTCGGCAGCTTCCGCACGGCCGATTCTGCGCGAAACGGCGTCGGTGAACGCGCCCTTCTCGTGTCCGAAAAGCTCCGACTCCACGAGCGCCTCGGGGAGCGCGGCGCAGTTGAGGACGACGAACGGACGGTCCTTGCGCTGCGAGAGCCCCTGTATCGCCTGCGCGACGAGCTCCTTGCCCGTCCCGCTCTCGCCGCGTATGAGAACCGTCGCACCGCTCGGCGCAACCTGGCGTATCTGCTCGTAGACGGCGCGCATCTCGGGGCAGTTGCCGATGATGCGCCCAGGGTTCTCCTTCACCATGTCCCTGAGGACTCGGTTCTCCTTGACGAGCGCCTCGCGCTCCGCGTCCTCCTCGCGGCACACGAACGCCGCCTCTGCGACGAGGTTGGCGATTATCTCGAGAAGCTCCACGTCGCGCGCGAGCGCGGTCGTCTCGCCCGTCATCGCGCGGTCGGCGGAGAGCGTGCCGATTATCTGCCCGCGGTGCACGAGCGGGACGCACACGAAGGAAAGCGCCTCGTTCGAGCGGCGCGACTTCGTGCGGTTGAGGAAGCGCCTGTCCTTCCTCACGTCGCACACGACCTCTGCCTTTCCGGTCTTCGCGACGAGGCCCGTGATGCCCTCGCCGAGCCTGTAGCGTCCGAGCGCGCGCTCCTCGGCGTTGAGTCCGCTCGTGGACGCAACGATCCTCAGTTCGTCGCCCTCCAAGAGCGTGAAAGTCCCCCGGAGCATCCCCATGCTGCGCTCGAGGATTCCGAGCGCGTCCTCGAGGAGCCTCCTCACGTTTCTCTCCCGCGCGACTGCGGAGGCGATCTCCCTGAGGACGGCTATTTCCGTCTCCACCCGCTCGTGCGGTTTTCTGGATTCCTTCATCTGCTGTCCATTGCCCTTCGTATTCCCCCCCGTCAGTACTTGAAGCCCTCTATCACCGTCTGCCTCACCCTCTTCGACTGGCGCGGATAGTCGAGCGTGTAGTGGAGTCCGCGGCTCTCGTGCCTCCTCTGCGCGCTCCTGACGATGAGCTCGGCGCAGACGGCGAGGTTCCTGAGCTCAAGCGTGTCGGGCGTCACGAGGTACCTGAAGTAGTATTCGCGGATCTCCTTGCGGAGCGTCTTTATGCGGTGCGCGGCGCGCGCGAGGCGCTTGTTCGTGCGCACAATGCCGACGTAGTCCCACATGAGGCGGCGTATCTCGTCCCACATGTGCGAGACGAGCACCGCCTCGTCCGGCGGCACCGCGGAACCTATCCGCCACGCCGGGATCGCCGGAGCCTTCGCCCGCCTGCCGGAGCCCCACCTGTCGGGATGCGCGGCGAGGCGCGCGGCGCAGAGGCGCGCGCACACGAGCGCCTCCATGAGCGAGTTGGACGCGAGCCTGTTCGCGCCGTGGAGCCCGGTGGACGCGCACTCCCCGACGGCGGAGAGCCCTGGGATCGACGTCTCCCCGTCGCACGTCGCCTGTATTCCGCCGCAGGTGTAGTGCGCGGCGGGGACGATCGGGATGAGGTCCTTCGCCATGTCGATGCCGAACTCCATGCACTTGTGGTAGATGTTCGGGAAGCGGTTCATCAGGTACGCGCGGCCCTTCTTCCTGATGTCGAGGTACATGCAGTCGTCGCCCGTGCGCTTCATCTCGGAGTCGATCGAGCGCGCCACGATGTCGCGAGGCGCGAGGCTTCCGCGCGGATCGTACTTCTTCATGAACTCCCTGCCATGCCTGTCTACGAGAACCGCGCCTTCGCCGCGCACCGCCTCGGATATGAGGAAGCGCCTGGCCTGCGGATGGAACAGGCACGTCGGATGGAACTGGATGAACTCCATGTTCTCGATCTTCGCCCCCGCGCGCCACGCGAGGGCGATTCCGTCGCCCGTCGCGGAATCGGGGTTGCACGTGTAGAGGTAGACCTTGCCGCATCCCCCCGTCGCGAGTATCGTGTTCGGCGAGCGCACGGCGTATATCTCGCCCGTGGGCTTGTCGAGAACGTACGCCCCTATGCAGCGGTTGGGGCCCTTGAGCCCGATGCGCTTGGTCATTACGAGATCGATGACGACCGTGTGCTCGCGTATGTCGACGGGCGAGCGCTTCACGCGGCGTATCATCGCCGCCTCGCACTTCTCGCCGGTTATGTCGCCGGCGTGGAATATGCGCCGCGCGCTGTGTCCGCCCTCGCGCGTAAGGTCCCACGAGCCGTCGCCCTTCTTCGTGAACTTCACGCCGCAGTCGATGAGGTCCTGTATGCCCTCCGGCGCGTGCTCGCATATCTCGTGGACGACCTGGCTCCTCCCGAGCCAGGCGCCGGCGATCATAGTGTCGCGCGCGTGGCGGTCGAACGTGTCCGACGGGTCGGCCACGCAGCATATCCCGCCCTGCGCGAAGTTGGAGTTGCAGTCCTGGAGCCTTCCCTTCGACACGACGACGACCCTGCCGTAGCTGGCGAGGTGCAGCGCGCTCATGAGCCCGGCCATGCCGGACCCCACGACGAAATAATCGCAGTCGACGATCTTCATGCCGCACATTATACCAAAATTTCGGCGGCCCAGTGCGCTGCGGGGCCGCAGATGTAATGAAGCCAACGACACTTATTGCAATATGTGACCGGGCGAGCAGCGGGCAAACGGCATAATGAAACTCCGACGGTTCGCAAAACGCCTCCGCTACCGCTGCGGCCGATGCTTCGCGAACTTCAACCGTTCGCATCCGACGCGGCGAGACAGGACGTCTCTCCGCCCCAGGGCAAAACCGGCCCCTTACGTGGAGACGCGGCTTCCAGCCGCGTCACTCCCTGACTTCGACGCACATCTGCCGCGTTGCCAGGGGGGTCCGTCGCTCCGCGACGGACCATGTAAAGCGGAATCGTAGGGAATCCCACTACCTTGCAGCACCCCACGACACTTATTGCAATATGTGACCGGGCGAGCAGCGGGCAAACGGCACTATGAAACTCCGACGGTTCGCAAAACGCCTCCGCTACCGCTGCGGCCGATGCTTCGCACACCTCAACCACCCGTTCCCTTGCGCTAGCACCTTAAACATGCGCCGTTAATCTGACCTTCCGCTATTGCGCGTGCCTTTTCACAGCATCAGTGCTCGCCGAAACATTGTCGTCTCGCTTAGTGACTTGTAAGCGACCGGACTTCTATGCGACGCTAATCAACTCTAAATGAAGCCCCCCTTCATGTTCCAACACTCTAATCCTTGGGCACGAGGATCGTCTGACCCGCCTTAAGTGCGTTTCCTTTTAACCCATTAACTTTTTTTATTTTGGCTGTAGTTGTTCCGAAAGCCACCGCAATCAAATTGAGAGTGTCTCCCGACTGCACCGTATATTTGTAACACCTATTATTTGACGTCTGGTGGGATTCGCGGCCATCACCATCGTACATATATGACAAGCCTGAGATAGAAGCATGTCTTCGGGGGCGAGAGATTCCAGCATCAATCTTATTGTCTTGTTTTTCCTGCACAGAACAATCACCTACACTTGAAAACCGACGGATTTGAAAGTCACTTAATTTGCGCATAGCCTTTGCATGAATAGCAGAAAGGAACTCTTCGTTTTCTTTCCCGATTCGCTTTAACTTTTCTTCTTGCGACAATCTTTCATCACATTCAATCTGATAGGTCTTATTTGAATATAAGTGCCACAAATCGCTGATTGAATTGTTTGACCGTAGGATAAGGTAGTTAACTCGCTCATCAATCCCGAAAGCAAAAACCCTTTCATTCTCGCTGCCGGATTCTTCAAAAAAAGGCACCGGCGTAAGTTTGTTAGAGCGATTATCACAATCACACCAATAGCCAAACGCCAAAACCTTTTCACCAAAACTATCGCAGGTTTTCTTATTGCGAAACCTTAAGCGCAAATGAAATCTTTGCCGCGAAAACTCGGAAATCAACCGACGCACAACATCTGGAGACGGGTATTCTGCAAGACGATCCGTATTCGCCATTAAGCCTAAAGCGAGTAAATAATCTTTAGCAGCAACGGCTTCTCGAAGTTTATTCCACTCTACTTCATCTACAGAAATCTCAGAAATCTTAGCTATTGCCGCATCAATAACGACATACTCATTATAGTCAAATGAAACAGATGAGAAGGCTTGCTCGGCATATCTTGCATAGTTACGCTGGGCGATTTGCTTCTGCTCAGCTTCAAGTGCCTTCCTCTTTTCCGCATTTTCTCGCTCAATCCGTGCTCGAGCCTCTTCGAGTTCGCGCTCATGCTGGAGCCTCGCTCTTTCCGCTTCAAGCTTCATCTTTTCAGTCTTGGCTCTTTCCGCAACAATTCTCTTTTCCTCTTCATGACGACGGTTCTCAAGCTCAATTAATTTTCTCTTTATCAGCCCGCGCGCTTGATCATCAACAACTTGTGCAAAAGCATGAAGCGTCTTTGGTATAGAGCCGACTTCTATTTGCTCCACTCCAATATACGCATACAAGCCAGTGTTTAAAGTCTGATTGTCTACATAGGCTGCATCTGACTTCACAATAATTCTATTATCGAGACAATTAACAATGTTCAGACCCATCTTAGTCACATAAGAAATCTTCATAGTTTCAAACGAATCCAATAGCACATATGCGGTTTTTGCCTTAGGCTGAACCACGCCCGAAGCAACACCTAAGAAATTCTCATCAGCAATTGTCCATTCTGATGAGATTTGAATAGACCCAGCTTTCTTGCCTTTGCATCCACAAATACTACATGCAAGCACCAGGGCAACCATGTAATTTGCACATTTCATACACTTCCCTTTCATAGTATAGCTTCGCAAAGTGTACGATGGGGTTTCCATGCTCTTCACAATGCGAAGATTCTTGCCGCACAAAACCGCCGCGGAGACCGCCTCGCATGCATAAAAAAGAGCGCACGCCTCGTTCATGCACTCAGCAGAAGCCCGACCAAAGGCCTATCCAGAATACATGAAGAAACAATGCGCCCAGCTGGACGCATCATCACTTACATGTCGTTCTGGAATGAAATGTTTTGGTCGTATTTCTGCTGAACGACGTGTAGCGTTGATGCT
>DFFF01000031.1:0-6022 GCA_002369235.1 Verrucomicrobia bacterium UBA3783
TTGCCGCCTGGCGTATCGAGACGAAGGACAAAGTCGCGCAGATTCTCGCGCGAGACGATGCGCGAACAATTGTATACCGCCGCCCCCGAGACTCCCCAAGGCTCAAAGTCGATTTCGCCATCGTACCGGCAAATGATTCTGCCGCCGCACTCGATGGACGCTACCGCCCGCTCGTATGTCATGCGGTTTTTGGGGAGCCGCGCCTCGAAACCTGTAAGTCCCGCACGGCAGGGTACGATTTCGTGTCCGAGTTCCCGCGCCATGCGCTGTCCGTCGCCGACGGAGCCGGTTTTCGGGAACGACATGCCGCCGGTCGCCACAAGGACATTCTTCGCGGCTAAAGTCCAGCCGTCCATGCAGACGGCCAAGCCATCTTTGGACGGAATTATCGACTTCACCGCGCAATTGGAGAGCAGCGCGATTCCCTCGTCGCGCATCAGATCGCCGAAGACGTGCACGACATCCGCAGCCTTTTCGCTCGCCGGAAAGAGCCGTCCGTCCTGCATGCGCTTCACCTTCAGTCCACGCGCCTTGAAGCCCGCGGCAATCGCCGACGGCGGACATGCCAAAAGCGCCTCGCGGACGAACCGCGCCGTCTCGCCGCCGATATCCGAGAGCATCTTTTCCGGCGAAATATCCTTTGTGAAATTGCAGCGGCCATTCGCGGTCATCAGCATCTTGGAGCCGATCCTCGCCTTGCGCTCGATCACTACCGCCTTCAGCTTGCGCGAGGCGGCGGTCGCCGCCGCCATGAGTCCTGCCGCGCCGCCGCCGATTATCGCGAGGTCTATAGGCTCTTGCTTCATATATAGCGCAGGAGGTCGGACATCTTCTCGAGCGTTGCGTCCGGACGCGAAGTGTCGCGCAGACGGCCGAAACCAAACGCGCAGAAAGCGCCCTTCACGCCTGCGTTCATGGCGCATTCGACATCGGTCCACGAGTCGCCCACCATCCAATCGTCGGGCGAAAGCGTCCGTCCCATGAGTCTGGCGCACTCGACGAGCGGCTTGGGGCTTGGCTTCATTTCATCGCAATCGCCGCCCGCGATTACCGCCGAAGCAAACAGCCCCTTCAAGCCAAAGTGCTCCAATATGGCATGCGTCGCAAAGGCGGGTTTCGCGGTATTCACGCCAAGTTTCCAGCCGCGCGCGGCCAGTTCGCAAAGCGTCTCGCGCACACCCGGATAGAGTTCGACGGTTTCCAGCATGTGTTCGCCGTAATGCGAACGGAACATCTCCCACAACCGCCCTACATCGTCGGCACGCTCGGGAATGGCGTGCGCGAGCAGATGCTTGGCGCCAAGACCCACATGGGCGAGAATATCTTCCATCGCCCACTCTGGAAGCCCCAGATCGCGCCGCGTGTGGTTCACGGTCGCACAGAGGTCGCGACGAGAATCGATGATCGTTCCGTCAAGATCGAAGAATGCCGCATTCATCTGGCGGTATCGAAAAACAGTTTCCAGCGCGGATAATAGTAGTCCTTCAGAAGGCCGGAATATGCGCGGTGCGCATACTCGCCAAGCCCGGAGCGGACGGCGTCGCGATCGGTCGCGGCCCAGGTCGTAATCATCCTGCGGTAGCCGAGCGCCCCGGCTTCGCCGGCCTGTGCGCGGCAGCGCGCCTCCTTGGCGTCGAGCCGCCAATTCGCGGACCGGGCGGCAAGTTCGTCGGCGCGGAGAATCAAATCGAGAAACTCCTGACGTTTCCCGGGGTTGTCTTTCGCCTCTTTCAAAACCTCGCGGGCGCGATCGGCCAACACCTGCATCTGGATTTCCACCAGATCGTCGAGGTAGTTGGCATTGTCCTTGAAGTCCTCGTAGGCGCTTTCGTAGAGCATGGCGGCGGCGGCTACTTTTGCGGGGTCGTGCTGCGTGCCGCCGCGCGGTCCCCACGCCGATATGTTGTCGATATCGAACGCCGGCCTGGCGCACATCACGTTCTCGACGCATCCCTCCTGCCGCCTGCGGCAATCCCAGACCGAGCGCTCGAGCGTCGAAATCGCGGTCGCAATCCGCCAATCGCACTTTCCGTAGCGCGACCTCATGAACTCCCCGATCGTCGCCTTCTCCCTTCTGCCGCTCGCCATATTGAGAAAGATGTGGTAGCAATAGGCGTTGGTCTCGAGCCCCTCGCTCATCATCCCGTAACCGCGGAAGGACTTGGATTTGCCGGGAATCTTGTCGAGCGTCCTGAATCTCGCCGCGCCGCCGTAAAGCCCGGTATTGCCGCCGAAATTCATGACTTCGCACCAAATCCACGGCAAGTCGCCGAATTTGTAGTCGTATGCCCCGGTGTTCGACATATCCTTGTCGAGCACTTCGATTATGGTGTGCTTGGGATCGAGTCCGTCGCGCACCGGTTTTATCGGCGTGTCCTGCCACGATTGCACCATCCAGATCGCTCCCGGGAAAGCCTCTTGCTGCAGGCTCTGGACTTTCTTCACGGCGGCGGTTGTTTCCGCCGCGCTCATGCCCTCGCGATTGCCGCCTTCGTGGAAGAGATCGCCGCCAAGATATTTCGGCTTGATGCCGTAGACCTTTTCGAGATTGCGATACCAGGCGTGGGCGAAAGCTTCAAAACGGGCGGATTTGGGATTCAGGAGCGCCGGACGTTGGAAGATTCCGCACCATTTGCCTTGGTCGATCGATTCTTCGGAACCGCTGGGGACAAGTCCGGTGAAGCCCTGCAGAATCGGCTCGATGCCGCGCCGACGCATCTCCGCACACAGCCATCGACCGAGTTCGGCGTCTTTTTCGATGCGCTCCTGCGGGACGGGCCCGCCGAGACCTTCGAGGTTGCCCATGTTCCACCATGCGGCCGCCGCACCATCCGGAATGAATGCGGCGATGCGCTCCTCGCCATATCCCATTTCGCGCAAAGTATCCTGCCACACCTTGGGAAGCCCCGCCGTCACCAGCGCCACATTGAAACCGTTCGCCGCCAGCCGGTCAAGTTCCGGCTCCCATTCAGTCTTGGACCAGAACGCCATCGTATACGACAGCGTGCAATAGTTGTAGGCGACAAGCAAAAGCGAAGCGAAAATGCTCATTTAGCCTCCGCCGGCTTCTTGAACAGGTAGATCTTGTTCTCGCTGCCGGCGAGCAGCCGGGCGATGTTCGCACGATGCTTGTAGACGACAAAAACCGCCACAAGCGTAATCAAGACCGCCTGGGGAATGTCGCCATAGCCTTTGCAGCCGAGCGCCGGAATCCAAACCGCAACGCCGAGGAATGTTGCGGCAATGCACGAACCGAGCGAAATATAGTTGGAAAGCGCGAACACGCATGCGAAAATCGCGAAGGCGATTCCGCAGTAGGCGGGAATAAGCGCAATCATCATCCCAAAGCCGGTCGCCACGCCTTTGCCGCCCTTGAATTTCATGTAGGGCGTAAGCATGTGGCCGGTTGCCGTCATCACGCCCACCGTCAGCGGCAACCATGAGATGTCGCTTGCGAGTTTGCACGCGAGCGTGGGGACTAGCCCTTTCATCATGTCCAGAACAAGCGCGAGCACTCCCCATTTCTTGCCCACCGTGCGAAAGACGTTGGTCGCGCCGATATTCCTGGAGCCGACCGTGCGCACGTCGACGCCGTTCATTTTGCCGATCAAAAAACCGAACGGAATACCGCCGACCAGATATGCGCCAGCGATCCAGCTCGCCGCTTCAATTGCCGTTGCCATTTGCATGATCCTTTCCGATGAATTCGCACGGCGCCTTTCCGGCGCAAAGTCCCTGGGCGAACTTCACGCCGTAGCAGACATGCGTAGCCGCCACGCCCGCCGCCGTGACAAGCCAAGTTGCGGGATTGAATGAAAACGAAGTCGCGAGCACGATGCACAGATAGAACAGATAGAGCGGCCACAGCCACCAGATCCCCAAAAGCCCCGCCACAAACAGCGTGGGCACGAAATACGAAAAGTGCAGCGAGTTGGAAGGGAAGCGCTTGACAAAATATCCACGATGAAAAGCATAGCGGCCAAGCTGACGCAAGTGCGCCCCGAAAAGCGCGCGCCGGTGATGATAGACCACGACCCACGGATCGTAGACGATGCGCGCACCGGAATCGATTATGTCCTTGCACAGCAGCGTATCCTCGCCGGGCCAGAAGTCGGTGCGGTAGCCGCCGATCTTGTCGAGAATCGACTTGCGGACGAAAAGGTTGCAACTGGGATAATCGTCCACGTCGCGCCGAACGCCGCCAGCCACATAACGGTAGCGGTAGCCGCCGGCCACGAGCGGATTGGCGTATACCCGGCCGCCAAGCCGCGCCATGCCGCTGTCGCCCGGCGGCGTCACTCCAGGCCCGCCAACCGCGCCGATCGACTCCTCGGAAAAATATCTGACCGCATACTCCAGCCAATGCGCGTCGGGATAGGCATCGTCGTCGATGAACGCCACAATCTCTCCCTTCGCCCGCTTGATCCCCAAGTTGCGCTTCTCCGCCGGACGCACCTTTCCGGTCTCACTGTCCGGAAGGACGATCGTCTCGAAATTGCGGTAGGTCTGCTTTTCAATCCCTTTGATGCACTCCTCGAGCATCCAGCTCTTGTCCGGGCAGGCGATTACGATCGAAACGAGCGGTGGCTTCCCGATCGGCTTCAGCCGCATCGCCTTGTCGTAATACTTGAGTATCTTGAGCCGGTAGAACACCGCGAGCGAATCCTTGGCCATCTCGAAGACGGTATTGGCCTTCAACGCCCCGAACTTCGTCCCGAATCTGATGGTCACCGGCGCTTCGCCGATCTTCGCGCCGCGCGATGCCGCAATCGACAGCAGTTCAAGGTCGAACGCATACTTCTTCACCAGCATGAGATCAAGCGCGGCGGCAAGCGTCTCGCGCTTGAAAAGCTTCATGCCGGTCTGGGTGTCCGTGACTTTTACGCCGACGAATATCCTCACCAAGGTAAAATATATCCAGGACACCAATCTGCGGTGCCATGGATATTGCACTGCGCTCTTGGGATGGCGCTTCGATCCGCAAACGATGTCAAGACCGCCCTTGAGCATCGCCTCGAAGAAGTATGGCGTCTGCTTGGGATTGATGTCCAGATCGCCGTCCAGCAGGAGCACGTATTCGCCGGTGGAGGCGGCGAACCCGGCGCGCAAGGCCGCGCCTTTGCCGCCGTTTTCAGGACACACTACCGGTTTTATCTCGTCGCACTTGAGCCGCGCGAGAATCTCCGCCGTGCCGTCTTCAGATCCGTCGTCAACCGGAATGAGCTCTACCGGAACTCCATGCTCGCGGTAAAGATTCAAGGTGGAGACCAGATTGGCCTCCACCTCGTCCGCCAAATGGAAGAGCGGCATGATGACGCTGAGCCGGCCGCTGCCGACCGCCTCGCGCGTCAATCGCCAAAGCTCTTCCTTCTTCGTCAATTACTTGCGCAATGCCGCCTGCGCCGCCGCCAGACGCGCGATCGGCACCCGGTAGGGCGAGCAGCTTACGTAGTTGAGTCCTATGCGGTGGCAGTATTCGACCGACGTCGGATCGCCGCCATGTTCGCCGCAAATGCCGCAGTGGATCCTCGGACGCGTCTCCTTGCCCTTCTCCACGGCCATCTCCATGAGCTTGCCCACGCCGACCTGGTCGAGCTTCGCGAACGGATCGTTCTCGTAGATCTTGTTGTCGTAGTAGGCGCCAAGGAACTTGCCCGCGTCATCGCGCGAGAAGCCGAACGTCATCTGAGTGAGGTCGTTCGTTCCAAAGCAGAAGAATTCCGCCTCTTCCGCGATCTCGCCGGCGGTGAGCGCCGCGCGCGGAATCTCGATCATCGTGCCCACCTCGTAGTTGAGCTTAATCTCCGCCGCCTGGATTTCCTCGTTCGCCACATGGACGACGATGTCCTTCACGAACTTGAATTCCTTGGCGTCGCCGGTCAGGGGAATCATGATCTCCGGCTTCACGTTCCAGCCCTTGTGCTTCTTCTGCACGTTGATCGCCGCACGAATCACCGCCTTCGTCTGCATCACGGCGATTTCCGGATACGTCACCGTAAGGCGGCAGCCGCGGTGGCCCATC
>DFFF01000031.1:6061-7107 GCA_002369235.1 Verrucomicrobia bacterium UBA3783
CCGCGGTGGCCCATCATCGGGTTGATCTCATGGAGCGAATCGATAATCTCCTTGATGCGGGAAATCGGCTTGTGCGTCTCCTTCGCCAGCAGCGCGATTTCATCCTCCGTGTGCGGCACGAACTCGTGCAGCGGCGGATCGAGGAAGCGGATCGTCACCGGCTGGCCGTCCAGCGCCTCGAAGAGCTGTTCGAAGTCGTCCTGCTGGTACGGAAGGATCTTCGCGAGCGCGATGCGGCGCTCTTCCACCGTGTCCGCGCAAATCATCTGGCGGAACGGCGTGATGCGGCTCTGCGAGAAGAACATGTGTTCGGTGCGGCAAAGCCCGATGCCCTCCGCTCCCAGCTCGCGCGCCTTCTTCGCGTCGCGCGGCGTATCGGCGTTCGTGCGCACTTTGAGCTTGCGGAACTTGTCCGCCCACATCATGATGCGACCGAATTCACCCGCGATCGTCGCGTCCACGGTCGGGATGAGCCCCGCGTAGATGTTGCCGGTCGAACCGTCGATCGAAATCCAGTCGCCTTCCTTGAAGACCTTGCCGTCCAGCACGAAGCGCTTGTGCTCTTCGTCCATCTGGATTTCCTGGCACCCGGAAACGCAGCACTCGCCCATGCCGCGCGCCACCACCGCCGCGTGGCTCGTCATGCCGCCGCGAACGGTGAGAATGCCCTCGGCCGCCTTCATGCCTTCGATGTCTTCGGGGCTCGTCTCGAGACGCACGAGAACGACCTTCTCGCCGCGCTCCTTCCACTCCTTCGCGTCCTCGGCCGTGAACACGATGCGTCCGCACGCCGCGCCGGGGCTCGCGGGAAGCCCCTTGCCCGAAGGCGTCGCGCTCTTCAGCGCCACCGCGTCGAACTGCGGATGCAAGAGCGTATCAAGGTTGCGCGGATCGATCATCAACACCGCCTCTTCTTCGGTGCGCATTCCTTCGTCCACGAGATCGCACGCGATCTTCAACGCCGCCTTCGCCGTGCGCTTGCCGTTGCGCGTCTGCAGCATGAAGAGCTTCTTGTTTTCGATCGTGAACTCCATGTCCTGCATGTC
>DFFF01000031.1:7158-14435 GCA_002369235.1 Verrucomicrobia bacterium UBA3783
TCCTGCATGTCGCGGTAGTGCTTCTCGAGCGTCGCGCAAATCTTCTGGAACTGCTTGAACACGTCCGGCATGACCTCGGCCATCTTCGCGATCGGCATCGGCGTGCGCACGCCGGCGACCACGTCTTCGCCCTGGGCGTTCATGAGGAACTCGCCCATGAGCCGCTTCTCGCCCGTCGCCGGATCGCGCGTGAACGCGACGCCCGTGCCGGAGTTGTTGTTCAAGTTGCCGAACGCCATCATCTGCACGTTGACCGCCGTGCCCCAGCTGTACGGAATGTCGTTGTCGCGGCGGTAGACGTTCGCGCGCGGATTGTCCCAGCTGCGGAACACCGCCTTGATCGCCTCGAAGAGCTGCTCCTTGGCGTCGGTCGGGAACTCCTTGCCGATCGCCGTCTTGTACTCGGCCTTGAACTGGTTGGCGAGCGTCTTCAAATCCTGCGCCGACAGTTCGACGTCGAGCTTGACGCCCTTCTTCTCCTTCATCTTGTCGATGAGCTTCTCGAAATGCTTCTTGCCAACCTCCATCACGACATCCGAAAACATCTGGATGAAGCGGCGGTAGCAGTCCCACGCCCAGCGCGGATTCTTCGTCTGCTTCGCGAGCGAATTGACGACCGTCTCGTTGAGCCCCAGGTTCAGAATCGTGTCCATCATGCCGGGCATCGAAGCGCGCGCACCCGAACGGACCGAAACGAGCAGCGGATTCTTCGCATCGCCGAATTTCTTGCCCGACGACTTTTCGAGCTTGTCGATATACTCCATGATCTGCTCTTTGATATCGTCGCCGATCACCTTGCCGTCGTCGTAGTAGCGAGTGCAGGCCTCGGTGGAAATCGTAAAGCCCTGCGGCACCGGCAGCCCCAGCCCGGCCATTTCGGCGAGGTTCGCGCCCTTGCCGCCGAGGAGTTCGCGCATGTCGGCATTGCCCTCGGTCTTGTCCGCACCGAAGAAATAGACGTACTTTTTCTGTTTTGTCTTCATTGTTTTCCTTTGCTGTTTTAAGGAATTTATGTTGTTTCCCGGCTTTTGCAATTTTGTGCGGAATTATACCAAAAATCCGCGCAAAATGCAAGCATGTCTGGCGCTTTTGCCCCTTGGGCGGTCACGCAAGAGTGCTGCTGTGCGGCTAATTATCGAAACCGGCGAATTAGAGTTTTTGTTTACCACGCCTCTGTGTGGTTAAAATTCCTCAATCGAAAAATCGAAGAATTCCCAATTCCCAATATTTCCATCTACCGGAAATAACCGATTTTTGGTATAATATGCAATGTTTCTGCAAAGAAATCGGGAAGAAAACGAAAAATGCTGGGAATGGACATGAAATGCAAGGCGCGATGGGGGCATCTCGCCCTACTGGCGGCGGCACTTTTCGTGCGCATGGCATCTGCAACCGAATGCGGCGACGGGTTTTGTCCGCTTCCGTCAGGCGCCTTCGCCACGGTCAAAATCACGCTCCCCAAAGCATGGGACGGCCAAAGGACAAGACCGCGCCATTTCCCGTCAGGCGAACACTGAATATGCAAAGAGGAGCAGAAATGACCATAGAAGAATTCAGAAGAACGATGGCCGAGGTGAAGTACATTCCCGGCGGGAGTGAACTTCATCAGGCTTTTCATGCGCTCTCACAGGAGGCGCTGAAAATCACGGCCGAGCTGAACGGCTCATACCATACGCCCGAAGAAGTGCGTTCGCTCATGGCGAAACTGACGGCGAGCGAAATCGACGAATCGTTCGGCATGTTCCCGCCCTTCCACACCGACTGCGGCAAGAATACGAAAATCGGCAAGCGGGTATTCATAAACTCCGGCTGCCAGTTCCAGGATCAAGGCGGAATCGCAATCGGCGACGACGTACTCATAGGGCCGCAGACGATCATCGCAACTCTCAACCACGATCCCGACCCGGAAAAGCGCGGCGGAATGTTCGCCAAGCCCGTCAAGATTTGCGACAAGGTGTGGATCGGCGCTCGCGTGACAATATGCCCAGGCGTGACGATTGGCGAAGGCGCGATCGTCGGCGCGGGTGCAGTCGTGACGAAGGACGTGCCGCCGCGCACTGTCGCTGCGGGCGTCCCGGCTAAGATCATCAAGAAAATCTGAAAGGAACACGAAATGAGATACTCTCTCGCCATCATGGCAATACTCGCCGGCGCGATGGGATCATCGCACAAATGCGGCGCAATGGGTTCTTCCAAGCCATGCCACCGGACGGATACGCAATCTATTTTGGTGGCGAGCCATCGGGCGGACTGGAAATTTGCGCCGGAAAATTCCATCGCCTCGCTGAAGAACGCAATCGCATTCGGCGTCTCCATCGTTGAAACCGATGTGCGGGAGACGAAAGACGGCGAAATCGTGATCCACCACGATGCCACCGTGGACCGCACGACGCGCGCGACCGGGTCAATATCGGACATGACGCTTGCCGAGCTTAAATCGCTGTGGCTCCACGATGCCGTAGGCCAGTGGACGGGCGAGAAAATCCCTACTTTGCGCGAATACATGGCCGTCGCCAAAGGAAAGGTGATGCTCTATCTCGACAAAGCGGGGCAGAACAACGGCGAGCTCGTGCCGAAACTTCTTGCAATCGCCCGCGAAGAGGGAACGCTGGAAGAAACCGTGTTCGTCCTTGACTGGCCGTATGCAAAAGCGAAAGCGGTCTTCGGCGACGACCTTGAGCGCGTTGTCTATTGCCCGGTAATCGACGACAAGATCCCGGATCTCGAAGCATATGTGGACGAGTGGCTGCAAAACGCGAAGCCAAAGGCATTCCAGTTCAGGATGGAAACGCTCGACTCGAAAACATACGCGCAATTGCCGAAAGTCCTCGCGTCCGGCTCGCGCGCATTCGTCGCGGCGACTTGGTCAAAACATACTGCCGGGCACGACGATAAGCTGTCGCTTCTCTCTTCGCCATCAGAAGGCTGGGGCTGGCTTCTCGACAATGGCTTCACGATAATCGAAACGAATTTCCCGCGCGAACTCATCGCCTATCTGAAAACGCGAAGCGGATCGAACGGGAAGTGAGCAAAAATGGATTGATCGCAAACAAAAACCACATCATAAAGGAGACAAAAGATGAAAGTTGCAATTGTTGCTATATGTGTCACGGCGATTGCGGTTGCATGTGCCATCGCGGGATGCCGGATGTTCTCGAAGCGTGAGACGGCGGCGACGATTCCGCTAACGGCAAAGCCGCAAGGGAAAATCGCCATCGTATACTATTCTCAGTCGAAGGCGCAGAATACCGCCATCGTGGCCACATGGATACAGAAGCACACTGGTGGCGACTTGCTGCCGCTTGAAATGGCTGAACCTTATCCAGAGTCGTACGGCGCAATAATCAAAGCCGTCCGCAAGGACATCGAGGCGGGTACGCACCCCGCGCTGAAGGCGATTCCAGACCTTGCGGCATACGACATCGTATTCGTCGGCGCACCGATCTGGTACGGCACTTACGCCCTGCCGATGGCGACATTCCTCGATACCGAAAAACTCGCTGGAAAGACCGTAGTCCCCTTCTGTGCGCATGGCGGCGGCGGAGCAGGCAGAGCATTTGATGACATCCGCAAGGCGTGCCCGGAAGCAAAAGTACTGGAAGGACTCGCGTTTCGCGGCTCGAATCAGATCGAGCGCCGCCTCGGCACCGGCGTCACCTCGCACCACACCGAGGATGACGTGGTCGAATGGCTGAACCGAATTTTCAGGTAGAATTTACCGGTCAGGCGTTTAAGCCGGCTTCATACGCCTCGCGCATTGCCGGGAGATTGCGGATTTCGCCCTTCTCGTAGGCGCCGGTGCCGTAGATTACGCCGCGTTCAATGCTGCCTTCCATGCAGTCGCGCATGAAGCCGCGCAGTCCTTCAAGCGTGGCTGACATCATCTCGCGGTTCGTATCCGCAGCCGTGATGACGAGCCAGAACTCCGTGCCTTTGAAGCGTCCGAAATCGTCCCAGCGCGAGACAGTGCGGTCGATTAGCGCCTTGAGCTGTGCGTCCATCGAGTAGAAATAGACGGGCGTCGCGAGGACTATTGAATCCGCCGAGAGCATCTTCTCGACAAGTTCGTTGGCGTCGTCCTTCTGGACGCATTTGTGGAGTTTCTGGCAGGCGTAGCAGCCGGTGCAGTAGCCGACCTTCTTCTCCGCGAGGCGGATTTTCTCCACCTCGTGTCCAGCCTCTCTTGCGCCTTTTGCGAACTCGTCGCAGAGGATGTCCGAATTGCCGCCCTTGCGAGGGCTGGCGGATATGATCAATACTTTCTTCATGGATTCTTCCTTTCTGATTGTTCTTCCGGTCGCATATCTGCGGGTCAAATGTCTTCTTTCCTGAATATCCTGTTCATGTGCTCCGCATCAAGCGGACGCATTGGAACAAGTTCGAGCGACTTGATCATGTGCGGCGTACCCTCTTTGTACTTGCGGAAGTGCGGCGTCGCGAGATGCGCCTTGTATGCCTCTTCGCTGCGATAAATCTCGACGATGCGGATGGACGTTGGCGATTCCTTCTTCTGCATCGGGAAGATGCACACGACACCCGGCTCCTTTGAGACCGATTCCGCGCCTACCGTCTTCGCGGCGTCGAGGTACGCTTCCAGATGTTCAGGGTGAACCTCGATTTCGGCGATACGAACAATAATAGAGAGCGAATTTGTCGTAGATGCCGTCTCAACTTCATTCGTCACATTTCCGATTGCAAGAAACGCTGCGGCTATGAGTGATGCCATCATTAGCATTTTACTCCTCATCATGATCTTCCCATTCAATGGCTTTATTAAGATAATCAGGGCATGCCTTCTGTAAGGCGAGCCAGAATGGTTTATATGATTTTATGCACGAATTATCTTCTGTGATTGTAATAATATCTACTAATTCTGACCACGTATAGGAATCGTTGATTACAGTTTGCCACTCACATATCGTTATAGTGTCCCAAATTTCACGTACATCGTATTTTGCAGCCGTCCATATCGTTCTTTTTATGTCTTGAAGTAATGCGTTAATCCAGAATACTTTAGACAACGATTGCAATATCTTGGCAACTGACTCTTGCGACAGTTTATGAGTCCATCGGAACAGATTAATACCTCTATCACAAACCATTGCAGGAAGGTATTCTTCACGGTCAAATGTTTCATAGTTTGTTGTATTTTCTGGATGCCAAAGTTCTTCACTGTAAAGCGATGAAATTGGCTTAAAATCCCGCATCAATTTCCATCCATTGAGAGACTCGCATTTTGAAATAAAACTCGGTTGCTCTGCAATAAGTCTCCCCCAATCGAAGCCATCAAAGATTTCCCATCCATTAAGTTTATCGCATTTGTCTGAAAACTGAGGTTGTTTTTCGAGCAGTTCTGCCCACCGTCCGCAAGGCACTACCTCTTCAATCGCTGTCACAATGTTCCTGTCCGCAGTCCTATAAGTGGTTTTGCCGTTATTTTCCATCTGTGAAACAACACTAACTATGCCATTCTCAGTCAAAATGCTTCCATGCATCGATAATTCATCATATTCACAATTATAAAAATACTCTGGGGCAGTAAGGAATGTTATGTCTATCTTACGCCATCCATCAAACCTATCGCAATACTTTGAGAATTCAGGCCTAACTCTCAGAAGTTCAACCCAGTCATAGCCGTTGAACATACTCCACGAACTGCATTTATCTGCCAGTTGTGGCTGGCTTATCAGCAATTTCACCCATTTTTCACACGGCAGTTGCTCCCACAGTCTACATTTAGAACACGCCTCGATTACTTGATGAATTGGATGTTCAGTTATTATCTGTATATAATCATCATTGTCAAACACATAACTACCGAACCTTTCAAAATTAATCTTTCCATCATATCCAACAGATATAATCCATCTAAGATTATCGCATCCAATAAATGCATTTCGTCGGTCTACAGTCACGACACTTTGGGGGAGCATGACAAGTTCCAACGCTTTCCAATTTCTGAAGGCGCCGTATTCTATTGTTGTAATACCCTCTTCGATAGCAATTCTTTTTATATGGGGACATTGGCCTCCCTCTGGATGTAGATCGCCAATGCAATTCCATGTCCACTCAGCAATAACCGAACACAAATCAGGCCTTCCGATGCCAACTACATGAATTTCCTCAATAACTTTCTCTAGATCCCAATCGATTATCACAAGCTCGTTATTCTCATCAAAAGCCGCTAAATGCATGGGATTGCTAATATCATAGGGATATTCATGGTTGATATCTACGATGTATGTCTTTCCATTGATTTCAATTCTGTCAGGGATATTTGTCGTCATGTGACCAGCCTTCTTTCTTTGAGCCTGGGCATTGGCTACTTGTCGTCTCTTCCCAGAAACGGTCCGGCCTCACGGTCTGTGGCTTCAAGTTTGAAGTACACCGGACGCAGCCCGTCGTTGCAGCAGGTGATGACCTTGCCCGGCTCCTTCATCCATCCGCCGCCGTAGAACTCGCGCACCCCGCAGGCGAGGGCGAAGACGTACTGGTTGATCGTGCGCCATGCGGCGTCGCACATTCCCTTGGGGCACGTGTTCGTCGCGTAGAACACCTGCCCGGCCTTCAGGATCGGGCAGGGCTCCAGATTCGGCACGGCGTATTCGCCCGCCAAGTCCTTCTTCAGCGAAGTCTCAAGAACTGTGATTTTTACGACTGTCATGGATTTCTCCTGTGTCAAAACACATACGCTTCGCCGTCGTCGGGCATCAGGACTCGCGAGGCGAGGCCGCGCTTTTCGAGCGCCGCCTTGAGCGCCTTGCGCGTGAGCGAGGCGTGGGCGACGGTGTCCATGTGGCTCGCGATTACCGTGGCGTTTGGCGCGGCGCGGCAGACGCTCTCGACGTCTGCATCGTCCATGATGAGACGACCGTATGTCTTAAGCTGTGCGGCGCAGGCGTTCAGGATTACGACATCGGGTTTCAGCTCCGCCATAGTCTTGGCGACTTCGTCGCACCAGATCGTGTCGCCGAGAATCCAGAGTGTTTTCCTTTCGCCTGGTGCACTGAAGAAGATGCCCGATGCCGGACCACACGGCTCTTTCGTGCCATGCTTGGCGTAAGTGCGCTTCAAAGTCACCCCGTTGAATGTGACGCCGTCATCCGTTAACATCCGAACGTCCGCGAAGCCAGACTTCTTCATCACGCCGACCTCGCGCTCGTTCTGCACAAAGAGCGGAACCGCCTTGTTGAGCTTCGCGCCAGCCGTGCCGTCCGCCGCCATGTCGAAGTGGTCGGGGTGAAGATGCGTGAGAACGTATGCATCGACGCCGGACA
>DFFF01000019.1:0-8570 GCA_002369235.1 Verrucomicrobia bacterium UBA3783
GCGAACATGAACTTGTCCTCGCCGGGGATCGCCGCCATCTGCATGTCAAGATCCATGGAGTTTACGCCGTTCGAGGTGGTGCGCTTGGAGCTGATGAAGACGTTTGGATACTTCGTCGTCATATCCACCGTCGCCTTCCTGCCCGACGAGACGATGATCTTGGGGTTGGAGAAGATGCGCGCGTCCTCGGTCGCCTGCAAGGCGCGGAGCGTCAGCGACATTTCGGAGAAGTCGAGCGTGCCGGTAAAGTGGGTCACGGAGCCGTTGGCGCCTTGGGCGCCGGCAATCTGGGTCACGGTGGATTCGGTAGCGGAAGATTCGGTATGCTGATAATTGTAGATTCCCTTCCCTACATGACGGCCGTCGATGCCGCCGCCGAAGTTCGCAGTCCCCTTCATGCCATCGAGCATCGACCAGTCGATACCCACCTTGTGCGACGCAGTGTTGCCGAGCTCGATAAATCTGGCCTCGATATAGACTTGCGGAGTTGCCTTGTCCACTTCACGGATGACATTCTCGCACTCGCGGATTATGTCTTCGGTCGCGGTCACGGCTACTGCATTGGCCTCGGGATAACTCATGGCGATGCGATAGATGCGCCCCAAATCGCCGATTCCCGCAGCCCAGGTATTGTTAAAGCGATCGGCAAGATCCTGGGCGCTGACATGCGAAAGATGAAAGACCCTGGTGCGGACCGAGGGGACAAGGTTTTCCAGTTGCGGAAGCAATGGCTGAATCTGCGATTGGACGCCAGGCGCTGCGGGCTGAGGCGCGGCGACGACCGCCGGATACTGAGCTACGACCGCCGGATCAACCGCCCGGCCCTGCTCGACTACCGTCTGGGCGCAAAGCGGAATAAACGCAAAAATCAGTATCGAACCGTAGAAAATGAAGAATTTGCGGGCGAAAAAGTTGATAAAGAAACTGACCAAGACCTCGATGACAACGGCGAGTGAGGTCATAAGCCCCAGATAATTGATAAGTGCACCGGATGCGCCAATCGCCACGACCGTGGCAAATGCCGCCGAAAAGAAAAAAAGCGAAAATTCCGCCCACAATTTGAACTTGCCTGGAGTGAATACATACTTGCGGTTCATGAGCCAGCAGAAAATGTTGGCGATGATAAAGCCGATAGCCGTGGCGGCGGCAAAACGCCAAGCGCGGGCGGAATCCGAGACAAGCGCGACGGGGAAATCGAAATGCTTCACCGCCACATCGTCGTATTTTAGACATTTAAGACATGTGCAGGCGAGGGCGTAGAACACCCCCGTCTGCACGATCGTGGACAAGACGCCAATTGCGCCGTACTTGCCCAGCTGCCAGAAACTCTTGGCCTTAGACATTGAGCGCAGAATCGTCCTTCTGCGCGATCAGACGATTGACCATGTCTTCGCTGACCGACTCGATGCCGAGCGGCTTCGCCGTCTGCCAGCCGCCGCAAGTGAAGTCCGGCACATCGTACGACGCGCCGCGATTGCAGGCGGACTTCTCGGAAAGTTCCGCGACCGCGCAGGAAGAAGCAAGGTCGTAGACATCCATATCGAGCGGCAAGCCGTTCTGGAGGCAGTAGCACAGGCGCAGATCCATAAGGAAGTCCATGCCGCCGTGACCGCCGACCTTCTGGGCGATCTCACCGGCGACCTTCCAAAGCGGATGCTGGTATTCGTCGGCGATCTTCGTGGCCGTTTCCTTGTCGGCCCAAGCGTGCGCACCCTCGCCGGGAGCGTCGGCAAGCGCCACCTGAAAATCGTAATCGCGCCCAATGCCGCGGATGATGCCCCGGGTGCCGGATAGCAGATTGATGCGGCTGTAGGGACGCGGGCTCGTAACATCGTGCTGGACCATGATCGTCTTGCCCTTCACGGTCTTGATGACGGTAGTGGACATGTCGCCAAGCTTCGGGTTGAGCCTGGCCTGCCAGCTCGTTTCGCCGAACTTAACTTTGGCGTAGGCGTCCATGCCAACCTGGTCGGACGAAACGCAGGTAAGGTAGTCCATGCGGTCGCCGCGGTTGATGTTCATCGACTGCATCACCGGCAGCAGACCATGCGTGGCGTAGGGATTGCCGTAATGCTGAGCATTCCACTTCAGGCGCCAGTAGTTCTGGTAGCCGCCGGCGGCGGGATCGAGATAGTTCAATTCGCGCAGGTCGTGGATGTACGCGCCTTCGCCATGGACGAGATCGCCCAGAATGCCCTTGCGCACCATGTTGAGCGCGAGCATCTCGATTTCGCCATAGCAGCAGTTCTCGAGCTGCATGCAGTGGCGGCCGGTGCGCTGGGCCGTCTCGACAAGCGCCCAGCACTCTTCGAGATACATGGCCGAAGGAACCTCAATCGCCGCATGCTTGCCATGCTCCATCGCATAAAGCGCGATCGGGGTGTGCATCTTCCACGGGGTCACGATATAAACGAGATCGAGCTCGCTTTCGCACATCGCCTTGTAAGCCTCTTGGCCTACGTAAGACGCGGCCTCTTCGTAGCCGTTGCTCTTGAGCCAATTGTTCTGGCGCTCGACACGCTCCGGGAAAAGATCGCAAAGCGCCACCACTTTGACGCCGGGGATAGAAGCAAGACGGTGCACCGCGCCCGGTCCGCGCATGCCCAGACCCGCTACGCCGACGCGCACGGTTTCGATAGGCTTGACGGCGAATCCCGCCATGTTGCCGCCGACCGCCACCTCGTCCGCCGCCTTGGCGACGCCGCCCAATGCCGCCACCGCGCCAAGCCACGCGGTGCCTTTCAAGAATTCTCTGCGAGTAGTCATTTCAATGCCTTTCCTTTTCTGATTTTGTCTAAAATACATTTCAGCCGTTGCGGCCGCGAAGCGAACCATGGCTCAAGAAGCCATCGTACTTGCGCACTAAAAGATGCGACTCCATGATGCGGAGCGTATCCAGAGCGACGCCGACGACGATCAAGAGCGAAGTGCCGCCGAAGAAACTCGCAATCGCCCACGGAACGCTCATCCAGCCCATGAGGAGCATCGGGATGAGAGCGACGACAAGCAGCCCCGTGCCGCCAATCAAAGTAATCTTGGTCATCATGTCGTCGAGGAACTCCGCAGTGGCGCGTCCTGGGCGGATGCCGGGAATGTAGCTGCCGTCCTTCTTGAGGTTCTCGGAAATGTCAATCGCATTGAACTGGGTGGCCACCCAGAAGAACGCGAAGAACATGATGAGCGCGGCGTAGACGACCATGTGGAGCGCGGTGGGATTGCTCAAATTCTGCGCAAAGCGGTTGAGCGTCCCCGAAAAACCGGCGGAGGTGGAGTCCGTCATCTTCATAAGCAAAGCGGACGGAATCTGGATGAGCGGCTGCGCGAAGATGATCGGCATGACGCCAGTGTAGTTCACGCGGAGCGGCATGTAAGTCTGCTGCATGCCGTAGGTGTTGCCGCCACCGACGGAGCGGCGAGTAGAATGGATGGTCACCTTGCGGACACCCTGAGTGAGAAGTACCGTGCCCATAACGACCGCGAGGAAGAAGATGATGAGGATCGGCAGTTCCATGATCGGCGCGGAAGCCTGGACGCCGCCAAGACCGAAGTAACGCTCCCATGCGCTGATGATCGCCTGCGGCAGGCGCGAAGTAATGTTGATCATGATGATCAAGGAGGCTCCATTGCCGATGCCGAAAGTCGTAATCTGGTCGGCGAGCCACATGACGAAAAGCGAAGCCGTAGTCATGCCAATAACCGTCATGAGATGGAAGCCGAGGCCGGGATTGACGACGATTTCCGCGCCGGCGAAAGCAGGACCGAGCGCACCAGGGTGGCTGAGCATCGTCGCGATGCCCCAAGACTGCACGACGCAAAGGAAGATCGTCAAATAACGCGTAATCTGCGCCAGCTGCTGCCTTCCGGATTCGCCCTCCTTCTTAAGCTTTTCGAGAGCCGGAATAACGGAGGAAAGGAGCTGAATTACAATCTGGGCCGAGATATAAGGCCAGATCGAGAGAAAGCCGATCGCACATTGCGCCATCGCGCCGCCAGTAAAGACATCAAACCAGTCGAGCAGACCGCCGCCCGTCGAAGTCTGGCGCGCAGTCTCGATCACGCTTTGAAGAGCGCGCCAATCCACGCCCGGGGTTGGAATCTGCGACACTAGACGGCACACGAACACGAGCCCCAAAGTGACAAGAATTTTCTTCCGCAGTTCAGGGATGCGGAAAACGTTCGAGAAACCCTTCATCATTGACATATTGTTGCTTCCTTCGGCTTTTCTTTACAATTAGTGATATTATATCAAAATTGGCGGATTCTTTCAAGGTCTCGCTTGATGGCTTTTTCCTTCAGGCTGTCGCGTTTGTCGTGCAGAGCCTTGCCGCGGCAGATGCCCAATTTGACCTTGATGCGACCGTGCGCGAGGTGCAAATCAAGCGGAATCAGCGTAAGCCCCTTGGCTTCAGACTTCATCTTGAGCTCGCGAATCTCCTTGGCATGAGCCAAAAGACGCCGGTTGCGGAGCGGCTTGTGGTTGAAGCGGTTGCCGAATTCATACACCGGAATGTTCATCCCAACGAGATAGAGTTCGTCTCCCAGCACCGCACCGTAAGCCCCCGCGAGCGATCCTTCGCCATGGCGCAGAACCTTGACCTCCGTGCCCGTAAGCTCGATACCGCACTCGAGATCCTCGAGCACTGCATAATCGTGGCGGGCGCGGCGGTTGTCGATCATGCCGCTTTAGTCTGCGTAGAGCGAATTGATGCTGGCGCGCTTCGCCGTCCACTTCGTCTTGGCTTCTTCGGCCTTGGCGATGGCGTCGAAATCAATCTGCGCGACCAGTTTGCCCTCGGCGATTTCACGAAGCGCGATGTCGCACTTGTCCACATCGAGCGACTCGGGGCGCACCAAAGGCTTGGCACCATCGATGAGTTCTTTAACGCGCTTGGAGACCAGGTTCACCAAAACCGGCACGGAGCCGATTTTCTCATGGGCCTGCTTCAAGAGTTTCGTATCCATTTGTATTCTTCTCCTTGTCTTGAAATAGTCACACTTCGCGGTATGCTTCAACCGCTTTCTTCCAGGCGTCGGATCCGCAGTATCCGCAAGGCTTGAACTCCGGACAGAAACCACGGTAGACGCATTCGGGAACGCAGCAGGCGGCGACTTCAGGCTCGACCTTGGCAATCTCGTCGATAACGAGCCGCCACGCCGCGCGCGTCTCTGGAGAGGCCTGCGAACAAAGCCGACGCCGGGAGATGAACATCACCTCGGCGGCGTTCGCCTGACATTCATGCATCACCGGAGCGTCCTGACGCTTACCCTCGCGGTCATCGCCAGTGCGGTCGCTGCGCTGGGTCGAGACGAAATGCTCGATCCCGTATTTATGGCGCACAAAATGGACGCTCACCCAATAAGGCAGGTCTACCCACTTCCAGTTGAACATCAACTTGCGGATCGGCGAATGTTCTGCCAGCAGAATGCGCTTCTTCCACTTGGAAGTAGGCTCCTTCGTGCCTTCGTCCTGGCGGATCGTGGTGCGGGCGGCGTCGGCGACCATGCGCCACGTCCCGATAACATTCATGAACTTGATTTTCGCCGTCATCACTTTACCACGAAATTGACCATCCGCTTGGGGACGGCGATTACCTTGACTATGGTTTTACCCTCGAGAAACTTGGCGACTTCCGCATTGGCCTTGGCGGCGGTCTCCATCTCGGCTGGCGTGGCCGCAGCGGCGACTTTGACGCGACCGCGCAACTTGCCAAGAACCTGGACCGGGATTTCAATCTCGTCCTCGACAAGCGCCTTGGGGTCGTATGCCGGCCACGGCTCGTAGGCTAGAGTGTCCGCGTGCCCCAGGAACTGCCACAGCTCTTCGCCCAAGTGCGGCGCGAAAGGTGACAGGCAAAGCGTGAACTTCTCCGCCGCCTCGCGCGTGGTGGTCGCTCCCGCCTCGTTCAAATAGACCATCATCGCCGAAATCGCCGTATTGAAGTTCATGGACTCAAGATCTTCACCGACCTTCTTGACCATTGCATTGAGGCGTTTCGCCTCCGCCTTCGTCAACTCGCGGTCTTCAAGCGGGGTCTCGGTCACATACTTGTTCGCACGGCGAAGGAAACGATGAACGCCCTCCACGCCCTTCGTCGACCACGGCTTCACCGCTTGAAGCGGTCCCATGAACATCTCGTAAAGGCGCAAGCTGTCGGCACCGTAATCGCGGATAACATCGTCGGGATTGACCACATTCTTGAGACTCTTGGACATCTTCGCGGGAAATTCGGTCAAGAGTTCCATTTCTCCGCCGTCTTCCTTGCCGTAAGGCTTGCCGTCCCGCCATTCGATCTGGTCCATCGGCACCAAAACCCCGCGCTTCGTCTTGTAGGCGAGTCCCAGAATCATGCCCTGATTAACCAAACGCTGGAACGGTTCGGGCGTAGGCACGAACCCAAGATCGAACAAAACTTTGTGCCAGAAGCGCGCGTAGAGAAGATGGAGAACGGCATGTTCGGCTCCGCCCACATAAAGATCCACGGGAAGCCACTCTTTAAGGAGCTCGGGATCGGCAAAAGCCTTGTCGTTCGCCGGATCGATGTAGCGCAGGTAGTACCAGCAGCTGCCGGCCCACTGCGGCATGGTGTTCGTTTCGCGCACACCTCTCACGCCATCGGCGCGCACGACATTCGTCCACGACTCCGCCTTCGCAAGCGGCGGCTCGCCGGTGCCGGTAGGCTTGTAGTCGTCAAGCTCTGGGAGCGTCAGCGGCAGGTCTTCTTCCTCGACGAGCGAACGCGTGCCGTCTTCCCAGTTGATTACCGGGAAAGGTTCGCCCCAATAGCGCTGACGCGAGAAAAGCCAATCGCGAAGCTTGTACTGGGTTTTCGCCTTGCCTACGCCCTTCTCCTCGAGCCAGGCGATCATCGCCTTGCGCGCGTCGTCCACCGAAAGCCCCGTGAGAAAGCCCGAAGACACCATCACACCGCTCGCGATATCGGTAAATGCGCACTCGCCCGAATAAGGCACGGGATCGGGCGAGGCATTCTTGGCCGCTTCGCTATCGGCAGGCGCAACGACCTGGACAATCGGCAGATTGAACACTTTGGCGAAATCGAAGTCGCGCTCGTCGTGCGCAGGGACGGCCATGATCGCACCCGTGCCGTATGAGGCGAGCACATAGTCGGAAATGAAAATCGGGATATTGCCGCCATTGACGGGATTTAAGCCTTCGACACCCTCAAGTCTGACACCGGTCTTTTCCTTGTTGAGTTCGGTGCGCTCAAGATCGCTCTTGGAGGCGGCCTTCCTCTGGTATTCGCGCACGGCATCGGCATTCTTGACGACCCCGGCGGCAAGCCATTTTGCGACAAGCGCGTGCTCTGGAGAAAGCACCATGTATGTCGCCCCGAAAAGCGTGTCGCACCGCGTGGTGTAGACCGTAATCGTATCGTCCGTGCCGGTAGTCTTGAAATCGACAAGCGCACCTGTAGACTTCCCAATCCAGTTGCGCTGCATCTCCTTGATGCCTTCAGGCCAGTCGAGAGTATCGAGATCGGCGAGCAGCCGCTCGGCATATTCGGTAATCTTGAGCATCCACTGGCGCATCGGCTTGCGGATGACGGGATGGTTTCCGCGCTCGGACTTGCCGTCAATGACTTCTTCGTTCGCCAAAACCGTGCCCAGCGCAGGGCACCAGTTGACCGGAACCTCGGCAACGTACGCCAGCCCCTTCTTGTAAAGCTGCTCGAAAATCCACTGCGTCCACTTGTAGTATTTTGGATCGGTCGTATTGACCTCGCGATCCCAGTCGTAGCTGAATCCCAGCGAGCGGATCTGCTCGCGGAACCGGTCCACATTCTTCTTGGTCGTAACCGCCGGGTGGGTGCCCGTCTCCACCGCATACTGCTCCGCCGGAAGGCCGAACGCATCCCATCCCATCGGATGCAGAACATTGAATCCCTTCATGCGCTTGTAGCGGCAAAGGATGTCGGTAGCAGTATAGCCCTCCGGATGACCTACATGTAGGCCGGCGCCGGAAGGATAAGGGAACATGTCGAGACAGTAGAACTTTGGCTTGCCGCTCTTGGCCGGAGTCTTGAACGTCTTGTTCTCCAGCCAGAACTTCTGCCACTTTTTCTCGATGGCGGTAAAGTTGTATTCGCTCATTTCTGCTTTTGGTCTTCAGCGTATTCGCCGATGGCTCTCGCAATGATGCCGGAGACATCCGCCTTCGCAGCGGCTACGGCCGCCTTGACGGCGTAGAATATGGTCTTGTGGGAAGAATTGCCGTGGGTGATGATAACCGCGCCGGGGACGCCGAGCAGCGGTGCGCCGCCGTAGATGTCAGGGTCCATCTGGTTCTTGAGAGACTTGAAAGCACCCTTGAGCATAAGCGCGGCACACTTGCGGAATAGCGTGGCCATCAATTCGCGCTTGAGCCAGAACCCGATCGCCTTGGCGATGGATTCGGTCGTCTTCAAAACGACATTGCCCACGAAACCATCGCATACCGCGACATCCACTCCACCGTTGAAGAAGTCGTGCCCTTCAATGTTGCCGATGAAGTTGATGTCCTTGACCTGCTTGAGGAGCGGGAACGTCTCCTTCGTCATCTCGTTGCCCTTGCA
>DFFF01000019.1:8627-57144 GCA_002369235.1 Verrucomicrobia bacterium UBA3783
TCCTCGGTGCCGATCGAGATGAGCCCCACGACCGGAGTCTCGCGTTTCAAGACCGCATGCGAATAGGCGTTGCCCATGATCGCGAACTGCACAAGCCAATCTGGATGGCAGTCCATGTTCGCGCCAGCGTCCAGTAGCAACAGCGGACGACCGGGCTCGCGCGTAGGGAGCGTCATCGCAATCGCCGGACGCGCCACACCGGGAATCCTCCCGAGGTTGAAAATCGCGCTCGTGGCGACCGCCCCGGAATTTCCGGCGGAAAGAAACGCATCCGCGCGTCCTTCCTTTACAAGCCGCATTGCTACATTGATCGAACAATCCTTCTTGCGGCGGACGGCATCGACCGGACTTTCGTCCATCTCCGCCACATCCGGAGCATGGACGATCTCGAGCCGGCCGCTCTCGATGGCGCATTGCGCATCTGCCTTGAGCGCTTTGTCAAGGCCGTCAAGAACCGCTTGGATGGGAGCGAGCTGCCCCACCAAAAGAATCTTGACATCAGAAAGCCCGGTCGCGGCTTCCACCGCGCCCTTGACTATCTCGCCGGGGGCGTTGTCGCCCCCCATCGCATCGAGGGCGATACGCGTCATGATCATTCTCCGACGCTTACGACCTTGCGGCCCTTGTACATGCCGCACGAGGGGCACGCACGGTGCGAACGGACCGCAGCTCCGCAATTGGGGCAGGTTCCGACCTGCGCGAGAATGGGCTTCTCGAGTGAAGCCACACGCTGACGCTTGCGCATTTTCGACACCTTGTGCTTGGGACTAGCCATTTTCGTTTCCTTTCTTCGTTATCAATCCATCAAGCGCAGCCCACCTGCCATCGACAGGCTGCCGCACGTCCGCTGCAATCCCGGGACACGACTCTTCGCAGACCGGATACGACGGTAAGTTGAGTATTATACTATCTCTTGCGTCAGAAGTCAATACGATTTCTCTACTTTTTTCATCGACAGGGTAGGACTCCGTGAAGTCGTCAACGACAATTGTAGTATCGAAATCCTTGCCGCAACGGCTGCAGACAAGATCGAAATCCTGCTCCAGATGCCCGGTGACGAGAAGTTCGTCGCCGACAAGTTGCGCGTGCAAACGATACCTCACGCCGCCGAACGGCTTTACGAACTCTTCATCAAGATCGATGATGTCCGCCTCGCCCTCGATCGTCTCCCCTTCCGGGTCGAGCCGACCGAGGTCGATAGAGATTTCGGTATCCATCTCCTCTGCCGCCATGACTTTAGAAGCCGAGCGTGGACTTCGTCTGCTCCTTGCGGATTTCCTGCTCGTCGCTCCAGATGATCTCGCCGGACTTCAGATCTTTGAGGTTGAGCGTGAACTTGTAGTAGCGGTCGGTGATGCCATTCACCTGCTGACGCATTTCGGTGAGCGCACCGTAAAGATACATCTGCGCGGCGCTCTGCTGTCCGGCGCGGATGGCCTTTGATTGGTCGGTAAGGCCATTGAGCGCCTGATCGTTCATGAACTGCAAGTCGTCGGCCGAGGTGGTGCGATCCATGAAGCGGAATTTGCGCGAGCGCAAGAGCTTCGTGCGGATGGAATCCGTGAGGCTCGTCATGTCAAGGTGCATCGTTGAGCGGTTCTGGATTCCGGAGATGTCCAGCACTGGGCGGGTGCCGCCGATTTCCTTGATGAACTCCTGATCCTGGAGCATGGAATCTACCATCTTTTCGACGGTGCGGCGCACATCCTGCGGCTCCAAAGCCGCAGTCATCGCCTTGCGGTCGAGTTGGGTTTCGCGCGCCGTAGTGGTGGCGCAGCCTGCGAGCAATGCGGCGGCGCACGCCGCCATGATCATGGTTGTGGTTTTCATTCTGCCGTATCCATTTCTCTTACTTGGAGTTTTGCGGTGCGACCCCTGGGCGATGGAGCCATGCCGCTGAAGGTTGTGAAATCGCGCCCGTCGAGGACAATCGCACGGAACGGCTTGCCGTCGGCATCGATTTCCGAGCCGTCGTCGTCAAGCCACACCATACGCGCTTGCAGATCCTGGCGCTTGTGCGAGAGCGACTCTATCGTAACCGTCGCCTTCATGATGCCGTCCACCTCGCTGTAGGTGCAACGGGCGACGCGCACGCGATTCCGGAGTCTGGTCGAACATTCCATGACCGAGGCATCCCCGGTCGCGGTATCGATGGTGACTCGCGTTCCCGCGGTCTCCGTGCAGCCGATCATGGCTGCCGCCGCCAAAGCGGCCAACAGTACTTTACAGTTCACAACTTCCTCCTTTGAATCTGGATTTTATGCGAGAAACATAGATGAGCGTGGTCTTGCCGGGCCTGAGCGAAACCCGCTCGTGGTGCGTGGCGCCACCGACGGTAATCCCTATCTGGTATTCGCCTGGCTGCATTTCGCTGTCGCTCCAGATTTGCTCGCCCATCGGCAAAGTGATCCAGCTTCGCGTATCCGCGCGTCTCAGCACCATGGCCGTGGCATTCACCGCCAGAACTGCAATCTGGGCGTATTCATTGCCCGAAGAGTTGACCGCAGCCTGCGCCGCCGCCGCCGTGGCGGCGCGCGTGACATTGCGCGTAATCACGCCGGGAAGCTTTTCCTTGAGGTCGCGAGCCGCCAACGACTGGATGTTCAATGTCTGAGACATCGGCTTCTCCCCGTCAGAACCGGATACCGACACTTCATCCGGCACATAAGGCTTGTCTCCGTACTTGGGGATGTCTATGCTCATCGCCGTGTAGATTGGAAGCGGGATCTTGAGCGATTGCCGCCGCGAAACAAAGTCCTGATCGTAGATCACCACCAGCCTCGACTTGCCCGGATCTGGCGCACGCCCCATTGCATAGGGATTGCCCGGACACAGCGCCGCCGCCTTGCGGTAGGATGCCATCGCAAGTTCCGTCTCGCCGTTCTGGTCGAACATGACGCCAGTAAGCCACCACAAAACCGGATTCTCCCAGGAGTTGCTTGTGGCCGCCACCAGATCGTCGAGCGCCTGCGACTGCTCGGCATAGATGTCTCTGGCCGTGGAATCGCCGCCCGTCCCCTGCGTAGCGACATCCTCGCCATATTCCTCCGCAAGCGAATTCTGGATATAGACCGCAAGTCTCGCATCGGCCATCGCGTCGTCACGATGGCCGTTCAAGAGTTGGGTGATGATTCCATACTGCAGCGCCAGATTGATTTCATACGGCTGGAGGTAATACTCGCGGGTGCGGTCGTCAGTTATGGTTCCCGCAAGCGCCTCGTTGCCCCAGTCGCCAAGCTTGATCTTGGGTGCACTCTCCTTGCGGTCTACCGCCGTATCCACCGCCTTGCGAAACCAGTTTTCGGCTTGCGAATAGCGACCGGCGAGCATATTGACGCGTCCGGCCTCCACAAGACCTAGCGTCTTGGAATAGTAGCTGTCAGTCGCGAGATCCTCCGCCCACTTGACCGCCACATCATCCTGCCCCGCTTCGAGTGCGACGATTGCGTTCCTTGCGTCGCCGTCCTCGGTTACGCAACCCGCCGCGACGGCGGCGAGTGCAATTATGGCAAAAAGCCTCTTCACGGCATTACGACTGTCGTGGTGTTGCCCTGGTTGACATCGCGCCAACCGGAGTTGTCGTAATTGATCTTGACTCCGCGAAGCTGCGCGGCTTCGGCATATCGCTTCGCGAGATCCGCGCGCAGGGCTTCAGCCGACCCCCACTTGGCGAGACCTTCGTCGCTCATCTCCAACGCCACCTTGAGACTAGTGCCATCCTGGATATTCACGGTCGCCGCATACGGACGCATCCACTCGCGCGTCACCTTGAGCTGATGGAGACCGGGCGCCACCATGAATTCGCCCGGAGCCGACCCGATGACCGCGCCATCAAGCTCCACGGCCGCACCGCCGGCTACACGGCGCAATTCTACCAGCACTTCGCCCTTCACACCCTTCGTCTGGCTTTCAAGTTCGGCAATCGATTCGTCGATCGTTGTGGAAACGTAAAACCGCACGAGAGTGGCGGGATCGGGCGAATACTTGCGCCACCGCGGAGCCTTCTGCGCCACCACGCTCGTCACCTCGTCGGCCCACTGGTCGAAAAGCATCTGGTAATAGTTCATGTCGTCGTCCTCGCTCGCGTCGAGGATCGGCATCTGGCGCACCCATGTGGGCATTCCGTCCACGCTCGCGCCGCGGGCGTCCATGATCTTCAAGGTCATTCGCAACGTATAGACGGTGGAAAGCCTGCCGCCCATGTTCCTGCGCATCTTGGAGGCGTTCACGACGGTAGCCGCCGCAATGTAGTCGCAGCCGATCATCTTCGCGATAGTCGGCACCGATCCGCCAGAGAAAATACCGCTCACCAGCCCGGCCTTCTCTTCTCCCACCGTGACTTTGTAGCGGCGGAAGGTATCGACGACCTGGGCGCTGTCCATCACCGAAAATCCGTCCACCTCGGCCAGAGCGCTGGCGAGACGGTCGCGGATTCCGTCGATTTCGTCGTCAAGTCCCGGAAGGCGCGAGCGGTTCTGCACGAAGACTGCGATCGTCTTCAAATCATTGTTCTGCTCCTGCACCGTGACCTGCTCGACGATTGTCGTCGTCACATTCTTCACGATCGTCGTTTCAGTCGTGGTGTAGGCCTGCTGGGCGAAGATGGGCAGCACGAGCGCCGCCGCAACAAAAGCCAAGGTCTTTTTCATTTTAGCATCCTCCTTTTCTTCTGTCAAGTTAGAAATAGCAGTTCAATATGGGCAGGAACGGGATGTCGTTGTCTTCAATCACATTCACTACCCCGATTTGCACGCCGTACATCTTATGCGAATAGTTTACGACTCCAAGCTGCAGACCGCGAAAATCGTCCGCGACATTCACAAGCCCAATCTGCCAGCCGTCGAAAACCGGATGGTAGTTGCCAAGTCCGATTTCCAGACCTCTCACATCCCAGTCAAACCCAAAACACGGAATACCGACCGGCGTGATTATATTGAGCGAAAACGGAGTCCAGCGCTCCGACATCTCAGCCTGGCGCAAAGGCTCGGACTTGACAACCCTCATGCTCGCCTCGCGGGCGAAGGCCGCCGCGCACATCATTATTGCCGCCGCCGCACTAATCGCTTTATTCATGTCTTGTGTCCTCTTTTGTTGGTTGTTTAATCGTTTTATTAGCGTTTGCATTTCTCGAGATGCCGCTGCACGGATTCGGTCACGAACGGCGCGGTGTCGCCGCCGTAGCTCGCGATCTCGCGCACCGTCGACGCGGTGACATACGAGAGGTTTTCGCTGGGCATCATGAACAGCGTCTCGATTTCCGGCGCCATCCGCCGGTTGGTGAGCGCCATCTGGAACTCGTACTCGAAGTCGCTGTACACCCTGACGCCGCGAATCACCACCTTCGCGCCTTCGCGGCGGCAGAAATCGACAAGCAGCGTATCAAGCGGCTTTACATCGACATTCTTGATTCCCGCCTTGACGACGTCTGCCGCAATCATTCCGATGCGCGTTTCGCAATCGAACATCGCGCCGTTCTTTGACGAGGTGGCCGCCACCGCGACAATCACCTTGTCGTAGAGCTTGGCCGAACGCTGGATCAAGTCGAAGTGCCCCAGCGTCATCGGGTCGAATGTTCCCGGATATACCGCGATTCTCTCCGCCATTTTTCAGTGCTCCGCCTTGTCCGCGATTTCCGCGACCTTGGATTTCAGTTCCTTGACTTCCGCCTTGAGCTTCTGGAACATTTTCGGCAAGAGCGTCCGCGCGCCGAATTCCTTCATGCTCTCGGCAGGTGCGCCAAGCACGTACTTCACGCTTCCGTCCAGCGTCTGCGGAACTCCCGCCTGGGGACCTACCTGCACGCCGTCGGCGATCTTGATGTGACCGCTGATTCCCGCCTGCGCCCAGATGAGACAGCCGTAGCCTATCTCCGTGGATCCCGCGATGCCGCTCTGGGCGATAAGGCCGGAATAGCCCTTCACCTTCACATTGTGCCCCACCTGCACGAGGTTGTCGATCTTCGTCATGGGGCCGATGTATGTGCGTCCAATGCGCGCACGGTCGATCGTCGTGTTCGACCCGATCTCCACTCCGTCGCCGATCTCGACGATTCCAAGCTGCGGAATCTTCTCGATATAGACACTGCCGTCTTCGCGGCGGCCATTGTTGAAACCGTAGCCGTCGCCGCCGAGTCTCACTCCGCAATGGAAGATGCATCCCTTGCCGACGATCGTCCCCTCGCGCAGCGTGACTTGCGGATATATATGCGTTCCCGCGCCCACCTTGCATCCTTCGCCGATGAACACCTGCGCTTCGATCACCGCGCCGTCGCCGATTTCCGCGCCCTTTTCAATGACCGTCCACGGCCCGACATGCACACCCTCGCCGAGCTTCGCCTCCGGATCCACGACCGCAGTTGGATGCACCCCCGGCGTACGCACCGGCTCCGGCGGCGCGAAAATCTTCGCCGCGGCCATGCATGCGTGGTTGGGATCGCCGACGCGGATTATCGCACACGGAGCACCATGTTCCCAATCATGCGGCAGCAACACCGCCGAGGCCTTCGTGGTCTCGACGAGCTTGACATGCTTGGGATCCTTGCAGAAGCTCAAGTCGCCCTTGCGAGCCTCCTCAAGTCCGCCGCAGGCGACGAGCTCGACATCTTCGCCTTCGAGCGATCCGCCAAGGATATCAGCAAGTTCACTTGCCTTCATCGGTCCACTCCCGCGCCTTCTCCACATCCACGCCCATCGCCTTGAGCACCGCCGCCGTGACGTCGATTTCCGGCGAAGCATAGGGGCACGCCGTGACATTCACGATCATCTCGTAGCCATTCTCCTTGGCGAAGGCCGTAATCTTCTTCTGGAGGTCTTCGGTCGTCGTCTTCAAAAGCCTGGCCTCGAGGTCCGCGAGTTCCTGCTCGCTGCGCATTGCCTCGGACCGGAACTTCTGCTGTGCGGCTATATATTTGTTCTGCACCGCCCCGAGCTCCTTCTCGAGCTGCTCCTTGGCCTTCGCCGCCAACATCGGATTGCGCACCTTTTCCGTGAGCTTCTTTCCCTCTTCCTGCAACGAATCGATCTCGTCCTTGATGCGGTCGATATTCTTCTGGTAGTCGTTTTGCGTCTCGGTCAGAAGCGTCTTGTTCGTTTCGTAGGAAGCGTGGTTCCTCACGAGCTTGAGCATGTCCACCGTGCCGATTTTCGCCTGCGCAATCATCGCCGCGCCGGCCACCGCAACCATCGTCAAAACCTTCTTCATGTCGTTTTTCCTGTTTTTGCCGTTTATGTTTATTTGTTTTGATTAGAAATCGTAGCCCACCATGAACGAGAACACCTCGCGTTCCGCATCGTCGGGCTTTTCGATCGGGAAGCCGAAGTCTAGCCGGATCGGGAACATCGGCAGGTCGATTCTCAGTCCAAGACCCACCGACCACGCAAAATTGTCGGAGAAGTCGAAATCGAACTCGTCTTCACCAACGGCGCCGAGGTCGGTGAATGCCGCGACCCTAAGCATTTTCACGATGGGGATGGTGTATTCGGCGTTGACGAGCCAGAGCGTCTGCCCGCCCCACGGGATGTCGTCCGACCCGTTGCGTCCCTTCGCAAACGGCGAGACATGGCGATACTCCACGCCGCGGATCGTGCGCGGTCCGCCGAGGAACATGCGGTCGTAGATCGGGATGTCGTCGCCCAGTATCGTCTCGGCGCGGATTGCCGCCATGAGCGTATGATTGTAGCGCTTTACCGGCTCGAAATAGCTGCGATGGCTGAACCCGAAACGCACGAAATTGTTGTCGCCGCCGGTGAAGTCCGCGAACACGTTGGACCGCGAACCGCTCGTCGGATACTTGAAGTTGTTGCGGGTGTCGCGATTCCAGAAGATGCGCGCCGTCGCCTCCACCGCCTTGTCGTATTCGTGCTCTTCGTACCGCAGCCAGTCGCGCGTCTTGCCTTTCCACGTCCAAAGACCGTGATCCACATCGTCGAAGTTTATGTACTCCACGCTGCCGCGGATGCCAAAGCGTCCGAATGTAGGCCAGGTAGGCCAGAACTTCACGGGATAGCTGATCGTCACGCCGCCGCCGGTGCGGTAGATGTCGTAGTCGTCATACCAGCGTCCGCGGCGGTAGAGTTCCGTCGTAAGTTCCAGCTGCCGTTCCAGGAAGTATGGCTCGGTCAAACTCAATTCGTACGTCTGGATCCTCGGACCCACCTGGGCGTAGGCTCGCGCCTTCTGCCCGGCGCCGCGCCACAACTTGGAAGGCGCGAACAGATCGAAGTTCGCCTGGCTCACCTCCGCCGAGAGATAGACCGAATCCGTGGACGATGCGCCAAGGCCGATCATGAAATTGCCGGTGTTCTTTTCGTCGAGCTCGTAGACGAGATTGCGATATTCCTCGCCGTTCGCGTTCACGCCCTTGTCGGCGTTTTCAAGATAGTACCTGACGCGCGAAAAGTAGTCCAGATTCTCCAACCGCTTCTGGCTGCGCTCGGCGCGGTCTTCAAGCATCCTGTCGCCGGGACCGAGCGCGATTTCGCGCCGGATCACCTTGTCTTGCGTGTAGTCGTTGCCGCGGATGATCACCTCGTTGATCACCACGGGGAGGCCTTCCGTCACCTTGAAGACGATGTCCACGAATCCGTTTTCCCCGGGGATGGTCTGCGTCTCCACGACCGTGTCCGCAAGACCCAGATCGCCCGACCCCACCGTCACCTTGATGCGGTGCGCCGCGTCTTCGAGATCTTTCTGCCCGGCGATCGCGCCGGCCTCGGGCAGTTCGCTCTTTGCGATCACGTCCTCCGTGGCGTATTTGGTGACGCCGGTCACCGAAATCGCGCCCACCCGGTACTGCGCGCCTTCATCGACCTTGAACACCATGTCGATCTTGCCGTCTTCGCGCTCGCGGCGCGTAGGCATCGCGCACTTGACATCCAAATAGCCGTGGTTGCGGTAGGTTTCTTCAATCTTCCGGCAGCATTTGGCGAGCTGCTCGGGGCTCGTTGGCGAGTCGATGAACCAGCCGGTTGGATTCCACCACGGATAATCCTCGATCGCCTCGTGAAGCTCTTCGTCGTCCTCCCACGTGCAGCCGTCGAAGACGTAGTTCTTGATCTTCTGCCTGCGGCCTTCGTCGATAGTGAAGGTGATTTCAGCATCATTGCCGTCAATCATCCGCCAGCTTGGCGTGACCGTCGCGTCGAGATAGTATTTCTTCAAATACGCCTCCCGCACGCGGTTCGCCGCCGCCACGATGTCGCCCTCGCCGTAGAGGTAGCCGTCGCGCAGTCCGGATTCGCCGGAAATCTTCGACTCGCTCAAGGCTTCCGCGCCCTTCACGACCATCGGCGCCTGATAGCGCATTTTGCGCCGCACCTTGAAGACTACCGCCACTCCGCCGTCCACCCGCTCGACATCCGCAACTACCTCTTCATAGTCGCCGGAGTCCTTGAGCGACGAGACATCGCGCGTCAAGATCACCGGGTCGTACTCGGCTCCGGCTTTCGTCTGGCAGCGGCTGACGACCGAAGACGAATCGCCGCCGAAGTCATCGAGCGTTTCCGTCCTGACCTCCGCCACCTGCACCGCCTGCGCCGCCAAGACCATGCCGAACGCCGCGCAAAGCGCCGCAGTCCGCATGCCGCAAATCGAAGAATATTTCTGCATACTGCTAGTATTTTACCATATTTATCGCGTTTCGCATAGCCTCGCGATCGATTTTTTCTTCTTTCACCGTCTTGGCTCCAGAAGCCGGGAAGCTCAGCGGCTCCTTGCCGTGCGAGAGTTCCCAGGCGTCCAAGCCGAAAAGCACGTTGTCGGGCTGCGCGAGCAAATGTCCCGAGTGCGCAACGCCGTCCGCCGCACCGCAATCGACGAGAATCTTCGCGATTCTCGCTTCTTCCGGCTCGCTCAAAAACCCTTTTATCATTGCGTATTTCGCGTCGATCATGAGCCCGATCGTCATCGCGTAGCCATGCGGCAGCTTGTAGCCGCTCATCGTCTCCAGACGCATCGCCGACCACTCGCCGATCTCTTTCGCCGATCCGCGCTTGCGGGTTTCAAGGCAGCGCGAAACGATCTCGCACATGGCGTCGTAGTCGCGGTCTTTGAGGTCTCCGGCGTGTTTTTCCAGCAAATCCATCAGCGGCGCGTCGCACGCCGCCGCGAGCCGCGCGGCCTCTGCGAACCCCGCGCGCCACACACCGTCCAAAACCGTCCGCGCAAACGAATAGTCGATGAATACCCCGTCCGGACGGCAAGGAATCTTCAGCGCGTCCTTCACATTCACCGTATTCACCGCCGCCACGCCCGACCACGCGCCGTCGATCATCGACGCCACGGTCGTAGGCAGCCGCACGAGTTTCACACCGCCGCGAATCTGCTTTGCCGCATACCCCGCCACATCGAGCAGCGCACCTCCGCCAAGCGCGAGCACGATATCGTCACGCCCGATCTTCGCGTCCAGCATCGCATTCATCGTGCGCATCACCGTCGAGAACGCGTCCGACTTTATCTTTTCGCCGCCCGACAGCACCGCCGGCTTGCCGCAAAGCTGAATCCCGCCGGACTGGAAGCATTTGCCGATCTTTCCGCCGAGTTCCGGATTCTGCTGCACCACGTTGAAGTCCGCAACCAGCATTACCCGCGGGCTTTCCGTGCCCGAAATTTCCTTGAGCGCGGCGCAGAATTCTTCGCGCCCGGCTCCAAAAATATCATTTATCGCCTTTTCCATGTCTTATCAGTTCTTCCGCATGTTTCTTGATTACACTTGTCAAATTCTCTCCGCCGAGCATCCGTGCGATTTCGCACACCCGCTCGTCACCTTCCACCTGATGTATCGACGTCTTCGTCCTGCCGTTCTCCACGCGCTTCTCCACCTTCAGGTGCCGCGTCCCGAACACCGCGCTCTGCGGCAAATGCGTGATCGCGATCACCTGATGGCTCGCGGCCACATTGCGCATCTTCTCGCCTACCTTCGCGCCCGTCTCGCCGCCGATGTTCGCGTCGATTTCATCGAACACCATCACATCCGTCTCGTCATGCCCGCTCAACACCGCCTTCAACGCCAGCATCACCCGCGCCGCTTCGCCGCTGCTCGCAATCGCCGCCAGCTCCCGCGCACTCTCGCCGGGATTGGGCTCGAAAAGGTATTTTACCTTGTCGGTCCCGTGCGCCGACATCTCCGCCGCCGCCACCACGACCTCGAATTCCGCCTGCCTGAACCCAAGATCCTTTAGCTCCTTCGTCACCGCCTTGCCGATCTTCGCCGCCGCTTTCCTGCGCGCTTCGCCAATCTTGCCGCCCAGCTGCTCCAGCGCCAGCCTTGCCGACTTCTCCCGCGCCTTCAGCTCCGCAAGCCGCTCTCCGCGCCTCTCCAGCTTCTCCAGCCGCTCCGACTTCGCTTCCAGCGCCGCCATGAGTTCCGCCACCGTCGCCGCCTTGTATTTGCGCTTCAGCCGGTTCACCAGCGTCAGCCGCGCATCGAGCTCGTCCAAATCTTCATCCGCGCCTTCGAGCCGCATCGCCGCACGGTTCACGTCCTCGGAAAGCGATTCCAGCTCCAGACGGATGTTCTCCGCCCTCTCCAGCCACTCGTCCGTCTCGAGAAACTTCGCCAGTGTGCGGAATCGCGGTCGCAAACGCTCCAGCAGTTCCGACGCTCCGCCGTCGCCGCCCAAAACTTCCGTCACCTCGCCTGCCGCCTCCACCGCGTCCCGCATCCGCGCCGCCCTGATCTGCCGCTCGCCGATCGTCTCGTCTTCCTCGCCAAGCGCCGCATCCTTCAATTCTCCAGTCTGGAAGCGCAACATGTCGATTTCATCTTCAACATCGCCCGCGCCTTCAAGCTCCTCGATCTCTCCCGCGATCGCGCCCAGCTCGCGCCACTTCTCCATATACTCCGCGCGCTCCGGCATCTTGTCCACGCCGCCGTAGCGGTCCAGCGCCTCGCGCTGGAAGTCATCCTCGAGAATCCTTTCGTTCGCGCTCGCGCCATGGATGTCCACCAGCCCGCGCCCAAGCTTCTTCAAAAATCCCGCCGTGACCGGAGTGTCGTTCACCCACGCCTTGCCGCCGCCCGACGCATTGACCGTCCGCCGCACCACGAGCGTTTCGCCGTCGAACTCGATTCCGGCCTCCGCCAGCGTCGCCTCCCAAAGCCCGGAACCGCGCCCCTTGAACCCGAACTCCGCTTCCACCCGCGCTTCATTCGCACCGTCGCGCACCGCCTTGACGTCCGCCCGCCCGCCAAGCACCAGCTCCAGCGCCCCCATCAGCACGGATTTACCCGCGCCGGTTTCGCCGGTCAATACATTGAGCCCCTCGCCGAACTCCACTTCGGCGCGCTCCACCACGGCCAGATTTTGTACTGAAAGCCTTTCGAGCATTTTTGCCGTCTAGAGTCGCAAGTCTCAAGTTGCAAGGCCCAAGATATAAGGTGCAGATTATTGAACCTCAAACTTTCAACTTCAACTTTTCAACTAATTTAACGTAAATCGAAAATCTTATGGAGCGGGCGATGGGAATCGAACCCACGTAAGAAGCTTGGGAAGCTCCTATTCTGCCATTGAATTACGCCCGCAGACTTGGCGGAGAGAGAGGGATTCGAACCCCCGATACCCTTGCGGGTATGCATGATTTCGAGTCATGTGCATTCAACCAGGCTCTGCCATCTCTCCAAAAGGTTGCTGTATTATATCATATTCCGATCTAAAAAATCAATACCCTTTTTTAATTCCGGGGCTCGGGTCTTCCTCCTATGCCATCGGCTACGGAGGACAGGCGGGTTTCGGGTAATTTTCGACACAGAGGCACAGAGACACAGAGAATTTTTAACGCAGAGTTTGCAGAGGACGCAGAGAACACAGAGAATTTTTTAGCGTGTTGGAGAGTGCTCCGGACGCCCGCAGGGCGTAGAAGAAAATAATCTCGGCGCCTCAGCGTTCTCTGCCTAACTCTGCGCTAAAACTCTCCCTCGACCCTGACTCGTCAAACTATAAAATCTTGCCCAACTCTCTCAGCGGGCGCATGACAAAATCGCGGTCCTTCGCCCGCGGATGCGGAAGCGTGAGTTCCTCGCTCTCCATGCGCACCTCGCCGAACTTTATGAGGTCTATGTCTATCGTCCTGGGACCGTTTTTTACCGTCCTCACGCGCCCTAGCCGGTCTTCTATCGCATGCATCCGCCGCGAGAACTCGAGCGGCGGGAGCGAACTCTCCAATATCAGGATCTGATTGAGAAAATCCCGGTCGCAAAACTCCTCCGGCACATCCACGCCCTTCGTCTCGATCACCCTGGACGCGGCGACCATGCGCGTCTCCGGCAGCTCCGACAAAAGCAAACGCGCCGACGCAAGATATTCCTCGCGCGGCGCGATGTTCGAGCCCAGCGAAACTATCACTTCGCGGCTTTCACGCGTCTCTTCGCCTTCTGTTCCCATTTTCTGAATTGCGCGGCGAAGCGCTCCGTCGCGGCGGCAAGCGCGCTTTCGGCGTCCACCTTCAGCCGGCGCGCAAGCTTGCAGGCCGCGAAAAGCATGTTCCCCACTTCCTCTTCCTTGGTGCGGCTCTCGATCTTGGCGTCGTCAACCTCGAATCCGTTGCGCCCGGCCTTCTCCTGGACGCGCTGCGCCTTCAAGAGCGCGGGCAAAGTGGGCGGAACTCCGTCGAGCGCACTGTGGCGCTTCTCCTTGCGGTGCTCCATCTTCTTGATCCGCTCCCAATTCTTGAGCACCGCCGCCGGATCCTTCGCGTCTACATCGCCGAATACGTGCGGATGGCGGCGCACCAGTTTGTCGGAAACGGCATTGGCCACGTCATCGAACGTGAAGCGCCCTTCCTGCTCGGCCATGACCGCCTGGAACATCACCTGCAGCAAGACATCGCCCAATTCTTCGACATGATTGTCCCTGTCCCCGGGGTTGTCCATCGCCGCGAGCAGTTCGTAGGCTTCCTCGAGAACGCACGGCTTGAGCGTCTCGAGCGTCTGCACCCTGTCCCACGGGCAGCCCTTTTCAGGGTCGCGGAGCCTGACCATTATGTCGTGGAGCCGGTCGATTCCGTCCATGGCGCCGCCTTCAAACCCTGAGCGTCCGGAGCACACGCTCCACGAGCATGTTGTCGAACTTCTCTCCAACATAGTTGGCGCCGCCGAAATCCTGCCACGCCACATGCGGAGAATGCACCGCCGCCACATGGAACGACGCCAGCAGCGCACTCTTGACGCCGAATCCGGATCCGGTGACGACCGCCGCCATCTGCGGCGCGACGCCGATTTCCTTGGCGGCGCGGCGCCACGCGTCCCACTTCACGTTGCCGTAGGTTATCGAGTTCTCGAAATACAGCTTTACATTGTCCGACAACACCGGCGCGAACGCATCCTTGACCGACGCAATGTCGGCGCGGGTCGCAATCACGATCTTCAGCCCTTTGGCCTCCAGCGCCTTGACCGCCTTCACGAACTCCGGCGCGAGACCTTCGGCGGCGATCTTGGCGCCGAGCGCCTTCTGGAACGCCACCGGCAGATCCTTCGCCGCCTTTGCCGCCGTCTTTTTCGTCTTGAGCGTCGCGAAAAACGCCGTCAGCCCGAGGAGATAGTTCTGCCCCGCCAGATACCGCGCTTCCGTGCCGGCATCGAGCTTGATGCCGTCGAGATCCTCGAAGAATTTTCTGGCCGTATCAAACAGCAATTGCGCGCCGTCGATCGCCGTGAAATCGTATTCGATGATTACGCCTTTGTCCATGATCCGGTCTCTTCCCCTTAGCTTACCGCTGCCCGATTTCCTTCAAAAGCCGTGCATACTCTTCCTTGGAGGTATCGAACGGCTTGCCGCCCTTGATGCGCGGGAATTCGCAGGCGCGGATTTCGCCGCCCCGGTTCTCGTCCTCGCCCACCACGCCGGAAACGCCCTCGAGCGCACACTGCGCCGCCTTGCGCGCACACTTGCCGATAAGCTCCAGATCGCGTTCGCACGGCGCCGCCGCACGCGCAAAATAGCCGGACTTGAATACCTGCACCTTCTCCGCGCCCAGCTCCTCGGCCAGCTTCTTGCCCAGCCACTGCCCCACATTCACCTTGTCGAGCCGCGGATGCCCGAATGCGTCCACCGGCACTTCCTCGCCGCGCGCCTTCATCTGCTCGATGATGTCCTTCACCCCGGCACCCTCGGAAACGAACACGTTGACGCTGTCGCACTTGTCCATGATCGCCTTGAGCCGCGGCAGCTCAGACGCAAAATCGATGCCGTCTTCCGGGATGTACACCGCATGCACCTCCTGGCGCTCTCGCGTGAGATTGAACTCCGGCACGAACTCCATCTTGTCCATGAGCCTGCGGTATTCGATCGCCGTCTGCACCGTGAGCCAGCCGCAGTTGCGGCCCATGACTTCGTGAATCGTGAGCGCACGCGGATTCGCGGAATTCTCCTTCACCACATTCGCGAAAAACTTCGCGCCCTCTTCGGCCGCCGTCCACGCGCCAAACGACTGGCGGATCGGATAGACGTCGTTGTCGATCGTCTTCGGCAGTCCCACGACGATAAGCGGATAATTGTTGTCGGCCAGATACTTCGCAAGGTCTGCCGCCGTCGTGTTCGTGTCGTCGCCGCCGATCGTATGCAGCACGTCCACGCCATCCCTGACGAGCTGGTCGGCCGCCACCTTGAGCGGATCTTCGCCTTCCTTGACGAGTCCGCGCTTGACGCAATCCTTGACGTTCGTGAGCTTTACGCGGCTGTTGCCGATCGGGCTGCCGCCGTGGCGCGTCAACACCAGCGCCCGCTCGCGCACCGCCGCCGTGACCGGGATCGACTCGCCCTTCAAAAGCCCCTTGTAGCCGTTGATGTAGCCGATCATCTCCACCTGCGGCGCCTTCTTCGTGTATTCATCGATCAAAAACCCGATCGACGAACTAAGGCACGGCGCAAGCCCGCCGGCCGTCAAAAACGCTACTTTCTTCACTTCCTTCATGTTTTCAGATTCCTTTCAGAACATTTACCATTTCAATCGCGGAAATCATGCACTGTGCGCCCTTGTTGCCCTGCTTGGTGCCGCAGCGCTCCACCGCCTGTTCAAGATTCTCCGCCGCGACGACGCCGTCAAGCACCGGAATCCCGGTCTTGAGCGAAATCTTCGCGAACGCCTCGCTCGTCGTGCCGTTGATGAGCGCGGCATGCGGCGTCGCACCCTGCACCACCGCGCCCAGCGCCACTACCGCATCGACGCCGCCGCGCTCGGCCAGCTTCGCCGCCGCAAGCGGAATCTCATACGCCCCCGGGACCTTCACGAGCGTAAGAGCGCTCTCGTCGCCGCCATGGCGCACAAATGCGTCGACCGCGCCCTTCACGAGCTGGTCGGTGAGAAAACTGTTGAACCTGCTCACCACGATCGCGATCTTCATGTCGCTGGCGATGAGGTCGCCTGCAATCTCTTTCATTTCGCCTCCTTATTGCGCAAAATTGCCGTTTTATTGGTATTATATCAAAAATCGCGCGAAAAAGCAAGTAGCGGGCGACGGCACGAGGGAGACGGCGCGAGAAACAATCACCCGCACAGAAGTCTTTCACGCATCTGCGAGAATCGTTTCACGCGCATAATCCGCTTTTCTTCCCGCCCGTTCCCCTGCGCACCGTTCCCGGCCGCCGAAGCGGGCAGCCAATGGCAGGGCGCGACGCGGTCATCGCGCCCTGCCTTCCCAGGCGCTTACAAATCCGACGCCGCTCCGGCCTTGATGCGGTAATATCTGACCTTCTCGCCGCTACCCCACTCGGCGGTGCCATTGACCGTAGTCGAGGTACTCGTCGCCTGCACCGCAGTGCCGCCGGATGTAAATGTGCCGTCTGGCGAAGCGCACACCGCCGCCCGATACCACAAGCCGGGAATCGTCTTCATCGTGAACGACGGCGTAGCGGCCGACATCGTCATCGGTGTCGATGCCGTATCGGCCTGCGGAGCGACGCTTATCGTATCTCCGGAAATCGTCACCGTGCCGCTCGGATTAAGCGACACATTGCCGCTGCCATCCACCGACAGTATGCCAGAGTAGTAATCCGTCGTCGAATCTCCGCCGTCCGGCGTATATGTCACCTTCAAGAGGAGATTTTCAGCCGCGACACCCGTTATCTGGGCAACCGTCCCCGGTATCGCCACCTTGCCGCTGAGGCTGCTTGCGTCAACCGCCGTGTTCGCCCCCGTATCCAGCACCGTGACCGTATCCTCGCCTACCGTCTCCGTTTCCGCCGTCGCCGCGACATAGATGCCATCCGATTTCTTTTCCAGAAGGACAACCTGATGCGTCTCGCCGACATAGACGCCGTATTCTCCCGTTGTAGCGACCGTGAGCGCGTCGGGCGTTGTCGTGCCAACCAGCTTGTCCCCCAGCGTGGGCGCTGCCGCCAACTTCACCTTCTGGATTGTCAGTGTCGTAGGCGTGCCGCCGTCGTCATCATCGTTTACTATCGTGCCTGAATAACCGTCCAGCATTCCGATCGTGAAGCTATTCGGCGGGTTGGTTTGCCTGAGGTGGAAATTGCCGTTGCCGGAGATTTTCGCAAATCCATATGTTGTGCCGCTGTTGGTGCCGACAATCGTAAACTGGCAACCGTTGCTTATGCGCAAGTTGGCCTTCACGTTGCGGGTATCGTCGGAAGAGGCATTCAGCCACCCCGAGAAGCCCTTGTCGATTTCAATCGTAGAACCGGCCTTGCCGTACCAGTCAAAATGTATGCCGCCTTCAGTTTCACTAATTGCCGGCAGCACGACTGTGCCAGTCCAGTTGTCGAATGTGAACGCGGAGGAGCGCAAGCTACCCAACTCCACGCGCCCCGATCCGACAAGCTTGCCTGTCAGGTTGTCCGGCGTGACGGCATTTAGCGTACCGTAAATGCGGAAGCCCTGCGTTGCCGTCCATGTCTTGCCTGTAGCAACATCAACCGAAGCTCCAGAACTGATTCTGATGTGCAGATAATCTTCGTCATTGCTTATCTCATCGTCGCCAAACTGGATACGTCCACGATCAACACTGAGCGAACCTTCAAACGCATCCCATTTGCTGATCTTGAAGGTAGTACGCGGATAATATCCTGCAGTGCTCTTCAAAGCAAATGTACCATCTCCCTTGAGTTCCGAGAGCGTGATCGTATTGAAAGCCGATGCGCCAGTAAAGTCAATCGTCAATGCCTTCGTCGCTCCATCATCCACAAGCTCTATTATTGACGAGCAAGTAGTACCTGTCGGTATCTCTCCCGTAACACCTGTGAATTTTATTACGGAATTAGAATTGCCATAGTTCGCGGGGACAATATTGCCACTGTTTATGTTCTTGAGCCACACCGTGCCAGTCCAGCCGGCAGGCCATGTCGAAGAGGAAGCCCCGGTCAGGCTTGCGCCGTCAAGTATAACCGTACCCGAACCCGTGAACGTGCCGGAGAAGGTGTATGAATCTCCGTCGAGAGCAATGGACTTGCCAAGAGAAATGGCCTCGCCCGTATTGTCCATGAGCGTCACCGTGCCTTCAGAATCAACGGCCGCTATTGCATCCGCCAAAGACGCGTAATATCTTGTTTCGACCGTAGTGGAACCGTATACGTACGGATCGTCGATCGTCACTTCTGCGGACGCAACGGGCAGCACGTATGTGCCAGTCAGCGCCCCTTCTGGATGCCAGCCGCTCGGCAAGGAGCCAGCTCCCGTAGCATCGGTGCCTGTCATTCTCCTGACCTCGGCAGCGACAGCCGCCGCTGCTGCCGCAGCGTAAGTTTTGTAATAGTTCGTGGTTTCGCTTATTAGCACCGCTGCTGCGGCAGGATAGAAGCCGTCGGTATCATAAACCAGTTTGTTGCCTGGTATTGTGCTGTCTAGCATGGCGACATCTATACCGGCGGTCGCAGGATCCTGCAGCGACGAATTGTAGATTGTACTGCCGGTGGTGTATGTAAGAGCTACCAGTTTCGTTCCAACGACAAAACTAGAAGCACTCGCATAGTCAGGGAAATTGTACTTCCCTATTTTAAGGCAGTAGTTGCCGTTTATTGTTATCGAGCCTTCGAACGATTCCAGCGTGTCGATGTGGAAATAGTATTTATATCCCGATCCGCCTGGCGTGCCTTCGAGGCTAAGCTGTCCGTTGGATGTGGACTTCAGCTTTGAGAACTTGGTTGTATCGTTCCATGCATCTGCGCCATCGGGGTTCTTTGAGTAGCCGTCGGCCACGTGAAGAGTTGCGTTGAGGATCACGGTCGGCTGGATGTCGCTCGCTACGCCGTTCCCTGCCGTATTCGCCAGCCATCCCTTGTAATTTTGGTTCAGCTGCACCGTCGAACCGCTGATTCCATACTTGTCAAACGCAATCTTGGTGCTTTTTGTGTTTGCGGTATCTGCCCAGTCCATGATGAACGTGCCAGTCCATTCGCCGAATGTCGGAGCAAAGTCGGCCTTGGCATCTACGGCGCCCGCACCTGCTATTGTACCGCTGATGGAATATGCAGCGGGAATTTCGAGCGTGACATTCGCTGGAATCGTGATTGAGGCATCAGTGTTGTCGAACATCAGCGTAACCGTCTCGCCGCCGACGGCCGAAGCAAGAGCAGTTGCCAGCGACGAGTAAAACACACCGGTCTCCTGTGCGCCGATTCTCGCTACCGCATGCCTGTAGGTCTTTGAGGAACTGTCGTAAACAAGTTGATATGTCCTCAGGCTAGCGGGGTCAAGCGGCTCGGAATCATCAAGGATCGTGACATAACAACCTATATCGGTCGTTCTGCTGTTTATAAAATCAGCCAAGGCCGACATCGTATCGGCATAGCTTCTCGTCACGCCCGTAGATTTGGTAAGACTGGCGGCTGGGCTGACGACCTTCAAGCCTGTGGTGTCGGCTTTGAGAGCCACCGTTGCCGCTGCGGCGCCGCTAATGCTATATGTTCCGCCCGGTGCGGAAGCCAGCCCCGCCTCAGTCCAATTTATGAGGTAAGTGCCGACCGCAGGGGTGTTGCCGTTTCCGATAGAGCAATCGATTGTTCCTGTGGATGTTATGTTCGTAATCCCCGTCCATGCAGTGGATTCTGTCGGGAACACAAGGTGCGATCCGCTCGCAAGAGTAAGATTCTTGACGGCATCCGAAATTGAAGACTCTAACCAGCCGTTTGCGTTCACGACCACCCTTCCATTGGCCCACTTGCCGCTCGTGCTGCCGTTGCTGGCGAAGACGACTTTCGCGTTGTCTGAAACAGTGAGCGTGTTGGTGGACGAGCTGGCGTTCTGCAGTGTCAGGCTTTTGACCGTCCCCGAACCATCTCCTACGACGGTCAGGCACGACGAGCGAGCGCCGTCTGACGTAAATATGCCGGAAAATTCTGTATTCCTTTCCTGCATCGTATTGATCGTATAGACAAGATTGCCGCCTGTGTATTGCGCTTTGAATGTGCCGCTACCGGACAGATTGCGCACGTAGAACACATTGCCTGGATAGTATTCGTGGCTGAAATATGTATCCGAGGAATCGAGGATCCACTCTGGACGCACGCCGTCGGCGAATGCGGCGGCTGTAGTCTTGAATATATGCTGATTTGAGCCAGTGTTGGTCAAATGAAGGATGCCGTTGAAAGTCGCCCCTGTGGCGGTATGCTCCTTATTTCCAGAAGTTGATGTCAGTTCGACAGTTCCGATATCGCCCGTCCCGGCCATGATTGGCTTCGTCATGGCGATATTGCTCAACTTCAATGTACCCGCGCCAGCCTTGGTGATAGAGCCGCCGCAGTAGCTATATCCGCTCTGCGCAAGAAACGATTGCGATATTGTAAGCGTCACATTGTCGGCAACGGTAAATGTCGGACTCGTGCCACTTTGCGTATTTACAATGGCATCAATCTCGGCATTGCCGTAGGCATAGAGAGGGGCGTCATGAAACCACAAAAGCGCTCCATTTGCGTTGGCTGGGAATCCGTTATTTCCCACGATACGCGCGCCTTCCCTCAAGTTTATCGTCGTGCCAGAATAAATTATCAAAGTTCCATTCCCGACATTCAAAGTTCCTGAAACATCAATAGTCAATGTTGCGCTGGTTGGAATCGTGTTCCACAAATACTCGCCAGTACCAGACAAATGCAGTTCTGCATCGGTATCTATTGTAAGATTGCCTTTTAGTGCGTTTGTGCCAAATGAACAAGTCGTCGTTCCACTTAGAACTTGTATAAGGCTGCCGCTTTCGGAGGTATTGTCTCCTGAAAGTTCAGTTGTTCCTTTCGTTTTCAATGTGCCGGAAACGGCAACCTTTACCCTGTCGGCAAGAGTGTCGCCCGATGTCGTGACGCCGTCCATCGTGAGTGTTGTATTCGCGGGGACGTTGATGATGCCGCCGCCTGTGACGTCGCCCGCGATTTCCATGCCGTCTGCCGTGACGACCGTCACGCCCGCGGGGATGGTCCAGCCGTCGGTAGTGAGCGCGCCCGCGCCAGAGACGGTCAGCGTGACATCGTCCTCGCCCTCTTTGACGACAGTAACCGTTCCGAGAGTCAAAGCTTCGGAGACGGCAAGCGTTGAATTCTGCGAGATGTAAAGCGTAGCATTGTCGCCAGACGAAACAGTGCCGCTCCATGCCCCATTGCGCCAACAGTTGGCGAAAGTCGCTATCAATGCGTGATTTTCAACCGAAAGCGTTACTCCTTGCTGCGATGCCGTAACTTTGAACTTGGATGCAGCCACCGTCACACGAGAAGCAATAAGCGTCACCGGCGTCGCCGAGGGCGCGATGCCGCTCAAATCGACATTGACGGACTGGTCGTTCAAGACGCCCGACCAGTCGTATTCCGTGGCCGCGAGCGGGACGCCGTTCGCGAACTTAAGCGTCGCGCCCTCCTGCAATGCGAGCGTCGCCGCTATCGATTCGCTATTCTGCGACTCCAGAACACCGCCGTTCTTGACTGTCACAGTGCCGCCAGCCCACGAACCCGTCGACGCAAACACGACCTTCGCGTTGTTCTCGATCGCAAGCGGACCGGTCGTCGTATTCGCCCCCGAAAGCGTCAATGAGTATATCGCTGGCGCATTCTCCGCCCCCCGAACCGTGAGGGCCGGATCGCCTGCTGGTCTATTTTGAGTGGTGTCGAATATACCTGCGTATGTCGTATCTTCCGTCTGCAGAGTGTCGACATACTTATTTACATTGCTATCATAGGTATTGAAGTTTTTGATGTAGCCACTCCCAGACAAGTTATTCACCGTAAAGGGTTTGTCTGAAGTTGAATGATATATGCGAATATCTCCGTTAGCCTCGAGTGTGGGTCTGCCGGAAAAGACTGGGTTATTGAAACTGCTTGCGCCCACCCAGGCAAAAGCGAGATAGCCATTGTTCTCCGTTGTTACCCTGAGTGGGCCTGTAAAAGAGGAATTGAGAAAGGTTTCGGTATTCCCGTTACCACCATTTCCAGACGTTGAAGAATAACGTTCAAGAATATCGTAATTTGCCGGCAAAAGCGCGCCGCCCCAACGCGCATTGGAAACTCTGTAAATTAATTTACCATCTCCTGTCCTATGTGCAATCTCAGGAGCGGAAGTGACAGTCAATGTCGCGCCGGACTTGGTTTCGATGCTTATCGTTCCGTTTCCTTTTACGAACGGTGCGGTAATTGTGCTCGAGCCGGTCTCGGCGATTATCTTGCCCTCGCCTGAGTTGAAGTGGAACGCATTCGACGCCGAGCCATTGATTACAGCCCCATCGTATAGATGTATGTAGTTATTTGCACCAATCGTCCACTTGGCGTTCATCGTTACAATGCCGCGGATATGCACATGAACCGTGCCGTCCCAGGGTATAGAGTCGCCTTTATCATTGACGAATGTTGCTTTAGCGGCCACGTTCAACGTGCCGCTAATCGCTTTTTGCGTACTTGAATTATATGTTGTAGTGCCACTTAGAACATTAAACGTTCCACTGGACGAGTTGCTTGCGCTGGAACTGAAAGTTGTGGTGCCTGCCGTATTGAGAGTCCCCGCATTGCTTACAGCGCCGGAGAAAGTACAACCATCTGCATTGAGAGTCCCCGCATTGCTTACAGCGCCGGAGAAAGCGCAGCCTTCGGCATTCAGCGTGCCGTTGTTGGTTATAGCACTTCCAGTTCCTCCAGCGATGGTTACGGTTGCGCCTTGTCCAATAATAATTCCGTCTGATGCCGTAACCGCCCCGGATAAAGTCAATGAACCAGCTCCGGAAACAACCAAGTTATTTACCGACAAAGCCGTATCCTTAGACAATGACGCTCCTTCCTGAATCTCAATCCAAAGTGACTTATCGGAATTATCGGCATTATCATCCCATGAAGGGAAAGCCGTTGACCATGACGTATTCGCTGCAGTAACAGTAACCTTCGTGACTTCCGAGGGGAATTTATATGCCGCCGCCTCGGATGCAGAAATCTTCGATGTGAATATCGCCACTCGCTTAATTGTAAGACCATTGAAGTTGCTGACTGGTCGTTTTGTTAATGCAGCAACATTTGCATCAATCATCACACCACCGAGCGCAATTTTGCTTACAATTCGGTTAGCCGTATTCAACCCGGTCACAGCACCTCCAGCAGAAGCATCAGACAAACCCGCCAACGTTCCTGCCGAATATATTTCAACATTATTACCTTGCGCAAAGATATACATCAAATATCCAGCCGAAGGCATTGTCGTAACAGTTCCCCCGTCAGTTGGATATGCCACACCACCATTATTCCACCAATGTCCGGTTACTTCCAGTGAATTGTCCTTGGTTTGAGAGCCAAGATATGCTCCTGCGGCCATATACACCGGCACCGCCGCTGTTTGTGCGGTTGCATCGGCGTACTCCATGAGAACAGACACTTTTTCGCCTTGGACCCCACCTGTAACAGTAATCGTTGGTCCCTGAGCATTATTATTGCTGCCAATCTTGATGGTTCCATTCTGCTGTAACCATGATTCACAACCTGTCGGAAATGCAAGCGTGTATGTCTTGCCATCAAGTCCTGTTTTGGTGCTTGTGCCAAAATCGCTTTCCCAAACGACATTGGCCGTCACCGCCCATGCGCTGCCGACAAGGCATGCGACAATTGCGAGAATCGCAGTTTTCACCTGTATATTCATTTTAGTTTTCATAATTTGTGTCCTCTCTCTTTAAAATTGTTGCCGCTGTGGTTGAAAATCTATGTGGCAGAGTTCCATCGACGCCTCACAGCGCGATGCCCCCTCGTACCTTCTCCATCGCACCCGTTCGCGGTCGTGCGCAAACGCAAACGACGACCTGCGCGGCGTGCGCCGCAGGCGTGGAAGTTCAAAAGTGTAGCGGTTTTTGAACATCAATTCTGGCAAGACCCGTCTAGGGCGAAAGATACCCTGACGGACGCTCACAGCCCACAGGGTTTCGCCCGACGACGAGTCGGATTCTAGCGGTTATCGGTTTCGTAGCGGTATATTCCTTAACGGAACGCGAGTATTATAGCATATATCAAGCCATTTTGCAACTTGCAAAAATCGCTCTCCTCGCCCAAAAGGGGTATGAAAGGACAATCGAAAAATTCTCTCCCGTTCCCTGTTTTTGCCTCGCGCAAAGTCCGCAAAGTTTTTCGTTTTTTTTTTTTTTTAAACTTTGCGGACGAAGGCGTGCGATAAAACACCGACGGGCGCGGGGCGGTTTCCGTGTATTGAAGCATATTCCGTGGTCGAAAATCACCCCGCACCAAGAAAACAATGCTGGACTTCGTAGTCGAGGATGCTGGACTGCGAAGTAGAGAAGTCTAGACTACGAAGTCGAGAAGCCTAGACTACTAAGTAGCGAAGCCTAGACTACTAAGGGAAGGAGGCTCGACATTGAAGTTTGAGAACTTGACAAAGTGAGAAAGTAGGTCAGACCTAGTTTCTCACTTTTTTCAATCTCTCCTCATGGAGAGTTTGAACTGGAGTTCGCCCATTAGCGGACGGAAAAGGCGGAAAAGGCGTGCATTGGGGACGACGATTTCGCCGGGGATAAACGCCAGCGCAACCAGCTTCTGGAGTACGGCATCGGGCACATTCTGCCACAAATCCTGGATATTCAGTTCCGGGGGTTGCACGGCGAACATCTGCTCGAAAACCGTCTCTTGCGACTGGGAATCGGTGCATTTAAGCCGATATGCCATGCGTTTTCCGCCAAAACCGGCGGCAAAAGTGCGCATATCGAAGCCGAATTCCACTTTAAAGACGCGATCTTGGAGAATCGGCAGATCCTTGGCCACCTTGAGCGCCGCCTTGGAAAGCCGGACGCACTCGGTCTTGCGCCGGGGCGGCACCACCTTGAGCGGAGCGTCGGACCATTTGCCGTCCGCGCCTTGTTCGCGCGAGAGCATGCAGCCGTCATCGAGGAATTTGAAGGCGAGTTTGGGATTTTCCTCGAGCCGCATCAACATGCCGTAAGTCTCCCACAGCATCGCGGCGATGAGTTCCGACTGTTTTTCGTCGGTATCGCGCACGAGGAAGCCGGGCGTCTGGCGCACTGCGCTCGCGGTACCGTCGGTTTTAAGGAGGATGTTGAAGCCCGGCAATTCGATTGGATGGGAAAGGAATCCGGCGTCCTTGTCCTGCATCCAAATATTGTAGTCGTGGAAGGTCTGCCAGCCCTCGAGGAAAGAAACGTGGCCTTTGGTCGCCGGGTCGCCGCGGGATGGATTGACGATGGGAAAGTAGGGAAACACGGAGTCATGCGGCTTCAATACCCACATCGGATAGAGGATTTCCGGCCATTTGCCCAGTGCGTCGATGCGGCGGAGAATATCGGCTATTTTAGCGAGGCTATCCATCCCAGCTCCCTTCTGCGCATGGCGCGGTAGTCTTTTTCGCAATGGTCGTCGGCTCCGGAGAGGTGATCCATGCCGTGGGCGACATAGAGCAGGAGTTCTTTTCTGCCGCCGAGTTTTGCGGCGCGGTCGGTATTGACGTAGATTTCGCCGTAGATGCCGTCCGCCTCGCCCGGCATGGGCGAATAAGGCTGGGTGATTACGTCGGTAGGCGAGGGGTCGTTCATGATCGCCGCGTGCACGGCGGCGGAATCGTCGTCGCCGTGGAGAACGACGGCAATGTCGCGAAAGGGAATCCTGACGCGGCGCGAAGACCGCATGGCGAAATATTCCGCGGCGGACTTGAGTTCCTTGCGGGAGATGCCAAGGGTTTTCGGGAGATGGCCGTCGATTGCGATCATACGCGCTCTATCTTCGCGCCGAGTGCGGCAAGCGACTTCTCCACGGCCACATAGCCGCGGTCGATGGTGTCGGCGTTGTGGATTGCCGACCTGCCCCGCGCGGCGAGCGCGGCGATCACCAGCGCGATGCCGGCGCGGATATCGGGGCTGTTGACTTTGCCGCCGTAGAGCGCGCCGGGCCCGGTGACGACGACGCGGTGCGGATCGCACTGCACGATCTTGGCGCCCAGTCCGCGCAAGTGATCGACGAAATAAAGCCGGCTTTCGAACATTTTCTCGAAGAACAGGCAGGTGCCGCGCGCCTGAGTGGCGAGGACGATCAAAATCGACATCAAATCGGACGGAAACGCCGGCCAGGGACCGTCGGCGATCGAAGGAATCGCATCGCCCAGGTCGTACTTCATCTTCAGCTTTTTCCTGGGGACATAGGAAAGCGTCCCGGCTCTGGGGTCAATCGTCCAAGTGACTCCAAAGCGTCCGAAGGCATGGCGCAGAACCTCGAAGGGTTCGGGCTCGATATTCTCCAGGGTGATGGCGCCGCCGGTCACGGCGGCGGCGGCGATGTAGCTGCCGGCTTCGATGTAGTCGCACCCCACCCGCGCCGTGCAGCCATGGAGTTTCTCCACGCCTTCGATCTCCAGGCGGTTGGTGCCGGCGCCCTGGACTTTGGCGCCCATCAAATTGAGCATCCGCGCGAGGTCGGAGATATGCGGTTCGCACGCGGCGTTGTAGATTACGGTGCGCCCCTTGGCGAGGACTGCGGCCATGAGCGCGTTCTCGGTAGCCGTAACCGACGCCTCGTCCAGCAGGATTGAGGCGCCCTTCAATTCTCCCTCCACCATCATCGTGCGCTTGCCGACGCGCGATTTCGCGCCCATGGCCTTGAAGGCGGCGAAGTGGGTGTCCAGCCGGCGGTGGCCAATCTGATCGCCGCCCGGCGGCGGCAGAAACGCCCTGCCGCGACGCGCGAGGAGAGGCCCGGCGAAAAGAATGCTCGTGCGCATCTTCGCGGCGAGTTCGCGGTTGATCGACGCCGGCTTCAAGACCGGCGTCGTCATCGTCACTTGGTCTTGCCTGCGCGTTATTCTGGCGCCCAAAGTTTGCGCGACTTTGAGCATGGAGGAGACGTCGGCGATATCCGGGACGTTCTCGAGCGTCACCTTTTCATCGGTCAAAAGCGCGGCGGCAATCATCGGCAGAACGGCATTCTTGTTGCCGGAGACGCGATGAGTCCCGGAAATCGGGTGGCCGCCTTCGATGATCAACGCGCTCATGAAAGCATGTCGATCTTCTTCGTCTCGCCGAATACTATAAGCCGGTCGCCGGCCTTCATCACGCCCGAAGCGGAAGGAATGACGATCTGGCGTTCGCCTTCCGGCTTTTCGGGATTCTGCCGCCGGATGCAAAGAACGGTAAGCCCGGTCTTGTTGCGGAAGTCGGCCTCGGCGAGCGTCATGTCCGCCATGTCGGCGGGAACGTCGACCTCGGCGATCGAGTAGCCGTCGGATACTTCGAGGAAATCGATGGCGTCATGGTTGGCGATGGTGCGCGCGAGGCGGTGGGCGCTGTCGCGATCTGGGTAGATTACGGTATCGGCGCCGATGCGGCGCAGGATCTTGCCGTGGAGTTCGCTCGACGCCTTGGCGACGACGCGCGGGATGCCCAGCTCCTTGCAGTTGGTGGTCGCCATGATCGAGGCCTCGATATTCGATCCGATCGCCACCACGACCACATCGCAATCGCCGAACCCCGCTTCTTCAAGGACGTGCGGCTGGGTAGCGTCGCCCTGGAGGGCGGTGGCGAACTCGCTCGCGTTCTGCATCGCCGGGCGGTTGCGGTCGATCAGCACGACATCCACGCCGGCATTCGCGAGCGATTCGGCGAGCGCCATCCCGAAGCGCCCCGCGCCGATGATTCCGATTCTCTTCATCAGTCCTCCAATTCCATTCTGCGCGCTTCGCGGACAAGCCCTTGGGAGTAAGGATGCTTGGGGGCGGCGAAAAACGACGCCGGATCGTCGGTCGTCTCCACCACCAGCCCGTCTTTCATGACCGCGAGCTTGGTGGCCATCTGCGAAACGACGCCAAGATCGTGGGTAATGAGCAATACTGCGCTGTTCGACTGGTGCAGGCGCTTCATGAGCTTCAAGACTTGCGCCTGGATGGTGACGTCCAGAGCCGTCGTAGGCTCGTCGGCGATCACGAGATCCGGGCCGAGCATCAGCCCCATTGCGATCATGACGCGCTGCTGCATGCCGCCGGAGAGTTCGTGGGGATAGGCGCGGGCGCGGACGGCGGGATCGGGGATGCCCACCTTGCCCAGCCATTCGAGCGCCATGTCGCGAGCGGCGGACTTGGCCATCTTCTCGTGAAGGAGAATCGTTTCCACGAGCTGGTCGCCGATGCGGTGCAGCGGCGAGAGCGAACCCATCGGATCCTGGAAGACGACGCCGATCTTCTTGCCGCGCAGGGCGCGGAGTTCCGGGAGCGGCATGGTGAGCGTGTCGCGTCCGTCGAGGAGGATGCGTCCCTTGGGATAGAAAGCCGGCGGCGAAGGCAAGAGGCGCGCGATCGACATCGAGACCGACGACTTGCCGCTGCCGGATTCGCCGACTATGCCCAAGACTTCGCCGCGGTCGAGCGTGAGGTTCACGTCGATCGCCGCACGGGTGACTTCGCCTTCGTCGTTGCGGAACGACACATCGAGATCTTGTATATCCAGAAGCATTATTTGAATTCCTCTTGTGCGAACTCCGCGAGCGCATCCTGCCATTTGGCGGTGCGGTATCCGAGGACGTTCAGCACGCTTTTCTTGAGCGCCGAGCATTTCGGGCGCGGCGCAGGACGGGGAAATTCTCCGGTCGTGCAGGGGACGAGCGGACGCTTGAGACCAAGCAGCCGGAAGAGTTCCCTGGTGAGCTCGAACCACGAGCACTGGTCTTCGCAAGTCGCGTGGACGATGCCGGAGACGTCGGGTTTGGAGAGCAGGAAACGGATGGCGCGGGCGACTTCTTTGGTGGAGGTGGGGTTGCCGCGCTGGTCGTCGACGACCTTGAGCGGGGCGGCGTCGGCGTCGGCGCCAAGCCGCGCCATCGTATGGACGAAACTCGGGCCGCCCGCACCGTAGAGCCAGGCGATGCGCACGATCACCGCCTCGGGCAGAATCATCTGGACCATCTGCTCGCCAGCGAACTTGGACATGCCGTAGACCGTCTGCGGACGCGGGATGTCCGTCTCCGACCACGCCCAGGGAGTGCGGGGCGGATCGCCGGAGAAGACATAGTCGGTAGAAATCGCGAAGAGCCGCGCACCGCACATCTTCGCCGCCAGCGCGACATTGCGCGAACCCTCTTCGTTCAGACGGAACGCGAGTTCGCGGTTCGTCTCGCAGTCGTCCACCTTCGTCATCGCCGCGCAATGGATTATCGCATCGGGCGCGACGGCGGCCACCTGGTCGGCAAACTCCTCGTCCTTGAGGATGTCGAATTCCGGGAGATCGGCGACGACGATTTCGTGGTCGGCGCCCAGTTCCTTCTGCAAGGTGCGGCCGAGCATGCCCTTGCCGCCGGTAATCAGAATCTTCATTGCGCCGAATCCTCTTCTCCGAGCGAATGGACCATGCACGCGCCCAGAAGGACGATCTGCCACGACATGTAGACCCAGGCGAGGACAATGGGCAGAAACGCGAACGAGCCGTAGAGCGCGGACGACTTGGCGATGCCTATCTGCGCGATGGCGCACACCTTGACCCAGCCGCCGAAGAGCACGGCGGTGATCACGCCGCCGCGCATCGCATTGCGGAATCTGACGTGACGGTTGGGCATCACGAAGAAGATGAACGCGAAGTTGAGCGATGCGAGGGCGAGAGTCACCACAAAACGGAAAAGGCCGGAGTCGAGCACGGCGATCAGGCCGTCGGACATCCACTTCGTGAGCCATGTGGCGCCTACCGTCGCGACGATCACATTCTTGACTACATTGAGGATCGGGACCGACATCGCAAGCGACACGAGAATCGGGAGCATGATGGAGATGAAAATATAGAGGAAGAACCGCCGCCACACCGGGCGCGGTTTTTTGATCCGCCAAATCCCGTTCATGCTGACTTCGACCATGCTCAAGGACGACACGACCGTCCAGAGGAGGAATCCAAAGCCTATCCAGCCGAGCGTCTTGATGTTGAACGCCTCGATCTTCTCGAAGAGAGTGTCTGAAATCGCACGCGCCTGCTTGCCGAACTCAAGCGCGGCGGCCTTGCGCTGCTCGCGCTGTTCATCGGTCCCGAGGTAGTTGGCAAGCATCGCCATGTCGTCTTCCTGGCCGTTCTCGATATTGGAGATCATCGCGTCGAGCTGGGCGTTGATGTGGGCCCGCGCATAGTCGTCCACGCCGCATTGCTTGGCGGCGAAGAGCAGTATGCAGAGCGTGGGGATTATCGCGAGCAGGGAGAAATAGGTAAGCCCCGCCGCGTGCATCGAGCAATTGTTGTCGAGAAACGACATCACAACCCGCTTGCCCCACCTGACAAAGCTAAATCCCATCGCGCGCTCGATCGTTTCCTTGAGTTTCATAGGAGATGCCCCGTTATATGGCCGAGAACGACGCCCGCGCAGTAGACGAAGGCGAGGATTGCGAGATTTTCCCTCAAATTGCGGTTGGTGCGGAAGAGGACGAGAATGCCAAGGCCGCTGCCGGAGAACGAGGAGGCCATCAGGGCGCCGGCGCTCATGGCGCCGGAGAGGTAGAGTTTCGCCGCCGCGACGCTCACGGCGCAATTGGGCACGAGTCCCACGAGGGCGGCAATCGCTTCGCCCAGAAAAGGAACGTTGAGGCGGAGCTTGGCAAGCATGTCTTCGCCGCCAAAATGCATGGCGAGTTCGATCGCGCCGGAAACGATGGCGATAAAGAAGAAAATCTCGGCGGTGTGGATAAGCGCGGGGACGACGATTCCTTTGTGACCGGCGCAATCGCAATGGGAATGTTCGCAAAGTTCATGGACGTCCACATCGCGCCGGCGATGGCGGAAGAAAGCGAGAATCGCATTTACGGTAAAGCCCACGGCGATGGCGGCAAAGACCTTGAGAACGACGATCTTGACCATCAGCGAAACGGGAACGCGCGAGGAAATGAGCACTGGAATAAGCTCGTCGGAAGTGGAAAGCATCACGGCTACAAGAGTCCCCACCGTGATGACGCCTCCGGCATAAAGCGATGCGGCGGAGGCGGAAACGCCGCATTGGGGGATTGCGCCGGCCAGCGCACCGGCGAACGGACCGACAGAACGAGCACGCTCGAGGAAAGCCTCGAGCGCGCCGCCCGCTTTAGATTCAACCGCCTCCATGACCAGATAGGTCACGAAGAGAAACGGCAATATGAGCAGGGTTTCGGTTATGTATTCTATCATCAGGCCTGGGAGATAGCTTCGTTCGGGCATTGCGCCGCGCAGCTACCGCAATCCAGGCACTTGTCGGGGTCGATCGTGTAGGTGGCACCTGCCGTGATCGCCTCCGCGGGGCATGCCGCCTGGCAGCATCCACACGCAACACACTTAGATTCGTCGATTTTATGAGCCATTGTCTGTTCCTCCTTTACATATTTAGTAGGTTAAACAATATGTATTATACCATATTTTGGCTCAATTAGTCTACTCAAAGATAGCAAAAGCGGGCAATCCGCGGACATTCTCGAATCCGGGGAGTTTCTTGAGTTCCGCCAGGTCTTCGGACTGGAGGCGGATGACGGTCCAGCCCTCGAGCGCCGCCTTGACGCGGGCGTCGCGCATAGTGGTCGCCTCCATTGCGGCGCAGTTCTTGCACCATGAGGCCCAGCAATCGACCAGCACCGGGCCGGAACTTGGGAGGGAGAAATTCGCGGTCGTCATTTCGGTCGCGCCCTCGGCGGCAACGGGTTCACCGCCGGGAGCGGACGCCTTGAGCCCGACGGCGCCAAGATAGATATAGTAGGCGGCAAAGCAGAGGACGAGTGCGCCGAAACACTTGTTCACCTTCCCCATCCACGCACCGGGCTTGGGCAAGACCTGCATGCCCGCGCCCAGAAGCGGCCATGGAAGCGCCATCCCCAAACCGAAGACGAGCGGCAGGCCGAGCGCGAGCGTCTCGCCCTTGGCAAAGAGATCGGCCGTCCAGAGCAGGACCGAAATCAAGACCGGCGCGACACACGCCCCCGCCAGCACGGCGGAAAGCGCACCCATCAAAAATGCGCTCGAAGACTTGACACGGCGCTTGGAGAAATCGATGAAAAACACGCCAAATAGAGAAAGCGAAAGGCCGATGAATACCGCCGCCACCGCGAAATTGAACCATGGCGACGATTGAATCTGGCCAAACGCCATGCCGCCGACCGCCGCCGCGACGCCCATCGCACCGTAGGCTACGGCGATGCCGAGACCATACGCGAGCCCGCGCCGGAAGGACTTGCCGATGATCATCAGATTTATGGGGATCATCGGCAAAACGCAAGGCGTGAGATTCATCAATATGCCGCCGAGGAAAGCGAGCAGGATGACGAGCAAAACCGGCTTGCCTGCAAATCCGCCGCCATTGTCCGCCTCCTCGCCGCCGCGATTTTCCAGAAACGCGAGAAACTCTTCCGCGTCCATATATCCCATCTTGAGGGCCGCAAGTCCCAGTCTGGAAGGCGCCGCAGGCTCGACCTCGCCTTCGAGAGGAAGCGACCACATTGCGGAAAAGTCTTGCGCAGGGTCTGCGTCCGGCGCTTGCTCTTCCACCGGCACGCACATTCCGTCCTTGCACTCGTAAGCGACGCCGTTGATAATCTGGATTTCGCCGAATAAAAGCGATGCAATGATGAAAATCACGATTTTTTCTCCTTTACCTTGTTATCGGGTGAACACGCCGGGCAGAAGTGCGCGATGGGGCAATCGGCGCAGCGCGGGCGCACCGGCGCACAGCGCGTCTGCCCGAAACTGACGAGATGCGAGTTCCACGTCTTCCAATACTTGACCGGCAGAAGTTTGCGGAGCGTCATTTCCGTTTCGAGCGGCGTCTTCGTCTTGATCAACCCAAGACGGTTGCAGATGCGGTGGACATGGACATCTACGCAAATCGCGGGCAGATTGAAGCCCACCGCGACCGTGAGATTCGCGGTCTTGCGTCCTACGCCCGGGAGTTCGCAAAGTTCCTCCACGGTCTGCGGCAAGATGCCGCCGAATTTTTCCTCAAGGACGCGCGGCAGGTTTTTTAGGTGCCGCGCCTTGTCGCGGTAGAATCCCACCGGATAGATGAGCGTTGCGATCTCCTCTTCGCCAAGCCGCTCAAGGTCTTGCGGCGCGAAACGCTCGCCTTGCGCGGCGGCGAAAAGCCGGCGCACCGCCCCAGCCGTGCACGCATCCTTGGTGCGCGCGGAAAGAATCGTCCCCACCAGCACGCAAAACGGATCGCGAGTCTGCGCTTCAATAAGCTCGATGATCGGCGCGGGATGCGCCTTGAACTCCTTTTTGAGGAGCCGGTCGACGGCAGGGATGTCGCAAACCGTCATGTGCGCACGACTCCGTCGCCGGTTATGTTGTACTTGTAAGTGGTAAGCTCTTCGAGCCCCATGGGTCCGCGAGCATGGAGCTTGTCGGTGGAAATCCCGATTTCCGCCCCCATGCCGAACTCCGCGCCGTCGGTGAAGCGCGTGGAGACATTGTGGTAGACGCATGCGGAATCCACGTCACGCAGGAATTCGGCCGCTTTCTGCGCATTGTCCGTAATAATGCAATCGCTGTGGCGGGAAGAATTGGCGTTGATGAACGCGATTGCGTCGCGCCAATCCTTCACCTTGCCTACCGACATCTCGAGCCCCAGATATTCGGTGCCGAAATTGCCGTCGTGAAGCGTGACGCCATTATCCTCCGCCCAGGCGTCGAGCATCGGACGGAACAGCGGATAGAGTTTTTCGTGCACGATCACACACTCGACGGCATTGCAGGCGCTCGGACGCTGACGCTTGGCGTTGTCGATTATCGCGAGCGCCATGGCGAGATCCGCCTCGTCGTCCACATAAATGTGGCACACGCCCTTGCAGTGCTTCAGGACCGGGATGAGCGCGGCCTCGCACATTGCGCGGATGAGCCGCTCGCCGCCGCGAGGAATGGCAACATCCACCAGCCCGGTGGCGCGGACGAGTTCCGTCACCGCCTCATGGCCGGGACGATCGACGAACTGTACGGCGTCCGGGCATTTTCCGCCCAATGCTTCGCGAACCGCCGCCGCAAGCGCCGCATTGGAGCGGAGCGCTTCCTTGCCGCCGCGCAGAATAATCGCATTGCCTGTTTTGAGGCACAAGGCGGCAGTATCGACAAAGACATTGGGGCGAGACTCAAAGACAACCGCGACAACGCCAAACGGCTCGCGGACCTTGCGGATCGTAATGCCGCTGGGGCGCTCGCGCGTCCAAAGGATTTCGCCCACGGGATCCGGGAGCGTCGCGACATGGCGGACGCCATCGACCATCGCCGCAAACCTCGAGGGGGTGAGCGAAAGGCGGTCTACCATCGCCGCAGAAATCCCCGCCGCCTTGGCGGCTTCCACATCTTCGCGGTTTGCCGCCGCGATTTCATCCTTGCGCATCTCAAGGACTTCGGCGATTCGCATGAGCAGAGAGTTCTTCTCCGCAGTGGAAAGTTGGCGCAGACTTGCCGCGGCATTTCGTGCGCACCGCGCCATTGAGACAATGTATTCGTGCATCACTTGCGCCTCAAGACGATAACGCTCACTACCGGCGGATTGAAGAAGCGGATCGGAAATCCCGCCCATTGACCGGAACCGGGCGATACGTAAAGATGTCCGGCGGCGATTTCATAAAGCCCGCGCACGAAACCGCCGTTGGAATGCGCGATTAGCCGGTCGAGCACCGGAGCGACTCCGCCGTGGGTATGGCCGGAGAGCTGCAGGTCGCAGAAGTCGAGCTCGAGATTGTTCGTGCCGTTGGTTTTGGGACGATGCTGAAGCAGGATGCGAAACTCGCCGTTCGTGGCCGAGGAGAATAGATTGCGCGCACTGGGAATGTTCAGCGGCTCGTATATCTTGACCGAAGGATCGTCGATGCCGCCGAGAACCAGCCCTTCGCGCGGCACGACCGTTTCGCCGCGCAAAAAGCGTATTCCCATTTCATCGTAGCAGCGTTTCCACTCGAGCCAGGGATAATAGAATTCGTGGTTGCCGGTGCAGAAGAAAACGCCGTCCGGCGCGGCGAGATTCTTCAGCGGCTCGACATCGCGCAAAAGCTGATCTGGAGCGCCATCCACAATATCGCCAGTCATGACAATTAGATCGGCGCGAAGACTGTTCGCGGTCTCGACCACCGCCTCGGTGCGCCAGGCGCGCGCCGCGCCGGAAACATGGATATCGGAAATCTGCACGATGCGGTAGCCATCGAGCGCGGCGGGGATTTTCGCGCTCGCCACCTCCACTTCCTCGACCACGGGATCCTTGATGCCGCCATATACGCCATAGGCGGCGATTCCCCACGCGAGCAGCGGCAAGACGAGCGCCTTGAAGCGGAATCTGAAGAAAAACGAAACAAAACCCAAAGCAAACAAAATCATCAGACCGGAGTAAAGCCAATTCAAAATCCAAATCGCCTTTTCCGGGAGTTCCGGCGAGAAAGCATCGCCGCCAAGCTCCTGGAAAAGCAGAAACTTGGATGCGCACGCGAGCAGCGCAATCATCCAAACCGCCTGCCCGCGAGCCTTGAAATCGCACCTGAGCACGAAAACGAGATAAGTGAAGAACGCTACCGCAAAAGGAAAATAGACAAAAAATGTTTTCATGCCGCCGCCTTTTTACCTGCCAACCGCAAGCACCCTGAAGCCAAGCGATCTAAGCGCCGCGTCGTCAAGGCAATTGCGCGTATCGAACACCAATGCCGGCTTGCGCATCGATTCGTAGATGCGCTTCCAGTCGAGCGCGGCATACTCGCTCCAGTCCGTCAAAACCAAAACCGCATCGGCTCCAGCGGCGGCGGCGTAGGGATCCTCCACCCACTCGATGCCATCGAGACCGGCGAGATCCCGTTTGCCGTTTTCGATCGCCTTGGGGTCGGTTATCGCAAGACGGACATGCTCCCCTGCGAGAAGCCTCGCAACCGCTCCGGCGGGAGTCTCGCGCGTATCGCCGGTGTTCGCCTTGAACGCGAAACCGAACATCGCGATCTTCTTGCCGGCGAGCGTATTGAACATGGATGTGAAGAGCCGGTTCACAATCCGCTCGTGCTGATGCTCGTTCACCCTGATGACTCCCATCCAATACTCCGCCGCAGTATGAAGCCCGAACGACTCGCACAGATAAACGAGATTGAGGACGTCTTTCTTGAAACAGCTGCCGCCGAATCCAGGACCGGCCTTGAGGAATTTGGCGCCGATGCGGCTGTCGGCACCGATGACGCGGGCGACTTCGCCGATGTTGGCGCCGGTCGCCTCGCAAAGTCCGGCAAGCGCATTGATGGAGCTCACGCGCTGGGCGAGCATCGCATTGGCGGCAAGCTTGGAGAGCTCGGCCGACCACACATTCGTCGTCAATATCTTTTCGCGCCTTACCCATGCGCCGTTTGTTCCGGCGTAGATTTCCGCGAGCGCCGCGACCGCCGCCCTTCCCGCCTCGTCGTCCGGCCCGCCGATCAATACGCGATCAGGTTCGAGCAAATCCTTGATCGCCGACCCCTCGGCCAGAAATTCCGGATTCGAAAGAACCGTAAATCTGTATTTCGCATGATCGTTCAAAATCGCTTCCATGGCCGCCGCGGTGCGGACGGGCAGCGTTGATTTCTCCACGACAATCTTGTCTCCGTCCGCGTATTCCTTGATCGTCCGCGCAGTGGCTTCCCAGAACTGCAAATCGCTAGCCCGCCCCATCCCGCGCCCGAACATTTTGGTCGGGGTGTTGACGCCGACGAACACAATATCGCACTCTTTCACCGCGCCTGCGATATCGGTAGAGAAAAAGAGATTCCGTCCACGGACTTCTCTGACTACTTCCTCCAGTCCCGGTTCGTAGACCGGCAAATTGAAGTCCGCCGAATTCCAGGCCGCAATCCGGTCTGCATTGATATCGACGACTATCACCTTGCGGTCTGGATTCATTTTGGCGATTACCGCCATCGTAGGTCCGCCGATGTATCCCGCTCCGATGCAAACGATATTCCTGTTCATGCCAGCTCCGTTGGGACGTCTCAAACCTTTGAAAAAAGCGCCTTGTATATCTTCACGGAATCGACAAGCGGACGGAAGTGGCTTGTGCGATTGCTCGCGATGTAGATGGTATCGATCGGAACCTGTTCGAGCGGCTCCTTGAGCTTTTTGAGCAGCGGAAACATTCTCACCTCATACTCGAAACGCTCGCCCGCAAGCGCGATCATCGCGTCCCAGAGCCGGCGCGGAACGCATCTGAGGCCGGTTTGCGTGTCGCCAATCCGGCAGCCGAAGAAAATGCGCATTACGCCGCTGGTCCAGATATTGCCGAATCTGCTTCTGAAAGGAATTCCCTTTCTGAAGAAATCGCGCACCCCGAAGACGACGCTGTCCGTCTCTGCGGCGCGTACGCAGACCTTCGCCACGTCCTCCACCACATGCTGCCCGTCGCCATCGCAGAAGACCGCGAAGTCGCATGCCGTGTTCGCCTTCAGCCATTCGAGCGCGGTCTTGATCGCCCGGCCCTTGCCGCGGTTGACGCCATGGTGCAAAATCCTTACCGCCGGCGGCAACTCCTCGAAGCGATGCAAATCTTCAGTGGAACCGTCGTCGACCACAACCACCGTGCCGAATCCTCGCGCGAGCAGTTCTTCGCAGAGCCGTTTGAGCCCTGGCTCCGGATTGTACACGGGAATTGCGACCGCGGTGTTCATTTCGCCTTGCGCACCGAGATCGTACGGTTGGCGCGGCTCGAACCGATGCGCGACCAATCCTTCAGAAGACTGTAATAATTCTTGTCAAGCTTGGTCTCCACGTGACCCCACTCTTCGCGCCAGACATTGACTACGAGACGCCCGTCCTTCATTTCCGTCGTCACGAAATTCTCGTACCACACTCCCGTCCCCGTTTCGGGGTCGGAGAATCTGTACGGCGAAGGCAGGCACTCCGGAACCGTGTAGCCTTCAGGGAATTCGAATGAATAGACGATCGTGGCGCGGCCGTGCGCCGGCACGCCGATTGGATTGAACCGCGCCGGCTCGCTGAGCGGGAAGATCTGGGCGTCAAAGTCCGGGATCGCAACGGTGATCGCATCACCGTCCACCGTCGCATAGTCGGGAACATGGCAGCTGAAACTCTTAACCGCAGGGTAGTTAGTAGTATCGGTCACGAGCGGCGCGGTTGAGGTCGCAGCGCTCGAAAGCGAAGAAAGGATTGTCTGATAATGGCGCTTGCGGTCGTCCGGAAGCATTTCCTCGAATTGCTTGCGGAACGCTCCTACGGCAGTGCCCGCGACCTTGCTCTCCACCGTCATGTCCACCGAGCCGTCGGGATTGATCTTCATCTTGTTGGAATACGATGTCCAGCCGCTGTATGCCGCCATTCCGGTAATCGTGCAGAAGGTATTGTCGGCCGGATTGAAGAATGTCGAACCATCGTATGTCGCCGCGCCGATCGGCGTCCACTCGTTTTCAAAGGCGATGTAGACAACCTCAAGATTCCGGTCGCACAGTCCGAGCGTGAGGATCTTCTTCCACATTGGCGTTTTGTCGAATGTCACCAACGCCACAGGTACATTGAAACGCCCCACATCAGGATACTCGAATTTGTGGCGATGCTTCTGCGCCTCGGACTTGGCGCCGTTCACGGTCGCAAAGACGATGTCCGCCTCAAAACCCGCGCCGCGCAGGAGCGCAATCATCGTGCGGATGTAGTCCAAACGGTTGGCATAACCTTCCTTGATCACGATTTCCGGGGCGGTGAGTTCTGCGGCGAGCGGGATTTCATACATCTCAGGACCGATCACGCGCACGTTCTTCACCATCCAGTTGCGGATCGACTCCACCGTCTCTCCTGCCGCCTCGAACTCGAACGGATCTATCTCCAAGGCCGGCGCGAGGGTCGCGCATTGGCGCGTGAAACTGTTCGACGAAATCGTGACCACATCGCGCCACAGCGTGCCGTCCGCAAGCATCGGCTCGCGCACGAAACGCTTCGGGTTCACGACGCGGCGCTCCCAATCGCCGCAGCGCACATAGAGTTCGTCGACCGGATCGGCGGCATCGAAGTACCACTCGCCGTAGTACTCGACCGGCGAATTCTCCACCGTCGTCACCGTGGTGTAGTAGATAGTGGATCCTATTTCGACCGACGGCAGATTCACGACCATGGTCTTCGTCGCGGGATAGCGCGGCGCCTCCGCGGCCCAAGAGACGTCCATGACATTGATTTCCTTGTCCTTGTCCAGCCAGGCGACGCTCCCGTTGCGGTTGGATACGCAAGCCGAAATTACCTCGATGTTCTTCCATGAAGGATTGTACACGAACTGAAGTTCGGAGCTCGACTTCTTGCCGTTGTAGGTGAGAATTTCCTTGACGCAAGTATTCGTCGTCACCCAGCTGCGATCGCCGGTGAAGGTGGTCTCCTCGGAGATGTAGCGATAGCGGACGTTGGCGTCATAGATGCGGTTTTTGCCGAAGATCACCCGATCGCGCAACGATGCCTCGATCTGCTTCTGAACCTCGCGTATGCGGCCGTATTCCTCGGGCGAGAACTCCACCTTGCCGATCGACATCTTGGTATCGGCGACGATCATGTCGCCTTCGCAATGGAATTTGCGGGAATACTCGTACGGTTCCTCGATCGCAATTGGTTCGGGGAAGTTTTCGACATCGCCCAGCACTCCCGCAATCTGCACCGAGACATGCTCCTCCACAGAAGCCGTCGTATCGATCACCAGCGGATACCGGCGCTTCTCGAGTCCTATGCGCCCGTTCAGCAGCCAATTGACCGTACCGAAACTGCGCGAAAATAGCGGCAGCGAAAGTTCGTTGCGCGTTTCGCCGCGAATCACCATATCCGGGATGCGCGCGACGATCTCCACCGTCAAGGGCACGCTCGTATCCTGCAGATCCGCCGGCGAAATCTCGCACTTCATCATCTCGGCGCCGGGATAGCGGTCGCGGAAAATGCGCTGGAAGAGATTTTGCTGCTCCGTCCTGTTCTTGCGCACGAGTCCGGAGCGGAAGGCATTGTCGTTGATTCCGTTGAAGGCGATTTTCGTGTCGAGCAAAATCGCGCCGCTCGACTCCAAAAGACCGTGCGACTCGATCACCAGCGAATTCTCTCTGGGCGAGACGACCGGCGAAGTGCGCAGGGGATCGCCCTCCGGCGTGGCGATGAGGTAGCTTTTGTCGGAAAGATAGCTGGGCATCAAATCGCGGCTCGACTCGTCGGTCGGATCCATGAGAATGATCTCGCCGTCTTTCTTGACCGCGACGATCGCGTGGTTGAAATAGGGCATAGGAACATCCGGATCCTGCTTGGCGCCATTGTGGATCAGGACTGGATAGGCCTCGAATCCGGCGATGCGGAGCATGGCGACGAGAAGCCCGGCCTTGTCGCGGCACACGCCATAGCGATTGTTGAATGTGATGTCGATATCGTGCGGCGCATAGCCCGGACTCTTGTCTTCCATCGTTAGGCCCATGTAGCGGATCTCCTGCGCGACCCACTTGTAGAGCTTGGCGATATCATGCCCGACTTCATCCACCTTGTTGGTCATGGCTTCGGTCGTCTTGGCGAGGTGCGGTGCCGAAATCTCCCAATACCAGCGCGAAATCTCCTCCCAGCTCTCCGCCGTGGAGTAGTGGATTCTCTCGACTTGCGTATACATCGGGGGCATGTCCGGGTCTGCATACGTCTTCTGCGCGGCATAAGCTGTGGTCCATTTGTAGATTATGCGCCCGTCCTTCTCTTCCTTCGCGAATACGAGATGATCCTTCAAGGCGTCGCGCACCATGATTTTCTTTAGCGGACGTTCCTGCGGCGCGTCCACTATAATCGTGGTATCGAGTATCGGACACTCCCACTCGGTGATGGAGATGCTGGCAAACTGGTTCTCGATGCGGCTTTTGACGATCGTGCGGCGATATTTGAGATGGATGATATCGCCAATCTTCACATCTGGAATGCTGCAAACGAGCTTTCTGGACATGGAGTCGTAGATATTATCAGCCATCGACGAATTGTCGCTAGCCTCCTTCATCGTCTTGCGGAAATCGATATCGCGCTCCACGCCGTCGCTGCCGGTCACGCCGACATAGAGGATTTCCGCGTCGCCGTAGCGCAAATTGTAGCTTATCGAAATTATACTCTCTTCGCGCCGGCCTTTTTCGGTAAGGACTTTCACATAAGTCTCAATTTCCGTCGTGAAGGTTCCATCGGGATTGTAGCGGGTGTACTCGATCTGATTGGTCACCACGGCATCGGTATCGGGGTATGTCTCCGTGGTGATGTCATCAGCACGAACTGCCGTCGCGAAGAGCGCGGCGAGCATTATTATCGTCATTGGCTTCATTTTTCTCCTGGTTTGTAGTGCAAAAACACCTATTACAATCAATATTGATATGATATTATACCGAAAAATGGAGAAATTTGCAAATGAAATCAGCGCACAAATCATCATCGCCATCGATGCCGGCTTGAGTCCGGACATTATTCCAGCCAATGTTTTAGAGGTTTTAAACCGTTCCATCGCCCCCAAAACCGCCAAAAGCAGAATATAGCTCGGCATCAGCAGTGCGACCGTCGCGACCCCAGCGCCCAGAATTCCGCCCATGCGATAGCCGAAGAATGTCGCGCAATTTACGGAGATTGGTCCAGGAGTCATCTGGGTAAGAGCCATGATATTGCCGAATTCATCGGCGGCGATTTGCAGATATGGCGCGGCCGGTCCCACAAAGTCCGCCATGTAGAATGGCACCAACACATATCCGCCGCCGAACGCCGCCGTGCCGTATTTGAGGAAGAGCAGGATGATTGCCGGGATCGTGCTCGACTTGAAGGTCCCGATCGCACACTGCCGCCCCAGACCGCAAAGCGCCGCCGCCATAAGCACGAACACCGGATCGACAACGTGCAAAACGAGGATCGAGGCGCACGCAATCACGGTCGCATAGCCAAACACACCGCGGACGCTCGCATCCCAGCCGCGCCAGATCACGGCGGCGATGATGCCGGTCAATGCCGCCCTGAGCCCCGTGAAGCAACTCTCCAGCCATGGATTTCCAAGTGGAATTGCGGCATAGCCCATGGAAACTGCGAGGAAGATCGCAAGGCTCGGAAGAATCACTCCGCAAAGCGCCACCGCCGCGCCCGTCTTGCCTGCGACCTTGTTCCCCACATAGATTGCAGTATTTCCGGCGATAAGCCCCGGCACCATCTGGAAAACCGGCAAAGCCCCGATAAGTTCGCCTTCTTCAGTCCATCCAAGCCGCGAACATACATCATCCGCCACCGAAATGATCGCAAAACCGCCGCCGACAACGAAGAGCGAAATCTTGAAAAATTCCCAAAAGAGCCTAAGCAATTTTCTCATACAACATCCCGCACGCCAGCGCATCGTAAAGTCCATCGTGCCAAGTCCTTCCCTCGAACACCGGAACACATCCAAACATCATGCATAAATCGCCTAACGCATGGCTCGCAAGCTTTGGATACCTTTTCTTGGCGATTTTCAAAGTGTCTATCCACGGTCCCCAGGGCGTAATCGGCGCGAGGCGCGTCAAAATCGTCTTTTCGCAGGCGATGTTGTGCGCAATTAGCGTCTTTCCGGCAAGAAAGCCGTAAATTTCTTCCCAATATGCCATCAACCCGCCGCTCTCGAAACGCCAATCGTGCATTTCGCCGGGCGCAGCCTTGCCGCTTTCATCATACTCGAACGCCACCGCTCCGAGCTGCCACGGCCGACCTTGGTCGTCGGTCTCGAAATCTATCGCAACTGCGTCCATACCTTGATTGCCTGCGCCGTCTCCCTGACATCATGCACCCGCACGATGCTCGCACCGCTTGCCGCCGCGAAAAGCGCAATCGCCAAATTGCCGCCCAGATTTTTGCCGGTCACCTTTTCTCCCGTCAATTTCTTTACTATCCGCTTGCGGCTGGCGCCAACCAAAACCCGTCCGATCTTCGCAAGTTCGCCTACCGACTTCAACAATTCCAAATCCTCTTCCCGCGTCGTTCCAAATCCTATCATCGGATCAAGATAAACTCTCGTGCGCAAATCTCCTGGCGCCAGCGCATCAAGGTTGTCGCCAGGACGGAACGGAATGACTATCTCCGCTTGCGGATGATCCCTCAAAAGCGCGAACATCTTGTCCAGCGGCTCCCTGAAAACGCAGTTCACCATCTTCGCTCCAGCGGCGAGTGCGCGTTCCGCCGTCTCTGGATGATACGTATCCACGCTCACCGACGCCTTTGGCGCGAGCGCCAGCACCACCTCGCCGATCCGCCGCCATTCCTCTTCCCACCCGATGGGCGTCGCATCAGGACGTGTGCTCTCTCCGCCGATGTCGATTATGTCCGCGCCCTCGCCAATTAGATTCTTCGCCCTTCTGATCGCCTCTTCCGGTTCGTAAAACCTGCCGCCGTCGGAAAACGAATCCGGCGTCACATTTACGATTCCCATTATCCTGCAATCCATTCCCTCTCCCCTCTTTCTCCTTCAAGCGAGGCGGAAACTCCTGCGGTGCTCTGGGCAAGGCCCGAGTTTCGCCAGCGCCTCGTAATGGGCTTTTGTGGGATAGCCTTTGTGCTTGGCGAAGCCATAGCCGGGGTATTCGCGCTCAAGCCTCAGACAGTCCAGATCCCGCGCAGTCTTGGCGAGAATCGATGCCGCCGCCACCAGCAGGCTTTTCGCATCGCCTTTCACGATGTTCTGCGATGGATACGGAAGGCCTTTTACCGGCAGTCCGTCCACGAGCACAAACATCTCCCCAACCGCTTCCGCCGCCCGGCGCATCGCCAGATGCGTCGCGACCAGAATATTGAGCTCGTCGATTTCTCGCGCCGACGCGAAAGCCACGGCCCACTTGCAACCTGCCGTCGACTTGATGATTTCCGCGAGGCGTTCGCGCTTTTTCCCGGCAAGCTTTTTGCTGTCGTTGATCTCGCGCCACTCGCCTTCGAGCAGTTTTTCCGCAAGTCCCAGCGGCACATGCACCGCCGCCGCGCAAACCGGCCCCGCGAGCGGACCGCGTCCGGCTTCATCCACTCCCATCACCGCTCCGCCGGCGGCGCGCTCGTATTCCAGATCCACCATCCTAGTCGCCCAAGACATAGCCGCGCTTGCGGACATTGCGGATTTTATCGCCCGACGCCCCGAGTTTGCGCTTCACCCTGCTCATTATCTGCACCATCGCGTGCGGATCGATCGCAAACCCTTCGCCGCGCAAAGCATCGATCAATCCATCGTATCTCACACACTTTCCCCTGTTCATGTCCAGAACCTGCAGCATGTCCGCCTCGCTCGCCGTGATCGCAATCTCTTCCCCTGCGCATCGCGCAACCAGATTGTGCACGTCAATCTCCATTTCACCGACCTTGAACGTCCGCTCCCCCCGTCCGCCATTCGCCAAACCAGAACCACCAACCACCAGACCCTCAAGTTCCCTGACTCTCCTTATATGCCGGTCTATGAGCGACATGAAATACTCCATGCTCATGCGCGGCGTATCGATGTCGTCTTTGCGGACGAACTCCACCGCCCCCAGATCAAGCGCCAGAATCCTGTCGGCATCGTTTTCAAGGCACGAAAGAAACACGATTGGCGTCGCTTTGTCTTTTTCTCTGATCGCCTTGCACGCCTCGAAGCCGTCCATTACCGGCATCATCACATCCATGACCACAAGGTCAAACGGCGAAGCACCGAACGCCGCAACGCCATCGCGCCCGTTGTTCGCGGTCGCGACTTCGAATCCGCCCGCTTCGAGCCGCGCCTTGAGGCCGTTGCGGATCGCAAGTTCGTCTTCCACTATCAAAATCCTGCCGCGCATCGTCCTTCAATCCTTCCACGGCGCCACATCGCCATCGCGCTTCCACAACACGAATTTGATATGCCGCACCGGTGCTTCACGCTCCCAAGCCCGTACATATCTCATCTCCACCGTCGCCGGACCCAAGAACCCGCGGTGCACACGGATCGACACCTCCGCCTTGCCGGGTGCGCCGCAAAGCGCCTCTTCGCCAGGCGCAGCCTCATAGGGAATATGCTTCACGAACACTTCCACGAGATTGCGGTCGTCGTCGCACGATGCCTCCCAGTGGTATCCCGTCGTCATGTTTTCGTCAAGCTCCACATAAAACCGGTCGCCGCTCTCCACCTCGATCACGCGATCCGCCACGGGCTCGCGGATCGTCATCCTGTCCATCCTGCATCCGCAAAGCGCAAGCGTCAGCGCTAGGATCGTCAAGCCCACCCTGTTCATGAAATCGCCGAAATTATTTCCGGCAAAAGCTGCTTCTTCCTCGAGAGTATCCCCGGCATGACCAACGTCCCCCACTCCCCGCGCTTGTACGGCAATTCATGCCGCACCGCCTTGTCGCCGGAAAAGAACATCTCCGAGTATCCGCGCACCGGATCAGTTACCATGAGCGCCATGAAATCGAGCTTCTCGGCCCCGACGATCTGGTCCACCGCCGCCTGCAACTCCTGTGCGTGCTTGTGCACGAACGACATGTGCGTCTCTTCGATCTGTGCGACTATGAACTCCTTGCCGCCCTCGTGATAACGCTTGGCGTCGCTCATGATCGCCGCCTCCACGCCCATGGTCTTGAGCGGCGAATCGATCTCGGAAAGCTGCGCCCAGATATCCGCAGCGGATTCTCCCGCGAGCTTCTCCAGCCATGCGCACATCGTCTTGTCGGCCTCGGTGGTCGTCGGCGACTGGAACATCAATGTATCGGCGATAATCCCGCAAATGAGCACCCCGGCGATCCCCTTGGCCGGACGCTCCCCCGCCGCACGGTACATCCGCGCGACCAAGGTGCAGGTACTGCCCACCACATCCGCCGTGTAGCGGATCGGATCCTTCGTGGGCATAAACGCGATGCGATGGTGGTCGACAACCTCGACCACCGGTATTTCCTCCAGACCCGGGATTCCCTGATCGACTTCATTGTGATCAACGAGAATGATGCGCCGCGGCGGCTCTTCCGCAAACGCGCGCTTGAGCAGCGTGCCGCGCAGTTTGCCGTTTTTGTCCACTACGGGGAAGTGGTTGTGCGAATTTTTGAGGCACGCCTTCTTGATGTCGTGCACGCGATCGGTGTCGGTCAATATCTGGACGCAACGGTGAAGGTTGGCGTCCTTCGTCTTTATCGACAGATCGCCGCGGGCGATAAAATAATCCAGCAGTTTCGCAGGCGAAAGCATTCCCAGAAACGTGCCGTCCGCCGCCTTCACCGGCAATGACGACTCGCCTGACTCCAAAAGCCGCTTCAGCGCATCCTCCAGTTTCATTTCGCCATCGATCATCGGCACCGATTCGTCCATTATGTGCTCGACGCGAAGATAGATGTCGCGCTTGGTGCGGATAGGCGGCAGATTGAAATGGTTGAATATCCACTTGGCCCGCGGAGTCAGGTTGCCGGCGCAAATGGGCTCTACATTTTCCATGCCCGTGCGCATGCGCAAATCCGCCAGCGCATAAGCACTCGTTATGGAGTCCGTATCCGGATTCCTATGCCCGCAAATATATATCTTCATCTAGCGGTATTATATCAAAAAACGGTGCGAAATGCAAGCGCGTCACGGCTGCCGCTCGTCCCCTTTGCGCTTGCGGGCGTGAAAATAAAGCTTGCCGTTTTTGAGTATGCCGTCGATGCGTTCGGCATAGCGCGTCGCCGCCTTGCCTTTGTTGTTGCGCTTTTCCTGCTCGTATTCGCTGCGTTTGGCTTCGTAGTACCTGGCCTCCGCCTGCTCTTCCTGGCTTGCCAGACTGCGAAGCGTCTCCCAATTTCCATTGTCGTCGTCCAGCCGGATCGCGCGGCTGCGGTATATTGGACGATGTCCGGGTATCGTGAGATCGGAAGAATGATAACTGTGGTATCTCGTAGGCGGGCGTATGCGCGGCACATAGGTAATACCGTCAATGCCGCGCTTGACATGCGATCCATTCCAGAACTTTACGGTGCGGTGAAACTTCTTGACCTTGAGAGCCGCGCCGTCTTCCGCTCTGGGCGGAAAATCCTTCTCGACCGCACTGCGAATCGCCGCCGGTGATGTGGTATCGCCGAACTCCAGCGTTTCGCATATGATCTTGTTGTTCGGATTCCCGCTCGGATAGAATATCACATCGAACACCAGTTCGTCGTATACGGGCTTGATGCAATCCAAGACCGGATACAACCCGGCGAAGAACATCTCCGACGGGTCGACCGGCTTGACCTTTTCGATCATTCCCCAACGCGGATTCGTGCGCCTCGCATGGTAATAAGCCATGCCTTCTTTCGCGACCATGTAGTCGAGTCCGTCGATTCTCGCGGCAAATTCGTCATAGTTGATTTCCGTCCTCTTGCCTCCATCTTCTATCTTGATCGCCTTTACCGCCTCGCCAGGCACATGCGTCACCCAGTAAAGCGGCGGGCGAGGATTCGTGTCGAGCGGCAAGAGATAGCAAAGTTCGCCTCCGGCTTCCGCCAGTTTGTTGGTCACATTCGCATTGAACATGTCAAAATCGTTTTCCCTAACCGCATAGAGGAAGGTGCGATACAGCGCCTTTGCCTGCTCCTTTTCCTTGCGCGCCGCCTCCTCCTCGGCGACCTTGCGCTCGCGCTCAAGACGCTTGCGCTCGTTTTCCGCCTCGCGCTCGGCCTTCTGGCGCTCGCGCTCCTTCCGCTCGCGCTCGATCCGCTCCGCCTCTTGCTTCGCTGCGGCGGCGCGCTCGGCCTCCGCGAGTTCGCGCCGATGGTCGAGATGCCTGTCTACCGCCTTGTACACAAACCACAGCGACGATAAAAGACCCAAAAGCACCGCCACATCGAATGCATTCTTGAGAAACTTGCGCATGAACATGCGATGCTTCATCTGCTCGTATGTCTTGACGCGGATTTCCGGATCGTAAAGCTTCTTCTCGGGAGCTGGAGGTTCCGGTTTGATTTTCAATGTCTTGCGCAGCTTAAGCTCGCTCTTCCTTGCAGGTTCGGAAGCGGCAGATCCGGCGGCATCATCAGATTCAGCAGCATCTTCAGCCTCGGCAGGTCTGGGTGCAGACTTCTTGCGCTTCATCGCCTTTACGACTTCAGCGCCGCAATTATGGCAGACTACCGCCTCGCCCTTTACGAGAGCATCCTCAAGCTCCACGCTCGCGCCGCAATTTCCGCACTGTGCAGTCACCCTTGAAAATCTCCTTATCTCCTGCAATTTCGTACTTTTGCCGCATATTATAGCTTTTTTTTTTTTTT
>DFFF01000019.1:57190-66159 GCA_002369235.1 Verrucomicrobia bacterium UBA3783
TTTTTTTTTTTTTTGTCTAGCCGATATTTTCGATCAGCAGAGCCTCGGCATGGGTTTGCTCCACCGCTGGGAAATACGGACGATACATCTCCGGCGTCGCCTCCTCCGCGTAAACGAACAAAACCTTGCCGGGATAGGTCGACGCCTCGACAAGCCCCATCTCGCGACTCCTTGTGCCGGCGGCGATGGCGGTGTAAGGCGCATGATTGCGCTTGAAAAGGCTCAACGCTCCAGGGGCGGCGTTGTGCACGGAATTGCTGAATCCGGCCGGGCTCATCTCGCCCTCGTCATGCATCTGGCGCATGAGCCTCAATGTCGTGCCAATCTCCCCCCAGCGCGATGCAAAAACGACCGGAATCGCCTCCTCCCCGCCGCTCCCCGCCAGATCGGGATAGACTTTCCAAGCGACATGCAAAGCCGCACGCTCGACCATCGTCAGCCGACGCCTCTCCATCGGCGGCAAAAACGAAACATCCGGCTTTTCGCCTTCCGCGCTTTCCCGCCATTCGGCTTTTTTGAGAACCCTCATCCCCGTCACATCCTGCCGCTTACGGCATCGATCAAATCGCACAGCCGCTTGTAGCACATCCCAAGATCGTCATTGGTCACCTTGTACATATACTCGCCCTGACGCGCGATTTCGCCTTCGGCATCGGCCATGCGCTTCTCGATTGTCGCAGGGGAGTCGGTGCCGCGCTTCTCAAGCCGTTCGCGGAGCTCTTCCATTGATGGCGGCAGAATGAATACGTCCATATAACCGATCTTGAGCGGATTGTTGTTGGGCAATGACCGCACATATTCGCGAACCTTGGCGGCGCCTTGGACATCGATATCGAGGATTATTGAATGCCCCTCGTTCAAGACTTCGACAATCGGCGCCTTGAGCGTTCCGTAGTAGTTGCCGTGAACCTCGGCATGCTCCATGAACGCGCCTTCCCTGACGAGGTCCTCGAAACGCTCGCGCGAGAGAAAGTGGTAGTCGATGCCGTTTTCCTCGGTGCCGCGCGGTTCGCGTGTCGTACAGCTGATCGAGTAGCCGATGTCGTGATACTCCTCGAGGAGCATGTCGATCAATGTGGACTTGCCGCAGCCGCTCGGCGCGGATATGACGATAAACAGCGGTTTGTGTTTCATTTCGTTCCTTTCCCGCCTTGGAGGGTTTTTCCGCATATTTCTTCCGGGGTGGCCATGCGCCCCTTGCCGCATGTGCCGCAGGCGAGCTGGCCTTCGCCAGGTTCGATCACAGTGACGCCGCGCGACTTGAGCGCCGCCAGATTCTCCTGTGTAGCCGCATTCTCCCACATGCCGTCGTTCATGGCCGGCGCGACAAAAACCGGTGCGCGCGTGGCGAGCAGCACCGATGTCAACAGATTGTCCGCAAGCCCAAAGCGCATTTTGGCGATCGTGTTCGCGGTCGCAGGCGCGATTACCGCCTTCTCCGCCCATGCGGCAAGCGCGATATGCTCCGGTCTCCAATCCTCGGGCGGCGCAAACTCTTCCACGCCGACGGGATTTCTCGAAAGCGTCCGGAATATGAGCGGACTCACAAACTCCGTCGCCGCCTTCGTCATCACCACCTTCACCTCGTGCCCGGCACTCGCATAAAGCCGCACGAGTTCCGCCGCCTTGTAGGCCGCAATCGACCCGGTGACGCCCAGCAGAATCCTAGACATTGCGCATATCCTCCATCGCCTTTTTCATGTCTGCCTGCTTGTAGAGGTAGCTGCCGGAAACAAGCATGTTCACTCCGGCGCGGACGCATTCCGCCGCCGTCTCGCCGTTTACTCCGCCATCGACCATGATATCGAGATCCGGCTTCCGCGCACGAATCCAGCGCACCTTGTCGAGGCACTCTCCGATGAATTTCTGGGCGCCGAACCCAGGATGCACCGTCATCACCAGGACTTCATCGACTATCCCAAGATACTCCTTGAGGCGGATGACATCGGTCTCCGGATTGATGGCGATAGCCGGCCTAAGCCCGATTTCTCGGATGCGGATCAGGGTATTGCCGATGTCGCAGTCCGCCTCGACATGGATCTGGATCGTTTGGGCGCCGGCTTCCGCGAACGGGGCGAGGTAGCGGTCGGGCCTGAGCATCATGAGGTGGACGTTGCGGTAGAGCTCCGGGGCGGCGGCTTTCGCCATCCTCACGACGTCCGGACCGAAAGAAATGTTCGGCACGAAGTGCGGATCCATGATATCGATGTGCAGTGCGTCGGCGCCGCTTTCGGCCGCGCGCAAGACGCCGCCGCGCAAATTCCCGACATCCGCCGCCAAAAGCGACGGCAATATTTTGATTTTGCTCATGATTGCCTTTCCAGAAACCTTCCGTTGCGCCGATGCGTGAATTTCCCGCCAAGGTAGCTCACGCATCCATTCACCATCGTCATCTCCACGCCGGACGCGAACCGGTGAGGGTCTGTATAGGTGGAATCGGCCTTGAATTCCCGCTCGTCCCAGACGACGATATCCGCGAAATATCCATGCGCGATCCTGCCGCGCTTTTCAATCCCGAACCGTCTGGCAGGCACATCGGTCATCCTCGCGACAATCGCTTCGGTCGATTCCCCCAGTCTTCTCAGGCGGCGGTAGAACTCCGGCATCGTCGAATATGCGCGCGGATGCGGATGGTCCGCCCCCAGCGGTCCCCACGGCGCACGCAGCGACGCGTCGCTTCCGGGCACGATCCACGGCCGCAACAATATCTTGTCCAGATTTTCCTCGCTCATGCCGAAGAAAAATCCGCCGGTTCGGCAAAGATCCTTCTCGAGGATCCGGCAGACGATCTCGCCCGCTCCCAGATTTTCTTCGCGCATTATCTCCGCAATCCGCCGCCCCGAATATTTTTTCGTATCCGCATGCCAGGTGCCGCCAACCATGACCTCGTTCCAGTCGCGTCCGGAAGAATCGATTTCGCGCACGATTCGCGCTCTAGTCGCAGGATCGGCAAGACGCGCACACTCGGCCTTGGCCGCACCTTCGCCCGCCCAATCGGGGAAAACTACGTCGAGATCCGTCCCCGCCGCGCAAAACGGATAGCGGTCGCTTCCGAGGACAAGTCCCTCGGCAATCGCTCCTTCCAGCTTCTCGAGAACGGCGTCGATCTTTCCCCAATTGCGCCGGCCGCTCGTCTTTAGGTGGCTGATCTCCGCCTTGATCCCGGTCTCGCGCACAAGCGCAAGGACTTCATCGATCGCCTCGAGGATTCTGTCGCCCTCGCTGCGCATGTGTGTCGCATAGTATCCGCCCTTCGCCGCCGCGACCTTCGCCAGCGCCACGACTTCTTCAGGCGTAGAATACTTGCCGGGCTGATATATAAGTCCCGTCGTAAGCCCCCATCCGCCTTCATCAAGCGCCTGCTCCAGAAGCCGCTCCATCTCGCGCTGCTCGCCGGGAGTCGCGGTGCGCCCGGCGTAGCCTACGACCGAACTTCTCAGTGTGTTATGGCCAATGAACTGCACTGTATTCACGGCAGGCCGCGCCGCCTCCAAGACCTCGCGGTATTCCCCAAGACTGCGCCATGTGAGCCTGTCGCCAAGAATCGACGCCCAGTCCGAAGAAAGCCGCGCCTCGCCGTAGCGCGGCGCCACACTGCCGCCGCATTGCCCGTTGATCTCGGTCGTGACGCCTTGCGCAATCTTGGACGGCGCGTCAGGCTCGATCACCAGATAAGCGTCGGAGTGCGTGTGCGAATCGATAAACCCCGGCGACACGATCTTGCCACGCGCATCGATCTCTTCGCAATCCCCGGATCCCGCAATGCCAGATCCAATCTCCGTGATCTTCTCCCCCTCGACGAGCACATCGCCGGTGAATGCCGCTTTGCCGGTGCCGTCTACGACCGTCCCGCCTTTTATCAAGATCCGCCGGTTCACGACTCAGTTCTTGAAGGAGTGGATGGGCGCGGGAATGCGACCCTTGCGGTTTACCATGGCCGAACAGTCGAACGGCGAAACCCGCATCACCGGCGCATACCCGAGCAGCCCGCCAAACTCGACGCGGTCGCCGACGTTCTTGCCCGCCACGGGAATTACGCGCACTGCCGTCGTCTTCTGGTTGACCATGCCGATCGCCGCTTCGTCGGCGATGATGCCGGCGATGCTGGCAGCAGGCGTGTCGCCTGGAATCGCTATCATGTCAAGCCCCACCGAGCAGACGCACGTCATCGCCTCGAGCTTTTCGATCGTCAAAGCCCCGGCGTCCACGGCATCGATCATTCCCTGGTCTTCCGAGACGGGGATGAATGCGCCGGAAAGCCCGCCAACATAGGAACTCGCCATGACGCCGCCCTTCTTCACCTGGTCGTTCAAAAGCGCTAGCGCGGCGGTAGTGCCCGGCGCGCCGGGATGCTCAAGCCCGATCTCGCGGAGAATGTCCGCCACCGAATCGCCTACTGCCGGAGTAGGCGCAAGCGAAAGATCGATGATCCCGAACGGTATCCCCAGCCGCTTGCTCGCCTCCTGCGCGACCAGCTGGCCTACACGCGTAATCTTGAACGCGGTGCGCTTGATCGTCTCGCACAGCGTCTCGAAGTCCGCACCATGCAGATTCTTGAGCACATGATGCACTACTCCGGGACCGGAAACCCCCACATTGATCACCGCGTCCCCTTCGCTCACGCCATGGAACGCCCCGGCCATGAACGGATTGTCGTCCGGCGCGTTGCACAGCACGACAATCTTCGCGCAGCCTATCGAGTCGCGGTCCTTCGTAAGCTCCGCCGCCTCTTTGACGATCTCTCCCATCAGGCGAACCGCATCCATGTTGATGCCGGTCTTCGTCGATCCCACATTGACGCTCGCGCACAGCCTGCTCGTTGCCGCCATCGCCTCTGGGATCGAACGCATCAACAACTCGTCGGCTTTCGTCATGTCCTTCTGCACCGTGGCGCTGTAGCCGCCGATGAAGTTGACGCCGAGTTTCGCCGCCGCTTTGTCGAGCGTCTTGGCGATTTTCACGAAATCCTTTGGCTTCTTGCAGCACGCCGACCCCACAATCGCCGCCGGAGTGATGGAAATGCGCTTGTTGACGATCGGCACTCCTATCTCGCCTGCGATATCCTCGCCCGTCTTCACGAGGTCTTTCGCCACGCGCATGAGCTTCGCGTAGATATTGTCGCAAGTCTTCTTGAGATCCGCATCCGCGCAATCGAGCAAACTCACGCCAATCGTGATGGTGCGGACGTCGAGGTTCTCCTCGCGCACCATCGTGTTGGTCTCGATGACTTCTTCCTGACTGATGATCATCGCTTACACCCGGTGCATTTTCTCGAAAATCTCGCTCTTCTGGACGCGCACGTCCACGCCAATCTCGCTGCCGAGCGCGATAATCTCGGCGGCGAATTGCGCAAACGGGGTTTTGCACTTGGCGACATCCACAATCATCATCATGTGGAAGTATCCCTGCACTACCGTCTGGGAAATATCGAGAATGTTGACATTCGCCTTGCTGAGATAGGTCGCCGTGCGGGCGATAATGCCCACCGTGTCCTTGCCGACTATGGAAATTATGACTTTTTTCATGATAAGTATGTATTATACCAAAAATCGTGCGGAAAATCCAGTATGCCTCCGCCGGTTTCCGGGTAAAGGCAAATTCCGTCGCGTCCGGCGGCAAACGCAAGCTCCCCTTGCGCCTAGTGTTTTGGCTCCAAGGAGACTTCAATGACAATCATCGAGAAATTGTCGTGGGCCCCGCGTTCGCGGACGCATTCGGCAATCGCTTCGACCGCATCTGGCTTGCCGAGCAAACCGGCCAACTCGCCGTCCTGAATCAGATCGTGAACGCCATCCGAGCACAAAAGCAGCTTGTCGCCGTGCCGCACGTAGGTCGCAGTCTCCGAAAGCGCAAAGCCATCTCCCGTGCCGATAGAATGCGTGAGCACATGGGCAAGCGGATTGTTTCGCCGCGCCAGATCGGCAGCGTCCGGATACGCCTTGCTCAATTCATTTCCGATCGTGTGATCGCTCGTGAGCGCGTAAAGCCTCCCGTTCGAGAGCTTGTATACGCGCGAATCGCCCATCCAGCCGACTGCAAGCCGATCGGCTACGCCGCTGAAGCGAGACCCGGCTGCGAACGCAACCGTCGAGCCCATCATCTTGAATCCTTCACGCGCGGCGAATTCCTTGATTCGCCGATCCGCCTTTTCAAGCGCGGCGCGAATCGCACCAAGAGTCTCGGCGCCTTCAAGATCTTCGCAGATCCACTTGCTCGCCAAAGCACCGCCCTTGCCGCCTCCCATGCCGTCGGCGACAGCATAAAGCCCCTTGGCGTCATCGACCAGAAGCGAATCTTGGTTCTCCGTGCGGACTTTCCCCGCATCCGACAGCGATATCGACTTCAGTTCCATCTTGCCTTGCCGCGCTTTTTGCTTGATTTACCGTCTTGCCTATGCGTCGAATCCGGCAACGGAACATATTCTACCCGGATTCCTCCGGGCATATTTTTCAATTTGCTCTTCCAGACTTTTCCGTCGCCGTGAATTATGAGTTTGCGCATCTTCGGACACATGTTGAATGCGTTGGCTACCATGTATTCCAGACTCTCCGGCATTTCCACCTCTTCGAGATTGGGGCTGCGCTCGAACGCATACGCTCCAATTGATCTTACCCCTTCGGGGATTTTGAGTTTCGTGAACTTGCAGCCTGAAAGTGCGCAAAAACCGATACTCTTGCAACGCGGTGAAAGCCAGAAATTCTGTTTCGCCTGCGGATAGGCGACTAAATAGGTGTAGTCATGATTGTAGATTGCGCCATCGAGCGATTTGTAGACCTTGTTGTCTGGAGCGACCTCAAAGCGCTCCAGCCTGGGACAATCCGAGAAGTTGCAGCCTGCAAACCGCTCGCATTTGTTCAGGTAGACGCGCTCGAGATTCTTGCTTCCGCCAAATGTATGATGTGTCACCTCCAGCCGCTTGAAGGAGTCCGGGAACCGGAGTTCTCTGATGGCTGTATTCGCAAAGAGCCAATCGCCCTTAATGTCGACATAGCCTTCCGGGATTTCAATCTCGGTTATAGCCCCCTGATTGTCGAACTTTAGTCCATGGCTGAATCCATGGCTGTCATCCACCCCGACGATTTTTTTGCCGTCTATTTCTTCCGGGAGCGCAAGCTTGCCCTGAATATTGGTGAAGCAGTGGCCCAGTCTGGCGCCGTCGGCAGAATCGAATGCAAGCCAGCGCGCATTCTCGTCCAATTCGCTCGTCTTGACTATTTTGAAAACAAATTCGAAAATCGGGTTGTATGTCGTCTGCTCGGATTCCTTGTACACCCCGAATCCGCGCAGATCGAGTGCTTTGCCGCAATAGGCGAAGCGCACGTTTTCCGCCCGCTTGAGCCTGTTTGTGTGCTGGTTGTCCTTTTCCCAAAACGCAAAAGTCAAATCGTCGCCGGGCTTTAAGAGCACGTAATATTTGTCAGTCTTGAAAGGATACACCAAACGCGGCACTTTTTCACCGTTCGGTCCGGAAAACGCGCGGTCTTCGTCTATTTTCACCTTGTCGCTCAGCAAACCGCCGTAATTCCCTTTGCCGATTGAAATCAACTTGGGATAATCGCCGCCAAACTTGGGTTCGGTGCGTCCGAAACACATCTCACAAGGTTGAAGCAGGACATCTTCCGGCAATTTCCCGGCAAGTTCTTTCGGAAGCGTAAAAACTCCATTCCGGACGCCGAAAACCGAAGCGACATCATACTTGCCTTTGCAGCAGGTGATGATCAATTTGTCGCTCTCTATCCTGGCCTCGTAGTTTGGATTGTCGATGATCGGTTTCGCCGCGCCAGATCTGGAACTGCCGGTCGGCGGCGATTCTCCCGATGGCTCGTATGCCGGCCGGGATTCTGCAGCTTGCGCCACTTCATTGGTAACGACTCTTACAACCTCGACCACGTTCGTGATTACTACCGGCGTCGGCGCACTAGTGGCATTGCCGCCGCTTTTAAGCGCCAGAACCGCACCCGCGATCCCGAAAACGGCAACGGCAGCACCCGCTATCACGGCAACAAGGTTGTAGTTGCGCTTGCCCGGCTTGGCACCGGATTTGCGGTTTGGCTTGATTGTCTTGCCAATGGCTGCCGCCTGGCAAAGACGGACGACTTCTGCAAGCGTCTGCGGACGGTCGTTCTTGTTGGGGGCGCACATGCGGCTTATCAGTGCGGCTACGCCCGCAGGGACATCCGGCCGCACGTCGCGGACGTCCGGGATGGATTCGCCGCGCACGGCCTTGGCAATGATCTCCACCGCCGTCGATTCTCCATGCGGCCTCAGCCCGGTAAGCATTTCGTAGAAAACTATGCCTAGCGAATAGATGTCGGCGCGCGCATCGACGTTGTGCGAATCCATCATCTGTTCCGGCGCCATATACGACGGAGTGCCGATCATTATTCCGGTCGTAGTGACGGTCGTCGTTTTCGTCCCGCCCGACACCTTGGCAATTCCCATGTCCGCAAGCTTGGGGATGCCATCGCCGTCGAACATGATATTGTCAGACTTGATATCGCGATGGACAATGCCTTGCGCGTGGGCAAGACTCAAGGCCGACGAAATCTGGATGATCGCAGAAAGCGCTTCGCGGATGGAAAGCGGCCCGCGATTCCTGATGCGCGCGGTCAGACTGCCGCCCGAAATGTAATCCATGATCATATAGCAAAGACCGGTTTCGGGATCTTCGCCGACATCATAGACCTTGATCAGGTTGCGATGCTCGATGCGCATGGCGATTTCCGCCTCATGGAGGAATCTGGTGCGGAATTCGACAACTTCCTCGTCCGCCGGATGATGCATTATTTTGGCGGCGAACAGGTTTCCGGTGTGGATCGATCTAAGAAGATACACCTCTCCCATGCCGCCTTGTCCAAGCAGCCTGACGACGCAAAAATCGCCGAAATTCTTTCCTATTTCAAGCAAACCCATGGCGGCAAAAAGAAAAGCGGCTTTGCAGAACAAAAAAAAAAAAGCCGGCGGCGTCC
>DFFF01000017.1:0-37395 GCA_002369235.1 Verrucomicrobia bacterium UBA3783
TCGCAGTTGTGCATGTGCTGCGCATAGTAATCCATGTCGTGGAAGTGGATGATGCCGTCCTTGTGCGCCGCCACGACATCCGCAGGCAAAAGCAGACGCGATGCGACATCCTTCGATACTTCGCCGGCCATGTAGTCGCGCTGCACAGAATTGATCGTCGGATTCTTGTTCGAGTTCTCCTGCTTCACATCCTCGTTGTTGCACTCGATGAGCGAGAGAATCTGCTTGTCCGTCGTGTTCGCCTGACGGAGGAGCGACTGCTTGTAGCGGTAGGTGATGTACTTCTTCGCAATCTCGTGCGCACCCATCTCCATGATCTTCGTCTCGACGACATCCTGGATCTCTTCGACCGTCATCGCCCGGTCGCGCGCCGCGCACACGCCCTCCACTTCTTCGGCGATGAGCCGGATGCGTCCCTCGGAAAGAGCGTTCTTGTAATCCACCGCTTGCGACGCCTTGCGGATCGCGTTCTCGATTTTCGTCACGTCAAACGGCTTCTCTTCGCCCGACCGCTTGATGATCTTCATTGCTTTCTTTTGCTGCTCTTCCATTTCCTGGATTCCTGTTTATTGTTTTTAGTTGAAATTATTTAGCCCTCCTCAGGCTTACGCATGGTATTATACACAATATCTTGCGCAAATGTCAAGACTAAAAAACAATATATTGTTGCCGACACAAAAATGCCGTCAACGCCGATCCCGGCAATAAGGCAATACGCCTTACAGCCCCGGAATCGCCGTCGAGACGAACACGCGATAAGTGCGCACACGGCCTGGTCCGTCCGACTGGCGCGGCGTCCACTTCATTCCGCCCACCTCGCATTCGCCGCCCAGATCAAGCGTCACATAGTGAGGATAGCCCCTCTGGCAGCGATACCATTCCGAATGCCAGTGGTTCGCGGTCTGCCCGTCGATCAGGTTTTCCGCGCTCCCGTCTTCGCCTTGGCGCTCTTCCGACGACACGGCGGCGACAGTCCATTTCGAGTGTGGAATATTGCATCCCTGCGCATCAAAAAGATCCAGCTCCGATCCGGCGGCAAACTGCTTGCCGTCTGCGCTGTCGAGCATCTCAAGCGTGAAATACCTTCCCTTGCGCGGCTTCTCGAACATGATCGTCTGTGCGGCGCGCGTATTTGCAAAACGCCCTTCGTTGACGATGTCCGCGCTGGGCAACGGCGCCTGGAGTTTCTTTCTTTCGCCCGCACGCCAATAGTCGGTCTCGGGACGATTCATGTCGAGAATCGGACGGGAAAGGAAACGAAGTTCTTCCGGCGGCGCGATGCCGATATCGTCGATCACTACTATCTCGTTCTTGCCATCCTTAAGCCAGCATCCGGGAACATACATCGTCTGCGTCGGCCCGATCGACCAATATCTTCCGATCCACCGGCCGTTCACCGCGACCATTCCGCGCCTGAAATCGCGCATATCGAGGAATGTGTCCTTGGCTTCCAGATCGATTTCATACTTGAGCGCACAAGGTCCGTTTACGCCGCCTTGCTCTCCGCCAAAAGCAAACACGCCAAAATTGTCGTCTTCAAGGCTGAAGAACTTTATCGTCCAGTCCTTGAGCGTTTTGCCGCCCAGCTTAACTTCCCCGACTATGCCCTTTTGCGACTCGTGCATAATCTGGCCAAAGTTGTACCGTCCCATCTGCTCGACGAAAATCTCGAGTTCCCGTTCCTCGTCCGACGGCTTGATTTTGACGCCGGCCTTGGGATGGCGGCGATCGAAAAAGCCAACCGTCTCGCCGTCAATCCGCACTACACCGAGGTCGCGGACGTCCGCAGTCATGTCGCCTCCCCAGCCTGCCGGGACTTTCGTGCTGTAGACTGCATACCCGTAGCCAAAGTCCAATTGCTCGAACGTCTTGGGCGATTGCGAGGCGACCGTGCGCAGATTCGCACCGGCGAAAGATGCCGCCTGCGGTTTCGCCTTTACCGTTTTCTCCTGCACCGGATACGGCGGCGGAGCGGATGGAATCGACTCTCCTTCATTCAAGTGCCGCGCAAACAAATCCCGCATCGCGAAGAACTTCTCCGTCGTCCATCCCGCCTCGGATACCGGAGCTTCATAGTCGTAGCTTGAAGTCTGCGGACGGAACGGCGCATTGCACCCGGCCCACCATCCGAACGACGTGCCGCCATGCGCCATGTAGACCGAAAACGAATAGCGCCGCTCCAGCATCCACGATAGCGTGTTGATGCATTCGGAAAGCGACTTGACATGATGCTTCTCGCCCCAGCTGTCGAACCATGCCGGATAGAACTCTCCGCACATCATCGGACCGGTCGGCAACACCTCGCGGAGCTTCTCGAACGCATTCACTGGATTCGCCCCGAAGTTGACGACCGGATACAGTTCCGGGATGCGGCCTTTCTTCAGGTTGTACGCCGGATTGCACGAGAAAAGCGGCACGTCGAATCCTGCCTCGCGCAAAGCATCGTGGATCGTGCGCATATATTCGCAGTCGTCGCCCCAGAAGCCGTATTCATTCTCGCCCTGGACCATGAGGATGTTGCCGCCGTGCGTAATCTGGTTGGCCTTGAGCCGCCTGCCAACCTCCATGAGGTAGTTGCGCACGGGCGCGAGGAAGCGCGGATCGCGGCTGCGCAGTTTTATGCCTTCGTTTTTAAGCAGCCACCACGGCAAACCGCCGAACTCCCATTCCGCGCACGAGTATGGACCCGGACGCAAAATGACCCACATCCCTTCCTCTTGCGCAATCCGGCAGAATTCCGCCACGTCCCTGTCGCCGTCGAAACGGAACTGCCCTTCTCGCGGCTCGTGGAAATTCCAGAACATATAGGCGCAGATGACATTGAACCCGCCGGCCTTCACCATCTGGATGCGATGGCGCCAGTAAGCCTTGGGGACGCGCGCAAAATGCATCTCCGCACAGCGGATCACGAACGGCTTGCCGTCTAGAAGAAAATCATTCTCCCCGATTTCAAAAGTCGAAGCCGACGCCTTGACGCAATTTGCCGAAGCCCAAACAAGCGCCGACATCGCCGCCGCAAAAACAATTTTCCTGGATTTCGTTTTCATAAGATTTATTATATCAAAAATCGCGGAAAAATACAAGGTCGCCGCGCCGCGTCAGGTGCGGACGATGACGACGCCGGGGTTGGCGGTGCGCTTGTATACTAGCGGGATTTCCGCGGCGTTGGGAAACGAAAGGAATTCCGCCGAAAACATGTCGCCGGCCTTTTCGCCGTCGATAAAGCCGCGGACATGGCCGATCTTGCGGTAATGCGCAAGTTTGGCGAGAACCGCCTCCTTGATCTTGCTCGTGCCGCCAGAGGAACCGTAGCCGGTGACGAACGCAAAAAGCCTGCCGCGACCCAATCCCAGCACGCGGTCGAGCTTGGCAATCGCGTCGTCGACCTTCATGCCGCCTTTGTGCAAATCGTATTCCGGTATTTCCATGGATCGGATTGGTTGTCCGGAGTGGATTCGAACCACTTCGAAGGGTATCAAAAACCCCTATGCTGCCATTACATCACCGGACAATGGTGTGCGCGACTTCCGCCCAACAGCCGTCTTCGCGCAAAGTCCCGGCCATCCGTTCAGCGGCTTCCAGTCCGTCGACAATCGCAAAAACCGTCGATCCCGAGCCGCTCATCAAAACCTTGGAAGCATCCCCGCAAACCGCAACCATCCGCGCCTTCAACCTGCCGATTTCCGGATGGCAGGCGATTGCCGCCGCTTCCAAATCGTTTACGAGTTGCGTATTATACTCTTTTTCTGACGAAAATGCAAGTCTGGAATCACACTTTGCATAGATTTCGCGCGTCGACGAAGCTACGCCCGGATTGGCGAGAACCAGCCAAAGCGGGAAATCGCGTCCCATGAAATTTGCCGTCGGCAAAGGTCTCACGATTTCGCCGCGCCCTTCCATGATGCATGGCGCACCATATACCAGCGACGGCACGTCCGATCCCACCTTGGCGCCAAGTTCCATGAGTTCGGTCTTTGACTTCCCCAGCCCCCAGAATTCATTGAGCGCGATAAGCGCCGCCGCCGCGTCCGCGCTGCCGCCGCCCAGTCCGCCGCCCACGGGAATGCGCTTTTCGACATGCACGAATGCTCCGCGATCCGGCGCGAGCAAACGCGCCGCCTTCACAATCAAATCATCGGGGAAACCGGTATCGGTGCGGAAATCCGCAGCCGATCCGATCTCCAGCGTATCGCAAAGCGAAATCGGCGCCACCACGCTTTTCAGTTCGTGATAGCCGTCCTCGCGGACCGGACCAACCTCGAGCGTGAGGTTGACCTTCGCATACGCCTCGACCCTCATCAACCTTTGCCCCGCGCCGCGCTTCAAGCCATCTGCAAATCGCAAATCGCGTTGTAGATATTCTCGAACAGCTTCTTGAGCTTGGCGGTGGGCACGGTCGAGTAGCTGATGCGGATAAGCCCGGACAGCACGATCGTACCGGTGGAATACTTCTTGATGAGCCTCCGGCGCACGTCTTCGGCCTCCACCGCAATGGGCTTCACGCACATGAAGTACCCGGAGTTGAACGGCATCGGCTTGAATGCCACCTTCGTGTATTCAGGATGGGTGGCGAGAATCTTGCGCACCATGTCGTAGCGGCGCTTGAGGACTTTGTACTTGCGCTCCTTCTGCTTGCCGTAGTCCTTGTCCAGATAGGCGTTGAAGGCGATGTTCTGGCCGAGGCTCGAACAATTCGAGATGCTCGCGCGGACAACTCCCGCCGCCTTGGCCTCCAACGCCTTGAACTGCGCATCCTCCGTGAGCAGCTTGCCGCCAAAGGATATGAACCCGATGCGCAATCCCCACGCATAGTCTTCCTTCGTGGTGCCGTCGAGCTTCACCGCCAGAATGCGATCATCGGCTTTGCAGAAATCGCCGAAGAGCGATTCGCCATGCACACCGGGTTCGTAGACAAGACCATAGTACGCATCGTCGAGAATCACGACGACACGCTTGTTCTTGCGCACTGCGGTCTTCACCGACGCCACAATCGCCTTCGCGTCTTCCTCGGTGGGCGTGTAGCCGGTGGGATTGTTCGGGAAGTTGAGAATTAGAATCTTCTTGTCGCCCTTGGAGGTGAGTGCCGCCTTCATGGCGTCGGTATCGAACCTGCCGTGACGCGTGAAGGTGTTGAACTTGCGGATCTTGCAACCGGCCGACTCCTGGAAAATGAGCTCGTAATTGTCCCAGAAAAGATCGGGAATGACGAGTTCGTCATCGCGATCGGCAAAGAGTTCGGCGCAAATCTTGAGGCCGTGGGTGAGCGCGTGCGTCACCACGGGCTGGGAATACTTCACCTTTTCGAGCGAAGGATTCTTCTGCTTCTGCATTCCCTTCCAGACGTCGCGCAGCATCGGCATGCCGAACGACCCCATATAGAGGAACGCCTTCTTGTCAAGGTTTACCGACTTGGCGAACGAATCCAGCACGAGCGGCGAACTGTCGTCCTCGAACGCCATGCCAATCGTGGCATTGATCGCGCATTCCTTGGCTTCGGCTCCCTGACCAAGGATGCCGCCAAAGGGAAAGTACATTCTTTTGCCGTTTTCCGACAGAAAATCCGCCGCCGGTCCCAGCGTTGCGTTGAGTTCAGACGCCAATTTATTCATAATGCCGTGTATTATATCATAAATTGGCAAAAAATACAAGAGCATGCGCATTTTTCGGCATTTTGCACCGCCCCCGTCGCACCGCCCTGCCAAACCCGCCTTAGAATGCCGCCGCAAAAAGGTATAACCTTTTGCCCAAAAAGGTCCAACCTTTTACCCTAAAAGGTCCAACCTTTTTACCCAAAAGGTTATACCTTTTGCCCTAAAAGGTCCAACCTTTTACCCACAAAGGTTATACCTTTTTACCTAAAAGGTTATACCTTTTCACAACCCGCTACGAAGACCAGGAAATGTTATCCCTCCCCGTAAAATACCATAATCGAATATGCCACAACTTTATGGAAATTACATCGTCTGGGTCAACGAATCCAACATAATGACCCTTCGCTAAATCCAGACCCATATTCCTTGCATCCGAAACGCCTTCATTTCGTGGTTGCGTCACTATATGAAATCTAGAGTCTCTTGTCGCATACTCCACAAGAATGCTTCCCGGTCAGACACAGTTTGCGCTAAGAGCGAATCTAAACATTCGCGAAGATAAGGTGCGATGTTGTAGACGGGGATGATTATGGAGAAAAAATGGAGTCATATCAAATTACCCGTCAGCCAAGCTTTGCTTTCGGCACGGCGCTCAGAAATCCAGCCATAGTCAAAATCAACCGACTCGCCCTTGGCAAACGATTCTAAAGCAGCACGAACAGAATCCACAATCAACGGCCCCTTAGCATGGGCGGCGAACTCTTCAATCCGCGCAAACATGTTTCTGCGGAAGTCCGAGGATGGACGTATCATCCGGACATTGCATCCATTACAGATTGAAAACATCAGTGCATGAAACGAATCGCTGACAACCCATCTTGCGGTCTGGAACGCCCTGTAAAATTCTTCTGGACCGGCAACGTCCATTACCTCGACGTGTGCAGACAGCCGACGTTTCCATGTCTTGAGCATGTTTTTTGTTCGCCTCACGTTTGATGGAAAGGCCGCAGACCATGCACTGCCCACAAAAACCTTCGCCTTGCAGTCGTTATTCCTGGCGAAAGCATCCAACGCATCAAAACAATCCGCTACATTTTCCGAAAGGAAGTAGCAGATGAGTTCGCGACGCTTCGGCTCCTTAGACCTTTCTTCGGCCCCATCGCCCCACGCAAGCAAAGTTGGGTCCACTACATGCGCCGCCTCAAAGCCCATCTTGCGGCAAATATCAACCCCTTCTTTCTCTCGGCAACTTATGGCGCTGAATCGAGACAGCCCGCGCTTGTAAAGCTCAACGAAATCTTGAGGCAACTCAGTAAGGCCAAATGAGGCGGCATATGAAATCGCTGGTATCTTCGGTGCTTCTTCAAGCAAGTAAACACGTGGATCACCCCAATCTCCACAATGCCAGACTTGATCGGAGCCTACAACCAGCATATCCACACCCAAGTCTTCGGGAGCATCCTCCCATTTTACAAAATGATACGGCGTCCGATGTAAATGTTCGCCCAGAAATCTCTTCGTCCGCCTTACACGCATCCACTGGTTGATATCGCCAAGCCCGAGTAAAGACCGAATCCAGAACTTAATCCACTGCCGCCATCCCCATTTGTTATATCCTTGTTCAAGCAATGAATTATCTGGATTGTGCCATCGGTCGATTACAACAACCTCATGCCCTAGTTTCTCCAACGCGGTTTGCAATGCCCAACACTGCAGCACCCCGCCGTAGTTGAGTTGAGAATGAAATGTAAGTATGCCGATTCTCATATTTATCTAATTTCTGAATCAATTCCGCCCAGAAGTCCAACTCTATCAAGAACTATTCTTGTATATCTCTTTGCACCAAGTTCCGATATGAAGAGTGCATTTATGAAATATTCATCTTGTTCAAACCCGGGGAGAACCATGTCATCCATAAACTGTACGTCCGGGCGATTAACCTTGCGCAAGAAATCATATATGTACCTATCACGAAATTTCTCAGTCAGGAAAACACTAAGCGCAGGATGCACTGGCGGAATAACAAGAATAGGCTTAAATGATCGCGCCGTGCAAAAATCAATCATATCGCGCAAGACTCCTGCTCGTTGCTCCATTTGCTCAACATGCTGCGAACTCAACGGTGCGTCCAAATCTACTATGCCGAATTGCTTCTTCCAGCCATCAATAAAGGCCTGCGCAGATTGGGAGAAATCCACTTCGGAGACTCTCCTGTAGAGCAACTTCCCTATCATCTCTCTGACAACAAACTTAATGCACATCTTTGGTTTAGCCTTGAATGGATTCTCCATAAATCGCAACACCTCCATTCGCTCTGCATCATCAAATCCGTCTATCGTCGCAGGGTGCAAGAATGTATAATACTTTCGTCTCGCTTCTGCGCCGTATTTTGAATGTAGGCACGAAAATGGACAAAGCGTAATTATAATCCTTGCCCCTTCATGCAAATAACTGAAGTAGTTCTTTAGAATATTAAAATCATGTTCAAGCGACTGCGGTCCAAGGGCCATGTTGAAACCCTTTACGGGAAGTCCATCATAGTTGAAGGCGTATTTACCACTATTGCTTCCTGTGTTTGCAACGTCAAGATTGAAGGTGTTGAACCGCCAGAACTTGTCTGCTCCACAAAAATAAATATTTCTATACCAATGGGAGCGCCTAACAATCCTGTTTGCGGCGTTACAAAATGCTCGTGCTATTCTACGCATTTCAGAATCCTGGGCAAGCCTTTGATTCCACAACATACTGACGATTCTCATTAAAAGAGTCAATAAGCGACATGTCATCGTCTTCCAAGGAAAAATCAAAGATCGCGATATTCTCTTCCAGTCGACTTCTTTGCGTGGATTTCGGGATTGGAATCAATCCTTGCTGAACGTTCCACCTGAGAAGCACTTGCGCAGGAGTTCTATCGTATTTCTTTGACAAGCCTTGCAACATATCATGATACGCACTATCCCTCACTGTCCGCAAAGTCATTATTGGGGCAAACACCATAACTTTAATGCCCTGGCTTCGGCAATATTCTATGAGGCTCTTTCTAGTATTCAATGGAGAAACCTCAATCTGATTTACCATCGGCAACACCTCGCAAGAGCTGAGAGCTTCTATATTGCGGGCATGGTAGTTACTTACACCAATAGCCTTAACAACCCCCTGCTTGTAAAATCTTTCAAATTCTGCCCATATCTCATGAATATAGTCAGGATATGGCCGATGTACAAGCAATAAATCTATATATTCTGTATTCAAAGACCGAAGACTTCGCTCGATCTTTCTGCTGATTATGTCATGAACTGCTGTTGGGCTTTGCATCATCGGGGATGATTTCCAGAAAAATATCCCTCGGTTTGTTCCTGCTCCAGGCTGATTGACAGGATAAAGTTCATCACTTATCTTTGTCACAAGGAATAGGTCTCCACGCTTCGCATTTCTCGCCTCATATAGGCGTGATAATGCAACTCCAAGATCCTCCTCATTGTAATAGTTGTCCGAGGTGTCAATCATTCTATACCCGGAATCCCAACCATCCACTATCATTTTACACATGGCCTCACCATACACTGGATACGTTCCAAGGCCTATCGGCGGCATAGTCACGCCATTAGACAATTGAATTGACATGCCACTATTGTCGACAACCATCTTAAGTTATGGCCTCCAAACAATACTCTCCGCCACTACTCGCGCCGTATCAAACGCACGAAAGCCTACGCGCAACCCTTCCGCCACGAGAGCAGACATCTGCTCGTAGTTTTGCCAATTCGTAGTTTGAACGATTGGCGGCATAACCACCCCATTAGACATTTGAATTGGCTTACTACTTTTGCAAATCATAACTTCATCTCTTTACAAACAACGCTATCATATTGAGGCGGCCTCGTATAAACTGAATTAGCCAATTACGAGATGCCCTATCCATGCCCAGCAAGAACACTGTACAACAGATTGAAATGGACGAAATCACACAAGTCCACAACAGGCGCAGAAATCCCGGATCAAAAACTTTGTCATAAAAAACACAAGGGATAATGCACGCAACGGACACCGTTAAGAGACATCTTCCATGCACATTAAGCATATATCTCACAATATTCATTTTGACGAATCTAACCAATATGAAAGGACTGACGAATTCAGTAATCGCAATCGAGATATTTGCCGCCCAGAAAACGGACTCTGGAGAACCACCAAGCCGCAGCGCAATATAAGCGAACGGGAATGCCGCACAAAGAATCGTTCCAATGATAACATTGGACAACAACAAATGCCCTGTTGCATGAAAGACCGTTGAGCGTGGAGTCTTTACCGATTGAATCATGCAATGTATTATTATAAGAAGCAAAAAACTCAACGTATGTTCTGGATACTTGCCCAACCATAATTTCAGCAAGAAATCCGCCTCCAAATAGACTGGCAAAGCAAGCAGTAGCAGTAAATAACATGAGAACCAGCTTGAACGCTCTACTAGCCTCCACATTCCATCAATATCACCCTCAGCATACGATTTGATTATCTGCGGCCTAGCTGCAGTCATAAAATTGTTGCTGAACTGGGCTATGACGCCTTGTACACCATATGCAATTCCCCTCGCCGCATTGACAACAGGGCCAAAAAATGTATTAAGAAGCAGATTCAAACCTTGTCCTTGTGCAAGCACAGAAACATTCCCTATAAGATCCGAACCAGCGTATGCGAACATGCCTTTATACAGCCCCCAATCTCGACAAAAAGAAATCGAGGTCTCTTTATATCTGCGAATGCAATATATTCGATAGAAGATAATCATCATCAACGACCATGCGCAAGATAACGCGGAAAGCGTAATCAGCTTGTCATATGGGGAAACATAAAGCAGATAAAGTATTCCAAGTCTAGCCACAACGTCTGCAATACTGGTATAAGCATATATGCCCATATTTTCATGCGCTATTATCACCGCGCCATATGGGACCTGAGTCAATGAGATGGGAACCATTAGAATCGACAATTGCAGGACCCAAAATGCAGCGTTCATTCGCTCCGGCGGTATAACCATCTTGTTGTAGAAAAACCATAGACCGATAGTTTCGGAGAGGACCACAATTGCAACTGCCAGGCCAAGATGCACGACAAGTGCAGCATTGAAAACCTCCTTAAGCCGGTCGTAGTCTTTCCTTCCCAACTCAAATGTCAAATACCTGGAACATGCCCCGCTAAGCGCACCATTCAAGAAGGAGAACATAGCAACGATGCCGCCAAGTACGGCATTCAGGCCATAATCAACTTCTCCAAGAACCCGAAGCGTAATCCCCGCCGTAGCCAGGGAAACACCCAAGACAAACATCATCCTGATATACAGGAAGAACGTGTTCTTTGCTATACGCCTATTGTCAACAGCCATCTTCTGTCATGGCCTCCAATAAACATTCTCTGCAACTACTTGCGCTGGATTGCCGGAAACTATGCAATGCGGCGGGACGTTACCAGTCACAACACTATGGGCCGACACAATGCTACCTTCCCCTATCGTAACACCCTTCATTATTGAAGCGCATGAACATATCCAGACATTGTCGCCTATTGTCACTGGTGCGCTGTTCTTGTAACCAACCTGTATGACGGTGTGACCACCATTGTTATCTCGGATCCACACATCGCGACCGATGCGTACATTATCACCAATGTATATCTTATCCTGACACACAATCTTGAGACCAAGGTTCGTTCCCCCGCTGCCGATTCGGAGGTATCCGCCTTCGTGTACTTGAATATCCGTATCAGGCTTTATGTAATTATTGCCAGCGATTTCAAATGTTGCATTCTTGCGAAGCAGCAATTGTGTCTCGCGCTTTGACTTGCGATTATTCTTAAGGCCAAATTGCAACAGCCCCTTGGTGCAGATAATCTTGGCTGAAGGAGCGATATCGATTGCACAATGTCCATAGACCTTCATGCCGCGATTCCTAAGAAAGCTTCCATTGGATTGACGGCAGAGTTCATTGTACAGCAGCGAACGGAAAAATACGAGTGGCTCGCGCAAGAACCTCAATGCCAGCCTTGCCCACACTTTCATGCGAGACTTCCAGCACTGTCGTTGCACCCCAGTTGTCCGCGGGAAATACTTTTTCGCCAACGCGTCAAAAGGCATCTTATCCATATCAGCAAAAAGCGCTGAGCGATCTATCTTTGGCTCTATGCAAGCGCCACCCATCACGACTTGAAAGTTTCCTCGTATGGCATCCGAAAGCGAAAATTCTTTGCAAACAAGCTTAGGCTTTATCTTGTCAAGGAATGCTACACCTTTATCCGTGTTGCACAAAAGAATGCTGGTGCCTAGGTTCTTGTCGATAGATGGATCTATATTCTCAACCCCCCAGAAATCACCAAGAGTTATGTCGGCACAACGTGGAAGCCCTTTAAACTCGCAAGAATAACAGCTTGGACGCTCAAACATATTTAGGTGGTATCCGCGCCTATAGTGGTCATCGTGCCCCTCACCATAATATGTTTTGCCGTTTTCAAAGCAAACTTTCCTGGCGAGAGACCGCCAACCATGTTCCTTGTTCTTGGCTTTGACGTAAGTTATTTTGGCACCAAACTGCGCTTCAAGAGACTCAAGATACTTCCTGTAAGCCTTTGGAGAGTTCGTCGCCCTACACAGAAAATCGACTATCAGAAGATTGTCATATGCCTTGCCAAGAAAACTGCGCAGCGCCGCCATTTGGCACGGAGCGCCGCAGGCCAGCACCTCTTCGCCGGAATCGAGCAATTCCTTTATTCGACGATACAAACCGATTGCTGAACTCTCAACGTATTTGGAGCCGCGAAGCCTGGCAAGGTCGCGCTTGTCGTTCGATATGAAATTGCTGACGCTCCAATCCGCATTGAATACCGCACCGCTGACATAACCCTTACGGCGATACATTTCATTCGCCAGCGCGGAGAATAATCCGCCGGAGGTTGAATCGAACCGTATAACAATGTTCTTGTGGTAACCGCCAAAGGCTTTCGGCTCGGCGAACTGCCCGTATGATTTTATCTCAGAAAGATGTGTCATAGGGCAGACGGCATCGCATCGTCCGCAATTCACGCACTTTGCAGAATCGACATGCGGATACCAGAACCCCTCATTATCCACCGGGAATGAAATCGCCCCTACAGGACAGGAATCACCGCATGCATTGCAGCCACAACAAAGCGACTTGTCTTTTATCTCAATCATTTCAGAAGGTTTCTTTGTATCTTGCCGTTGTGCGTCTTTGGAACAGCCTCTATCCATTGCCAGACTACTGGAATCTTATAGCCTTCCAGCTTGCCGACAAGTGCGGCTCCGATTTCGTCAAATGTGATATTGGATGACGGATCTTTGACGATGCATCCCTTGACAACCTCGCCAAGCACTCCCTCGGGATCTGGCACCCCTACGCATGCACAGTCAACGACGCCAGGAATCTTCAATATTTGTTCATCTACTTCAGTAGGGGCAACCTTCTTACCACCAACATTAATTAACTCCTTGATTCGGCTCTTAAGGTATATGTAGCCGTCAGGCGTCATAACTCCGCAATCACCAGTTCTAAAGTAATCGCCAAAGAATGTGTTGGCATTGTCTTGCCAGAGATACCCTTTCATGACATGAGAGCCCTTGACGCATATCTCGCCTTCCTCGCCAGGAGCCAACTTGACTCCATAAGCATCAAAGATGCCAATGTCCACATCAGGAGAAGCTTTGCCTACGCTTGAAAGATTTGCATCATCCTCATGAAACTCCATGAACGAAGATCGGGAGGCTTCCGTCAAGCCGTAGTGCATCGTAACTCGCGTATTCGGGAAAAGCGATGCAAGATGCCGCTTGTCTTCTTCACTGAAGAATGCGCTGCCCATCTCAATGTACTTCAACTGTCCAGCGAACTGGGAAAGCTTGTCACCGACCATCTTCTGCAGATACTTCCAACTTGCAGGCACCATTGTAAATCCGGTTACATGCTCTTCTTCAATGGTCCTGAACATCTTCTTGACGTTTGCGAAACTGCCGAGCAGAATGATGGTCTGCCCATTCATCAAGCAGCAGCGCAGCCGTCCAAGGCCAAATGAGTGGCTGACCGGCAGAGCAAGCAGTTCAATATCGTCTTGCGCGTTCTGGACATAAGAATTGATTTGTTTTGCGGCAGCACACTCGTTGGCATAAGTAAGCGGGACCCCTTTAGGTGCTCCGGTTGTTCCTGTCGTGAAAAGTATATCCGCTATGTCTTGCGGCTTAGGCATCAGGACGAAACTGCTGGCATGGCAATCAAGCCCAGAAAAACTAGCAAGCGGCACCTTTTGCACATCTGTATCGATTTTATCGAACCCTACTGCAGCAAGAGGGGCAAGTTTACCCTTTATGTACGCAAACCTATTAGGATTGATATCCTCTGAAACCGGCACTGCCTGCAATCCTACCAAATGAGCGCCGAAATACGCATAGAGAAACTCCAACTGCTTACCGGCTGAAATGATGACAGATTTTCCAGTATCATAGCCTGGCAAACTGCGATAAAAAGTCGCGGCAGCCATAATTTGGGCACGCAATTCGGCATATGTCACCGAACTTCGTCCACTTTTAACCGCCACCTTCTCGCCGAGCAATTGTGCATTGCTCCAGAGGCAGTCCTCTATGGTTTTCTCAATCACGCCATCTTCCCTTCGACGAGAGTTACGATATCTGCAACAGTTTCCAAATCAATTAGCTCTTCTCTCTGAAATTTGATGCCAAACTCTTTTTCAATACCTGTAATGATCATCACATGATGCATTGAGTCCCATTCTTGAATATCGCCAATCTCAAGATCATCGTCCAACACCGATGTTTCAACCTTCAGGATTCCCGCCATAAGATCTTTAATTCTATCTTTCATGATATTATCTTTCCTTCCATGAAATCAGATATGTTGTAACCGCATACATAAGCTGCCCGTATGTAGCATTTATCCAACACAATTGCCATCAATCCTCTTTGGAAGACATGTGATAACAGTAATTACATAGCCTACCATTAACATACGCAGGCATGTCCTCGCCAGTTATTTGTCCATCACATCTGACACACCGCCCTTTATGCCCGCAAACAAGACAAATACCGTGAATAGTGTTAAATGCAATGGTTGCACATTCAGGGCATTCCCACAGTGTCCCGCCATTCAGCACAAAAGTTTCCTTACCTACCGTCCAAATATGGGCCTCATATTCTCCAATAAAGATATCATCTGTGTAATATGACATCAAGTTCTCATACGTCTCAACCGTACTACACGTCCGACATACAAAATGAGCATTGGCTGCCGCGCCTGACTGTACTTCTGGAAATAAAAACTCGCTTGTGCATTGTGGACAAGTAATATTAAAAAATATATCTTTCACAAAAGGTTCATACCACTCCAACTTCCCCAATGTCTCTCTTCGTTCAACACGCTCCTTTTCAACGACCTGCTCATCTCTAATCAACACATCACGCGCTTGATTAAAGAACAATTGCCCAAGTTCGATTCTCATCATATGCGTCGTGAAGTCGCACACCAGTTTCAGCAAATCTACAACATGTGTGCGAACGACTTCACCCCGCAAACCATTTGGATCAAAATAATGTTCTGTCTGGTTTCTGTATCTTCCAACCCTATCAAGCGCACTTCTATCAACACATATCTTAAACTTCTTGAGCGCGTCAAGTATTCCAGCTACATCTACTGTTTTGCAATCAGGTTTCAATCCTTTGAACTTAATGCTACCATCATCCGCCACCTCCCAGTCCAGATTATTTCTGACAATGCAACAGTCTTGATCTTTTGAAAGAAAAGCCAAATGCGACTTATATAAGAGGAGAAGTCCAGCGTATAAATTTCGCACTGCCGTCGCATAACGCCGTATATCTTCTTGGCCCAGGATATAATCCTCAACTCCAAGGTAAATTGATAGCCGTGCGTTCTCTCTAAGACCGCGAATTATTGTTTCTGCCGCCAACTGAACGCCGACAACCTTGCCATCGTCACGGACTCCGACATACACATTCCCGCCGTCAGCGTTGGCGAACGCGACAAGCGAGACAATTACGTCCTGATTGAATGTAGACTTGAACTCGACAGTCTTTGATTCTGACTTTGGAATCTTCATCGGTAGCAATAGCACATCTTCTCAATGATTGCACGCTCCCGCATGCTCCGCCCGCATGTAGTGGCGGCACTCACGAATATTCGCATGTGTCTGCCGTTTATATCTCTACTTTTCACGATTTTTATGTATATTATACCATATTTTCCGCCGCCGCGCAATCCCCCAAGCGACGCGACTGCCTGCATCGGATAGGTGCGATTACTTGCGCAAATGCTGAAATTGGATTGCAAGGATAATCGCCACATAAGGAGAAGAGAGGAATTCTTATGGGGCGGTTGTAAATCATCAGTCTTCAGTGGCGCTTATATCGAGCGAAAGTTTATAATACTTGACGACGCTTATCGCCGCGAGGTCGATGGTTATCGGCTTCGAGGTCGTCGGCGTTCCTTCCGCAGAGCCTACCGCCGTCGCCGTCGCGCCATCGATGTCAACGAGTAAACTTGGCTCATCGCCGCCCTTGAGCTGCGCTGTCACCGTCACGCCTTCAGGAATGCTCACGCCCGCAAGCGAGAACGCGAGATTCCCATCGCTTGCCACCGCCGCAATCTTCGGAGTCGATGTCTCATCCGTCGGATCCAGCCCCAGCGCATAGCACACGAAGTAGTTGTAGCCGTTCTCCGCCGTTACCGCGCTGTCCGACGCGAGAAGCGCTTCGACAGTCGTGCCTTGCGCTGTCGCAAGTGCGGCAAGATCGTATTCTTCTATCCAGTCGCTGGGAATGGTGACGCCTTCTTCCGCGATGGCAGAAGGAGAGAATGTGTAGGTCGTCCCATCCTGTTCAACCTTGGTGAAAGCGCCAAGCGTGTACCAATCGGTTCTAGTTGTCTCAACTACGAGCGTTCCATCCTCGACGGTGATGGTTGGACTGAACGAAACGCTATTGAAGCCGCTCAGAATGAGTTCGCCAGAGCCTTTCTTCGTTATCTTGGGCGACACTACCCCATCGCCGGCGGAGAAGCCAGTCATCTTGATTGTCACCGTATAGTCGTTCGATACCATCATGCCGCCATCGGCAATCGTGCTCGTGATATTCGCGAGGTTGAAGGTCATTGCGCTCGTATCCATCGGCGCAAGAATGCCGCCGTTGAATGCAATCGTTCCCGTGCCGCTGCTGGCCAGCGGCTCATAGACCTTCAAAACGCCGCCGTTCAATTCGAGATTGCCGGTCGCGCCGCTCACATGGCCCAGCCGAACATAATTGCCGTCGCTTGCCGTCATCTCGCCGCCGTTTATGACAAGATTCCCCGTGACGCCGCTCACTGTGCCAAGTCGCGTGTCGCCTACATTCAAACTGCCGCCCGAAACTTCCAGCGTATCGGCGTTACCGGAACTGCCGCCGAGCAGAAAGGCGTTGACATTCGCCGTGCCATTCGAAATGCAGAAATACCCAGGACTCGACCCGTTTCCGAGTGTGATGTTCCTTGAGCGAGTATCCAGCGTCCCGCCTTTCATCATTATCGAACCTGTCGCACCGCTTGCCGCAGGAATGGTGAAACTCTCTGAATAGGCATTCAGCGTGCCGCCTTCACAGATTTCGACATAACCCGTTGAGTCGTTGCCATTGCCTACCAAGAGCACTCCGTACACAGACACCACCCCGTTCGAGACATAAAGATATCCTTTGTCCGACCCACCATAACCCAACTTAAGGTTGCCGCAGGAAAAAGTTCCGCCATCAATGACCATCGTGCCTGTACTTCCGTTGCCATAGCCGCCAAGCCGCGTTTCTGCGCCGATTGCCATTGACCCGCCTTTCATCACAAGATAGCCAGTGCGCGCACTGCCGCTACCGTTATACCACCCGACAAGGAGCTTGCCAGACCCTGTGGAATAGGTTCCGTTATTTATTGTAAGATGACACGAGCCATTGTCGCCGCCGATGACAAAGTCCCCCGTAAGGGTGCCAATACCATAAGATTTATCTGTCGCCTCGAAAGTGATTGGCATTTGAGTTGTGCCGCTATAATAGACTTGGAGATACTTTGTGCGATACGAGCTGCCGAAAGTCACGGTCTTGTCAGATGCGCCCGCTTTGATGTAATATTCTGTCGAGCTGTTAAACTCACTGGCGTTAGTGTATGTTACATCGCCACTGACCGTCTTTTCAGCCGCTAGCGCAGGCATGGCGGCGAGCGCAACCATCATCAGTAGTTTCTTCATGCCTTTTTTGTCACCCAGTCGTTTTATGTGCCCGGTTTGATAGAGTGTATTGGCCGTCAAGGGAATCTTCCTTTTCTGCCACTTGCCCTACTGCGTCATATTCTTCGAGATTTTTAGCGAACCGCTCATGGAGATTTGCAAGCAATCCCAAAATGGCAGTTCGCAGCAGCGCCACGCGCTCCGTGCGCGATCCATCGCGGTATCCCTTGATGTAGGTCAATCTGCCGCCGTATGTATTCCCATCGCACCATGCAGGTGCACCATCGGTCGTGATTACGCGCTTCCCCTTCTCAAGCGCTTCCGCTATCACCAGTCCAAAGTTGTCGGACAATGTTGGCAACACAAGGCAATCCGCCCATTGCCAAACCGCATCCTTATCTTCTCCGAAGGCATTGGAAACGATGCGCAACTGGACATTGGGAATATCTTTAATCGCTTCTTCAAGAAATTCCAATCCCTTTAACGGATGCCTGCGTCCAAGATAAAGTAAATGTATCGGCATGTCTTTTGCCAATGGCTCTGCTTGCACGACCGGCAGATTGAAGAATCTACGGATATCCGTCACTTCGACTGGCGGACACTTCTTGCCTAGATATGCTTCTATCCACCGCTTTTCCGCCTCGCAAGTCGCGACAATCTTCACACATCTCCGCAAACACCAGCGCTCGATCGGTCCGACAAGCCACTTCTTCCATCCATGATACTTTAACCGCACAGGGTCGTAGCACGCCGCAGGCATCCACTGCACATTCTTCCCCCAGAGCACCGACCACCAAAGGCAGGGCAGCCAGCCGCAATGTACCCACACCTCATCGGCCGCCTTGAGTTCTTCAATGCATGCCCAGATTTTAAGCACGACATCATGGCCAGCCGCTTCCTGCTCTCTGGCAATCATCCTGGCAACATTGGCGGCGCCGTTCCAGCATTCCCAGCCTGCGCAAACATGGATGACCTTTTTCATTGGGCAATCCACTCCTTTGCATTCTTTGCGCCATTGGACCAGGGGATGAACCTCGGCTTGTCGGAACAAAACCGGCATGTAACACATGGCGTCATGAGATACTCGGCAATGCGCCAACCGTCGAGGCTTTGATCATGCACATTCAATCCGGCGGCAGCACACATCTCCGTCTTATCCCCGATATCCTTTTCGTATGCATTGATATAATCGCGAATGTGATAGGCTTGCGCACATGTATAAATCCGGCCATCGCGCAAATAAGGGCAATATGTGGTCTTGCGGCAGAATCTGAAGGCTGACTTTGCATTGCCGCCAGCCGGGCGCATTTTCACATAGAAGTCATCGACATCGACTGTAAACATGGAAACTCCAGCCGACTTGAACGCCCGCACAATCTCTTCGCGGCGTTTAGCCAGCGGCGGATACACAGTCCACTTTACCCGGACTCCAAACTCTTTGCATACGAGCAGAAACTTTTCGAATGCCTTTCCATTGAACATGAGACCGTTGGTCACGATGGTAATCAGCGACTCCGGACTGACATTTTTCACGGCGGCAACTATTGCGGGATAGTCGACATTCAGCAACGGCTCGCCACCGAGCAATGTCACATGCCTTATATAGCGAAACTTGCCTCTCAACGCGGCCAAGTCGTGCGCAACATCATCGGCCTTGGCGAACCACTTGGAAACGAGCGGTGCAAAATGGAGACAGCCTGTGCAGTTGAGATTGCAGTGATCGGCGATATGCAATTCGACGACATCCAAGACCGGCTTGCACCAAGGCAGAAAGCGATTTCTTACCGCGACACAAAGGCGCAAAGGCAGCCACTGATCCAGCCGGTAGCCAATCCAGAACAAAAGTTGCTTGATCCTGAAAATGAAACGAGCTGCAATATCCGCGCTCACAGTCCGGCTCCTGCGATTATGGTTTTTGCCTTCGTGCGCAAGTCGATCGCCGGATTGCGCACGATCCCATGCAGGGCGGCGCGGAGAAACTTGCGCAAGGATACGGCCGACGAAGCGCGCCGTGGCGCATTGCGCAAAAAGTCGGCAATTCTTATCGCCACTCCCTGCGCCATGATCTTGCCGAGCGGCGGCGGCATTTCGCGTGACAGCTCAGCGAGTTCGCCGAGGATTTCAGCCGTCCGTTCAACATTGTGATATTGGCTCAAGCCAAACTCGCGGCGATGGTATATATAAAGAGGTTTAGGGATGTGCGATATTTTCAGTTCGGCAACCCCGGATTGAAAACCAGCAGTCAATGAATTTCGCGCCATCTCGCATTGGATGCGATAATCGCAATGCATGCGCCCAGAAAAGGAAAGCCCATCGAAAAGGTTGCGCCGCATCACCTTGCACCAAACTTGTCCGGGCAAAATTCCGCCTGCAACATCAGAAAGAAAATCCGCATTATTGCGCGGGCGGCAACTCATGACATAATCCTTACGACCATCCCACCATGTAGCACGGACATCGAAAGCGATTATATCGGGGGAGTTATTGATCGCGGATGCAATCTCCGCCGCCCAGTCTGGCGCAACCTCGTCATCGGCATCGATCCACGCGATATAATCGCCTGTGGCGAGCCCAAGCCCCTCGTTGCGGCTCACGGCCTCACTGCCGCGGCTTGCGACCACAAGCGTTTCAAACTCGATATCACCGTCATACCGCGCAATCGAACCGCGCACCGATTTTAGGCACTCGCCTATCGTGTCGTCGCACTGCCACGCTGGGATTATGACGGAAACCTTCATTCGGCGGCGGGCTTGTAGCCTTTCAAATACCGGTAAAGAAAATAGGCGAGTTCTTCCTTGAAGAGGTAGCCGTTGCGATAGATGTATTCCGCGGCAGGGACGTAAAATCCAAACTTTCCGGCGTCCTCATCCATAATCCTTGCGCAAAATTCGTGATCGACCGGAACCGGGACAACCTTTAGTCCGCTCCTGGAAAAGAGCAGCATCGCGCGGCGCATGTGCCATGCGCTAGTAATGAGAAGGATCGTGGGCTCTCGACCTTCTGCCTCCAACGACCATTCTCCGCGACGCTCGCGGACTAGATCGCCGATGAAACGGCTCTCCTGCTCAGTGTTTTCGGCTTCATCTACAAGCACAATCCGGTCGCGCTCGACTCCAAGATCCTCGAGAAATGGAACGGTGCTGAATTCGACACCGCCGCCCGAACAAATTACGACAGGAGCCTTTCCGGAATTATAAAGTTTTGCACCCATCCATGCGCGGTCGCCGCCCTCGATGATTTCCGCATGCGCCCACGCATTGGTGCAAAACGCCATGCCGCCGCCAAGCACGACGATGGCATCGGCCTGCGGGAGCGACTCGATTTCAACCGGCGGATATTCAGCCTCGAGCGAAGACTCCATCGCACGATAAGCCACACCGGTCGACCATACCCACAGCCAGGCAAACCCAAGCGGGAAAAGCGCTAGCGCGAATATACGCCAAAACTTGCGTCCGGAGAAACGCAAAAACCACGCGAGCAGGATCACGCAAAGTCCAATAATATAGGGATTAACCAGACCAGAAATAAAATGGTTTATGGCAACGCTCATTGTCAGTTCATCCTTTCATCGTGGATCTTGAGATCGGTTATCGTAAGTTCGACATGGCGCGAACCATAATCGGAAACGGAAAACTTGAAAAGCAGATCGAATGTATTTGCGCTGTTGGAACGAATCGATTCTGCCATGTCGCCGTGTCCCCACCATACAGCGCGCAGTCGTGACGGGGCGGCCAGTTCCACCGAGAGATGTTTGCCGTCCGCGCCCAAGGTTCTGACGCTGGAGAAAACAACATTGTCGATACGGAAGACCGGCTCTTCATTTCCCTCGCCGAACGGCTCGAGCCGTTCAAGGGACTCGGCGAAATCAAGCGCGATGTCCGCCTCCGTGATTTCGGCATCGTAGAAGATATCGTCAGGAGCGCGATTTGCGGCCTTGAGCTTTGCGGCCTGCGCCGCCGCACCTTCGGTGAAAAGCCGCTTGAATTCCGCGAACATGCCATAGCGCACCGAAAAACCGCCGGCTTGGGCGTGACCACCGAAATGCTCAAGCGTCGCGGCGGCATTCTGCAGAATATCGCGGACATTGAACCCTTCCGGTGCACGGCAAGACCCGTGCCCGGATACGACTATCGCCACAGGGCCGTGCGGACACGATTCAAGAATGCGCGAGGCGACGATTCCGGCAACACCTTGATGACCATTGGGAATATCAATGACCTGCGCGGCGACATCCGGCTCGACCAGCGAAAGCGCGTATTCGGTCATCGAGCCTTCAGTCATTTTCCGGTCGATATTATAGTTGTCGACAGCAAGTGCAAGCATTCGCGCCTCCTCGCGGTCGGCGGAAAGCAGCAATTTCAAAGCCTCTTCGCCGCTGGCCATCCGTCCTGCGGCATTGATTCTGGGGCCGAGCAGAAAGCCGAAGTCGCGCGAAGAAAGAATAGGTGCGGAGTTCTTGCAGGCGCGGTCGTAGAGTTCCCTGAGCCCCACTGGCGCAAGCTGACGGAACCGGCGCAGAGCTTCGGCAACCAGAATGCGGTTCTGCCCGGTGAGCGGCATTATGTCGGTCACGGTCGCGAGCCCCGCAAGCACAAGCAGCGGCCCGCCGAGCAGCGGGCCGTCATAGAGCCCTCGATCCTTGGCTTGCGCAACGATTTCACCCGCAAGCATGAACGCCACTCCCGCGCCGCAAAGCCCTTCAAGTTGCTTAGGGGCCTCGACCTTGGGATTCACGAATCCGGCAGCCTCTGCGCGAAGATCTTCTGCATCCTCCCCGGGCAAGTGATGATCGGTAATTACAACCGAGATTCCTTGCGCTTTGAGCGAACGGACATGAGCGAGCGAATTTATGCCGTTGTCCACGGTTACCACCAGCCTGACTCCGGGAACTTCCTTGAGCATGCGGCCAACCGATGCTTCGGTCATGCCATAGCCCTCGGTCATCCGATGCGGGATGAATGCCTGCGCCATGCCCGGAGCGACCGCATCCAAGGTCGATATCATAATCGCCGCAGCCGAAATCCCGTCGCAATCGTAATCGCCGAAAATGCAAATCGAAGGTGCGGTTCTACCGGCTGAAGATTCTATGGCGTCAAGAATCACGGTGGCGGCCGCAACGACGCCGGGAAGTTCTGCAGAAGGCGAAAGATTTTTCAGCGAGGGCGAGAGGAAATGCTCCGCATAATCAGCCGCGATGCCACGCACGGCCAGAATACGGGCGAACAATTCGCCGTATCCTGCCGCCGTCAACGCCGACGACAAACCGGGATCGGCAACCCTCTCGCGCCAGACCGCCACCTTACATCTTCACTTCGTGGCACCAGCCATGGGTATCAGGAAGGTCGCCGTATTGTATTCCCTGGACGGTGTCGTAAAGCTTCTGCAAATGCACTCCTACCTGGTCGGGTGCGCTGATTTTGATTACTTCCTGTCTGCGGGTGATTTCCCAGACGGGAGTGACCACCACCGCCGTGCCGCACGCCGCGACTTCGGCGAATGTCTTGATCTCCTCGTAAGGCACGGGGCGGCACTCCACCTTCCAGCCGAGATCGGCGGCGCATTGCTTGAGCGTCATGTTGGTCACGGAAGGCAGAACCGAATGCGAGTCCGGGGTGACATAGGTGCCGTCCGGCTTGATCGCGAGAAAGTTAGAGGTCGAGAATTCCTCTACATATGTGTGCGTTTTGGCGTCGAGATAAAGCTCTACCGGCCATCCGTCGTGCTTGGCTTTTTCGTGGGCGAAGAGCGAAGCGGCATAGTTTCCGCCGACTTTGACGTCGCCCATGCCGTTGGGCGCCGCACGATCCCAGTCGTCAAGAATGACCGCGCGCACCGGTTTGATGCCGCCTTTGTAATATGCGCCAACCGGCATCACCATGACCATGAACGTATATTCATGCGCCGGCGCAACGCCGATCTGCGGCCCCGTGCCGATCAAAAGCGGACGGATGTAAAGCGAGCCGCCGGTGCCGTAAGGCGGCACAAACTCTTCATTGCGGCGCACGACTTCATCAAGCGCGTTTATGAACATCTCCTCCGGAACTGGCGGCATGACCGTGCGCACCGCAGTGCGATACATGCGACGGGCGTTTTCCTCGGGACGGAATATCACAATCTTGCCATCCTTCTGGCGAAACGCCTTGATGCCCTCGAAGCACTCCTGTCCATAGTGCAGACAGCTAGCGCCGATATGCATATTGATATATGGATCTCTCGGAAATTCCGGATCTCCCCACGCTCCATCCTTCCAAGTGTAGCGGATATGGCAATTTACATCGCTGAATCCGAATCCCAGCGACTTCCAGTCGATGTCTGTTCTTGGCATGCTATTTGCTCCTTTTGAATAGAGGCTCTGCTATTCTGTAGAGTTCCTCGTCACGTTGTACTTGTTTGAAAACGTTTTCGCGGTCGATGCGATAGGCCATGATGAAACTAGATTGCGCCGCCTGGCGGCGACCTGTCCGGAACTGGATTTTCGCGAGCTCGCACCATGCCTGGGCATCGTCGTTCGGCGCAATCTTCAGGTATTTCGTCAATACGCGCTCCGCATCGCCGTCAAGTTTCGCATCGATCATCACCCGCGAGACCTGCTTGAGCGCCACCGGATCGGCAAGAACATCAATGAGTGTTCGCATCATCTGCGCCGATTCCATGACTCGCCCCAGATTCCAATAGCAATTGGCAAGCTCGAACCGCTCCGCGACGGAGAACGCGGCAGGGTTGGCGTTGCGCTTGCGGTTGAGCTCGGCGATTCGCGCCGACACGACGCGGTAGTTCTCCACGTAATCCCTTATGCCTTTGGTGCGCTTGTTGTTGGGATCGATTTTGTCGGTATAGTCCAGTGCATTTAGGACGACATCCCATTTTCTGAACGGCATCAGACACTCCTGGATGTAGCGGAAGGTCGACTCTGGCGACGCCGGATAAAGGAGGCAGGCTTCGCGGAATGCTTGCGCCGCCTCGCGGTGGCGGTTTTGCTTGGCGTAGAGTCCGGCCAGGGCGGAGCGAAGTTTCGAGAAGGATTTCTGCCCGGCGAAATCGCGGCGGTACATGGGGTCGGACAAAAGCCGACGCGTATACCAATCCCAGAAATCCTCGTCCTGCACGGCGCGTTTCTCGTCATACGGCGTCTCTTCGGCGTTTAGCTTCATTATCAGTCCGTGCGGCGACAGATATGGATACATCCACTGGATGGCATACGACTCCTCGACATAGAACGCATGACGTTCGCGGTCATGATCCCACATCATCTTGGTGAGAATGCCGTTGATCTCCATCACGCCAAGCGCACCAGTCACCTGAACCTTGCCGTTTTCAATCCGCAAGTCGCCATTCGCCGCACGGACTCCACGCTGCACTTCATCGACATATATGTTAAATGCCATTCCTGAATCCTCCTTTGAAGGAATCCAGATTTCATCGCCGTAGAGATCTCGCTCTACCGACATATAAGTATCATCGGCAAGCGCGTTTTGCGTAATCAAGTAGACGTCTGGACGGAAATCCGCCGAATAAATCATGTAGGTAGGCACGAAACGCCCCGGATCGGTGCCGCCGAAGAATATGGCGTGCTCCTCCATCGGCGGCGGATACGCGGGATCCGGGAGCGGCTCTTCATCTTCCTCAATCTGCTCTCGCATCGCTTTCCAGCCATCAAGTTGAAAAGCGCCGAACTGCCAGCCGAAGGTATGCCCATTCTGCTCCGCGCCGCCCATCTCGAATACGAGACGGTCGTTGAAATAGTTCTGGCAGACCGGCACGAGGAAAGTGACGGCGAGAATCGCCACCGCCAATATCCGCGATATGCGACGGCGGTCATGCCGCTGCGGGAGGCCTGACACGATCCAGGCGGACGCAAGCACCAGTCCATACCCTATCCATAGCGCAATCATCGCATGGGAAGAGATGAATTTCACTTTCTGGATAAAACCGTCCTGCACATCGCCCTTTACCTGCGCAAGCAGGATAAGCAAGACCGACATCATCAAGAAGCAACTCGCCGCCGCAATCATCCACTGCCAGAAAAGCTTGCGGTTTTCTTTCTTGACGAGCCATTTCCCCGCAGCGAACGGCACGAGCGCGAATGGCGCCAGAAGAAGCGTAAACTGCATCTTCACATCTTGCAAATAGTGCCAGACCTGTCCGATTTTAAACGGATTGATGCCGATTGCCTCGTACTGGCCGCGCATCAGCGCATGCTTGAAGCCCTCCCAGGTGCGCGGATAGCCCCAGTTCATCGGGGGATTGCGAAGATCCGAGACGATGGGCATATATGCGTAAAAGCTCACGCCCAGCTGGGCGAAGAACGCAGCTCCCGCAACGCTGCGCCCATTGGGCAAAGTCGCCCAGACCAGCGCAAGCACCACGAAGTTCCAGGCGATCGGCCACCAGAACCACCAGCTCTGAGGATGGGTAAGACCATTCATCGCTCCGGCCTTGAGCAGCGCGAAAAGCGCAATATGCATACCTGCGACCGGTATCGCGAACGCCAGCCCTTTGGGGACGAAACGGCATAGCGCAAACAAAAGCGCGATGACGAACACGAAAACGATCGTCGACTTCATCCACGGATAAGGCGTCCCCATATACCCGCCATTGCCGGCAGAAGAGACGCAAAGCGCAATCACGACTCCAAGCGCCGCCGCTCCGGCGGAAACGAAAATTCCGCGTTTCCAATCGACAAGCGCGGCATAAACCGCCGCCACGACCGACGCCGCAACCGCCGCCGCGACCAGACTGTACCACACCGGCTCGACAAGCGGCGCAACCGGAAGCGCCACCCCTTCCCAGACATTCTTAGAAGTGAATACAAGCCCGGCGAGCAGAATCGCCGCCGCGCCGCCACCGCCGCCGAACAATACGGCGCGGCGGCACTTTTCGCTTTCTTTCCTCTGCGCATAGACGATCGCCGCCACTATTCCCGCCACGACCGCGACAATACCAAGCGCAGTAAGCGTCGTGGAGGGACACGACGAAACCGCAGTCAACGCCTCATGTTTGTTGATCACATCCGACTGCATGGCGCGGCTCGCCCGGGCAAGCGAACCTATCTGCAATATTTGATAAGTGAGCGCCACCGGAATGAGATAGATGAACACATCTCTGAACATCCCGATGTTTTTCATCAATATGATCGCCGCAAGCGGCACCACCGCGAACACCAGAACCTGATAATTGGTAAGACCAAGTCCGAAAATAAAAGCAGTCGCCCAAAGAATTTTGTCAGAAGGTTTCCTCATCCAGCGATAAGAAAGGAGAAACACCAGCATGAGGAAAAAGGCGTTGAGCGAATAGATTTCGACAATTGTCGATTGCGACCACTCTACAGGCGAAAGCGCAAACGTCAAAGCGCCGCCCACCGCTCCAGCGAAAGCCAAAACCCGGTTTTCCGTCATCATGTCCATCGCGCTGCGGCAAATGAGCATCGCGGTGAATCCGGCGGCAAAAGCCCCGAACACGGCCGAACAGCAACTCACCGCCCACGCAGGCGTTGGGTGCCCCATATAGGAAACCCAGAAAAAGAGCTTGCAGAATATCCAGCTGCACAAAGTCCAGAACGGATACCCCGGCGGATGCGGAACGCCAAGATGCGCCGCCGCAGTCGCGAGCTCGCCGGAATCCTCCAGCCCCACCGACGGTCCGAGCGTCAGAAAATAAACCGCGAATGTCGTCAAAGTCGCGGTCCAGAATGCCGCCCAATCGAGTTTCGAGAAAAACCGGTCTTTCATCTTCACACCATTCCGCCGTTCACGCCGATAACCTGGCGCGTAATATAGGCTGCGCCGTCGGAAAGCAGAAACGCCACGAGTCCGGCGACTTCGTCAGGCCTGCCGAATCTGCGCATGGGTATCGCTTTTCTGACTTCATCCTGCAACTCCGCAATGGAACCTATCATTTCGGTTTCGATCACGCCGGGCGCGACCGCATTCACGGTGATGCCGCGCTTGGCCATTTCCACGGCCAACGCCTTGACCGCGCCGATCAATCCCGCCTTTGCCGCCGAATAATTGACCTGACCGCGATTCCCCACCACTCCGCTAACGGACGAGAGCGCCACGATGCGTCCGCCTTGACGCGCCTGGATCATCGGCATCAAACAAGGCTTGAGCACATTGTAGAATCCGGTAAGGTCGGTGTCGATCACCTTGTCCCAATCTTCGTCCTCGAGCGCCGGGAATGGATTGTCGCGATTTACGCCGGCGTTGAGCACAACTCCGTAATAAGGCCCGTTCGCGGCAATGTCCGCCTCAAGCGCGGCTTTGGCGGCCTCGCGGTCGGCGATGTCGAACATCAGATCCGTCCCGGGCGTCTTCACCGAATGCGTGACGACTTCAAACCCCTGCTTTTGCAAAAGCGCGGCGATCGCCTTGCCGATCCCGCGCGAAGAACCTGTCACCAAAACTCTTTTCATAGCATCAAATCGTCGAGATCCGGTATCTTGCCGTTCATCCATCTGCGGCACGCTTCCATGATCTCGGGTCCGGTTTCTCCGCCGTCAAACGACAGCGCCAGATTCTTGTATTCGTCAAGATCCGCGCGCGTAAGCCGACGCAATATCTTCGAGATAAGCGGAATGTAGGTTGCGCTCATCGAAAGAATGTCGGTGCCGAACGACGCCCAAAGGATGCCGACGATCGGATCCGACGCCGATTCGCCGCAAACCGAAATCGGCTTCTTTAGTTCGTTCGCCACACCGATTATATGCTCCATGAGCCTCAGCACCGCCGGATGGGTGGGCTGGTAGAGATGCGCCACCTCTTCATTGCTGCGATCCGCCGCCATCGTATATTGCACCAGATCGTTGGTGCCGATCGAAAAGAAGTCGCAATATTTGGCGAGCGCACGGACGTTCAAAGCCGCGGCCGGAACTTCGATCATCGCTCCGACCGGCATATTGCGGTCGTATGCTATTCCCGCCGCATCCAATTCCAGCTTCGTCTCCTCCATGACGACCGCCGCCTCGCGCATTTCCTCCACGCAACTGATCATCGGATACATGAGCTTGATATTGCCGAAAGCCGAAGCGCGCAAAATCGCCCGCAATTGCCGCCTGAAAACCCGCTTGTCGGAAAGCAGATAGCGTATCGACCGGTTGCCGAGGAAGGGATTGGCCTCTTTGACCGTTATCCCGCGCACCGTCTTGTCGCCGCCGATGTCGAGCGCGCGAATCGTCACATGCGCATCCGGCGAAAGGTTCTTCACATATTCTGCGATTTTCCTGTAGGCCTCGAACTGCGTTTCTTCGTCTGGCTCTTTTCCGTCGTTCAGCCAAAGGTATTCGCTGCGGTAGAGTCCCACTCCCCTTGCGCCCATGTCCTTCAACGCACCGAACGGCACGCCGGGATGGACATTCGCAAAAATCTTGACTTCGCCGCCGTCTTTCAGCGTTCCGGCGGGAAGACCGTCTTTGAGTTGCTCCTCCGCATCCTGCGCCCGGCGCATCAGCAATTCGAAATCTCTGACCGCCTTCTCGTCGGGATCGATCGTTATCGTGCCGGCCGTGCCGTCGAGCAAAACCTGCACTCCCGCCTTGACTTTCTGCGTGACAAATCCAAGTCCGGTCACGCACGGAATGCCCATCGCCCTCGCCAGCAGCGCCACATGAGAGGTAGTGCTGCCGCCATTCGTGGCGAAGCCAAGCACCATCTCGCGCGGCAATTGCACCGTCTCGCTGGGCGTCAGATCGTCGGCGACGATTATGCACGGAGACGTGAGATCCAGACGCGGAGACTTCGTGAACCCGGTGAGCGAGCGCAAAAGCCGCCGCTCGATATCGTCCAGGTCGCGCACCCGTTCGCGGAAATACTCGTCGTTCATCCGCGCGAACTGCCGCCTGAATTTGTCGATGCCCTTCTTAACGGCAGCCTCGGCGTTGACTCTGGTCTCCACGATGAGCCGACCGATTTCCTTCTTGAGGATCGGATCTTCGAGTATCATCAAATGGCCCTCGAAGACTTTCACGTCCTCGCCGTTGTTGCTGCGTTCGCGCAGAACCGAAATGAGCGACTCCAGATCGCGCCCGACGTCATTCACCGCCCTTTTGTAGCGCATGAATTCATCGCCCTCGCGACCGACCGGCACGACATATTCCGTAACGGGGATTTCGTCGTCTCCGCGATAGAGGAACACGGGACCCGAAGCTAATCCCCGCGCTGTCGCAAGTCCGGAAATCGTAAGCATCTGCGGCTTACTGCTCATCCGGGATGTCGAACTTGCGCCCGATAAGCGCGGCGATATCATCGAGGCACTCATCGGCGTCGTCGCCGTCGGCAGTGACCTTGAGGACGGACCCGCAGGAAGCTTCGAGCGTCATGAGCGCCATGATCGATTTTCCGGCCACGACATTGCCGTCCTTCTCGACTTCTACATCGCAATCGTACTTGCTCGCGGTCTTCGCGAAGAGACCTGCCGGGCGCACGTGCATGCCATACTTGTTGAGCAGCGTCAACTCTCTGGTGATCTTAGCCATTTGTTGTCCTTTCCGCGCGGATGCGCAGGTGTTCTGAAAGTTCCGCCACGGGGTCGTAGCCCCGCTCCGCAAGCTTTTGCGCGTGAACCGCAGTCTCCACAAGGTTCACCAAGTCACGCCCCGCCGAAACGGGAATTATCAGATTGGGGACTTTCACCCCGAGTATCTCCTTCTTCTCGCGGCGCTGGCCGATACGGTCGACCGTATCGCGAATATCTCTCAGCCGCTTGAAGGTTATCACCAGTTCGAGCCGCTTTTCGTCCCGCACCGCGCTCGCACCGAATATCCGCCGCACATTCACGATCCCGATTCCGCGGATCTCCATGAATCCGGCAGTCGCGCCAGATGCCGACGCAAAAAGCAGATTGTTGCCCACGTCCCTGCGGATGCAGGTAAGATCGTCCGACACGATCGCATGTCCGCGCTTGACCAGTCCGAGCGCGGTTTCCGACTTCCCGATTCCCGGATCGCCCTCGATCATGACCCCCATGCCCGCGACTTCGATCATCGTGCCGTACATCGAAATCCGCGGCGCGGTAAGCCGTTCGAGCAAGTATGTCGCCTGCGCCACGAAAACTTTCGTGGGCAGACGCGAAACAATGAGCACCACCCCTTTCTCCTCTGCAAGCGCCATAGTATGCTCGCTAGGGTAGTTCCCGTGGGTAAGAATGAAACAATATGCGCCTTTGCGCACCATGCCGTCGAGACGCTGCCGCTGGATATCCGGCGGCAACGACCTCATGTATTCGACCTCCGCCAATCCGGCAAGCTGTATGCGCTGCCAGGCGAAGGCTTCGAGAAATCCGGTAAGCGCGAGACCGGAGCGGTTGAGCACCGCCTCGATTATCGGCTTGTCCAGATTCCTCGCACCCGCAAGAACCGAAAGCTGCAACGACTCCCTGCCGGCTTTCACAAAGTCGGCAATCGTCACTTGCACCCCGGATTCCGCGCGTGCGAACATTCCCCTCTCTCCGGCGGCCTCAGTTCTTGACCGACGCCGCGCGCTGCTTGCGCACCGTGCCCTTGCGCGCCTTCACGCGCATCCTCAACAACTGGCGCTCGGCATTCGCCGCCGCAGTGTCGATGACGCTCTTGGCGCTCTCGGAGAAGAGCTTCGCGCCGACCGCCGTCTCGCCAAGGCGGTTGGCCACGACTTCGCACATGTACATGTGCTTCTTCGCGTCCACATCGATCACGATGCTTACCTTCGTCACCTTGGGAAATTTCTCTTTTAGCCGCGCCATGCGCTTTTCCGCGTATTCCTTGAGCGACTCTATCTTCACGTCCGAGTGTCTCATCGTTACTTCTATGCTCATCATGCGCCTCCTTTTCTTTTGTTTTTGTGAAATTTTCTTTACATCCTGAACTCTTCGCCGAGATACCGCTGCCGCACTTCCGGATCGTTGACCAGCTCCTCGGTGGTGCCCGCCTTCAAAAGCCGTCCGTTGTAGACCATGTAGGCGCGATTCACGACCGACAGCGTCTCGCGCACATTGTGGTCGGTAATGACAATCCCCAGCCCGCGCTCTTTGACGAGCCTGCGCACGATATCCTGGATTTCGTTCACTGAAAGCGGATCCACCCCCGCGAACGGCTCGTCGAGCATCAGGATCTTCGGCGACCGGACTAGCGAACGGGCAATCTCCAGCTTGCGGCGTTCGCCGCCCGAAAGAGTATACGCCGGCTGCCGCGCCACTTTCATGAGATCGAACGGCGCGAGCAGTTCTTCGGCGCGGATATTGCGTTCCTTGCGCGACAGCGGCAGCGTCTCGAGGATCGCCATCACATTGTCCCATACCGAAAGTTTGCGGAATATGCTCGGTTCCTGCGCGAGATAGCCCAGTCCGTTGCGCGCCCTCTGGTATACGGGCATCGATGTCAAATCTTTGCCTTGGAACACGACTTTGCCGCCGTCAGGCTTCACCAGCCCCACGATCATGTAGAATGTCGTCGTCTTGCCCGCGCCGTTAGGTCCCAGCAACCCCACGATCTCGCCGCAATTCACCTCGACGTTCATGCCGTTGACGACCGTGCGGTCGCCATATACCTTCACCAGATTACTTGCCGTCAAATCCGCCATATTTCTTGATTCCCTTCGTCTCGGCGGTGATTTCGGAATCGACCACCTCCACCTGTTCGGTGTCGATCCAGAATGTTATGCGCGAGCCTTCCACCGAATTGCTGCGTTCGCCGCGTTCTTCAAGCCGCGCCTTGCTTTTTTCGCCGCCGTACATCGTCACCTTGTTCGCGCCGCGCAGATATACGGCGCGATCCGCGAATCCAAACCGGTTGTCGCTTTTCACCTTCACGCCGTCGAATGCCACTACGCGCCGCAAATCGTTGGTGTTCTGGAAAAACGCCACCGCCTTGCCGGCGTCAAGCTGATACGCCCTTCCGTTGTCCGCTCCGCTCAAGACCACTTTGCCGTCGAGCATCGCCACGCCCGCCTTGCGGTCGTAGTCCAGCCGCTCGCCTTTGAGCGTCCGGCCCTGGGATTTCATCACCGTATTCGCAAAAATCTGCACAAACTCCGCCGCCGAATCCAGATACGCGCCATCGCCTTCGATTTCCGCCTGATCCTTGTAGTACGCCTTGGCGTGCCCTTCCACCCAGCAATTGCGCTCTTCGCGCGACACCAGACAATTCTGCGCATCCACCTGCGAATCGACATTGCCGTCTTCGCGGAACTGCCTTATCGTTATCCCCTCGCCCCAGATATATCCATCATCAAGAAAGAAACAGGCGCGCTTGGCGAAAATGGAACTCTTGATCGAGCCGTCCGGGAAGTTTTCGATCGGCACCGTGAGATTCTCCGCCGGCGCCTTGACCGCGGCGGCATACTTGGCGTACTTCGCCTTCATCGCCATCGCCGCCTGTTCGCGCACGGCGCGCTCGGCTAACCATGCGTCCGAATCGAATCCAAACGCCGCCACCGACGCGACAACCGCCGCCGCGCCCACGCCAATCCTGGACGGATGGAAGATCTGCTTAGTCGCTTTCACCCTCTCACGATCGCATGGATCTTCTGAAGCTTTTTCCACAAAGCTTCCACTTCCGAAAACTTGATCGCGTTCGCGGCATCCGACAAGGCGACTTTGGGATTCATGTGCGTTTCCATGAACACCGCATCCACGCCCGTCGCGACCGCCGCTCGCGCCAATGCCGGCGCATACTTGCCGTCGCCGCCAGACCCGGTGCCGAGACCGCCGGGGCGCTGCACCGAATGCGTCGCATCCATCATCACCGGATACCCAAGCTCGCGCATGATCAAAAGACTGCGCATATCCGCCACGAGATTGCGGTAGCCGAAACTCGCGCCGCGCTCGCACAGGACAATCCGCCTGTTGCCGGTGGATTCGATCTTGCGGACGACTTGCGCCATGTCTTCGGGCGCCATGAATTGACCCTTCTTGACGTTGACTACCGCACCCGTCTCGCCCGCCGCAACGACAAGATCCGTCTGACGCGCAAGGAACGCGGGAATCTGCAGGACGTCGCAGACTTCGGCGACAACCTTGCATTGCCACGGCTCGTGGATATCCGTCAAAACCGGCACATTGAATTTCGATCGAACCTCCGCGAGGATTTCAAGACCCTTGTCGATTCCCGGACCCCGGAACGAATCAACGCTTGTGCGGTTAGCCTTGTCGAAACTGGCCTTGAAAACATACGGGATTTTAAGCTTCTGCGCAAGCTTCGTCAGCTTTTCGCCAAGCTCCAGCGCCATCTCGCGCGACTCGATTACACACGGACCTGCGACGAACGCAAGCCTGCCGTCACCGAAAGTCACACCCTTGTCTACCTTTACCTTTCTCATATGCCTTGTATTATACCAAAAATCACGAAATTAGGCAATAGGTAGTTGAGGAATGAGAGGAAAGACGGGAAAACAGTGTTCCAAGAACTGAAGAACTTCCCTGCGCACTTTACAATGGAACTTACATGGCGGCACCGTCCACCATGCTATGCAATCATCGAGCATTTGACGCCGAGGAATACCCAATTCTACAACATCAGCTATCTGATGCTTCAGCAATAAAATACATTGGACGGCGTTTGGTTTCAAGATATATTTTAGCCATATAAGCACCTAGAATTCCTATCATAAACAACTGAACTCCTCCAAGGAACATAACTATGCATACAAGCGACGGCCATCCTGCTACAGGGTTGCCAAAAATCAACGCCCGCAAGTAAATCCAGACCAGGGAAACTGCAGACCCTGTACAAACCACTGCACCCAATCCAGAAGCCAATTGCAAAGGCATTGTTGAGAACGCCAATATGCCATCGATCGAATATTTAAAAAGCTTCCAAAAGCTCCATTTGGTATCTCCGGCAACTCTTTCGCAATTTGGGAAGTCTATCCATTTGGTCTTGAATCCGACCCACTGATAAATTCCTTTGGTGAAGCGATTATTTTCAGGCATCGAAAGTATGGCATCAACAACTTTGCGTCGCATCATTCTATAATCACGCGCACCATCGACAAGTGCAACATTTGAGAATTTACACATCAATTTATAGAACAATCTCGCAAAGCAGCTTCGAATAATCGGCTCTCCTTTACGATCCGCCCGTCTCGTTGCCACAGAATCATATCCGTCTTCTATCCCGGCAATCATCTGCGGCAGGAACGAAGGCGGATCTTGTCCGTCCACATCCATTGTAACAATGATTTCGCCGCTGGCGTTCTTCAATCCTGCAAAAAGTGCCGCTTCTTTGCCAAAATTGCGCGAAAATGATATATAGCGCATCTTGACGCCTTCATTTCTCTTGTTCGCGCATTCTTTCTTGATTGCCGCAAGTGTTCCGTCTTTGGAACCGTCATCGACAAACAAAATTTCATATGCAACTGCAAGCTTGATTTTGGCGACAGAATCAACGAACAGTTGTACACACTTCTCCTCGTTATAGCAAGGAACGACTATTGACAGGATAGGTTTTCCCATTTCAGAACCTCAATCTGTATATTTGCAAATTGTGTACCAGTTGCCGTCCTTTGCGACAAAAGATATTTGCTGATCCTTGGAAGGCGTCGGAAGATTTACATATTCCGCATCCGATGGGAACATCGTCCTGAGCCGTCCGGGCAAGCATCTGCGCCATCCTTTGGGCTTGAGACGGGCTGAGAGCCGCGCTTTTTCCTCTTCGGAAAACCTCACTTTCCCGATCTTGACCGCGATTCCTTCCGCCTTTGGATCAATGTAGACTTCGCCATCCTTAATGCTCTTCGCGAAAAACTCCGCCGGATTTTCGTAAAGCGCCATGTAGAAATATCTAGAGAGGATTATCGGGCAGACATCTTTATCGCAATCAAGCCTGAAAATATTGAGATGGAAATGGTTGTATATTCCTGCCGAGACTATATTGTCCCAAAAAGCCGACGGAATAGTCTCGCGCCAAGTGACACCCTGGGGATCGGCCTTGTAAATCTTGAGCATGCGGTAGTTTTGAAGTCCGTATTCAACTTGAATTGCCGTCGCTATCGCCATCCACCCAAGCGCTGCAAACGAAAATACGCGAACGCCTTTTGCATCGAGAAATTCCGATTTGTGGTCTTTGAGGAACAGTACGAGACCGGCCACAATCCAACCGGAACAAATGCGGTAAAGCCCGCTTTTGCATGCAACCGCGCTCAATCCGAGTGATGCGCCGAAGAAGAGCCACCATTCCAGATCTTCATACAAATAGGCAAATATCCGCCGTCGGTTTTTCCACAAGAGACCGGCAAGCATCAAGAATATCAGCGCAGGCCAGACCGCAAGCACAAGTCCCGCGCCCCATTTTGCCACTGCGAGGATGAAATACACCGGCGAGAAATCGAGCGACGATCCGGCGCGCGCACGAATTCCGGGCGACATGACAAGCATTGTTACACCTGCTGCCATGGCTGAAATAAATCCTATCTGCTTTGCAGTGACGGCAAATCGCCTCTCTTTTATGCTGCGCATCGCAGCAGAGCAAAGCAAGGCACACAACATGGGCAGCGAATATGTTTCCTGACCCCAGCCAAAAACAAATGCAACAGGCAGCGACCACCATCCGCGAGGATTTCGCCATAGATCCATGATGACAAGCGAAAACACCGCCATCAAAATGTAGTCTGTGGCAATATCAATATCGCCATGCACGGTTTCAGAATACCACCAGAAAACGAAAACGAACATGCATCCGCACGCAAAACGGCGAACCGTCAGTTTTATCCTTGCTTCACGCATAAGCAGAAAGACGAACAAAAACCATAAAAGCGAATTAAGGACATCAAACACATAATTGAGCCTGAAACCGGAAAAGAATGCCGTTATGCCGTGAACAAAGACGCGACCCGTGGCATTCATGTAATCGGCATACTGTTGACGCACGATGTCCATCAACGAGGATATGCGCGGCCATTCCGCGTGAATTGTCGTCGATTGCCCGCCAAAGGCGTTTGCAAGTTCGTCGCCGGCCGGAATCGAAAACACGTTTAAAAGGACGGCGAACACGAAAAACAACGCCAGCATTGCATGATAAGGCCAAACCGTGGACTTCCTTGCCATGTCTCCTGCACATTCATTCGCGCTCATGTCGAAAAACCTCTTCTCCCTCAATCCGTTGCCGCCACCTCTTTCGGGAAAAGAAAGTGGCGCATCCTTGGATATCATGTTTCAACTGAGGCATCGCCAAACGCCCGACAAAAAACACTGATACCAGAATGCGCCACGGTAGACAACCGTGACGCGTTCCACATATTTAGCCTTTTGTCTGTGAAAATTGGCGATTTTCAGTTAAAGCCATATACGTGAACACGCGTTCACTCGCTGCATTTCGAAAATCTTACGGCGGCATCGATTTGCTCGCCATATTCTCTTCTTATAGCAGTTGCCATCCATGCCAAATACCGTCGGCACGGATCATCGGCGGATTTCTCCCGCCGGGTGATTTGTATTATAGCAAAAATCAACCACGATTGCAAGCGCGCATTTTTGCTTCGCGAAACCGCTTGGCCGACGCCAAGCGCACAGGATGGAGCCTTGAGCCGCCGCACCTAGTCCAAGAAACTGGACTGCGAAGTCTAGAGGGCTG
>DFFF01000017.1:37472-38634 GCA_002369235.1 Verrucomicrobia bacterium UBA3783
CGAAGTCTAGAGGGCTGGACTACGAAGTCTAGAGGGCTGGACTACGAAGTCTAGATGGCTGGACTGCGAAGTCCGGCAAGAAATAAAACAAAAAAGAGCACACAAAACAGCCAAAAAGAAAAAACGGCCGCCTCCTTGCGGAAGCGACCGGATTTAGGCGCAATACGCCTTGGGGCAATATTGTCCCAGGGTGCTTACATGGCCTCGAACTGGTCTTTGCCTACACCGCAGAGGGGGCAAACCCAATCGGCGGGAAGCGCATCGAACTCCACGCCATTGTTCTCGGCGGGATCATAGACATGACCGCAGACCTTGCAGATATACTTCATTTTCTTTTCTCCTTGTTTATGTGTTTCTTGCCGACGGCGGTCGCGGGGCGATAAGCCATGCCGCTATCAGCATACCTGGCGCGGCACATAATGCGTGTGCAACACGTGATGCGCCGTTTCGCTGCCGGGCTTGCCGAGGAACTCGGCGTAGATCTTCTTGATCGACGGATTTTCGTGCGATTTGCGGATCGCCTTCGCCGCGTCGTTGCGGTAAAGCGCCGCCGCGCGAAGTTTCGGGACGTCGACAAAGTTCCTGACGCTCGCATGCACCTGCGGCTGTCCGCCGCCGTTCACGCATCCGCCAGGGCAGCACATGATTTCGACGAAGTGCCAAGGCGCGTCTCCGGCGCGGATGCGATCCATGATCTTCTGCGCGTTGCCGGTGGACGACGCGACCGCGATCTTGATCTCCATTCCCGCGACATTGTAAGTCGCCTCCTTGATGCCCTCCATGCCGCGCACTTCCATGAATTCCGGACGCGCGAGCGACTCGCCGGTCAGGGTCTCGACCGCCGTGCGCAACGCCGCCTCCATGACGCCGCCAGTGGCGCCAAAGATGACCCCCGCGCCGGTCGACTCGCCGATCGGGTCGTCGAACGTGCCGTCAGGGAGCGAATTGAAGTCCAGCCCCACCTTCCTGATCATACGCGCGAGTTCGCGCGTCGTGAGCACATAGTCCACATCCTTCACGCCGGCGGCTTCCTGTCCGTCGCGGCCGATCTCGAACTTCTTCGCCGTGCACGGCATGACCGAGACCGACACGATATCCTTCGGGTCGATCCCCGCCTTCTTGGCGTAGTAGGTCTTCGTGACCGCGCCCTGCATCTGCTGCG
>DFFF01000033.1:0-10067 GCA_002369235.1 Verrucomicrobia bacterium UBA3783
GTCGAAGGGCTACGGCGACGACGGCAGCGCTCCCGCGAAGTAAAAAGAATTTACCTTTGCAGGGATTATAAGATCCGGGCGTTGGTGGCGTTCGTTGCTGCCTGCGCCCGTCTTTCGTTTATCAAGTCATGGACTCCGACCTAACCAACATACGCAACATCGGCATCGTGGCGCACATCGATGCCGGCAAGACCACCACCACCGAGCGGATTTTGTTCTACACCGGCAAAATCCACAAGCATGGCGACGTGCACGACGGCAATACGACCACAGACTTCATGGTGCAGGAGCGCGAACGCGGAATCACCATCCAGTCGGCGGCGATAACCTGTGAATGGAAGGGGCGGCAGATCAATATCATCGATACGCCCGGCCATGTGGATTTCACGATGGAGGTGGAGCGTTCGCTCAGGGTTCTGGACGGCGCGGTGTGCGTATTCTGTGCGGTCGGCGGCGTGCAGCCGCAGTCGGAGACGGTGTGGCGCCAGGCGGACCGCTATGGGGTTCCGCGGCTTGCGTTCGTGAACAAGATGGACCGCATGGGCGCGGACTTCGCCAGAGTCGTGGGCGAACTCAGGACCAAACTCAAGGCGCAGGCGTGTCCGATCGTGCTGCCGATCGGCAAGGAAGAGAATTTCAAGGGGATTGTAGACCTCGTCTCCATGAAGGGGATAATCTACGACGAAGCCTCCGAGGGCAAAAACTTCAGTGAAATCGAGATTCCGGCGGAATTGAAGGATGAAGCGGAACTTGCCCGCGCCGAGCTGGTGGAGAAGATTGCCGACCTCGACGAGGGGGTGATGGAGGCGTTTCTGGAGAAGGGCGATCTCGCGAACGACGAACTGGTGCCGGCAATCCGGCGTCAGACCGTCGCCGGGAGGTTCGTGCCGGTATTGTGCGGCACGTCGCTCAAGGACAAAGGCGTGCAGCCGTTGCTGGACGCGGTGATCGATTACCTCCCCAGCCCCAGCGAGCGTCCGCCGGTGAAGGCCAAGGATTTGAAGAGCGGCGAGGAGACTACCCGCAGGCAAGATCCGGGAGAACTGCTGACCAGCCTCGTGTTCAAGATTGCGACCGATCCTTACGTGGGCAAGCTGTTTTTCGTGCGTGTCTACGGCGGCGTGCTCAAAAAGGGCATGAACGCCTTCAATCCGCGCACGAAGAAGCGCGAGCGGATCATGAAGATCGTGCGGCTGTTTGCTGACGACCAGATCGAGACGGACGAACTCAAGGCAGGCGACATCGGCGCGATCGTGGGGCTCAAGGAGTGCACGACTGGCGATACGCTTTGCAGCGAGATGAAGCCGTGCTATCTCGAGCGCATCCAGGCGCCGCAGCCGGTGATGTTCATGGCGATCGAGCCCAAGAGCTCGGCGGACAAGGAAAAGCTCGTCGAGTCCATGAAGGCTTTGGCGGCGGAAGACCCGACTTGCCAGGTGCGCGAGGATGAAGAGACCGGGCAGACGATTCTGTCGGGGATGGGCGAGCTGCATCTGGAGATTCTGGTGGACCGGCTGAAGCGCGAGTTCAAATGCGCGGCCAATACGGGCAAGCCGATGGTCTCGTATCTGGAGACGGTGACCAAGGCGTCGGAGACGGCTTTCATGTTCGACCGCGAGCTTGGCGGCAAGCGTCATGCGGCGGGGCTCGTCATCAAGATCGAGCCGCTGGAACGCGGCAAGGGCAGGCAGGTGGAGCTGTCGCGCGAATTCCGCAATGCGGTAAATTCGCATGTTATAGAGGAATGTGTGCGCCAGGGGCTGGACGACGGCATCGCGACGGGAGTCTTGGCGCGCTATCCGATGACGGATTTGAAAGTCGTGGCGGAAAAGGCGGAGATTGTGGATCCGGAGGTTTCCGACGAAGTGGCGTTCCGCAGTGCGGCGATGATGGGATTCCGCGAGGCGGCGGAGAAGGCCGCGCCGGAGTTCCTCGAGCCGATCATGAAACTGGAGATCACGACGCCGCCGGAGTCGGTGGGCGAAATCCTCGGCGACTTGAACTCCCGGCGCGGCACCGTGCTCAACATGGACATGCGCGGCGACATGCAAATCGTGAGCGCGCGCGTTCCGATGGCGCAGATGTTCGGCTACGCGACGGCGATCCGCTCGCTAACCAAGGGCCGGGCGGGATATTCGATGGAGCCAGACCAGTTTGAGCTCGCGCCCAACAATGTAAAGGAGGAGATACTGAGCAAATGAAGAAGATGAACATGGTGATCGCGCAGTCCGGCGGACCCTCGATGGTGATCAACGAGTCGCTCGTCGGCGCGGTTCTCGAAGCGCGCAAAAGCGCGAAAATCGGCAAGATCCTCGGCGCGAAACACGGCATCCTCGGTATCCTCGGCAGCGACTACATCGACCTCAAGAAGGTCAGCGAAAAGAAGCTGCGCAAGATTGCGGAAACTCCGTCTTCGGCGTTGGGCAGCTGCCGCAAGAAGCCGGACGCGGACGACTGCAAGGCGATTTTCGAGGCCTTCCGCAAACTGGAGGTTGGCTACTTCTTCTATATCGGCGGCAACGACTCGGCGGACGCGGCGAGAATCGTCGCGGAAGAGGCGGAGAAGGCGAATTATCCGCTTGTCGTCTATCACATTCCCAAGACGATCGACAACGACCTGCGCAGCTGCGACCACACGCCGGGATTCGGTTCGGCGGCGCGGTTCGTGGCGTCGGCGATTCGCGGCGACGACCTCGACAACCGTGCGCTGCTGGGCGTCAAGATCGATATCATCATGGGGCGCGACGCAGGATTTTTGACGGCGGCATCGGCTCTGGCGAGGGCGCATGAAGATGACGGCCCGCATCTCATCTATCTCCCGGAAGTCCCGTTTTCGGAAGAGAAATTCGTCAAGGACGTGCAGGCGGTGATGAAAAAACTCGGACGGTGCGTGTGCGCAGTCAGCGAGGGCATCCGCGGCAAGGACGGCGTACCGATCGGCGCGAAGCTCGGCAGCGGCGAGACCGACTCCCACGGCAATGTCCAGATGTCCGGCACCGGAGCCTTGGGCGACGCGCTTGCCAAGCTCCTCAAGGAGAAGGCGAAGATCAAGCGCGTGCGCGCCGATACGTTCGGCTATCTGCAGCGTTCGTTCCCCTCAATCGCGTCCAAGACCGACCAGGCCGAGGCGTTTGCGGCCGGTGCGGCGGCGGTGAAGGCGGCGCTTGCGGGGAAACTTTCCAAGGGCACGATTGCGATCGTGCGCGAGGCGGGCAGGAAGTACAAAGTCGCTTTCGCGCCTGTTCCGATCCAGAATGCGGCGAAATACACGCGCAGCGTCCCCAAGGAATACATCGCCAGGAACGGACATGACGTGACGGCGGCGTTCATCGAATACGCAAAGCCGATCGTCGGCGAACTGCCGCCTTGCGAAATCTTCTGAAAAACCAGCGATGACCTCGATAATCCTAGGCATTTTCCTAGCGATGTTCTTCAGACCCTACTATGAGGTCTGGAGACGGTATGTGCGCCATCCCGCGCTCGCCGGAGTGCTGATGCTCGTTTCGGTACTCTTGCCGGTGGGATTCGTCGCGTGGTATGGCGGCGCACGGATCGCCGCCGAAGTTTCGAGCCTCATTGAAAAGTGGCCGGCGATCGTCGCCAAGTATCAGGAGTGGACGCAGGAATTTCTGCCGAATGTCAATGTGTCCGATTACTTCGACGCGATCCGCAATCCCGCGATCGGCGTAGGGAAGAGCGTAATGTCGTTCTTCCAGGGTGCGCTCGTGTGGCTGCTGGCGCTCGTGTTCATGCTCTATTTCGTGACGCGCCCCGATATGCGCGGAGAGGATGTGGTCGAAAAAATGCCGTTCTTGAAAGACGAGACGAAAAGCTTCGTGGCCGAACAGTTCAACGCCTTTCTCGACATCATGATCAGCTTCTTCCAGCGTCAGACGAAAATCTGCCTTTTGGAAGGCTGCATCTATGGCGCAGGATTCTGGCTTGTGGGGCTGCCGTACGGATTTCTGATCGGATTTGCGCTGGGGGTGTTGAATCTCTGCCCGTTTCTGGGCACGATCGTATGCATGCCCGTGGCGCTGCCGCTCGCGTATTTCTTCGGCGGGTCGTGGCTGCGGATGGTTCTGGTGATTGCCGTGTGGGCGTTCGGGATGCTCCTCGACGGCTATGTGATCACCCCCAAGATCCAGGGCAACAAGACTGGGCTGGGCTATGCCGGCGTCATCTTCTCCTTCATTTTCTGGGGAAGCGTGTTTAATTCGATGCTCGGGCTGCTCCTCGCGATTCCGCTGTCGGCGTTTTGCGTGGTGTTTTGGCGGGCGGTTAAATCAAGGTATCTTAAACCCGTGCTATGAGCTACGAAGGAACGGTTTTCGGGCGGCTGGACGGCAAACTCCAGCAGGCGATAAAGGAGGCGGGATACGAGACGCCCACGCCCATCCAGTCGGAAGCGATGCCGCACGTCCTGGACGGCAGGGATTTGATCGGCTGCGCCCAGACGGGAACCGGCAAGACGGCGGCGTTCATGCTCCCGATTCTCAACCGGCTGCTACGCAACCGCAAGCCCAGGAGAATCGGGCATCCGCGCGCACTCGTCCTTTCTCCGACGCGCGAGCTCGCGGCGCAGACCGGCGAGAATATCCGCAAATACGCGAAGTTCGCGGATTTGCCGTTCGCGTGCGTGTTTGGCGGCGTGAGCCAGTTCGGACAGGTAAAGGACATCAAGCGCGGCGCGGAGACGGTTGTCGCGTGTCCCGGGCGGCTTATCGACCTCATGACGCAGGGGATAATCTATCTCGACAAGGTTGAAGTGTTCGTTCTCGACGAGGCGGACAGGATGCTGGACATGGGATTTTTCCCGGACATAAGGCGAATTATCTCCAAATTGCCGGTGGAGCGTCAGAGCCTGTTTTTCTCGGCCACGATGCCCAAGGAGGTGAGGAGGCTCGCTTCCGAGCTCGTGCGCGATCCGGTGACGGTGACGATCGCCCCGGAGGCTCCGGCCGCGGAAAAGATCAATCAGAAGGCAATGTTCGTCGAAAAGGCCGACAAAGACCGGCTGCTCATCCATCTTCTGGAGGATCATCCAGAGTGGGACAAGGTAATCGTATTCACGAAGATGCGCCATGGCGCAGACCGCGTGAACCGCAAGCTTTCGCGCGCCGGAGAAAAGGCGGCGGCGATTCATTCGGACAAGACGCAGAACCAGCGCACCCGGGCGCTCGAAGGCTTCAGGCGCGGCGAAGTGCGCGTTCTGGTCGCCACCGACATCGCATCGCGGGGAATCGACGTTCCGGAAGTGAGCGCGGTAATCAACATGGAGTTGCCGCTGGAGACTGAGAGCTATGTGCACCGGATAGGGCGCACGGCGCGCGCCGGCGAGAGCGGCATCGCCATCAGTTTCGTGGCGGCAAACGAGCGCGGTCAGCTCAAGGCGGTGGAGCGCCTTTTGAAAAAGACGATTCCAGTGGATCGCGATCATCCTTTCCATCAAGGCGCGGACGCGCTGCCGCCTGCGGAGTGGACGAAGGAAGGCGTGCGCGGAGCGGGAGCAGGAGACCGCGGCACCGGATCCGGGAACCGCGGAGACGGCAGAGGGAAAAAGAAACGCAAATCGTTTTTGGGACGGCGGCAGCCAGATTTTGGACAGAAAAGGAAAGACGCATAATGGACGGCAATTGGCTGAAAGCGCATGCGGACAAGGCTCGCAAGGCGAATTGGATAGACCCGGTGCTGTATCAGCGCTACGGGGTCAAGAGGGGCCTTCGCAATCAGGATGGAACCGGCGTTCTCGTGGGACTTACGACGATCGGCAACGTGCACGGGTATGTGGTGAGCGAGGGCGAGAAGCAGGCGGTGCCGGGTCAGCTTTTCTACCGCGGAATCGATGTCGCGGACATCGTGGCGGCGAAGTCCCGCGAGCGCAGACCGGGCTATGAAGAGACGGCGTATCTTTTGATGTTCGGGGAGCTTCCCACCAAGGCGCAGCTGGAAGACTGGAACTCCACGCTCGGATGCCACCGCAAGCTCTCCGAGAGCTTCAAGGAAAACGCGCTGTTCTCGAATCCCTCGCAGGACATAATGAATGCGCTGGCGCGCGCGGTGCTGTTCGCGTATGCGTTCGAGGATGAAGATCCAAAGTCCAGTCCGGACGATCTGTCGATCGAGCACTGCCTCTACCAGGCGGTGGAAATGATCGCGGCGTTCCCGACGATAGTCGCCTACGCCTATCAGGCGAAAGCCCACTACCACAAGGGACGCTCGCTCATCATCCGCAATCCCGATCCGGAGAAATCGACCGCGGAGAATCTTCTTTTGATGCTGCGCGAGGACGGCAAGTATACGAAACTCGAGGCGGACATCCTCGATCTCGCGCTCATTCTCCATGCCGAACATGGCGGCGGCAACAACTCGAGCTTCACGACGCATGTCGTAACCTCTTCCTATACCGATATCTACTCGAGCGTGGCGGCTTCCATCCTTTCGCTGAAGGGCGGTCGTCACGGCGGCGCGAATCTGCGCGTCATGCGGCAGATGGAAGAGATCATGCGCGAAGTTCCGGACTGGACGAAGGAGTCGCAGGTCGCGGACTATCTCGCGAAGATTTCCGACAAGAAGGCCGGCGACGGCACGGGGCTCATCTACGGCCTTGGCCACGCGGTCTACACGGTGAGCGATCCGCGCGCGCAGATTTTGAAGAAGAAAGCGCGCGAGCTTGCAAAGTCCAAGGGCCGCACGGACGAAATGAAGCTCTTCGAGATGATTGAGAACCTCGGGCCGGAAATCGTCCGCTCGCGCCATCCCAAGGCCGAAGAAGTTTGCGCGAACGTGGACCTCTATTCGGGATTCGTCTATCAGATGCTTGGAATTTCCAAGGATCTCTACACTCCGATCTTCGCGATTGCGAGGTGCGTGAGCTGGTGTGCGCACCGCATGGAAGAACTAATCAACGCGGGGCCGATCATCCGTCCTGCATACAAGCCGATCATCCGTCCGAGGGATTATGTCAAACTGCAAGATCGTTAAGGGCGGCGTAGCGTCCGCGAAGGGATTCCGCGCCGCCGGCGTCCCCGCCGCCATCAAATATGAAGGCCGCAACGACGTGGCGCTCATCGTCGCCGACGAGCCATGCGCACTCGCGGCGGTATTCACGACGAACAAGGTTGCCGCCGCGCCGGTCGTCTACGACCGCGAAGCCGCCAAGCGCGGCACCGTGCAGGCGATTCTCGTCAACTCCGGATGCGCCAATGCCTGCACGGGGGAGCGCGGAATGCGCGACGTCAAGAAGTCGGTCGCGGAAACCGCAAGGCATTTGAAGCTCGATCCCGCGAATGTGCTTGTCGCTTCGACCGGCGTCATCGGGCGTCCGCTGCCGATGGACAGGCTCCTGAAGGGAATGAAGGCGGCGGCGGCGGCTCTGGATTCTGGCGTTCAGGCCGGACACAATGCCGAGCTCGCAATCATGACGACCGACACCAAGCCCAAAGAGGCGTGCTGCACGGTTGAAATCGGCGGCAAGACAATCACCGTGGGCGGCATGACCAAGGGCTCGGGGATGATCGAGCCCAATATGGCGACGATGCTCGGCTTCATCACGACCGATGCCGCCATCTCGCGCCCGATGCTCAAGCGTGCGCTCATGTTCGCCTTGAACAAGAGCTTCAACCGGGTCGTGGTCGATGGCGACGAATCCACGAACGATTCGCTGTTTCTCATGGCGTCGGGCAAGGCGCTCAACAAACCGATCACCAAAGACGGCGCGGACTTCCGGCTTTTTCTCGAGGCGCTGGAGACGGTGGCCGTTTCGCTCGCGAAGCAGATGGCGGCGGATGGCGAAGGCGCGACCAAGTTCGTGACCGTGACGGTGAAGGGCGCGAAGAATGTGAAAGACGCCGAGCGCGCTGCGCGTTCGATCGCCAAGAGTCCGCTGGCCAAGACCTCGTGGTTCGGCAGGGATCCCAACTGGGGTCGGGTGCTCGCGGCGATTGGCTATTCCGGAGCGGAGGTGGAGGATCTCAAGACCGAGATTTTCTACGATCGCGAGTGGGCGTTCCGCAGGGGCAGGGTCGCGGACGCAAAACAGCTCGCCAAGCTCGCGAAGGTGCTTGAAAAGAGCGAGTTCACAGTGCTTGCGGATCTCCATTTGGGCGAGGGCGAGGCGACCATCTACACTTGCGATTTCTCGCTCGATTACGTTCATATCAACGCGGACTATACGACATGAAGAAATTTGCGTTTTGGATGGCGGCGCTCGTAGCGCTGCATGGTTTCGCCGAGACGATCGTCGACGTGACCGGCGAGGGCGTCGAAAAGATTTCGGTTTCGGTAAATTGCGGCGGCGGCGTTTATGAAAAGACGCTCAAGCGCAATCTCGATCTCTCGGGGGCGTTCACGATCCGGTCTGACGGCGCGATCAAGATTTCCGGTGCGCCCGGCGGCACGGTGACGGCGAGCGGTCGCGGGCGCACGATTTCGCAGTCGGCGACCGGCGGCGACGACAAGGCGTTGCGCATGGCGGCCAGGCGTTTCGCCAATGCGGTTATCGAAACTTTCGCAGGGCAGAAGGGCTTCGCGCTCGACAAGATCTGCTTTGTGAATCGCCGTGGCAGCAACAATGCCGATGTCTGCGAATGCTATCCCGACGGCGGTGACATCCGTCAGCTCACCGGCGACGGCAAGGCGGCGGTGGGCCCGCGCTGGAAGGATGCAGAGTCGGTTTTCTATACCGGCTACCGCAACGGCGGCCCGGCGATCTGGGAGGTGAATACCACTACTGGATCGCGCAAGCTCAAATGGAGTTTCAAGGGGCTGACGACGGGGGCGAGAGTCTCGCCGGACGGCACCAAGGTCGCAATCATCCTTTCGGTCCACGGCAACCCCGATCTCTATGTGATCGACATCGCCACTGGGCACTATCGCCGCCTCACGAAGACGCCGCAGGCATCGGAAGGCCAGCCGGCATGGTCGCCCGACGGACGGCAGATCGTCTATGTATCCAACGAGACGCGCCATCCACAGCTCTATATCATCGATGTCGCGAGCGGCGTGAAGCGTCGGCTTACCTCCAAGGGCAGCCAGAATGTCGATCCCGACTGGGGTCCTGACGGTCGCATCGCCTATATTTCCAAGCGCGGCGCCAACTACGTGGCGGTGATCGATCCCAAAGTCGGGGAGAGCTCCACCAGACTGGTGACGGACGGCCGCAACTGGGAAGATCCGTCGTGGTCGCGCGACGCGCGGCATATTGTGGCCGGACGCGACAAGGCGCTTTTTCTCATTGATACCGAAGACGGCGGCGACAAGCCGCGCCAGATCTTCGGACTGGGCGGCAACTGGATCGATCCTTCATGGAGCAGGTGATGGCAGAGAACAAGATAGACGTGGCCTATGTGGCCAATCTGGCGAGGCTGGACTTGAGCGACGGCGAGAAAGCGCTTTTCCAGGGTCAGCTTGAGGACATTGTCAAGTATGTGGAGATGATCCGCAAGGTGGACGTGACCGGCGTGGAGCCGATGATGCACGGGCGCAAGCTCGTGAATGTCTTGCGCGAAGACGAGATTGCGCCTTCGATGGATCGCGAGGCGGCGCTCGCGAACGCGCCGGCGAGGGTGGGCGAGGAATTCCTCCTCCCCAAGATCGTGGAAGGAGCGGAGAGTTGACATGACGCTTTGCGATTTGACAATCAAGGAAGCGCGCACCGGACTCGACAAGGGCGAGTTCTCGGCGACCGACATCGTCAAGGATGTGATTGCGCGCTATCGTGAAAAGAACGGCGAGATTGGCGCATATCTCACTTTTGATGAAGAACAGGCGTTGCGGCTCGCGGCGGAAAACCCCAAGAGCATCCCGATCGCCATCAAAGACCTCATCAATGTAGAAGGGCAGCCGTGCACTTGCGCCTCGAAGATTCTTCAAGGCTACGTATCTCCCTACGACGCCACGGTGATAGCGAACCTCAAGAAGAACGGATTCATCCCATGCGGACGCTGCAACATGGACGAATTCGCGATGGGGTCGTCAACCGAGAATTCGGCCTTGGGAGTGACGCGCAATCCCTACGACCTTGAGCGCGTCCCCGGCGGCAGCTCCGGCGGCAGCGCGGCGGCGGT
>DFFF01000033.1:10178-35734 GCA_002369235.1 Verrucomicrobia bacterium UBA3783
TCCGCCAGCCGGCGAGCTTCTGCAATTGCGTTGGCGTGAAGCCAAGCTACGGACGCGTTTCGCGCTATGGCGTGACGGCGTTCGCAAGTTCGCTCGACCAGGTAGGTCCGATGACCAAGACCGTGGAAGACTCCGCCATATTGCTCCGCGCCCTCGCCGGACGCGACGAGCATGACGGCACGACGCCGGACGTCCCGGTGCCGGACTACGCGGCGGCGCTGACCGGCGCATCGCTCAAGGGCGTGAAGATCGGCCTGCCCAAGGAATATCTCGATGTTGGCGGTGTCGCTCCCGAGGTGAAACGCCTAACCGAAGCGGCGATCAAGCGGTGCGGAGATGCGGGCGCTGAACTCGTGGAAGTCTCGCTGCCGCATACTGAATACGCGATGGCCGTCTACTATATCATCGCCCCTGCGGAAGCGAGCGCAAACCTCGCGCGCTTCGACGGCGTCCGCTACGGCCACCGCTCGGCCGCGGCGAAAGATGTCTTGAGCCTCTATCTCAAGTCGCGCGCCGAAGGCTTCGGGCCAGAGGTCAAGCGCCGCATAATCATGGGGACTTACGTGCTTTCGTCGGGCTACTACGATGCCTACTACGGCCGCGCCCAGAAGGTGCGCACTTTGATAAAGCGCGACTTCGATGAAGTGTTTGCCAAGGTGGACGCGCTCATAACCCCTTGTGCGCCGACACCGGCGTTCAAGTTCGGCGAATTGCAGGATCCGCTGACCATGTATCTCAACGACCTCTTCACGATTCCGTCGTCGCTCGCTGGGGTGTGCGCGGCTTCCGTGCCTGCGGGATTCACCGCCGACGGACTTGACCTCCCTGTCGGCGTGCAGTTCATCTGCGGCGGATACGAGGAGGAGAAACTGTTGAAAATCTGCAAGGCATTCGAGGAGTCCGGAAAATGAACGCAAAAATAGAAACGACGCTCGGCACGATTTCGCTCGTGCTTGACGAAGCCAAGGCCCCGGAGACGGTGCGGAACTTCGCCGCATACGCCAAGAGCGGCCATTACGACGGCACGATCTTCCACCGTGTGATCGACGGCTTCATGATCCAAGGCGGGGGATTTACCAAGGAGATGAATCAGAAGCCGACCGGCGAGCCGATCCGCAATGAAGCCATGAACGGACTCAAGAATCTTCGCGGCACGATCGCCATGGCGCGCACGATGGTCGTGGACTCCGCCACCAGCCAATTCTTCATCAACCTCGTGGACAACGACTTCCTCGATTTCGTCGCGCCTACGCCGCAGAACTTCGGGTATGCAGTATTCGGCAAGGTCGTCGACGGCATGGAAGTAGTGGACAAAATCGCGAAAGTCCAGACCTGCAACGCGGGAATGCACCAGAATGTTCCGGTCGATCCGATCGTCATCCGGAAAATTTCCGTAGATTAATGCTTGCAAATCGCGCCAAAAAAGCGTATAATATCAGCAAACAAAAACAGGAGTTCGATTCCATGAAGAAATTGCTCGCGCTCGTCGCCACGATTGCAGTGGCCGCTTCGGTCCTCGCGCAAGAGGCGGAAACTACGGACAAGGTTGAAAACGACGACGTTTTGTGGCCTGCGTTCATCGCGCTTTGCGAATGGCCGTCCACGCCCGATCTCGTGGGGCTGCGGCTCACGATTCCGTTTTCCACGAAGCAGGAGAGCGTGACCGGCGTCGATCTCGGCTTATGGGGGCGTTGCAGGGATTTCGAGGGTATTGCGATCAATGTCCTGCGCAACGATGCCAAGGATACTCTCGGCGGACTGCAGATCGGTCTCTACAACACCGCCAACCGCGCGGATCTCGGCGCGTTGCAGATTGGTCTGTGGAACGAGACTCAGTCGGTGCGCGGCCTTCAGGTCGGCCTCGTTAATGTCACGGGCGACGCGCAGGGATTTCAGGTCGGCCTCATCAACCGCGCGGAGACGCTCTACGGTTTTCAGGCCGGTCTCATCAATGTGATCCGTGACGGTGAATGCCCCGTCATGGTGGGTGTGAATATCGGCTGGTAAGAAAACAAGAAAATGCGCATATATCCATTTGCGGCCGTGCGGCCGAACGGAGGGGACGCGGCGTCAGTCGCGTCCGTTCCTTATGATGTGGTCAACACTGCGGAAGCCGCGGCGCTCGCCGCAGGCAACCCCAAGAGTTTTCTCCACGTCTCCCGCCCGGAGATCGATCTTCCCCAGGGGACGGATTCTTCTTCGCCAGAGGCATACGCCCAGGCGCGCAAGGCGCTGGATGCGCTTGAGGCCCGGGGCGTTCTCGTCAAGGATGCCGCTCCTGCTTTCTACGCCTACCGTCAGGTGATGGGCTCGCATTCCCAGACCGGCATCGTCGCCTGCTTCTCCACGCAGGAATACCGCGACGGCGTGATCAAGCAGCATGAGCGCACGCGCAAGGACAAGGAAGACGACCGCACGCGCCACATCGAGATTCTCGGCGCCCAGACAGGTCCGGCGTTCCTAACCTATCGCGACGACAAGGCGATTGACGAGCTTGTGCGCGTTGCATGCACGACCGACCCGCTCTACGACTTCACGGCCGAAGACGGCATCCGCCACACGGTCTGGGAGATTGCCGCCGGAGCGTCCTGCACTGCCGACGAACTCCAGGAACTTTTCGCTCGCATCGGGACTGCATACATTGCCGACGGCCACCACCGCAGCGCCGCCGCCACGCGATATGCCGCCGCGAATCCCGGGAACGAAGAGGCGCAACGCTACATGGCGGTCATCTTCCCCGCCTCGCAACTCAAGATTTTCGCCTACAACCGGCTCGTCAAGGATCTGAACGGACTTTCGCCCGATGAACTTCTCGCCAAGGTTCGCGAGGCGTTTCCGGGCGGCGACCGCCATTGCCGCATGTATCTGGGCGGAAAGTGGCACGAACTCGCGTGGTCGATTCCCGCGGATGCGGATGTCGTCGATTCGCTCGACGTCTCATATCTGCAGAACCGGCTGTTGGCGCCGGTGCTAGGAATCGACGATCCGCGCACGAGTCCGAGGATCTATTTCATGGGCGGCATCCACGGCGACGGAGCACTCGCGGCGGAAGTCGATTCCGGCCGTGCGGCGGTGGCGTTTTCGATGGAGCCGGTGACGGTGGAGGAGATGATGGCGATTGCCGATGCCGGAGCGATCATGCCCCCGAAGTCCACTTGGTTCGAACCTAAACTCCGCAGCGGACTTTTCATCCACAAAGTCTGATGATCTCGATTGTCAAGCGCCTGCGAATTTCCCTGCGCCGTCTGCACAAGCGGATGGTCAAGGAGCCGTTGCCGCCGGAGGACATTGCCGCCGGCTGGGCGCTTGGCGTATGCATCGGGTGCGCGATTCCATTCGGGATGCAGCTGGTGATTTCGGTTCCGCTGGCGATAATGTGCAGGATATCCAAGGTGGGGGCGACTTTTGGGACGCTCATCTCCAATCCGGTCACGGTGTTCGTCATCTATCCTGCGCAGACTTATATCGCCGGGCGCGTCGTCTTCGGGAAGTCGCTGTCGTTCGAGCGGTTGATGGATACGGAGTGGACTTGGCAGGCGGTGCGGCAATTGGGCGTGGAGACGATTGCCAGTTTCTTTCTGGGCGGCATTTTCCTCGCGATCGTCATGACGCCGCTTACCTATATCGCCGTCAAGCGCATGGTGATGCGCCATCGCGAGCGCAATGCGCGGAAGAAGGGGGATTGCCGGTGATCTGTCCGGGCAAGCAGGCGCAAATCGCCGCCATGATGCGCGAGGCGGAGGTTTTCGAGGAGGACCTCGAAGAATCGTTCATCCTGGGCGGAGGTCCTGGCGGACAGAAGACGAACAAGACCTCGTCGGTCGTGCGGCTCGTGCATGTTCCGAGCGGTCGTCAGGTGAAGTGCGGCGAGACGCGCAGTCGCGAAGACAACCGCTGGCTCGCCCGCCGCGCGCTTGCCGAGCTCGTCCTGGCCGAACGCGCCGGGCGCAAAACCGCCGCGCGGCAGGCGGCGGAGAAAATCAGGCGGCAAAAGCGCCGCCGCTCGCGTCGTCAGCGCCAGATCGTGCTCGCGGACAAACGCGCGAATTCGGAGAAAAAGCAACGCCGCCGCAAAGTGACGGGGGAAGAATAAGGATGTCTGCACATATCCCGCTTTCGCTGAAGTACCGCCCGATGACATTCGAGGACGTAATCGGACAGGCGCATGTCGTCTCCACGCTCAAGAATGCCATAGCCTCCGGTCGCATCGCCAACGCCTATCTGTTCGTCGGCCCGCGCGGCATCGGCAAGACTACGCTTTCGCGCATTTTCGCCAAGGCGCTGAACTGCACTTCGCCAAAAGGCGCCGAGCCCTGCGGCGAGTGCGCCAATTGTCGGGAGATCGCCGCTTCGCGCTCCATGGACGTGATCGAGCTTGACGCCGCGAGCAACAATAAAGTGGATGACGTCCGCCCGATCATCGAAGCGGTGGAGTTCAAGCCGGCTTCGTCCAACTACAAGATTTTCATTATCGACGAATGCCACATGCTTTCCAATGCGGCATGGAATGCGCTTTTGAAAACCTTGGAGGAGCCGCCGCCTTACGTGCGGTTCATCTTCGCCACGACCGAAGGCGACAAGGTGATACCGACCATCGTTTCGCGGTGCCAGCGCTTCGACCTTCGCCGCATCCAGACGCGGGATATCGTGTCCCGGCTCGAGGCGATATGCGCCAAGGAAGGTTTTTCTGCGGACTCCAACGCGCTGCTTGCGATCGCCCGCGCCGCCGAGGGAGGCATGCGCGACGCGCTTTCTTCGCTCGACCAGCTCGTCTCGTTCAAGGGCACGACGATCGGCGAAGAAGATGTTCTCGGTGTCTTCGGGCTCGTCTCCCGCTCGGCGCTCGAAACGCTTGCGCTGTCGATTCTGGACGGCGATACCGCTGGAATCCTGGAGGCGATCGAGACTTTCGAGAGCGCCGGGAAAAGCATGAGCCGCGTCGCCGCCGAACTCATGACGCATTTCCGCAATCTGGTCGTTGTGAAGGCGCTGGGCCCCAAGGCGAAGGCGCTCGAAGTTCACAAAGACCAGATCGCCACGCTCGCAGCCCAGGCGGAAAAAACCGATGCCGGGCGGCTCTTCAGGATTTGCGACCAGCTTGCCGACATGCAGGACAAGCTGCGCCACGTCCTCAGCGTGCGCACGCTGGTTGAAATGACGCTCATCCGCTGCTCGCGCATCGCCAAGACGATGACGATCGATGAAGCTCTCCGTCTGGTACGCTCGGAAATGGGAGAAACGAAGGCGGAAACCCCGGTTTCTCCGGCTCCAGTCCCCAAGCCGCGGGCAGCGAAGGGCGAACCTATCGACAACGCCAAGATTATGGACGACCCGATGCTCAATGCGACGCTTGCCGCGTTTGGCGGCACTGCGGAAGTTTTGAATGTCCGAAAGGAGACTTGAAATGTTCGACCCCATGTGGCTTTGGATCTATGCCGGATGCGCTTTGATGCTCATGGAACTCATGGTTCCGGGCTTCATCATCTTTTTCTTCGGGCTTGCGGCGGCGAGCGTGGGCGCGATTGGACTTTTCGTCGGCGACGCCTTCACCGCTTCGTGGCAAGTCGCGTCGTTTTCGTTTTTCACGATCGTCTATCTCGCCGGAGTGCGCCGGTATTTGAGGAAGATATTCTCCGGCAAGACCGAGGTCTCCGGGACGGACTTCTGCGATGAATACCTCGGCCGCAGCGCCACGGTCGTCAAGGCGATCGAGCCGGGATGCGAAGGGCGCATACTCGTGGGCGACGCCGAGTGGAGCGCGATTGCCGACGCCCCCGTGGGCGAAGGCAGGACCGTAAAGATAGTTTCACGCAAAAACCTGACAATGAAAGTGGAGGAAACAAAATGAATGCCGGACTCGTGTTTCTCGGCCTCGTGGCCGTAATCGTGATCGTCGCGATCTTGAAGACTGCGGTGATCGTGCCGCAGAAGAGCGCCTATATCGTCGAGCGTCTGGGCAAATACCGTTGTACGCTGGATGCGGGCTTCCATATCCTGATTCCGTTCCTCGACCGCATCGCCTACCGCCACACGCTCAAGGAGATGGCGATCGACGTGCCGCCGCAGCAGTGCATCACGAAGGACAACATCGCCGTGGATGTCGACGGCATCCTCTACATGCAGGTCATGGACGCGGCGAAGGCGTCATACGGCATCAACAACTACATCTTCGCCTCCACCCAGCTGGCGCAGACCACGATGCGTTCGGAGATGGGCAAGCTCGATCTCGACCGCAGCTTCGAGGAGCGCACCGCGATCAACGCGGCGATCGTCGAGGCGGTGGACAAGGCTTCCGATCCGTGGGGCATCAAGGTGACGCGCTACGAGATCAAGAACATCACGCCGCCGCAGACGATTCGCGACGCGATGGAAAAGCAGATGCGCGCCGAGCGCGAGAAGCGCGCGATGATTGCGGAGTCCGAGGGCGAACGCCAGTCCAAGATCAACCGCGCCGAGGGCGAACGCCAGTCGCAGATTGCGCTGGCGGAGGGCAAGGCCCGCGAAATCACGCTGGTCGCCGAGGCTCAGGCCGCAGGCATCACCAAGGTGGCCGAGGCGCTCAACGGTCCCGGCGGCAGGGAGTCGGTGAACATGCAGCTCGCGCAGCAGTATATCAAGGAATTCGGCAATCTCGCCAAGGTCAACAATACGATGATCATTCCGTCGAATCTCGCCGATGTCGCCGGCGTCATCAAATCTTGCACTAAAGTAATCCAGGAGACAAAGTAACATGAAACCTACACTTGTGGTTCTCGCAGCGGGCATGGGCTCGCGCTATGGCGGTCTCAAACAGGTCGATCCTGTTGGGCCTTCCGGCGAGGCGATTCTCGACTATTCCGTGTTCGACGCCGTACGCGCCGGATTCGGCAAAGTGGTCTTCATCATCCGCCGCGATTTCGAGGCGGAGTTCAAGGAGAAAGTCGGCAGGAAGTACGAAGGCGTCGTGCCGGTGGACTACTGCTATCAGGACATAAACGACCTGCCTGCGCCCTACAAGGTTCCGGAAGGCCGCACCAAGCCGTGGGGCACCGGGCACGCGACACGCGCCGCCCGCACCGTCGTCGCCGAGCCTTTTGCCGTAATCAACGCCGACGACTTCTACGGCCGCGACGCCTTTGAGCGTCTGGCGAAGTTCCTATCGGAAGATCGTGCCGCCGACGGCAAGCTCCATTTTGCGATGGTCGGCTACCGCCTTTCGCTCACCCTGAGCGAAAATGGGTCGGTTGCGCGCGGCATCTGCACCGTGGACGACTCCGGCAAGCTCTTGGGCGTGACCGAAATGACGAAGCTCGTGCGCGCCGGCGGGACGGCCGAAAACCGCGAAGACGAGGCCAACCCCGTCAAGGTTCCGCTCGATGCCCGCGTTTCCATGAATCTCTGGGGATTCACTCCGGGGCTCTTCACCGAACTCGAGGAGCGCTTCCCCAAGTGGCTCGCCGTCAACGGCGCGAAAGAGAAGAGCGAGTGGTATATTCCGTTCGTTGTCGATGAACTCATCAAGGAAGGCAAGGCCGACTGCGAGGTGCTGCCGACCGAATCCAGCTGGTTCGGCGTCACCTACCGCGAGGACAAGCCGTTTGTGATGGCGGAAATCGCCAAGCTTGTGGATGCTGGAGAGTATCCTCGATCTCTTTTTTCCGCGTGAGTGCCCGGTTTGCGGCAATCCGTCGGACCGGCCCGGGCGCCATGTCTGTTCGGATTGCCTGAACCGGTTTTCCACCGTGCCGCCCGATGCAGGAATCGCGGCGGCACTTTGGTTTGACGGCACTGCGCGGCGGCTGATCCACGAGTTCAAGTTCCGCTCGCAGTTGCATCTTTGCGAGGATCTTGTCGATTTCCTTGAAGGTGCCGCCCTGGTCCATTACGATGTCGCGAAGGTGGATCTTGTGGTGCCCATTCCGTCCGTGTGGTTCCGGCGCTGGCTTCGCGGCTACAATCAGTCGGCGCTTTTGGCGAAAAGTCTCGCGAGGCGGCTGAAGCTTCCTTTCGATCAGAGCATTTTGCGCCGCAAAGGCCTGCCGCGCCGGCAAGCCTCGCTCGATAGCGCCGGGCGCGCCAAAAACATCCGGGGAACCTTCAGGGTTCCGGCGCGCAAATCCGCAGCGGTGAAAGGGAAGACCATTTTGCTGGTCGATGACATCCGCACTACCGGTGCGACGCTCCTGGAGGCGCGCAAAACGCTGCTCGCCGCCGGCGCAAAATCCGTCCTTGCCCTTGCTCTCGCCAAAACCGGCGAGTAATTTTTTTTTTGTTCGCTTCACCGATTCACACGCAAGGCGGGATAATTGGATGGTTTGATAGTTGGATAGTTTGATGGTTGCTATGGGAATCGCTTGCTTTCGACTCGCTTTGGGAATATGGAATTGGAAAAAGTCATCCCCTCAGCCCTCAACCCTCAGCGCCCAGCCCTCTTTCTAAATCTATGCAAATATGCTTGTATTTTGCTGCCGATTTTGGTATAATATTCACATAATGAGTGCAAGATTATATATTCTTGCCGGTGCCAATGGTAGCGGTAAAAGCACTATCTCCAAGGTGTTTTTGCCTTCCGAGGGTCTTATTTATATCAATCCGGACGATATAGCAAGAGAGTTGAATCCACAGAGCCCGGAAACCGCCAAAATCGAGGCTGGCAAGTTGACCTTGCGCAAGGTTGCGGAATCTATTGATCGCGGCGAGTCTTTTGCTATTGAATCGACATTGTCCGGCTCGGCGTATGTCAAGCTTATTGGACGGGCAAAACAGCTTGGATACGAAACTTCAATTATTTACACGTTTGTTGATTCGCCAGATGTGTGTATTGCCCGTATAGCCGCTCGCGTAAAACGTGGCGGGCATTATATTCCAGACGACGATGTCCGCCGTCGCTATACCAGAAGTAAACGTAATTTCTGGCATCTGTATGCACCAATAGTCGACTATTGGACGCTATTGTATAATGGCGATGCCCAAGTTACAATGGTTGCCCGCAAGAACAACGGTAATGGGATTGCCATATTCTCCGAGTCGCTATTGGAACTGTTCAAGGAGGGATTATGAACGAATTTGATGTCAAGATTCTGTCAATAGCCAACAAGGCCGTGCATGACGCGCAAGAAGAGAACCGGCGGCTTGGCATTGCCAATGTATATTCGTTAAATGGCACGCTCGTTTGGCAAATGCCGGACGGGAGCATCCGCACCGACGACCCCAATGTCTGATTTCCAAACAACTGTCAACCGAAATGAAAGGAACGATAACTCGGTGAAACGGAAATAGGCGGGCAACGCCCCGCCGCCTGTCGCCGCGCAACTGCGCGGAGTGACAAAACAATTTGCAACGCTGCAAAGCAGTCGTCCTAGGAAACTTAGGAAATTTCACGGTAGACGGCACCTTGCAGAGAAAGTGCATGTGCGCTTCCTCTCTTCGTGTTTCTACCAAGGCAATTCCTAAGGCCTCCTAGGAGACGCGAAGAGAGGTTTTTATTTAGTCTTTATTCGTGTCGGATTGCGAGTGGCGATAATCTAAGGCACGCCACTCGTGTATGCGCGGAGGGGTCGGTAGTGTCCGGTAGAACTCGCGCGGGAGAAATGGACATAACATGACAGAAAAAGAAATAACACAGATGTTGAGTGTCGCCTTAGTCCAATGTGGTATCCCAGAGTGGACAATTGATGAAGAGTCGAATATTAAACTTGATTCGTCGAACGAGAAAATCGAATTTCATGCAGACCTAATTGTTGTCACAGATGCTGGAGAATTGCCGCTTGCTGTCTTCGAGGTGCGGCGCAGAGGCGATCAAAAGAGAATATATGCTACTGCCAGAAGAGAACTGCTATCACTTTTGTCGAAAGGTATAAGATGTTTTGTTGTGACAGAATCGCAACAAGGTGAAGTGCAGATTTCAGAATTAAAGAAAACCAGATGGTCTAGGCCACGTTGGCATCTCGTTTCAGATCATAAAAGATTGAAACGTTTATTGGGTGATTACGCCGCGCAATCGAATCGGTTGATTAAATTATTGGACAAGAAAGAGGATAGGATGAAATGCTTTCGCTGGTGGATCATGCTCGTTGGTGGTGGAACGGTGGGATACGCTGCGCAAAAAGAAATGTCAGGAATTGAGTATTCGTGGAAGATATACTCTTTGATTGGATTGGTCTTTGCTTTGTATGCGGTTTCGTATGGCATTTCAATAAAAATTGGGGTAGGCGATTATGAGATTTCATTGTACCCTAAATCAGAGAAGCAAAAAAATCATGATTGATGCAGACAGGCATTTAAATGGCTTAAAAGGTAAAATTCTAATATGAAAATAGTAATAAAACTGGAGATGCCTTGGGCAATGTTTTTATTGATTGTTGTTCTTGGATGTGCCATTGTCGCAGGAACGATACTTGGGCTTAATGTTGAGTCATACGACAGATTCTACATAATCTGCTTGTTGTCGTGCATGGTTGTACTTGTGACAAGCATTTTTTGTTTGGCACATCAGGATTATTCAAAAGTAGCAATTAAAGCAATGGAAACAAACCTGGAACTTGAGAAGTATAAGTGGAATAAGGAACGTAGAGATAAAGAGGATGAGCAGTGTGATGGAGAACTAGAAAAGCAAAGACTCCATGAAATTAAGCTTGCCAAGATCAATAACTTGATAAAGGTGGAGGTGTCCAATGTGTGAGTGTTGCACGTCCCAAGACATTCTTGAAGGAATATTTCAGCCGTCTGTTTGGTTTCCTGTGTTTGCTGCTATAGTTGCGTTTTTTGCGCAATTGTGGTTTCGTACGGTGCGTAAACGCAGGGAAGATTCAAATATTGCTGCGTTATATCTCTACGAGATCAAGAAAGAAATCGAAATTGGAATAGAGCGATTGGAATACTTGTACACTCATGCCGGACAGCCATACAAGAGCGGTGAATATCGTCCAATCATGCCTATCCAAAATTGGACTGGAGTCCGCGGGATATTTCCAGATGAGATTTTCAGAAGATTGTGCAATGTAGCAAGACATAAGGGCAAGGAGAATGAGTTCCAAGATTTACGATTTCATCTGAAGAATTACTATACAGTTGTATGTAAATTCGGCAATGACGCAATCTTAGGCGTAGGGCCTTTTAATAAAGACGTAGCACGTGTTGATTTGGATGGTGCGCGAGGAGTGTGCGATATGCTTGAGAAAGCACGCATGCTAATGGAATACAATGCTAACCGAATAATCTGGCCATGGTAGAGAAAGGTTTACAAAGATGAAATCAATCAAATTGACACTTCTACTGATGTCTTTGGCGGCAAACGTAATTGCTTCGCCTACTGTCACGGATGTTGTTGCCAAGCAGCGGTATCCGTGGAATGGGCTGGTGGATATCACATGCAAGGTGACGGGGATTAGCGGGACGGATCAATGGAAGTTCTCCGTGTCGGCGGTGATGCCAGATTCGGGCGAAGCTCGCCAAGTCTCGCAATTCTGGGTTGTGAAGAACGGCGTGAATTCAACAGACAAGAAGGTGCAGGCCAACGGCACCTACAAGTTGCTCTGGGACGCAAAGGCGGATCTTGGACAGGTGATCTACGACAACATGGTTATGCGAGTCACGGTCATAGATCATGAGACGGTCCAGCTTTGGGAGAATGGACCTTATTGGGCGACAACCAACATAGGCGCGGAGAATCCTGAAGACTACGGATACTACTTTTGGTGGGGCGATACGGTTGGCTACAAACGCGAGAATAATAAGTGGGTAGCGAGCGATGGGTCGTCATCGAATTTCTCGTTCGCCCCAGGCAACACGCCAACCTACAATAAGAGTAATTCCACCCTGCAAAGCGAAGGATGGATTACGGCGGATGGCGTACTCTCCCCGGAGCACGACGCGGCCCATATTCACTGGGGTGGCAATTGGAGGATGCCGACGGATGCGGAGTTTTCTGCTCTCGAAAACAATTGCACCACCACGTGGACGACCCGAAATGGCGTCTATGGGCGGCTCGTCACAGGCAAGGGTGCTTATGCGGACAGGAGTATCTTCCTTCCGGCTGCCGGCCGCGGCTACGACTCGGGCCTCGGCGGCCCCGGCTCGAACGGCATCTACTGGTCCTCTTCGCCGGGTTCGGGCAATTCGTACGACGCGTGGAGCCTCAACTTCTTTTCGGGCGACTTCTACCGGTACGACGACGACCGCTACAACGGTCAGTCTGTACGTCCAGTTCGAGGATTTGCCGAATAGCGCGCGAATTGCGCGCGTATTTGATTTATTCAATTCATTCTGATTTATTCTGTTATGGCATCGTTTGAGCAGGTTGTCAAGTTTGAAAGCGAAAAGCCCAATGGGGTTGTGCGTTTGGTGGAGGCGAATGGCTTCTATCGGGCATACAACCACAGCGCCTATCTTTTTCATCAGGCGATCGCCCGGCACAAGGTGACGAGGAAGTTCGTCAAGAACATCAATCAGCAACTGGTGTACATCGGGTTCCCTGTCGATAAACTGCTTGAACGGATCGGAACGCGCAGCCACAAGAAAACGGAGTTCGGGTATGATGTGGAGTTGGCGGCAGATGAACTGCCAAGTGACGAGGGATATGACGAGTGGCGCGAAACCATTCCGACGGAAGCGGCTTCGCGCGGAGACGCCAATTCACTTCCTTTGCACGGTGAAGAGTTGTACCGCTCGGTCTGTGAACGGATACGCATTTTCCCGATGGAGACGAAGACGCTGATAGAAATCGCAGCATTTGTCGCCGAAATCAAGAAAGCACTTGCGGGAGAATGATAAGATATGGCTCTTTATCTCGATCTCCCCGTCTATAAGGTCTGTAACGAACTCTATCTGCAGTTCGTGCAGACACGGCGTGCGTTGCCGCGCACAGAGCGTTATACAATTGGGCAGGAATTGGATCGTGCGATGGTGGACGTACTGGTGCTGATCCAGCGGATTAATTCCACGCGCGAGAAGGTGCCGCTCATTATTCGTGCGCGGCAGCTGGTGGTGGAGATTCAGGTGAGGACGCGGGTCTTGCGGGACATCAAGGCACTTTCCATCGGTGCTTTTGCTAAGCTTTTCGATTTGAGCGAAAACCTGTCGAAGCAGCTTGCGAGCTGGCAGAGGTTTTCGCAGAGGCAACCATCTTCAGATGCGAGCGCGTCGTCCAGTCGGGGCGGCAGGCCAGAATCCGCTGGATCAAGGTTCGGCGGAGCGTGCCATACGGCAAATCCAATGAACGACAATGGCGACCCCACCGCCAACACGGAGGTGACTTCGTGACGGTGAATGACAGCAAAGTTTGCGGAGGGCTTCCGGCTGTCGGATTCCCTTCGCCGACGAGTGAAGGTGGCCGTCCTGTAACGAGTCCAGCTGCCGGCAACGGCAACGACTCGGACCTCAACAACCCCGGCTCGAACGGCAACTACTGGTCCTCTTCGCCGAATTCGGACAATTCGAACAACGCGTGGAACCTCAACTTCAATTCGAGCAACTTCAACCGGAACAACAACAACCGCTACAACGGTCAGTCTGTACGTCCAGTTCGAGTACTTGCAGCCGCCACTGCGGACGACGCGTCGCATCGCCTTTTGGAAGACCTCTACTGCGCTTATCTCGCAGCCCGACGGCACAAGCGCGGCAAATGGTATCAAGTCGGGTTCGAGATGCGTCAGGAGCATGAGCTCGTGAAACTGCGCGACGAGTTGCTGGAACGGCGGTATGCGGCGCGACCCTCAAGCTGTTTTATTATTCACGATCCGAAGATGCGTGAGGTGTTCGCGGCGGAGTTCCGCGATAGGGTGGTGCACCATCTCTTCTACAACTACACGCACAAACTTTTCGAGCGCACGTTCATCGCCGACTGCTACAGTTGCATCGAAGGGCGCGGGACGCATTATGGAGTAGAGAGGCTGAAGAAGCACATTCGCTCCTGTTCGCAGAATTGGTCGAAACCGTGCTATGTGCTTAAGCTTGATATCAAGGGTTACTTCATGAGCATCAACCGCGCACGGCTTTTGGTAAGGTGTCGGGAGATCCTTTTAAAGCAAAGGCGCAAATATACAGAGGATGCGGATGGTTTCGCCATAAAAGACACAAAGTCTGCAAAAGAGCGCGATTGGGAACTGGTAGACTATCTCTTGGAATCCATCTGCATGCTGAACCCAGTGGAGAATTGCAGAGTAATTGGTGACATGAGCGAGTGGAGGCTCCTGCCAAAGGAAAAGTCATTGTTCCATTCAAAGCCCGGCTGTGGGTTGCCAATAGGTAATCTGTCGTCGCAACTTTTCAGCAATGTATACCTTGGCGCATTTGACGAGTTCATGAAACGTGAGATGAAGTGCCGTCACTACGGGCGCTATGTGGACGATGCATTTGTGGTTGCATCGACGAAAGAGGAGCTTTATGACATAGTACCCAAGGCGAGGAGTTTTCTGCGCGAAGCTCTTGAGCTTGAACTGAACGAGAAAAAAGTTCTCGTAGTTGATGCGTACAAAGGTGTTGAGTTTCTTGGCGCGTATGTTAAACCGTATCGCACATATCCAGCAAGGCGGTCGCTCAAGAGGATGCGCGGGCGTATGAAGGCCCTAGATTGGTCTGAGCATCCAAATAGGATTCAGGCGAGGGTTAACAGCATGTTGGGAGTCCTCTCGCATTACGACTGCTGGCATATGCGAAAGTTGTTGGTGTGGGAAACGAATTTGCGTCAGTTTGGAAAAGTAACGGACGACTGCCTAAGGTTTTATCCAGATAAATTGCAATTACGATTGCAAAGGAATGGAGGTATCAGATGAAAATAACAAGATCGATAATTACGATGATTGTGATAGTTGGGGCAATGTTCGCTCAAGCTGGCGATTCTGCGCCGTTTGTGCTGGATACTAGAGAAGAACGAGCGGTTGAGTCGTCGATTGTTCTTCCGTATGATGCCGCTTGGATCGGCGGCAATTCGGGCGCGACAGTCGTCATCGAGGACAATGGCGTTGAGATCGGGCGAGTGAATGGAGCCGGAGAAGAGGCGTTTGCTCTCGTTGGCAAGGATGGTCTTCACAATCTCACATACAAGACGCTGATCGACGATGTTGTGCAAGAAGAAACCTATACCGCAACGGTGTTCAAGGGCTGGGCGTATGAGGTTGACGATGATGGCGACGCAATTCTGGTCGATACCGCCTACAAGGCGGGAGATGTGGTGATACCCTCCGAGATTGACGGGTATACGGTAGTAGGGATAGGGGATTTTGCGTTCGAGAGGTGTGAGGCTTTGACGAGCGTGACGATACCCGACTCGGTTGTTAGCATTGGGGATTGTGCGTTTAGTGATTGCGGTAGCCTGACTAATTTCCTTGTTGGCGCGAACAATCTTAACTACTGTTGCGAGAATGGGTTGTTGCTTTCAAAAGATGGCCATACGGTTATTGCTGGAATAAACGGTGATGTGACGATACCCGACTCGGTTACTAGCATTGGGGATGGTGCGTTTAGTGGTTGCCGCGGTCTTACGGGCATAAAGATACCGTGTAGCGTCAAAAGCATTGGCAATAATGCGTTCAAGGACTGTGACAGTGTTTGCGAAGCGACAGTACCAGGTTCGCAGTGCGGCATACCTTTCGGGAATGTGACGAATCTGGTGATCTCGGCAGGAACGACCAGCATTGGCTATAGAGCGTTTTATGGATGTAACGCTCTGACAAGCGTATCGATACCGAATAGCGTCAACAATATGGACGCGTCTGCATTTTTGTATTGCAACAACATAACAAAACTGGCGATTCCGCAGATGCTTTGCAACTGGCGATTCCAAGAGTGGTATTTCTCAAGTTGCTGGGATAAGATAACGGATATTGAGATACAAGAGGGAGCTACAGGAATAGGCGAATGGGCATTTGAAGGCTGTGCATTCAAGAGTGTTGTGCTGCCGTCGACTTTGCGTGTAATCGAAGAAGGGGCATTCGGTAGCTGTTCGAGCCTGACGAACATCGTCATTCCTGCGAACGTAAATACGATCGAAGAGTATGCGTTCGAGTATTGTACGCATCTTGCCTCCTTTGTGGTTGATGAAGCCAATGAATCTTACAAATCTGTAAATGGAATCCTTTTCACAAAGGACGGAAAGACGCTTATGTGGTATCCGGCGGCAAAGGAAACGACTGCATATGAGCTGCCGACCGAGGTTTCTGATGTATGGAGCGGCGCATTTGAGTGTTGCCGTTCGTTGCAAAGCATCAATGTTGCCGATGGAAATACGAAATATTTTTCCAAAGACGGAGTTCTCTTTACGGCAGACGGAACATGCCTTGTTGCATATCCCGCCGGGAAGGTTGGCGGATACTCTATCCCTGCGGGAGTGACCGAACTGCTAGAAGCGGCGTTTGCGGGATCCCGAGGGCTTACGGCGATTGAGTTCCCGCAGGGCTTGGAATGCATACCAGACTTGGCATTTGACGACTGCACGAGTCTCACATCCATAGCGGTCCCTGACGGCGTGACTTCAATAGGAGTTTCGTCGTTCGGGTGGTGCTCCTCGATTGAAGAAGTAAAACTTCCTAGCAGTATAACATATATGAACTTGGGCGATGATCCTGCCTTCGTCGGTTGTGGCGCGATAAAAAGAGTTGCGGTTCCTCAATATGTGCTTAATCGTAATCTAAGCCGCGTATTCCCCGACTCGTATCGGAATATTGAGGAGGTGGTTGTGGTTGGTGCGGTGTCAGACGTATACAGTAGTGCGTTCAGCGGGTGCGAATCGCTGAAGAGAGTCGTTTTTGGTGAAAGCGTGACTTCGATTGCAGACTGGAATGCAGAGGTTTCGCTTGCCGTCTTTGAAGACCATGCGCCAAACGGGCTTGCGGAGTCGGGGCTGATTTCGAGGGCTGGCAAAGTAAGTTACAGGCAGGAATACGATGAAGAGTTCAGAGATATTGTGGGTGACGACAAGTTTTTCGGCTACCAGCTGACATTTGAAGGCATTGAATTCACGACGAGCCGAGATGGTATCTGGCTGACGAACGAGAACGGCAGCTCGCTAAAGAGCGGCGACACGGGTGATGACCAGGTATCTTGGTTGCAGACGACGGTTTCAGGCAAGGGGCATTATTCGTTCAAATGGAAGGTCTCGAGCGAGCATTATGGCGATGAGATTTACGATTTCGCCTGCTTCCTTGTTGATGGCGTGACAAATGCTGTCTTTGGAGGCATAAAGGATTGGACGGTAGTCGAGCTCGACTTGGAAGGTAGTGGAGCGCATTTATTGCGGTGGGAATATATAAAGGACGATGAGGACGATCCCGAGTTGTTGGAGCAAGTCGATGACTGCGTTTGGGTTAAGGATTTTGTCTGGAGTCCCAAGGTGGATGTTTCGTTTAGCCTTAACGGCGCGGAAGGGGAAACTCCAGCGATCGTAACTTCGTATGTCGGCGGCAATATTGCATTGCCGAGCGCGAATGGATTCGTCAAAGAGGACCATGTTTTTGCGGGGTGGAGCGATGGAGTGGAAATGTATGAGGCGGGGGCAGAGTATGTGGTTCCGGCCGAGAATGTGACAATAACCGCACAGTGGACGAGAAAGACGTTTGTCTCGTTTGATTTGGGCGGCGGTAGCGGCGAGGTTCCGCAGACGATCAAGGAATTGACTGGGCATGTTGTTAATCTGCCGTCGGCAGACAAGTTTGCGAGAGACGACTATGTTTTCGCATGCTGGAGCGACGGCGATACTGCATACGAAGCGGGCGCGGAATACATAGTGCCGACAGAGGATATTACGGTCACGGCGCAATGGACCAAGAAAACATTCGTCAGCTTTGACTTGGGAGGAGGTAGTGGAGATATACATCAGACGATCAAGGAATTGGCAGAAACGGAAGTTACCCTGCCCGAGGCAGATGGGTTCGCGAGGGAGGATTATGTCTTTGCCGGCTGGAGCGACGGCAAGGCGACATACGCGGCGGGTGCTGAATATACGGTGCCCGGCGAGGATATCACAATAGTCGCACAATGGACGAGAAAGACATTCGTCAGCTTTGTGGTTGATGTAGAGGATGTTGTCGGAGTATTGCCGTCAGTTGAGAAGGCGCTTGCAGGCGAGAAGATGGTGTTGCCGTCTGGCGATGATTTTTCGAGGGCGAAGTATACATTTACGGGCTGGAGCGACGGAGAGAATGTATATGAAGCAGGGGCGGAGTACGAATTCCCGGCGGTAGATACAACGCTCACGGCGGTCTGGACGGCCAATACGCTATCCGCACCGACGATTTGCAGCGATGATGTTGCAGACGGAGGTACGATCGAGACCGAATTCGCGACGCTCAAGATCGAGGCTGAAGATGGAACGGCAATTTATTATACTCTTGACGAAAGCGAACCAACAGTAGAAGGCGGCATTTTGTACGAGAATCCATTCACGGCCAGTGCGATGAATGTTACTGTGAAGGCTATAGCCGTAAAGAATAATTATTTTGACAGCAATGTGGCGACATTCTCGTTCACGCGACTGCCTTACAGTGCGGCAGAGTGTCTTGGTGTGGATGACGTTGACGTAACGCTTGGAGGGGATGAGAATTGGTCCCGTGTGCTTGCCGAGGCGGCGCATGATGGTGTTGCAGCGCTGAGGAGTGGAGCGATTGGGGATAGTCAGTCAACATGGGTGAGTATTAGTCTAGAAGGTAAAGGCCGGGTCTCATTTTGGTGGAAAGTATCGAGCGAAAGGACAGTAAAGGGTATTCGCAGAGATGGGTGTAAATTTGAGATTGACGGTGTCGAGCGCGATTACATGGATAACACCACAAATGACTGGACATTTGCAGAGTTCGATATAGAGAATGAAGGGTCGCATGTCTTGAAGTGGACATACCAAAAGAATGCGAACATAACAAACGGCGAGGACTGCGCATGGCTGGATGAGGTTGTTTGGACGCCTAAATCAGTAGCTCCGGTTGTGAATATTGACAAGGATAAGATGGAGGAGCCGGAGATTGACGAGGAGAGCGGCACGCGCACGATAGCCGTGAAGGGCGATCCGCTTGAGGATGAAGCGGAGATTGCGGAGCTAATCGAGCAAGTTACGGTAAGTGTGATGGTGGGAGCGGAACAGGTTGATGCGACAGCGGGATACAATAAGACGTATGATCCCACTTCAAATACGATTATGATAACGCTCAAAGAGCCGGAGGTAGGAGCGGAGGAAGTAGCGAAGGTGGAGGACGATGCCACGGGTGTGCTGGCGGATATGAGCGATGAAAAGGTGGAGCTGGCAACTGCAGAGCCAGAGCCAACCATAGAAGAAACGGCGGCAGGCAATACTGAGGCCGGCGCATTGCCGGTAAAGGCGGTGAAGGGGCTTTATTATCAGGCTTCGTGGGGTAGCGACTTGTCCAATTTGCGCCAAGGCGAGAAGGTTCAGGCGACAGGCGAAACGATCTATCTTGGCGTAATCAAGCAGCAAGGCATCCAAGGCTTCTACAAAGTAACCGTAAGCGAACAGTAAGGAATCGGCTTAATCAAACTATCAAGCCTCGAGCCTCTAGACCCGAGGGTTAAAATATGGTATAATATACATCAAAGAGGTCTTCTTCAGGAAAGATGGTCCATGCCTTTGATAGACGGCAAATACCGTAGACCGCAGTTGCGCAACCGGAACATAAATTATCGCTCCGGCTGGTTCTTTGTGACGTTTCAGGTGCACGAAAACAAAAGCAGATTTGGAGCCATAGTCGGCGAGGAGTGCGTTTTGAATGGCCTGGGGCTCGCGGTCAAGCGGCTAATCGAGACGCTCCCGGATTACAATCCAGAGGTTTATGTGGATGCTTTTACCGTAATGCCCAACCATGTGCACATGCTGGTCAAGATTGAAAATCGCGAGACCAATGACGACAACCACCTCGCAAAGATAATGCGCAAGCTCAAAAGTTTGGCGGCCAAAGAGGCGCGCGAAGCGAGGGGCGACGCCCTCGCGCCCCGAGGCAAGGATTCTCGCCTTTGGCAGCCAAATTATTGGGAGAAGATAGTTACCAATTACAATCAGCTGGCGGCAATACGCCGCTATATTCGCGACAACCCGAAGCACTGGTCGACAGATCGGTTTGGCCCGGTCACAAGTCATGCTGTAGGCAATATCGAGCTTTTGCAGGAGCCGTTAGTGGCGTTCGTTGCCAGCCAATCGCATGAAGCGACGGCAACGCCACCAGTATTGTGGGTTAGGGGTGCGAGGGGCGACGCCCTCGCACCCCAAGAAAATACCAGCGCATCCACAGAGGAGTGCATTGCTTCTCATGGGCCGGCATTGTCGGGGCGCAAGGGCGATACCCTCGCACCCCAAGAAAATACCAGCGCATCCACAGAGGAGTGCATTGCTTCTCATGGGCCGGCATTGTCGGGGCGCAAGGGCGTCGCCCCTCGCCTGCCTGTAATCTCGACTTTTACCAGTCCGCAAGAGCGTGAAGTGCTTTCGCGCATTATTGCCGCCAAGCGACGTTTTATCGCCGTTTATCCGGGAGGATTGCCGTCTATATTGCCGCGAGCCATTGCAAAGGCGGTTGACGACGGGTTGGCGCTATTGCTTTCGCCAGTAGATGCAGGAACCGGAATAAACAAGCAACGCGCAATATGGTGCAATGAGTTTGTGATCCGTCGTGCAACAGAAGTCTGGTGCGGGTACATAAACCCTAATGGAACATTGCACTCGATATTGAAAGCGCTGTCGTTCGCGCCGCAATCCCGAGCCTCGAGCCTCTAGACCCGAGGGTTAAAATATGGTATAATACACACTTAAGGGAGAAAAATGGCGATGGTGAGGAAAAACATTTTGGAGACGATCGGGCGCACTCCGCTCGTGGAAATATCGGAAAAGCTGAACAAGGGTGGCGCGAGGGTGCTTGCGAAGGTGGAGTTTTTCAACCCCGGCGGCAGTGTGAAGGATCGCGTGGCGGTTTCGATGATCGAGGCGGCGGAAAGGGACGGCACGCTCCGTCCCGGTGCGACGATTATCGAGCCGACGAGCGGCAATACCGGCGTGGGGCTCGCGCTTGCGAGCGCGGTGAAGGGCTATCATCTCATCCTCACCATGCCCGATACGATGAGCATCGAGCGCCGCAAGCTTGCCGCCGCATACGGTGCGGAAATCGTGCTTACGCCCGGCGCGGAAGGCATGAAGGGCGCGATCGCCAAGGCCGAAGCGTTGCGCGACGCGACACCCGGCGCGGTGATTCTCCAGCAGTTCGAGAATCCCGACAATGCACCGGCGCATTATCGTGCCACGGGTCCTGAGATTTGGGCCGACACGAACGGCGAGATTGCCGCCTTTGTCGCCGGTGTCGGCACCGGCGGCACCATAACCGGGACGGGCAGATTCCTCAAGGAGCAGAATCCCGCAGTCAAGATTGTCGCCGTGGAGCCAGATACTTCCGCCGTCCTTTCCGGCGGCGCACCAGGTCCGCACAAGCTCCAGGGAATCGGCGCGGGCTTCATCCCCAAAGTGCTCGACAGATCGGTTTTGGACGAGATCGTCACGGTCAAGGCCGAAGACGCCGGGGCGGCTGCGCGTGCGGCGGCGGCAAAGGAAGGGTTGCTGGTCGGAATCTCGTCGGGCGCCGCGCTCCATGCCGCGCTCGAGCTTGCCAAGCGTCCCGAATTCGACGGCAAAACCATTGTCGCGCTTCTGCCCGATACGGGCGAGCGCTATCTTTCAACCTGGCTTTTCGGGTGATTTCCGCCATGACGGTCAAAGAATATCTGGAATCCAAGTCCATAGATCCTGCCAAGGCCATAGTCGAAATCGACGGCGAGGTCTATCCCGTGGGATCCGATTTTTCGCAGATGGAGTTCAAGGAGGGCATGAAGGTTGAAGCATTTCGAATCGTTGCCGGCGGCTGAAGAAGTCCTTTCGCTTTTGAAGACTCTTCCGCGCGAGGAACTTTACGAACTTGCGCACGAAACGACGCGCCGTCATGCGCCGGAGCGGTTCGATTTCTGCGCGATAGTTTCGGCGCGGCAGGGACGCTGCTCCGAGGATTGCAAGTGGTGTGCGCAGTCGGCGCACTGGAAAACCGGGTGCGAAGCGCACGGCTGGATCGGGTCGGAGGCATGCGCCAAGGCGGCGCAGGAGGCCGGGGCAAGCGGTGTGCGGCGCATCGGGATCGTCACATCCGGGCGCGGCCAGACCGATGCGCAGATCGACGAAATCTGCGCAGCGCTCGGCCGTATGTCATCATCGTCGCGCATCGAGCTTTGCGCATCGCTGGGGCTGGTGACGCGCGAACAGCTTGTGCGGCTCAAGGCGGCGGGGCTGAGGCGCATTCATTGCAATATTGAAACCGCTCCTTCGCGATTTTCCAGGCTTTGCACCACGCACACCTTCGAGGAAAAGCTCGCGACCATCCGCGCTGCGCGGGAATTGGGCTTCGAGGTTTGCTGCGGCGGCATAATCGGCATGGGCGAGAGCGACGAGGAACTTGTGGAATTTGCCTTTGCGCTGCGGGAAATCGCGCCGGATTCCATACCGGTGAACATTCTCCATCCTATTGAAGGCACGCCGCTTGGCGGCGAAAAGCGGCTGGACATCGACCGGATTCTCACTGCAATAGCGGTTTTGCGAATTGCAAATCCTGCGACTCCGCTCCGTTTTGCCGGCGGACGGCGCGATTTGACCGACGACGAGGCGCGGCGCTGTATTTACGTGGGCATCAATGCCGGAATCGCCGGGCCGCTGCTTACCACTCCCGGCGCCGACTATGACGACGACCGCGCCCTCGCCCGCGAAGCAGGCTACGAAGTTTAAAGCAGTCCAGCCTCCTCCACTACCAAGTCCAGCCACGTTTCCTTCGTAGTCCAGCATCCTTTCCTTCGTAGTCCAGGCTTCTAGACTTGGTAGTCCAGCCCCGTTTCCTTCGTAGTCCAGGCTTCTAGACTTGGTATGGCGGCAATCGAAACCTTGTGCCTGTGGTCATTTTCCACCCGGTGAGATGCGCTTTCCACCCAGTGAGATCTTGGCTTCTCCGTGCAGAAAGTTGAAATTTGTGATTGATTTTACGGGCTGGAATATGATATAATTATGCTTCCGCGCGCAAAAGGGCGGCGGACCGGGCAGAAAACCCGGAACAACAACAAACGAAAAAACAACAAAATGGCAATCAGAAAACCAACGGCTCCGGCGGACAAGTCCGCAGCGATGGCGGAGATTCTCGCGTCGTCGGCATCGGGGTCTGAGTTCAAGGTCGGTGCGCTTATCGAAGGCACGGTAGTGTCGGTCGCCGGCAATGAAGTATTCGTAGACATCGGCTACAAGAGCGCAGGCACGGTGGGCATCGAGGAATTCGGCGGCGAAGAAGTCGTGCCGGGCGCCAAGGTCACGGTAATGATCGTTCAGCTCGAGAACGACAAGACGGGCATGGTGGACATCAGCAAGCGCCGCGCGGACGAGAAGATCCGCTGGGAGAAGATCCAGGCGCGCTATACCGAAGGCAGCGTCGTGACCGGCACGGTCAAGAGCGTGACGCGCGGCGGCCTCCTCGTGAGGATCGACGACGTGGAGGCGTTCCTCCCCGGCTCGCAGATCGAGGTCTCCCCGGTCAAGGAGCTCGAACCGTATATCGGACAGACTTTCGAGATGAAGGTGCTCAAGATTTCGAACGAGCGCCGCAACCTCATCGTTTCGCGCCGCGAGCTTATCGAGGGCGCTCTCGCCGAAAAGCGCGAGCAGCTCCTCTCCACGCTCCAGAAGGGCGAAATCCGCAAGGGCAAGGTCAAGAACATCACCGACTTCGGCGCATTCGTGGATCTCGACGGTCTTGACGGCCTCCTCCACATCACCGACATGTCCTGGGGACGCCTCAAACATCCCGGCGAAATCCTCAAGGTCGGCGACGAGATCGACGTCATGGTGCTCGATATCGACCGCGAGCGCGAGCGTGTCAGCCTCGGTCTCAAGCAGACGCAGCCCAATCCGTGGGACGCCATCCAGGAGCAGTTCCCGGTCGGTGCGCGCGTCAAAGGCAAGGTCGTCAACCTCACGGCGTACGGTGCGTTCGTGGAGATCGCTCCCGGCATCGAAGGCCTCGTGCACATCAGCGAATTCAGCTGGACCAAGCGCGTCGCCCGTGCGAGCGACATGCTCAGCGTCGGCGACGAAGTGCAGGTTGTGGTGCTTTCCATCGACATGGAGAACCAGAAGATCGCGCTCGGCATCCGCCAGACGCAGGACAATCCCTGGGATACGGTCCAGGAGCGCTATCCGGTCGGTTCGCGCGTCAAGGGCAAGGTCCGCAACTTCACGGCCTACGGCGCGTTCGTCGAGCTCGAAGAGGGTATCGACGGCATGATCCACATCAGCGACATGAGCTGGACGCGCAAGGTCAACCATCCGCTCGAAGTCCTCAAGAAGGGCGAAGAGGTGGAGGCGGTCGTTCTCGACGTCAACGCGAAGGAGCAGCGCATCAGCCTGGGCCTCAAGCAGGCGCAGACCGATCCGTGGGCGGACATCGCGGCGAAGTACCAGGTCGGCAGCGTGGTGAAGGGCAAGGTTTCCAAGCTTGCGTCCTTCGGTGCGTTCGTGGAGCTGGAGGACGGCGTGGACGGTCTCGTGCACATCAGCCAGATCAGCGAAGAGCGCGTGGACAAGGTGAAGGACGCGCTGGAAGTCGGCCAGGAGGTCGAGGCGCGCGTCATGAAGGTGGATCGCGCGGAGCGCCGCATCGGTCTTTCGATCCGTGCGATGAGCATGACCGAGGACGAGGTGAAGGCGATGGGCGAGGGTTCTGCGGAAGGCGGCGCCGAGACGGCGAAGGCGAGCAGCGGCACGGCCGACAGCTTCGGCGGGCTCGGTGCGGCGTTCGACAACGCGTTCGCGAACGTCGAATGGCAGCCCGGCAACTGAAATCCCAAACGAAAGGAACCAGAAAATGTCCAGAGTTTGTGAAATTTGCGGCAAGCACCCTGCGGCGGGCAATGTAATCGTCCGCAAGGGTTCGCCCAAGTACAAAGGCGGCATCGGCCTGCATACGACCGGCATCTCCAAGCGGCGCTTTATGCCCAACCTGCAGACGGTGCGCGCGACCGACGGCAAGGGCAACACCCGCCGCATGACGGTCTGCACCCGCTGCATCAAGAACGGCAAGGTCACGAAGGCTTGATCAAACAAACAACAACAAAAGGAAACACAAAAATGGCAATCAAGATTGGCATCAACGGTTTCGGCCGCATCGGTCGCATGGTTTTCCGTGCGGCGGTCGAGAACTTCGCTAACGACATCGAGGTCGTGGGCATCAACGATCTGCTCGATCCCGACTACCTCGCCTACATGCTCAAGTACGATTCCGTGCATGGCGCGTTCAAACACGACATCAAGGTCGAGGGCAACACCATGACGGTCGACGGCAAGGCGATCCGCCTCACTGCGGAGAAGGATCCCACCCAGCTCAAGTGGAATGAAGTCGGCGCGGAGATCGTGGTCGAGTCCACCGGTCTCTTCCTCGAGGACGCGAAGGCCCGCATGCACATCCAGGCCGGCGCGAAGAAGGTGATCATGTCGGCTCCTTCCAAGGATTCGACGCCCATGTTCGTGTACGGCGTGAACCACACGACCTACGCTGGTCAGGACATCATCTCCAACG
>DFFF01000015.1 GCA_002369235.1 Verrucomicrobia bacterium UBA3783
TCCTCAACTCGCTTGCGATTTTACAGCGCGACGTCGTCAAGCGGGCGCTTTGCGACGCGATCAAGCGCGGTCTCGCCAGGCGGCGCGACGACCTGTGGAACATTTTCGGCGACGGCGCCGGAAAACCGCCCGCCGCCAGCCGCCGCCCAAGCGCCTTCCAACGCGCCAAAATCTGGGTGTTTGGCGCACTTGCCGCCCCGGCAGTGCTCTTCACCGCCTGGAAATGCAGCCGGAAGCTCGCAAAATGCGGTCTCGCTCTTTCGCTCTCCGCCGCCCGCGCCATCGCGAGTTTCTTCGCCACCGAATCGTCGCGCCTTTCCGCCCTGCGTATCGCCAAATACTGGTGCCTCGCCAATATCATGATCTTCATGGTGCACGACCACCTCAAGACCCGCGGCTTCGCACCGAGAACGATGAAACGAACCTGCGATCTGTGCCGACGCTTTGTCGAGCGCGGCATCCTCGCCGAAGGCCAGGCCGAAAACACCTTCCGCCTGCTCATCGAGATTTCCGGGCGGCGGCTCGATGATTGCCGCTGGCCTTGGTTCAACAAACTCCACGGCGGCATCTTCAACCCCCAGACCCGCGAAATCCTCACTGCCTTCATGATGTTCGGCCCGGACTGCTCGGAGGTGCTCTTCGGGACGATCCGCGACCTCGCACATTGGCTGGACGGGCGTTTCGTGGATGCCGTGCGCTCGATCTGGTCCGACTTCATATCCGCGAGCGGCCTCGAAACGATGTCCGCCATGCTGGGCAGATCCGTCATCCGGCTCCTCGCCGTCTACACCGCCAAAATGCGGATGGAGGCCGAGAAGTACATGGACAGGGAGCTCATCGAAAAATGGACGCTTGCGCGCCAGACGCTCGTCCATCTCCGTCAGACGCCGCCCGGACGCGATACCGACCGCCAGATCGAGGAGCTGGTGCGGGAATTCTCCGACCGCGCCAACGCGGCAGGCGCCGCCGCGCTCGCCTGGCGGGCGGTCTCCGAAGAAGACAAGAACTTCGAGGTCTCCGTGAAAAAGGCGGCAGCCATGCTCGGCGTCACCCCCAAAACCATCTACCGCTGGGAAAACGGCGAAACTCCCTGCCCGGTTCCCAACTACTCCAGAAAGCTGCGCCTCAAAGAGGCGGCTTTCCGGAGTTGGGCGCCGAACTACACCTTCTGGCGCGACCTCAACGAGAAAAGCCGCGCAAGCCGCAGCTCGTAGCCGCGCAGATGCCAGGAGAGTTTCTCGCGCGTCCACCCCAGCGCACGGGCTATGGCAAGATTATTGGCGTTGTCGAAATACCGCATCCGGAAAATCGTCCAGTCTGCACGGCAAAGAGTTTCCTTGAGCAGATGCAGTTCCGTATCGACCCGGATCTTCACCGCCCCGCGGTAGAATCCGGCCGCTTCGTTCTCCGCGATGGAATCCGCGAGCGTCTCGCCGTCGTCGCCGCCCGTCTTCTGGTCGAGCGACACCCCGGAGCGAATCCGCGTCTTGACGAACTTGTCCACGACGGTAATCGCCGTGAATTTTGCCGCCGTGCAGACGAATGTCGACGGATTTGCCGCCGATTCCGGGTCGTAGGCGGCAAAAATCACCTTTATTGCCCGTATTCGCACCTCGTTTTTGAGTTCTTCAACCGTCTTTTCGTTTTTCCGTGCCAGTTCGTGGGATATTCCGCGCCTCAACAGCGCCGACCTCACGCACCAGGCGATCGTGTCTTCGAACTGTCCGTAATGCTGCGCGAGTTTTTCGCGCACCTTTGCTTCCCTGTCTTTCATGTGACTTCTCCTTTTTTGGGGTTTTGCCGGCCAACCGCTGGCCAGTTCCACCCCAAACGGCAAAATGTCACCTTTTTGGCAGCTCAAAATGGCATAATCGACACCATGTCACAAAAAATATTCCGGCAATTTTGCCGCCCAAAACGCGCAAAAACCGGAAAGATGGCGACACTTTCGCCGGAATTACGGCAAAATCGCAAGAAAAATCGCATGTCACAATTATGTCATTTGTGACATGCTGGAAGACGAGCAACCCAATGGATCTGGAAGCCCGGAAGCCTGGAAGTCTGGAAACCTGGACTTCGTAGTCCAGAAAGCTGCACTACGAAGTCGAGCGGGCTGGACTTGGTAGTCAAGCAGTCTGGACTTCGTAGTCGAAATAGCCCGTCTTGGTTTTGGTTCTGGCGCGGCTCTCTTGCGTTTCACGGGGATTTTGGTATAATTTGTCTCACGCTTTCGTCCGCTTTCGTCCGCAAAGTTTTTTTTTTTACCACACAGATTTACCACACAGAGGCACAGAGGCACAGAGAAATTTCATGTCCTCCCTGTGGGCGGCAATCGAAAAATCGAAAAATATCTCTCTGTGCCTCTGTGTGGTAAAAATTCGGTACTCGCGGATGCTTGCGCACCCTTCGGGTTCGCCTGCGGCGAATCTGCCTCAGCCCTCAGTCCTCCATTTACCTCTTCCGTGTATTTCGTGGTTTGTTATATGACGCTTCACCCAAAAAGGTGATTGACTATTTATTTGGAAAAATGATATAATACACACAGAATGAGCAAAAAAGTATTGTTTGTGAACGAAGATTCAACCGCACGGGAGCGGAGGAAAACCGCGCCCTTGTGCCGGGCTGTTGATTGATTTTCAACTGATTGCAATATAACAAATAAAAGGAGAAAGCAAATGAAAACACTGATAACACGGATTAAGCGCTTGGCGCTTGCGCTGTGCTTTGTGACGCCACTGGTGTCATGGGCAGCGGAGATGACCAACCCCGTCACCGGCGAAACGGAAACGTATGTCAATACGTTCACCGGTAAAAATTCCTCGGAATGGAACGCCGCAGGCAACTGGGATACGACCAGCGTTCCCTACATTCAAAACGGCGTATACACTTCCGCGCTCATAGACGGTAAAACTGCTTCCACCGCATCGGCTTCGATCGACGGTTGGGCATTGCAGGTTGGTGCGTACAACGGCGCGACCGTCACGTGGAAAAGCCTCGGCAAAATCCAGGGCGACTCTACCATGTGGCTGACAGTCGACGGCACCTCCTCCATCGCAATCAACGGATGGGGCGGTGGCAATCTTGGTCAGAACGGAAAGAATTTGAATTACTATGTAGCCGCGAATAATGGTGTCACGTGGAGCGTGGATCTCGCCTCTGGCACGGACCAGGGATTAACCATGAACTACTACCTCGCCGGCAACGGCAGCGTCTCCTACCAGGCGCTTGGCAGAGCAACCCATGTAATCAAACAGGCGGATGTCACGCTCTCCGGTACTTCGCAGGTTTCCTCGAAGACCCTCGTTTCATTCACTTCTTCTTCCACGACCTTTACGGCCGATGCGGCCATCAAGGTCAAGAATGGTGACAACGTTCTCAAGACCGTTTATCTTACAAGCGTGAGGACTGCCGATGACACAACTCTTACGGCAGACGATGATGTCGGCGCGTGCGAACTCGTTCAGACACCCACAGGCATCGTCCTTTACTATGTTGACGGCGATCCCGCCGATGTGAATGTAGAAGAAAAGACCTACAAGCCCTCCATCAACATCAACTTCACGAATGGCGCGAACAACGGCCTTACGACACAAGCCGATGTCGGACTTTCCGGCTATGAGGTTCCCGGCACTTCTTGGAACAATTATGTGGTTGCGAACAGCACTTTCAGCACTGTCAACGCTGTCGATTCCACGGGTGCGGCCTCCGAAATGTCTGGTGTGAGCGTCACGATTTCCGGTACGCGCGGCAGCTATAGCTGTGGCAGCCTCACGCCATCGATCAACCCGCTTCATGGCTATATTGACGAGAATGGAAACAATCCCACACCGACGGTCACTGTTACTGGCATTCCTTACTACAAGTATCGCGTCCTCGTTTATCATTCGACGGACTCGGGAAGCGCTCCGTTTGGCTACGACACAATCAACGGCACGAACTACACGTATGTGAACGATGCCTTGGTCGAAGGCACGACGGCTTGGGGCAATGCAGGTGCACAGGATAGCGCCAACGCTATTGCAGAAGGCGGCAATGTCCTCGTGACAGAAGCGCTTTCCGGCTCTACCCTTACGGTTGTTGGACACCGCGCAGGTGGCGATTCCAGCGCGCGTGGCTGCATCGCGGCAATTCAGATCATCGAGGTCAAGGCTGATGTCGGCGAGAACGACCTTGAGATTCCCGTCTCCAGCGATACCCAATATACGGTCGAAGAAACAAAAGAGCTTTCCGGCACGGTTTACTTGACCGGTTTGGGTACGCTTACTCTAGCAGGTGAGAACAAGATTTCCGCAGCCACCATTGAAATTAGCGAAGGTGTAACGCTGGTTGTCGACGCCGACCGTCTCGACGCCACCACCTTTACCGGCGCCGGAACTGTGGTGTATGATGGTTCGCAGCCTGACACAACTAAGGGTTTCGATAATTCTGCCTGGACAGGAACCGTGTGGGTCAAGAATGTCGGCGATACTACAAAGGGCGAAGCCACAGACGCAAAAGTCACCACTCTTCTTGGTAGCAATACTACTGATGCATCTAGCAACGATTTGAACAAATGGGGTAACGCGAATTCCTTTGTCAAGTTCACGAATGTTCGCGGCTACATGGCCAAAACCAGTGTTGCGTGGACGCTTATCCTCGAAGACGATTCCTCCAACTATGCTTGGTACAACAATGAAGGGTGGTCGGACTATTCTATTACCATAGCTGCGCTCAAAGGCGATGGCACGTTCTGGGATATCAATGATGCCGGTTGCCGCCCGTTCTTGAACTTCGGGGATGCCTCCCAGTTCTCCGGAAACATCAAGGCTTTGGGCAAGCAGGTGTTCCTCGGCGATGCAAGCAATACAGGAAGCGGTAAGAGTACTAACGGCGGACGTATTGTAGTTGCTGCAAGCCAGACGCTGACCGTCGCATCTGGCAAGACATGGCACACCCGCAATGGCCTTGTAGTGAACGGCACTCTCAATGTCAATGGTACGTTGGCGAGCGACAGCACTACGGCCGCTGTTTCTGGCTCCGGCACGGTCGTGTTCACCGGTCGCGCGCCTACGCCCACCGGCGATACGTGGTGGAAGAACTCCAACTGGACTGGCACTACTGCGATACGCAACTACTCCGATTGGGCAAATATCGACTTGAGCGTTTATGGGAATAGTTCATCTGCTGTTCGATTCTCCAATGTTTCCGGATGGTTCAAGAGTGGAAGTGCAACATACGATACGACGCTTGAACTTGATGATACGGATGGACTTGCATTCACGCACAACGACGGGTACAACAACAATGTCGTGACCATCAAAGCGTTGAAAGGTAGTGGAACGTATTACGGTAATCAGAGGAACTCCAGCGATCCTCATGTCACAGTTGTATTCAAGGATGCTTCCGAGTTCAGAGGGTCGGTCAAATTGAACACTCGCCGGGTCGTTTTTGCCGATTCTGCCACTTCCAATGATTATGTCGCAGGCAACATTTACATCGCCGAAGGCGCACAGGTGACAGTGCAGAATACGGCAGAAGCCGCATGGTGGGCCGTTGGCGGAATACAGGTCGATGGCGAGCTCCGCGCCAACAGCCTCGACCGCTTCGGCGGCGGCACCAGCATCACGACCTCCGACAATGGCGTGTTCACGCTGACCAGCACAGGTAATGGTGCCGAGAATGAAACCGACACCAATTACGCTCGCATCAAGGGAACCGGCTCTCTGAAGTACGAGGGAACCGGTTGGAGGGCGCTTACAACCAACAATCTCTCGACGGCAGTCACGCTTGTCAACGAGCAGTCTGGCGATATTCTGCTCTCACGTGCGCTTACATACACTGTTGGCAGCCTTTCCGGTTCGAAGAACTTCCAGGGCAACTATGGCTCAGGAAACCGCTACCTCAATGTTATCCAGAGCAAGGATACCGAATGGAGCGGCAAGGTGGTGGACGACGGTTACTCGCGCTTTGCGGGGCTCAAGCTTGATGCTTCGTCCACAGGCACCCTTACGCTCTCCGGAACGGCTTCGCAGAATGTTGCGCTTGACGTTAATGGTGGCGCGGTCAACCTGACCGGCACTTGGAAGGGTGCGACGACGGTTGCCGGCACATTTGGCGGCACCGGCACGCTCACGGGCGACTTGACGTTCTCCGAGGGCGCGACATTCAAGGCGTTTGCGGCGGATGATGAGGACGGTCTTGTTGTCAGCGGTACGGTCGGCTATCCTGCCGAGGGTAAGGTGACTGTCGATGTCGGTGCAATCGAGCCTGAATCCGATGTCGCGCTCATCAAGGCTGCAGACCTCAACAGGGACAAGTTCGCACTTGCTGACGGCACACCTGAAGGCTATAGTCTCGATGTTGTCGAAGGCGTCCTGACACTCAAGGTGCCTGTCACCGAAGTCACCATCACGGTTCCTGCGATTGCCAACGCGACTGTAACGGTTTCTGTTGGCGGCGAGACGATTGGAACCGAGGCGGGAACCTACAAGGTCGCCCCTGACGCTGTAGTCACTGCGACATACGCGGCGGCTGAGGGCTATGAAATTTCTGGTCAGACGGTGTACACGATCAATGTTGCGAACAGCGAGACGACGTTCGATCCTGCCGGGACGACCGAGGTCAAGCAGTATGTGGCGCGGGTTCGCAACTATGGTACGAACAAGAATGAAGACTTCACCTCGCTTAATGCGGCTATAGCTGTTGCGGATGGTACAACTTATGCCAATTTTATTACGCTTCTTGCCGATATCACGGATGCCGTGACAATCGATAAGCCGATATATTTGTCGGGTCAGGGCAAGACAATCAGCGCGGCTGTGACGATTTCCAGTGGTGGAAATCTTTCGCTGATGGGACCGACGCTCACTGGCAAGCTCACGATTGGCGCAAACGGCGCGTTTGCGCAGGTGGGAACGGGTAGTGTCCTTCCTGAGGTCGAGACGCAGGATGGCGCATCCATCGCGCTTAGTACGCTCAGCGCAGATACTGTTGCTCTCACGGTCACTAAGCTTACGGTGAATGGAACACTCACGCTCTCTTCGACTGCGCAGGGCACGGAACGCGGAACTCCCTACAAGGCGTTCAGCTATGTGACGGACAATGCGACCTTCGGCGAGGGTGCTGAAATCGTGGGCGGCGGCGTGTACTCGGCTTCGACAGAGGTTGAAGGTGATAAAACCGTTGTCAGCATGACGATTACGGCTGTTGCCAAGATTGGCGATGAGTATTACGACGATCTCGATGAAGCGGTCGCGGATGCAATCGCAAACGACACGGTCGTCGAACTTCTCATTCAACCTGAAGCGGCGGTGACGCTCGACGTTGGCCAGACCCTCAAGGTCAAGGCGTATAGCTACACGCTTGATGTCAACCTCGCTTCTGGTCTCACGAATCCTCCGTATTCAATCAGCAGCGCGCTCGACATCGACACGACCATAACCACCTACACTGTAAACGCTGCGTTCGCCAAGATTGGCAACACGACGTATCCAACCCTCGCTGCTGCGATTGATGCTGCGACGAGCGGCGCTACAGTGACGCTCCTCGCGGATGTGACGCTCGATTCAACGCTGACGCTCCCCGCCGGAAAGACGCTGACCATGGATCTTGGCGGCTTCACAATCTATTCCGGCAACGACAGTTCGAAGCGGATTGTCGTCAACGGGACGGTGACGATGACGAATGGTGTCGTCGATGGCCAGACAACAGTATATGATCCGAATAACGGTACTGCCATGATCCGCGTGAACGGTTCGCTCACGCTCGGTGCGAACCTGACGATTCGCAACACGATCAACGCTGTTGCCGCGTTCGGCACGGGCTCGCTTACCGTCAATGGCGCAACGATCAATGCTCTTGGATTCGCCATCTCGACCAACGGCATCGCGACCGGCGACAATGCGTCGAACGGCACGGTGCTTGCAATCAACAGCGGCACGATCACCTCGACAGATGTCGCGGTTTATCTCCCGTCCGGTACGATGACAATCAACGGTGGTGCGATTACCGGCTCGACAGGCGTCTATGCGAAGGGCGGTTCGCTTTCCGTGCCGTCCACCAGCACGGCAGTCATAACCGGCAATGGCGCAAACGCCGGGTGGTCGTACAACGGCAACGGTGCGAATTCGACGGGCGACGCGCTTGTCATCGACAACAGCGACTATCCGTACGGACCTGCAACGGCGATGATCGCCGGCGGCACCTATGAAAGCACAAACGGCGACGCTATCGGAAACTATACGAAGGACGCCGAAACGCTTCCCACGGCGACTGGTTTCGTCACCGGCGGCACGTTCTCCAGTGATGTCAGCGCATTCTGCGCCGATGGCTACGCAGCGACCGAGTCGGATGGTGTCTGGACTGTTGCCGAGGTACAGGAAGTTCCTGTTGAACCTGGTAAGTCGACCGAGCCGGTTGATACTAAGGCCGATGCCGAGGCTGCGGCCGCGAAGGTTGTGCCTAGCGTCCCGGCTGCAGTTGCAGCTAAGCTGACGGACGAGCAGGAGACCGCTTACAAGGAGCTCTTCGAGGCCAAGGTGGTTACGGTCACGGATGGCGAAACGACCAAGTATGCAGTCAAGGTGGAGCTGAAGGAGAATGTTAAGACCGCGCTCCAGGCGGATGTCGATGCCGAGGCTGAAGACCTCGCCAAGGCGGCGGTTGCGGCGGCGGCTGATGCCACGAACGGCGGCACGGCGAAGGTTACGACGAAGCCTGGTCTCTACTATGTGGTCGAGGCTGGTTCTGAACTCAATGGCATCGCCCCTGCGTCCTGCACGCTCGCGACCAGCGCGGAGACCACGCTCCCTGTTCCCAACATGGGCACGAGCGGCTTCTACAAGATCAGCGTCAGCGTGACGGAGGTCTCTGTGACGACGACGGTTGAGCCGTAAACAGCAAGCCAGCTAACTGGCGATAACCTGGGAGCCTAGAGTTCTAGAAAAGCTAGAAGTCTAGGCTCCTAGAATTCTAGCAGGGCTAGAGAGGCTAGCAAGGCTAGCAGAACCAGAGAGGCCAGCAGGGCTAGAGAGGCTAGCAGGGCTAGCGGGCTAGCAGGGCTAGAGAGGCTAGCAGAGCTGCTAGCAGAGCTAGAACAACGAAAGGAAGAAACTATGGCGGTTCTTAGAAAGCAGACTAACTGGGAGAATCTCTACTACTATCGCAAGACGGTCGTGCTTTATCAGATGACGGTGGTGTTTTGCCGCCGGTTTCTCCCGAAATACGGCGACCGCACGGTTGATCAGATGGTTCAGGCGGCGCGGAGCGGAAAGCAGAATATCGTCGAGGGGCTGGCCGATGGCGTCACCTCTACGGAAATGGAGCTTAAGCTTTTGAATGTCGCGCGTGCGAGCATCAAGGAGTTGAAAGAAGATTATCTTGATTACATCTCCGCGCATTCGCTCGTCCGCTGGCAGGCGGGGCATCCGCGCTACGACTCGTTGCTCGCGTTCTGCCGCGAGCACAACGACCTTGAAGAGTACGAGCCGTATTTCACGAAGTGGAGCGATGAAGAAATCGCGAATTGCGCACTTACGCTTTGCCACATGGTGGACAGGATGATGTCCACCACGCTTGAATTGAAGGAGAAGGATTTTGTCGAGAATGGCGGCATACGCGAGCGCATGACCGCCGAGCGGCTTGGCCGCCGCCAGACGCAGAAAGAGGAAATCGCCGCGCTCAAGCAAAAGATTGCCAGCCTTAAGCGGGAAAACGCCGCATTGCGAGCCAGGCTGGCAAGGCAAGGCTAGCAGGGCAGGGCTAGCGGGCTAGCAGGGCTAGCGAGGCTGGCAGGGCTAGAAGAGCTAGCGGGGCTAGCGGGCTAGCAGAACTAGAATCAGCTGCTGGTGATTAAAAGTTCTTTTTACCCCTTGATTTGGAAGCGCGGATTATGGTATAATACTGGCACTTTCGGGCACCCGTGGTGAAATTGGCATACACGCTAGATTCAGGTTCTAGTGCCGCAAGGTGTGTGGGTTCAAATCCCACCGGGTGCACCACTTCCCCCTAAATCAAATTTCCCCTTGGGTCAAATTCTCCCCTGAATCTGATTTCCCCCTGAATCAGAATTCCGCTTGCATTATTGTCGCTGAGGGCGGCAACAGCATTTTCAGTTCTTCGCGGTCGGGATTGGAAAAAAGCTGGAGATCGGAATCGCGGGCGTCGGATTTAGGAGCGGTGTTGGCGTTTGAGTCGGGCAGATAATAACGCTTGAAGAATTTGCCCTGGAAAAAGAGGTCGGCGTATTTGGCGGCGGAGTGGATGACGAGGTTGAAGCGCGGCAGGTGCATGACGAGCAGCTTGTCGCCGGGCTCGACCGTCGTGACGCCGCCATTCAATTTCGAGGTCGATGCGGCGGTCGCGCCATGTTCGCGGGAAATGCGCTCCAGCGTATCGCCGCGTTTGACGGTGAGTTCTTTCGTCCATTGGCGGGACTTTTCCCGGAACAGTTTGCGTAAATTTAGCGTGCCGAGGCGTCGCGCGAGTTTGTCGTCCAGATCCGCCGCCGGTGCGCCGGGCATTGCGCGAAGCTGTTCGATAGTGTCGATCGCCATTTCCGTATCGCGCATTTCTTCGGCTTTGGCGAGTTTGTCCAGCAGCAGCCTGACGCGCACCGGACGGGAGGAGTGCAGATTGGAATCGCGCGGCTCAAGCCTCGGGGTTTGGGGAGCGGGCTGCGCGGCTTGGGGACTGCGAACAGCAGACATCTCCGTGCGCGGTGCCCGCCTGTTCTCCGGCTCGCGGCTTTCACCGGCGAAAGCGCGCTTGACGCGCACTGCGGTGTATACCGCGAGGCACAGCGTCAGCGCGATGCCAATCGCCGCCGCCCAAGGAAAGGCCTCGCTTTCCTTGGGCGGTTTGGGATTGTATTCGATTCCGAATTTAGTCCTTGCAAACGCCATTGACAGCGGCGCGATCGATTTCGATCACGGTTCCGGGGGCGATTTCGACCTTGAAGGTTTTTTCGGTGGCTTCGACGATCTTGCCCATGAGGCCGCCGGCGAAGATCACCTTGGCGCCAGCGCGGAGTTCGTCGATCATCTTGCGGCGTTCGCGCTCCTTGCGCTGCTGCGGACGGATCATCATGAAGTAGAAGATCGCGAGGATGAGCAGCATCGGAATCATCATGCCGAATCCGCCGCTTTGCTGCGCCGGGGCGGCAGTCGGTGCGGTCTCGGTTCCGGCCGGGACTTCCACGACCGCCTGGGTTTCAGTTTCGTTCATTTGTCGTTTCCTTTTTTATTTGTTCTTTCCATTCGGTGAAATCGCCGGCCTTGATGTGAGCGCGCATATCCTCCATGAATCTGTTGAGAAAGCGCACATTGTGGATCGTGAGTAGCCTGAGGCCCAGTATCTCGTGATTGTGGAGAAGGTGGCGCACGTATGCGCGGGAGAAGTTGCGGCAGCAATAGCAGTCGCAGCCTTCCTCGACCGGCGAGAAATCCTTCTCCCATTTCGCCGCCTTGATCGCGACGTTGCCTTTCGAGGTGATGGCGGTTCCGTGGCGCGCGATGCGGGTAGGCAGGACGCAGTCGAACATGTCCACACCGCGCGCGACGCATTCGGCCATCTGGTGCATGACGCCAAGTCCCATGACGTAGCGCGGCTTGTCTTCCGGGAGGAAGGGCACGGATGCGTCCACCGCCTGGTACATGCAATGCTCGGGCTCGCCCACGCTGACGCCGCCGATCGCATAGCCGTCGAACCCGATCTTGACGAGCTCTTCGGCGCAATGGCGGCGGAGGTCGTCGTAGACGCCGCCCTGGACGATGCCGAACACCGCCTGGTTCTCCGCGTGCGGCGCCGCCTTGGAGGCCCGCGCCCATTCGATCGTCTGCGCGACCGACTTTTCGGCGCGGGCGCGGTCGCAGGGATAGGGCAGGCATTCGTCGAAGACCATCGCGATATCGGAGCCGATTATGCGCTGCATCTCCATCGATTCCGCCGGACCCAGGAAAATCCGGCGCCCGTCGAGGTGGCTCTGGAATTCGCATCCTCCCGGGGTGAGCTTGCGCATCTTCGCGAGCGAGAAAACCTGGAAGCCTCCGGAGTCGGTGAGGATGGGTCCGTTCCAGCCCATGAACTTGTGGAGACCGCCGGCGGCGGCGAGAACTTCGGGCCCGGGTCTGAGCAGCAGGTGGTAGGTGTTGCCGAGGATCACTTGCGCACGGCACTCGGAGAGGTCGCGCGGTTCGAGCGACTTCACCGTTCCCAGCGTTCCCACGTCCATGAAAACAGGAGTCTCGACCGTGCCGTGCGCGGTCGAAATCTCTCCCAGTCTTGCCTTGGTGCGGGAGTCGCCAAAGACTATTTTGAAATCCATGCCGTAAATTATATCAAAAATCGGTTGCAATTTGTGAGAAAATATTGTAAAATATTCATATCCAATCTAGGAAAACAACCATGAGCAAAATACTTCACGCACTGGTATATGTGTTTCTGGCGCTTGCCGCGGCGGCGCTTTGGTTCGAAATGCAGCTCAACGCGAAACGAGGCGAGTTGGGTGCGCGCAATCGCCTGCAGGAGAATTACCTCATCCAGCTCTCCAAGACGATCGAGTCCGCCGAGCCCGAAAAGGGCGCGGTGATCGAACTCAAGAAGGACTCCTCGCCGGTCGAGGCCAGGCTCGTGGATACGCCCGATACCGAGAACGTGCTCGATGAATACAAGGTGGAACTTGAGCAGGCGAACCTCGCCACTTTCAACTGGAACGATGCGCAGCGCGATACGCTCCGCTATCGCTCCTTCAAGCCGGATCCGCTGAACGAAGGAAAGTTCATCATGGACGGCGACAAGCCGGAGACCGTCGGCTCCGAGGCCGATCAGCTTCTCGCCAAGCTCGTCGAGGGAGCGAAGAATCAGCAGGCGCGCCTCAACACCACGCGCGGCGAACTTGTGATGCTGCGCGGCAAGCTCGAGTCGGTCGTCGCCGAGCTCAATGCCTTGAAGCCGGTCGCGCGTCAGGACAAGGTGACGGTGGAGGAGAAGAACGAGATCATCGCCAATCTTGAAAGCGAGAAGAGTCAGCTTGAGAACCAGATCACCAAGTTCAAGGGCCAGGTGGAGGAACTCAACATCGCGGTCGCCTCGCTCAACGACCAGATCACGACGGCCAAGGACGAGACGGAGATTGTGAAGGAGGATCTCGCAAAGGCGCTCAAGCAGAACGAGGATCTCAAGAAGATGGTCACCGAGCAGTTCCAGAGCAAGGGTGCGGCGGCGGTCGCCGGCGCGGACGTGAGTTCGCTCTCGGCCGGCGTGAAGGGCAAGATCATCGATGTCGACAACGAGAACATGTTCGCGATCGTCGAGTTCACTGAAGAGGCGATCAGTGAAATGAAGGGCGGCGACGCCAACCGTCCGCTGCCGGTCCTCGATCTCGGCATCCGCCGCAACGGCTTGGCCGGACCTGCGGGCGAGTTCGTCGGTCGCGTCCGCATCCGTCAGGAGGTCAAGGGCAAGAACTACGTCATCTGCGACATTCTGGCTTCGTGGGAGCAGGTCAAGGCTGCGGTTGGAGATGCGATCTTTGCCGACTAAATCCATCTGGGCGCTGCTGGCGTTTGCGGCGGTGTGCTCGCTCTGCGGGTGCATCGCCGACACTGCGGAAGATTCCGATCTCCCCTGGGCGTCGAACCGCTCTTGGGAGGGCATGGCGCCAATCGCGCCGGCGATGATGGACAGGTATGAATGATTGAGAACCGCCATATTGAAGGCATGTGGAGCGGCGTCCGGTTGGACGCCGTTTTGCTTGATGCCTTTCCCTCTTCAACCCGCGCGTTCGTGCGCGAGGCCATTGCGTCCGGGCAGGTCAAGGTGGACGGACGCCTCGCCGCCAAGGGCTTGAAGCTCAAAGGGCGGCATGGCATCGAGATTCTGTCATTGGCGGAGGCGAAGGACAACACCGTCCTGCCGGATGCGTCGGTCGCGGTTTCGGAAGTGTGGTGCGACGAGGCGCTGCTGGCATACGACAAGCCTGGCGGACAGAGTGTGCAGCCGTTGTCGCGCACGGAAACCGGCACGCTCATGAATGGCGTCGTCGCGCGCCATCCCGAGTGCGCCGGGATTGGCGACTTGCCGCTGGTCGCCGGGGCTTTGCACCGCATCGACGGCGGCACTTCGGGGCTGGTCATGGTGGCGCGCACCGCCGACGCATTCGAGAAAATGCGGCGTCAGTTTGCGGCGCACACGGTGGAAAAGACCTACCTCGCGCTCGTCGAGGGCCGGGTCGAGGAAGGCGGAACAATCTCCGGCTTTCTGCAGCACGACCGGAGGCTTGACTACTGCCGCATGATCGAGGGCGGCGAAATGTTTGCCGAAACGCGCTACGAGCCGATTGCGCATCTGCGCGAGGGCAACGAGGACCGCACGCTTTTGAAAGTTGTGATTTTTACCGGCGTCACACATCAAATTCGCACACAACTTGCCGCCCGGAAAATGAATATAGTGAATGACAGGCTTTACGGCGCGTTTGCGGTCGAGGATATGCAAGGCCACTGCCTGCATTCCTGGAAGGCGAGATTCAAGCATCCGGTTTCCGGCGAGGAGCTGGAGATTTCCGCCCCGCCGCCAAGTTGGGCTCCAGTTCCGTGAGGCTGGAGAACCGCTATTTCGCCGCTGCGATCGTCTTTGGCGTCTTTGCCGCAGTCTATGCGATAATCGAGCGCAACGAGTCGGAATCGCTAGTCGTGCGCAACATGACGGTCTACTCCGGCACGGTAGAGGTAGACGCGTGCGAGGACGCTTCCGCCAATGGATGGTGCGCCTTTTTCGCGCATGACGGAGGAGAGAAGATGAAAGTCGTCATGCCGTCGGACGCTTCCGGCGATCTTCCCGCTCCGGGCGAACTTTGGGAGATATGCGGGAGATCAGGGCGCGTCGAGCGCGGTTGGCGCAAGATATGGATAAAGGGATCGGGGGCGTTTGCCCGGAAGACCGGCGAGACCAAATTCAGATCCGTTGCCGCCATGCTCGCGAAAATCCGGCGCGACTTGTCGCGTTGCGCAGGGTTCGGGCTTGAGGAGGATCGCGACATCGCCGCGCTGAACCGCGCGATGCTGCTCGGCGAACGCGCGAAGATCGCCAAGTCGAACCGCGAGGTTTTCATGGCGGCGGGCACGATCCACATCTTCGCGATTTCCGGGCTGCACATAATGGTGATCGCCGCAGTGGCGGCGGCGGCGCTCGCGCTATTGTGGATTCCGCGGCGGCTGATTGCGGTTTTGCTCATTCCGCTGCTGTGGCTCTACACGATGATGATCGGGCTGCCGCCGAGCGCAGTAAGGGCGTCGGCCATGGCAAGTTTCTATCTGGCCGCCCGCATTTGCGGACGCAAAGCCAATGCGCTCATCGCCTGGTCGCTCGCATTTATCGCGATCCATCTCGTTTCGCCGGCGGCGATTCTCCAAGTCGGCTCCATACTGTCGTTCGCGGTCATGCTGGGGCTCATCCTCACGAGCCGCTATCTCGCGCACTTCGAGCGCATCCATGCGCCGTGGCTGTGGTATCCGCTTGCGGCATGGGCGGCGGGAACGCCAATCGTCGCACAGATTTTCGGGCGCATCACGCCGGGCGGCATCTTCGCCAATCTGATTCTCGTGGCAGTCGCGGGAGCCGATGTCGCAATCGGCTTTTGCGGCATGGTCGCAGGGCTGTTCTCGATCCATCTCGCGAGACTCTTGAATGCGCTGGCTGCGCTTTTGACCAAACTGATGTTCGCCGTCAGCTGGTGCGTCGCGTCGGTGCCCGGCGCGTCCGTCGAGATCGGAGAATGGCGCTGGACCTGGACGCTTGCGTGGTACGCGGCGATCTTATTCCTGGCTATTTCGTTCCGGAGATTCCATGACTGGCGAAAGGCGCGAATATGACGAAGTTCAATATAATCCGCAAAGATTCGACTTTTTCGACGAATGACGATGCGAAGCTGGCCGGGCCGTTCGAGGTGATTGCAGCGCGCGAGCAGCTCGCCGGGCGGGGACGGATTGGCCACGCATGGCACGCCGCGCCGGGCGAGAGCCTCGCGTTTTCCGCAGTGCTGCCCGCGCCGGAAGATCCGCTCCATGCTTCCTCTCTGCCGCTCGTAGCCGGGCTGGCGGTGTGCGAAGCCCTAGGGGGAGAATGCCGGATCAAGTGGCCAAACGACATTTTCCACGGCGGCAGAAAGCTTGGCGGCATCCTGTGCGAGCGCACGGGCGACAATATAGTTGCAGGCATAGGAATCAACGTGAACGAAACGGCGTTCCCTGCGGAAATCGCCGCGCGCGCCACTTCGCTGAGGCTCGCGACCGGGCGCAAACAGGATATCGACGCGGTGCTCGGGCGCATTCTGGACAGGCTTGGGCGCGACTATGAAGAATGGCTTGCGCATGGCTTTGCGCGTTTCACCGGGCGGTATGCCGCACGCGATTTCCTCATTGGCAGGCGGATTTCCGTTTTCCAGATCGATGGCGATCCATCGCCGGTTTCGGGTGTGTATGGCGGAGTCCGCGCCGACGGCTCGATACTTGTGGGCGACCTGCCGGTCTACGCCGGCGAAGTCCACGTTGAGGTTTTGCAGCCGACTGCAGAAAATTCTGAAATTTTCCAGATTGACAAATCGGCGGCGATTTTGGTATAATACAAGAAATACCCCGGATTGTGCACAGTTAACAAAGTGGCCGCTTACCACACTTCAGGCGCAATTTGGGCAAAATGTGCACAAAAACAACACCCAAGGTAAGTAAAACAACAATGCAAGCTGAACGCAAAGTATTCGGTCGTCTCCAGGGACAGGTCGCCGCGCCGCCGGACATGATCGAGATTCAGACCAAGTCCTATGCGGACTTCATTCAGATGGATGCCAACCCCTTGAAGCGCAAGGATCAGGGTTTGCAGGCGATCTTCAAGGAGATATTCCCGGTCGTTTCATCGGACGCACGCTATCGTCTGGAGTTTCTTTCGTACCGTTTCGACAAGCCTGCAAAGTCGTATCTGCAGGCGCTCATGGACGACGAGACCTACAAGGCGTCGCTTTACGCGAGCTTCCGTCTGTGGGAAGGCGAAGAATACCGCGACAAGGAAGTCTTTCTGGGCGACATGCCCATCATGACGCCTGACGGCGCGTTCGTGATCAACGGTTCGGAGCGCGTGATCGTCAGCCAGCTGCACCGCAGCCCCGGCATTTCGTCGGAGCGTCAGGTCCACGCCAACGGCCAGCCGATTCTTTCGGTGCGCATCATTCCCGACCGCGGCAGCTGGATTGAATTGATGCTTGACACGAATGACGTCATCTGGTGCTTCATGGACCAGCGCCGCCGTTCGCGCAAGTTCTATGCGACCACGCTTCTCCGCGCGATGGGCTACGGTCGCGATGTCGATTTGATGGAGCTCTTCTACAAATTCAAGCAGCTCTCCACTCGCACCAAGTACGTGGAGAAGGACTTGCGCATGATGGTGATGAAGGATGACCTCGTCGACGGCGCGAGCCAGGCGGTGCTGGCGCGCCGGTATGATCCGGTCACTCCGGCGCTCGTCGAGCAGATTGCCGCCGCCGGCATCGAGGATATCGATGTCGTGGACGTGAGTTTCGACGGCGGCACGCTCATCAAGACGCTCCGCGAAGACTACAAGCTGGGCATCCACAACCGCGAGGACGCGCTCCGCGAGATCCACCGCCGCATGCGCCCCGGCGATCCCACGAGCGGCGTGAACGGCGAGGCGCTCATCCACCGCCTCTTCTTCGAGCAGGCGCACTACGACCTTGGGTACGTAGGCCGCCACAAGATCAACAAGCGGCTCAAAATCGAGAACAAGGTTGATGAATCGCTGCGCACGCTGCACGAGTCCGGCATCGATGTGATCGAGGCGCTGCGCCTTCTGCTCAACATCATGATGGGGCGCGACCAGGTGGACGACATCGACCACCTCGGCAACCGCCGCATCCGCACGACGGGCGAACTTATCGAGAATCAGTGCCGCCTCGGCCTCGTGCGCACCGAACGTCTGGTGCGCGAGCGCATGAGCATGCACGACGCGAAGACGGGGCTGCTAACCGCGGACAAGCTCGTGAACGCCAAGACGTTCAGTTCGGTGGTGAACGAGTTTTTCGCCCGCAGCCAGCTCTCGCAGTTCATGGACCAGACCAACCCCTTGAGCGCGCTTGCGCACAAGCGCCGTCTTTCGGCATTGGGTCCCGGCGGTCTTTCGCGCGAACGCGCCGGCTTCGAGGTGCGCGACGTGCATCCTTCGCACTACGGCCGCATCTGCCCGATCGAAACGCCTGAAGGCCCGAACATCGGTCTTATCTCCAGCCTCGGCATCTATGCGCAGATCAACCGCTTCGGGTTCATCGAGACGCCGTACCGCAAGG
>DFFF01000043.1 GCA_002369235.1 Verrucomicrobia bacterium UBA3783
ATCGAAGGCGTTTCGCAGGACTTCACGGGCACAATCAGACTCGACGGCGAAGTGAACGTTTCGCTGCCGGACGACCTTTCGTCCATCGGCGGCACGATCGCGATATCCGGCGCGTCGCTCGCCTATTCTACCGCGAAGCTCGGTCCGCTCAGCGTCGGCGTCGGTTCGACGCTCACTGTCTCGCTCACGGACAGCCAGGCGATGAAGGGCTTTTCGGCAAGCTCGGTCACGCTCGACGGCGGAACGATCGAGTTCGTCGATCAGTACGGAACGACAGTCGGCTCCAGCACGGAATCGACGACATACGTGAAGCCCGACGGCTACACCCTCGCGCCGGTTCCGACGGCGGTCTGGGTCTCCGGCGAGTTCGAGGACGAAGCCGCGCTCCACGGCGGCTACAAGATCGAGCCCAACAACAATACCGTAAATGACAGCGGCAATATCGTCATCGGCTCTGCGACAACCCTCGGCGCGGTAATCGACATCGATTCTGTCACGAATTGTACGAAAGTCACGATACTGGCGAAAATCAAGACGCCGACTGGCGGCGCACCTGCGGCGAATTCAGTAGTCGCCGGCGTTCTCGCCACAGACGATCATCCAATCGGCGCTGCTTGCAAGACTGCGGAAGGAACGGACATCCAAGGCTATTGGCTCGACGGGTCAAACGCGAATTACTACAACGACGGCTACAAATTCGGCGGCAGCCTGCAGACGCTTTCCGAAGGCGAGGCGTACATGCTTTTCGCGTATCAATCCGACCCGACCACGATAAATCCGGGCGTCACGGGTACGTCATTTTACATTGGCGCATCGCTGGATGAAATGTCCGGCGGCAATGTGTCTGGCTTGCAGTGGCGTGGCCACACGAACAGCTGCGTTTCGGTGGGCGGTCCTGCGAACAGCGTCGCTTCCATGAACACCGTTCCTTGGGCAGGGCTTGAAATCAAGGCGGTGGCGCTTTTTGTCGACGAGTGGCTGTCGCCTGAGGATATCGCCGGCTACGAGTTCCCGGAGGCAGCCGAGCAAATTCCCGAGGGAGCGGTGGCGTCGGTGGTGTATAATGGCGAGGTTGTTTACTACAATACAGTCATGGACGCGCTTACGGCGGTTTACATGAGGCAGAGCGACACGCTCGTCGTCAAGGTCTATGACGGCAGCACAACCGACTATTCGGGGCTTGGGTTCACATACGACGCGGCGACGCAGACCTACACGATGGTGACGGCGGTCGCGAAAATCCAAACGGGCATAATCGAATCGGAATTTGCGACGCTTGCCGAGGCTTGTACGACTGCCGAGGAAGAAGGCGTAAGCGTAGTCATCCTGCTGAAGGCGTTTGCCGACATCGGCGAGAGCGTTCCCGAAGGCTGGGAATACGTTTCGTCGGAGGATTCGGATACTGACTACGGGACGCTGATGCTCTCCGTCCACGAAATCCCAGGCACCGTCTGCCGCGTCGAGATGACGCAGTCGAATGTCAAGCTCTCCGGCGACGGCGAATGGGCGGTGGTGTCCACAAGGCCGATTTATTTGACGCTTGGAGAAAGTACGGACAACTTCACCATATCCTTCGACGCCGACATTCCGGATGGCGTCTACGGCACGCTCGTCGGCTGGGACTCCGGCAACCACGACATCCGCATCGTCGTGACGAACGACGTAGAGAAGATGGCGCTGTGGCGAAACGGCAGTAACGGGGAGCTCACCGCCGTCAAGGATGACAACGCAATACTTATCCCGTCCGGCGAGCACTACGTCGAAGTAATCTACAATCGCGGCAGCGGCACGACGGTCAAAGTCGACGGCAGCGCATACTGCACGGCTGACGGCCTTAATTTCAGTGAAAACACAACCGCGAAACTTGCGCTCGGCGGCTCGGCAAATGGCAATCCCGACGACGTTCTTGCAGGCCTGAAAGTCAAGAATTTCCGCTGGGGCAAGTCGCCGACGGAGCCGGATGAAGAAGAGGCAGGCTATCCTGTTCTCAATTACGTCACGCGGCTTGACGGTACGATTTATCACGGCAACGATGCCAACCGCGCCGTCATAACGAACTGGCAGACGCAGATTACAGGCGTCGCGAAGCGTCCCGTGCCGGAGGGCAAGGTGGACGCGGACTTCAAGACGATCGACGTTCTTTTCGTCTACGACACGCTGGGCAAGGCGTATGTGGAATCGAACGAGAGCGCCTGGAACGGGGCGAGTGCGCTCGAAGTCTATTCCGCGAAGGCGACGGCGAAGATGAACCAGATTCTTTGCACGACCGACATGGACACGAATTTCTGGTTCCGCATGGTCGGCGTCCATTGCGTGGACGGCACGGGCGGGACGATCGCCGAAATCCTCGGCAAGTGCGAACAGCTCACCGGCGAATACAAAGATGTGCTGGACCTGCGCGACCGCTACGGTGCGGACGTGATCGTCACGCCGACAACGCAGTCCGGCGGCTATGGCGGCCTGGCGCGTTTGAATACGCTCGATGAAATCACGTCGCGCCATCAGAATGCGGCATACCATATCGCGAGCGTGCTGCTCAATTATTCGCAGACCCATGCATGGGTTCACGAGATCGGTCACAACATGAGCCTCAATCACTACCCGCCCGCGAACTTCGACCCGGCCAATACGTGGCGCGGACTCGGCATCCAGCACAAGATCGCCGTGGACGGCACCCCCATGTCGACAGTCATGGCGGAGCAGGGCTATGCCGACTTCTGCGGCGGCTTCTCGTCCATCAACCACATCTACCACGGCTCCATGCTCTCGCTCTCCAACCACCTCGATTCGACGGGCGTGCTACTTGAAGCGGCGCCCTATGTTTCACAGTGGCGCTCGACGCGCATCCCCGAGACGCGCTCGATAAAGTGCCTGCCAGATAACGGCTCCATTCTCGTCGGAGATACGGAGTTCACGCTTTCCTATCCGGATCCAGATGCTGAAATCTATTATCAGGCATGGGGACTCAATGACAACGAGTTCGTGAAATATAATGGTCCATTCACCATCCCTGCCACCACCGGCTATGCATTCATCACAGCATACGCCGTGACAAATGGTGTCGCCACGGCACAGGAACTTGTCAACTACAGCACGTTCGGAGATACTTACAAAGATGTCCTTGGTTCTGGTTCATTGCCATGGTCAATAGCTTCGTCCATTGATGGCAACTGGGCTCCTTCAAATGGAGGTTATTACGAAATAAATGATAACTTCACGGGTAAGAGTAATTCCGTTTGTGTGCTTTCCACTTCATTGAACGGTCCTGGCACGCTCACATTCGAACACAGCGAACTCCTGAAAGACAACCCATACTGGCATGATACGTATCCGCATTCATACCCGAACTCGTCGTTCGTCGTGTGGGTTGATAACGAGCCGGCGTATGCGTTGCGCGATGCGACGGATACTCTGGACGGCTGGGTGTCGACCGATATCGCGATTCCCGAAGGCACTCACAAGGTGGAATTCGTCTACACCCATCGCAGCGGCTACGTAAGCGGCGAGACGGTGCGCATCAAGAGCGTCGCGTTTGCGTCGGCGCAGGAGCCGGAGTGTCCGGCGACGGTCGTGCGCGTCCATCCGCGCCTGACGCGCGGGCTTGCGCGGGAAGCGCTTCTCGGCATCCGCTTCGACAACGCCTTGGGCGGCAACGCGAGCGCGTTCGACGTCCATTTCCGCCTCGAGAACTGCACGAAGGCGGACATCACGGACATCAAATATTGGCGCCAGCCCTACACGCACAACTACGGCTTCTACGAGGCCGAGGCGACGCAAGGCCCCGCCGCCACGGTGACTGCGGCTGATGACGCGACGGAGTTCACCGCGTCATTCCCGAAGGGAAGCGTTTGGTTCTATCCGCAGGTCAACGGGCGCGAAGACAGCGACTATCTCTGGGTGACGGCGACGATCAACCCTGAGATTTCGCCCGAAGCCAAAATCTGGGTTTCGGTGCCTACGGAGAAGATCACGCTCTCCAACGGCGGCGTATTCGATGTCGTCAACGGCGCGGAGACGCAGCCGCATCGCGTCTTCCCGTTCGTCCACCAGGTCGGCGCGTATTTGCGGCAGGACACGGCGCTTACCGGCGAATCGGCAGGAAAGCTCGAAGACTCCCCGGCGAACCGCGTCGGCAATCTGACGGACATCGTCGTCTGCAACGACCTCCTTGTCGCGTACGACTCCGAGAACGACACGTTCAAGACGACATGGAACGCGCGCGGACGAGACAACACTGCGCAAGTCGCGCGCATCAAGGTCCTTCGCGACCAATACAACCCGAAGTGCATGATCCGCGCCTCGCTCACGAAGGGTTCGGGTACGATCACCGTCGATGGCGTTACGGGGCGGCCGATCGCCTGCGCCGCCGCGTCCGCCGCCCGCCGCAAGCAGCTGATCGACTCCATCCTCGCCGTGATGGAATCGGCGGGACTGGACGGCCTCGACATCGACTGGGAATATCCCGGCGACCATGACGTTACGGATGCAAACACGAAGCGCGACTGGCATTCCTACGGACTTCTCATGCGCGATCTCGCCGCCGCGTTCTTCGACAAGGGATACGTCCTTTCGTTCTGCACCAACCTCGGCTACCAGATGGCGCCCGACGGCTATAACGCCGCGTTCCACGCCGCCGATTTTGTGAACGCCATGGCGTACGGCAACACGACGCTCAACGCCTCTCCGCAGGTGATGATGACCGGCATAGACGTCTGCACGTCGCGTGGCGTGCCGTCGCGCCGCATCGTCGTAGGCCAGGCGATGTATGCCTACGAACACCAGAACCCCGGCTGGGGCTCGGTCGTCGGCTGGCTGGAGGAGGCGTGGCCGAGCGACAAGACGCGCTGGTGGGACGCCGACCTGATCTGGAAGGACCTCAGCGTCTCCGACAAGGAGACCTTCGAGGGGCCGTCGAGCTACCATGCGAAGTGCAACTGGTGCCGCGCGAACGGCTACGGCGGCGTCATGAGCTGGGGCTACTTCACCGATGTCTCGTGGGACGATGCCGACCTCATGTCCCTCTCTCGCCATCAGGCCAAGAGCTGCTGGCCGCGCACCAACTGGTCGTGGCCGACGCCTCCGCAGGACTCCGACGGCGCGTATCTGCTCGACAGCGAAGAGGATTGGTTCTGGCTGCGCGACAATCCCGGCGTCAATGCGCGTTTCGCCGCCGACATTGCGCTTGTGCATGACCCGCTGCCGATCGAGGCGTTCTCTGGGACGATCGATGGCGCGGGGCACACGCTCACGATCTCCAACGATGTGTGGCTCGCCTACGACTCTAACCCCGCGCTCGTCCGGACGCTGACGGGAACGGTGAAGAATCTCAAGATCGACCTCTACGGCCGCGTCGTCAGCCGCGCTTCGCGCTGGAAAGACAAGACCGTGGACACGGGCGCCAACACTCTCGACACCAAGGTGACGCACAACGCCGCCGTGCTTGCGGCCAATCTCGACACGGGCGGCGTAATCGACGGCGTGGAGCTCTTCATCCGCCCCGGCGCCGAAGTGCAGGGACCTCAGCGTGTCGCGGGACTCGCCGCGAGCGTGTGGGTGGGGAACGGCAATCATGCGGAAATTCGCAATTGCCGCGTGCGTGTCGCCGGGACGTTGCGTTCGCTCGCCCGCAACACGGCGGAGTACGACATCACCGTCACGAACCAGGTCGCGGGAGGCCTCGCCGGATGGGTTGCCTGTCCGGGCTCGCGGAACATTGTCGTCACGAACAACATCGTCTCGCTCGCTTCCACCGGACGCGTCGCCGTCGAGACGGGCAACTCCTCGTCGGCTGGCGGCGTCATAGGCGGCCTGAACAACATCAACCCGCTCGTCCAGAGCAATGCGGTGTATGTCGCGTCCGGCGCGACGGTCTACGCCAACGAAAGCGCGGAAACCAGCAAAGTCCGCACTTCCCACGCCGTCGCGTCCTATTCGATAGCCACCAGCGGCAATGCGCATGAAACGATGCGCTATATGGAGAGCGGCGCGGCGACGCTCGCCGGTTCCGTAGGCGGGTATTTCGACTTTCCCGCCGGTTCGGTGGTTGTGTCTTCCGGTGCAGATGCGGCGACGGGCGCCGTGGCGATCGCGCCGAATCTTGCCTCTAGCGTCGTGATTCCCGCCGATGTCAAGACGCCGCGGATATTCATCGACGGCGTGAATGTCACGGGTGCGTTCAAGACGCCCGAGAAGGGTGTCGCTACGACGCTCGTTCTCGATCCCGAGGGCTCGGTCGACGGTGTCCCCGTGCGCCCGGAACTGGCCGAGCAAAACGGCTTTGCCGTCAAGTCTGCCGATGGAGAGGATGTCGCGAAGGCCGTCTTCACGGTCAAGACGATCCCCGGCCTCTGGTACTCGGTCGTTCACGGCGACGCACTCGTCCAGGGCGGTATCGGCGGCAATACCGACGAGACGGATCCGGTGAAGGCGACGCAGAAGGAGCTCAAGCTTGAAGCGCCGGAGGAAGGTGCCGTGCGTTTCTATCAGATTCGCGTGGCGCCGAATCAATGATGCGCGAGTGATGAGCGTCTATTTCAGGGTTCTGGCGATATCTTCGGTTGCGCTTGCCGCCTTTGTTCCGGCGGTTGCGGCAGGCGCACCGTCGAAGCCGCTTGAGTTCAAGTTGCAGTTTACCGACAACTTTGACGGATCCAAGCTCAACTCGCGAATCTGGAAGCGGATGGAAAGACCGGCATGGGGCGGCTCCGACTGGATAAAGCACATGTCGCCCCGGCCCGATCTTTCGGAAGTGAAGGGCGGCATGCTTGCGCTCAAGGGCGTCAAGAACACCGACCTTGAGAGCGATGCGCGTCCATACCTTACCGGCGGCATTACCACCAAAGACCTCTTGAACATGAAGTACGGCAAGGTCGAGGCGCGGATAAGGTTCAAGGGCGCGAGAGGCGCATGGCCGGCGTTCTGGATGATGCCGCAGGATTCGCCAAACGGCTGGCCGGCCGGCGGCGAAATCGACATCTTCGAGTATTTGAACTACGACAATTTCGTGTATCAGACGATCCACAGCTCGTGGACTAAAGTCCACCCCAACGACCCGCCGCGGACCAATAATGCCGAGATAAAGCCGGACGCCTGGAATATCTATGCGCTGGAGTGGACGCCCGACAAGCTGGTGTGGCGCGTCAACGGCAAGATTACCCACACCTACGAGAAGAAGACCGGTGCCGAGGGCGAGGGTCAGTGGCCGTTTGACGCTCCTTTCTACATAATGCTCGATATGCAGCTGGGCGGCGCTTGGGTGGGGAGCGTGGACGAATCGACGCTCCCGGCGGAGATGCAGGTCGATTGGGTGAAGTTCTACCATTTGATGCGCGGCAAGGAGCGCATCAGCGAATTCAAGTCCCCTAAACGCAAGGCAAAGTGACTTCGTAGTCCAACCCCCTTTCCTTCGTAGTGCAGCCCCTTCGACTTGGTAGTCCAGCCTCCTTTACTTGGTAGTCCAGCATTCTTTACTTCGAAGTCCAGCCCCCTAGACTAGGTTCGGCGCGACGGAATACTTGACTTTTGGGAGTGATTTTTGATATAATACACACACAAAACGCCGGGTTGGCACAGTGGCGACTGCGCCTCATTTGTAATGAGGAATTACCAGGGGTTCGAGTCCCTTACCCGGCTCCAATTCAGGAATACGAGATGGTGGAAACGATTCACAGCGAAAATGCGCCCAAGGCGCTGGGGCCTTACAGTCAGGCGGTCAAGGCTGGCAATACCATATATTGCTCCGGGCAGATTCCAATCAACCCTGCCACCGGCGCAATCGAGGCGACAACCATCGAAGGCCAGACGCGCCAGTCGATCGCGAATCTTTCCGCCGTGCTTGCCGCCGGCGGCGCGTCGCTCGCGAATGTCGTCAAAACTACCGTTTTTATCAAGGATATGAACGATTTTGCCGCCCTGAACGGCGTTTACGCGGAGATGTTCGGCGACACCAAGCCTGCACGCAGCTGCGTCGAGGTCGCTAGACTCCCCAAAGATGTCAAAGTCGAAATCGAATGCATCGCCGTCCTATGATCCACGCTCACGTTTTCAGTTCGGAATCGGTCTCGGAAGGCCATCCCGACAAGGTTGCCGACGCGATTTCGGATGCGATTCTCGACGCTTGCCTGAGGCTCGACAAGAATGCGCACGTTGCCTGCGAGACTATGGTCGGGCCGGATATCGTCGTCAATATGGGCGAGATAACCTGCAAGGGCTTCGAGAAGGTCGATACGGAGAAGATCGCCCGCAAGGTAGTGAAGGAAATCGGCTACGACCGTCCGGAAGAACATTTCAGTTTCGATACCTTCAAGTATGAATCGTACCTCCATGGCCAGAGCCCGGACATTGCGCAAGGCGTGAACCGCACGGCGGCGGAGGATCAGGGCGCCGGCGACCAGGGCATGATGTTCGGCTATGCAACCGACGAGACTCCGGAGCTGATGCCGGCGGCGATCGTCTACGCTCACGCCTTGCTGAAGCATTTTGCATCCCTCCGGAAGTCGGATGGCGCGTGGTCGTTTTTGCGCCCGGATTCCAAGGCGCAGCTTTCCGTGGTCTATTCCGGCGGCAAGCCGTCGGCGATCGATACCGTGGTCGTTTCGCACCAGACGACCGAAAAGGGCGCGACTAAAAAGCACTACGCGCTCATCAAAGCTGAGGCGAAGAAGTTTCTTTCCGCCACCGGGCTTTTGACGGCGAAGACGAAGTTTTTGATCAATCCCACGGGCAAATTCGTGGTCGGCGGGCCTTGCGGAGACTCTGGACTTACGGGCCGGAAGATAATCGTCGATACCTACGGCGGCATGGCGTCGCACGGCGGCGGCGCTTTTTCCGGCAAGGATCCCAGCAAGGTCGACCGCAGTGCGGCGTATTATGCGCGCTACGCGGCGAAGAACATCGTGGCGGCGGGGCTTGCCGCCCGGTGCCAGATTCAAGTCGCGTATGCGATTGGCGTCGCCAAACCAGTCAGCTTCTGCGTCAAGACGTTCGGCACCGCCGCCGACGGCATCACCAACGAAAAGCTTGAAGCGATGCTCAAGACCGGCGAAGTGTTCGATTTCCGTCCCTACGCAATCCAGAAGGATCTTGGGCTTTTGCGTCCGATCTACGCGAAGACGGCGGCGTACGGACACTTCGGCCGCAAGGATCTTCCGTGGGAAAAGACCGACAAGGTCAAGAAGCTGCGTGCGTTTTTCGCGATGTAGTGGCGGAAAACCTCTACATCCATTTTCCTTTCTGCCGCCGCAAATGCACATATTGCGCGTTGCCTTCCAAGGCGATGCGGCCTACGCCGGGATATGTCGAAAATATCGTGCGTCAACTGCCGCCGGGGCCTTTCAAGACGATCTACTTTGGCGGCGGCACTCCGGCGCTGTGCGATTTAAGCCCGCTTTTGGATCGGCTTGAGGCGCCGGAATGGACGGTTGAACTGCATCCGCTGGACGTGCGGCGCGAACTTCTCGAAACCCTGAAAGCCGGCGGCGTCAACCGCATCTCCATGGGCGTGCAATCCTTCAGCGACGCAACGCTCAAAGACATGGGTCGCGGCTACACGGCGGCGCAGGCGCACCGTGCGTTCGACCTGATACGCGAATATTTCGACAACGCGGGAATCGATCTCATCGTCGGCTATCCGGGCGACAAGTGGGAGCTTGAGGATTGGGGGTTCAAGCATGTCAGCGTCTACTCGCTCATTCTCGAGCCGGAGAGTATTTTAGGGCGGCAAAGCCGCGCCATCCCCGGCGACGACGAAACGCTCGACCGCATCCGCGAGATTGCCGAAGCTCTTGACCGCATGGGGCTAAGGCGCTATGAAATTTCGTCCTATGCCAAGGAAGGATTCGAGTGCCGCCACAATCTCGCCGTCTGGCGTGGCGAGGATTATCTCGGGCTTGGCGACGGCGCGGAGAGCGGACTCGATCGCGACCCCCGCGAAAAAATGCTTTCGCTGCGCACCCGCTACGGGCTTGACACCTCCGCGTTCCCCCAGTGGCGCGAAACGCTCGATTTTCATGTTCGCGAGGGTCTTCTGACCAAAACCGGTCTCGTCTACCGCCTTACATCCCGCGGAACCGAAGTCTGCGACTCGATCCTCGCCGAACTCGTCTGAAATCCGCCTCGTTTTCGCTCGGCACTTGTCTTTCCCTGCGATTTTTGGTATAATATCCAAAAATCATGGAAAAGGTTTCAATAGCGATGGCCAAAGCCGCGGTTTTGACCGAGGCTCTGCCGTATATTCTCGATTTCAAGGGTTCGGTCGTGCTCGTCAAGCTCGGCGGCAGCGTCATGGAGATAGAGGAGAATCTCTCCGGCGTGATCGGCGACATCTCGTTCATGCGCGCGGTGGGCATGAAGGTCGTGCTGGTGCACGGCGGCGGCAAGGCGATTTCGCGTGCGATCAAGGAGAGCGGGCACGAACCGCAGTTTGTGGGCGGGCAGCGCGTCACCGACGAACCGACGATGGAGATAGTGCGCCGGACGCTGAACAATGTCGTCAATCCAGATCTGGTGAAGCGGCTTTTGGCGATGGGCACGAATGCGCGGCCGCTGCACGGCAACTGGATTTTCTCGGCGGAAAAGATCGTGGAACCTGATCGCGGCTATGTGGGCAATGTCGTGGACATCGACACGCGCCCGGTGCTGGAGATGCTCGATGCCGGAATCATCCCGGTCATCACGCCCATCGCCACGGGCAGGTCTGACGGGCATTTGTACAATGTGAACGCGGATATTGCGGCGGCGGCGCTTGCCAAGGCGCTCAAGGTGCGCAAGTTCGCGCTCGTCTCGGACGTGCCGGGATTGCTGTCCGATCCGTCGGACCCGGAAACGCTTTTGACGTCGCTCCGTCTCGCGGACACCGCGAGGCTCAAGGAGTCGGGCGTGATTGGAGGGGGAATGCTCCCCAAAATCGAAAGTTGCTGCGAGGCGCTTGAAGCCGGCGTGCGCAAGGTGCACTTGGTCGACGGGCGCATGGCACACTCGCTGTTGTTGGAAATATTCACGCGTGATGGCGTGGGAACGGAGATAACGCAATGAGCAAAAACCAAGATGTGATCGATCTCTTCAATGGCGCGGTGATGCCAACCTATTCGCCGGCCATTGCCATAATGAACGGCAAGGGCGTGACGGTGACGGACGTCGACGGGCGCAAGTACTACGACTTCACGTCGGGCATCGGCATCCATACGTGCGGATACGGCAATCCGGCGATCGTGAAGGCGATCCAGGACCAGGCGGCGGTCATCACGCATACGTCGAATCTGTTCGTGAACGTGCCGGAGACGGCGCTGGCGAAAAAGCTGGTGGCGATGTCGGAACTGGGCGGCAAGGTGTTCTTCGCCAATTCCGGAGCGGAGGCGAACGAGGCGGCGATCAAGCTTGCGCGCAAGTATGGCAGCGCGTCGGGCCGCTACGAGATCGTGACTTTCAGGAACGGCTTCCACGGGCGCACGCTTGCGACGGTGGCGGCGACGGGTCAGGCGTGGTGCCAGGAGGGGTATGATCCGCTGCCCGTAGGTTTTGCGTATGCCGACTACAACGACCTCGAGAGCGTCAAGGCGGCGATTACCGACAAGACGGTGGCGATCATGCTCGAGGCGGTGCAGGGCGAGGGCGGCGTCACTCCCGCGACGCAGGAGTTCATGGAGGGCGTCCGCGCCATTTGCGACGAGAAGGATTTGCTGATGATCGTCGATGAAGTGCAGACCGGCATGGGGCGCACCGGGACGATGTTCGCGTGGCAGGGATATGGCGTCAAGCCGGACATGTTCACGCTCGCGAAGGCGCTCGCCGGCGGGCTTCCGATGGGTGCGCTTGTCGGGAACGCCAAGGTGGCGGACGTCTTCACGGCGTCGTCGCACGCTTCGACCTTCGGCGGCAATCCGGTGGCGGCGCGCGCGGCGCTGGCGGTTATCGAGTTTACGGAGAAGAACAACCTCCCCAAGCGCGCCGAGGAGATGGGCGAACTCTTGATGAACGCCCTGCAGGCGAAAGTGGACGAATACGACAAGCTGCTCGAGGTGCGCGGCAAGGGGCTTATGGTTGGGCTCGTCGTGGACGGCGACCCCAAGGTGCTCGTGGACGCGCTCCGCGACATGGGGCTTCTGGCGCTCACCGCCGGCGGCAATGTCGTCCGCTTCCTGCCGCCGCTCATCTTGAAGGAGAGCGACCTCGAAGACGCCATCGAGATGATTTCCGACGCACTTGAGAATGTCTATGGAACCGCAGAATAACGAATACCGCGAGCAGCGCCTCCAGAGCATGAAGGCTTTGGAGGAAATGGGGTTTGCGCCGTTTGGGCGCAAGTACGACCACAAGGATCTCGCGAGAGTGCGCGAGGAGTTCGTCGAGGGCGAGACGGTGCGCGTCGCCGGGCGGCTGTTGATGATCCGCCGCATGGGCAAGATGAATTTCTGCACCATGAACGACGGCACCGGGCGGTTCCAGGCGATCTTCAAGCGCGATGAACTCCCGGAAGCGCAATTCGCCGCCTTCAAGCAGCTCAATCTGGGCGATATCATCGGCGTCGAGGGGACGCTCTTCACCACGCAGCGCGGCGAAAAGAGCATCGTCTGCAAGGAGTGGACGATGCTCGCCAAGGCGCTGGAGCAGCCGCCGGAGAAGTTCCACGGCCTTGCCGACCAGGAGGAGAAGTATCGCAGGCGGTATGTGGATCTGATGACGAACGATGAATCGCGCGAGCGGTTCTTCATGCGTTCGAACATCATCAAGGAGACGCGCAAGTATCTGTGGGACAAGGGATTCTGCGAGGTGGAGACGCCTATCCTCCAGTCGCAGGCAGGCGGCGCGGCCGCCAAGCCTTTCGAGACCCATTTCAACGCGCTCGACCAGAAGATGGTTCTGAGAATAGCGCCCGAACTTTATCTGAAGCGCCTTATCGTCGGCGGCATGAACAAGGTGTTCGAGCTCGGCAAGGACTTCCGCAACGAGGGCATCGACCGCAGCCACAATCCGGAGTTCACGGTGCTTGAAGTCTACGAGGCATACGGCGACCGCACTTCGATGGAGAATATCATCGAGGGGCTTATTCCGCATCTGTGCGACACGGTCGTGGGGACGCGCAGGATCGAATATGGCGAGGCGAAGGAGATTATCGATTTCACGCCGCCGTACCGCCGTGTGGCGTACAAGGATCTCGTCAAGGAATTGATGGGCGAAGACTGGTTCGGTCTGGAGTTTCCGGTACAGCTGGAGAAGGCCAAGGCGCTCGCCAGAGAGAAGGAGGTCAATCTCGAGCTTGACGGCGTGGAGACGGAACTCATGCTCACGCACGAAATCTACGACAAGATGATCGAGAAGAATCTGCGCCAGCCTACGTTCGTGACACGCCTGCCGCACGAGTTCGTTCCGCTCGCGAAGGCTTGCGAAGACGATCCGTCGCTGGTGGACGTGTTCGAATTCGTCGTTGGCGGCAGAGAGCTTTGTCCGGGCTACACCGAACAGAACAATCCGCTCGAGCAGCGCAAGGCGCTTGAGCATCAGGCCGGAGAAGACACGGAAAAGATCGACGAAGATTTTATTTCGGCGCTTGAATGCGGAATGCCTCCGACGGGCGGTCTGGGCATTGGCGTGGACCGGCTCGTGATGCTGCTCACCGGGTGCGACGGAATCCGCGATGTGGTTCTCTTCCCGCAGATGAAGAAGGCGTAAGGCGATGGAAAAGGCGATTCGGGACAAGTATTTCGAGTTCCTTCGCTTCGAGTCGGTCTCGTCCGACCCCGCGAAGCTCAGGGAATCGGTGGCGGCGGCGCAGTGGCTCAAGGCGCGTGCCGAGGAGATGGGATTTTCGGTACGGCTGGAGACAGAGGATTTTGCGCCGCCGGTGGTGCTTGCCGAACGCAAGGGCGAAAGCCCGGTGACGGTTCTCGTCTACGGCCATTACGACGTGCAGCCTGCCGATCCGCTTTCCGAGTGGGACACGCCGCCTTTCGAGCCGACGGTCAAGAACGGACGCGTCTATTGCCGAGGCGCCCAGGACGACAAGGGACAGCTCTTCGCGCTCCTCACGGGGATTGGCGACTATCTCGACAAGATGAGCGTGTCCGGCGGCGAAACGCCTACGATCAAGCTTTGTCTGGAAGGGCAGGAGGAATCGGGTTCGCCGGCGCTGATCAAGATGGCGCCGCGGCTCCGCCGGGAGCTCGCCGCAGACGTGCTTCTCGTGTGCGATACTGCTGCTGCGGCGGATTTGCGTCCGGCGATCGTCGCCGGATTGAGGGGAGTGGCGCATTTCACGGTGCGCCTCGAAGGGGCGAACCGCGATTTGCACTCTGGCGAATATGGCGGCGTCGCGCCCAATGCCGCCCAGGCGATTGCGGAACTCGTGGCGAGCCTGCACGACAAGCATGGCGAGATAGCGGTCGCTGGATTCATGGACGGCATCGAGCCGCCGACGGCGGCGGAACGCGCGGCGGCGGCGGAATCGACGCCCTCGACGGCGGCAATGGAAGCGGATATCGGAACGAGCGTCGCCACCGGGAATATGGTCGACGCCCTGTCGTTCAAGCCGACGATCGAGGTGAACGGGATTCATTCCGGCTATGGCGGGCCGGGCGCCAAGACGATCATCCCCGCTTGGGGAGAGGCGAAGATTTCGATGCGCTTCGTGCCCGGGCAGTCGCCCAAGGCGGCGTTCGCGGCGGTAAAGGCGCATCTGGAGGCGAATTGCCCCAAGGGGATGCGGCTCTCGATCCCCGAGCGGTCTGAAGGCGCGGGCGGATTCCGGCTGCCGCTTTCTTCGCCAGTCTTCAACCTCGCGGCGGAAGTATTGAAGGGAATGGACGGGCGCGGCGCGGTGTTCCAGTGGGACGGCGCGTCGATCCCGGTCGTTTCGGTCCTCAAGGAGACGAGCGGGGCGGCGCCTTTGATAGTCGGCTGGGGACAGGCTGGCGACCGCATCCACAGCCCCAACGAATCGTACGGCTTCAATCAGTTCGAAAAAGCCCGCGAGTGGGCAAGGAGAATATTGGAAAATGTCTGAAATCAGAGTGAGATTCGCGCCTTCGCCGACGGGCAAAGTGCATATCGGCAACATTCGTGCGGCAATCTACAACTGGCTGTTTGCGCGCCACACCGGCGGCAAATTCCTGCTGCGCGTCGAGGATACAGATCTCGAACGCTCCACGCCAGAAGCGATCCAGGTGCTCTTCGACTGCATGGAGTGGCTGGGGCTCGATTACGACGAAGAGGTCTTTTACCAGACGAAGAACGTAAAGCGCCATCTCGAGGCCGTGGAGGAGCTCAAGCGGATCGGGCGCGCCTACGAGGTGGAGAAGACTTCGCGTGACGGCAAGACCGGAATCGTCACCATGTTCCGCATGCCCAAGGAAGGGACGATCGAGTTCGACGATATCGTCAAAGGACACATGGCCAAGAAGGCGGAGGATGTGCAGGACTTTGCGATCGTCCGCTCCGACGGCTCGCCGATTTTCCACATTGCCAATGTCGTCGACGACATCGACCAGCGGGTCACGCACATCATCCGCGGCGACGACCATGTGGAGAATACGTTCAAGCATATCGAGATCTTCAAGGCGCTCGGTGCGCCGATTCCCAAGTACGGCCATCTTTCGATGATCGTCAACCAGCAGGGCAAGCCCTACTCCAAGCGCGACGGTGCGGCGTTCGTGGGCGAATACCGCGAGCAGGGCTATCTCCCAGAGGCGCTTTTCAACTATCTTTTGCTGCTGGGCTGGAATCCCGGCGACGACCGCGAAGTGCTTACACGCGAAGAGATGATCAGGCTCTTCGAGCTCGAGAAGGTGCATGTCACCGCGGCGATGTTCGATCCCAAGAAGCTCGCATGGATGAACGGCGAGTACATCAAGCAGATTCCGCAGGCGGAGTTCCGCAAGATCGTGGAGGAGAAGGTAGGCGCGGAGAAGACGGCGGGTCGCGGCGAAGAGTGGTGGAACCTCTTCATTGCGCAGATGCAGCCGCGCACCAAGACGCTGAACGACATGCCCGGCAACATCGTCTACTTTTTCGACGACGACTATCCCGTAGACCCCAAGGCGGTGGAAAAGCGTCTCGCCAAGCCCGGCGTCAAGGAGATATTGAAGGACATTGCGGCGCGGCTGGGCGCGGTCGAGGAATGGAAAGCGCCGGTCATGGAAGCGATGGTCAAGGAGCTCAGCCAGGGCAACGGCATGGGGCCGTGGGTGCACCCGATCCGCGTCGCCGTGTCCGGGCGCATGGACGGTCCGGGGCTTTTCGAGATGCTCGAACTCTTGGGCAAGGAAAAGACGATAGCGCGCCTTGAGAACGCTGCTGACAGGCTATAAGGTCCAGGATCTGGACAACAGGATGCTCGAGGGCGACACGCTCGTCCATACGCTCGACATCTATCACGCCCACGCGATCAAGAAGAAATTCAAGCGCGACCGCGTGGTGTGCTCCGCGCATCTCCCTAAAGAGAATTGGGATCTCGTCAAATTCCGCACCGGCCCGAAGCTCATGAGCGGCGAACTCATGCTCGACATGATGCAGGAGGCGAGCCTTTTGGGGTGCAGGGTAGAGTTGGACTTCGCTGGACGCGAGCGCGACCGCAACGAACTGCTCGCCAAGGTGAAGGACTTGCGGCGCGTCCGGTCGTTCCGCGCGGAGTGGGAGGCCTCGGTGCCAGGAGGTCCGGTGCTCAAATTCGTTTCCTATCCCGGCTGCTTCTGCCATCGGCGCAAGGACGATGGCGGGCTTGCGCTCGCCGAGGTCGTATCGCGTGAATTGCAGGAGCGCGGCGCGAATGGCGTCAAACTGCTCGATATGGGCTGCGGCTGCGGGCTCGTGGGGCTGCTCGTCAATTCCGTAGTGCCGTGCGAGTTGACGCTGATCGATTCCCACTCGCGCGCAATCGAGGCGGCGGAAGAGAATATCGCGCGTTTCGGCGCCAAGGCGAAGACGGTTCTCTCCGACGACGGCACTGGCGAAACGGGATTCGATGTATTTGCGGGAAATCCTCCATACTATTCCGATTACCGCATTGCCGAGGTGTTTCTCGATACGGCCAGGCGTTGCCTGAAGCCGGGCGGCGTTTGCTACACCGTCGTCAAGAACGCAGAAAATCTCCGCCCCGTGCAGGAAAAATATTTCGATTCCGTAGAGGTAATCCATCGCCGCGGATACGCGGTTTTGAAATCCCATGCTTAACGCAAAATACAGAGTGACAGAACTTTTCGGCATCCCGGTGTTCGTGGATGCAAGCTGCCTTTTGCTCCTCGGGATCATGGTGCTCAACGCCGGATCGCTTTCGTACGGCATTGCCACTGCGCTCCTGCTCGCGATTTCGATAGTTGCGCACGAGCTCGGCCATGCGCTGACGGCGGCGGCGTTCGGCTACCGCACCCGCGACATCACGATTTCGCTTTTGGGCGGATGCGCGAGTCTCATTGCGTTGCCGCGCACGCCATGGAAGGAATTTCTCACCGCACTCGCCGGGCCGCTTGTGAGCTTTGCGCTTGCGGGGCTTGCATATTTTATCGCGGTGTCGGCGAGGATTGGGAGCAGTTTCGTTTTCAATCTGGTCGAGTACATGTTCTGGATGAACATCATGCTCGGTGCGTTCAATCTTTTGCCGGGTTTCCCGATGGACGGTGGCAGAGTTTTCCGTTCGGCGATGACCATGTTCATGACGCGCGCCCAGGCGACGAAGGTCGCGATGTATGTAGGGCGGGCGTTTGCGGTCTTGCTGGGGCTTTCCGGGTTGAATGCGCTTTTGGGCGGCGGCGCGTTCGGACTGGTGAGGATTCTCATCGCGTGGATGATCTGGAAGGAAGGCTACCGCGAATATCTCCTCGCCAAGCGCGACGAAAATTTCAGGACTTGGACGCAGGCGGACTTCGAGGCGCGAGTTTCGCCGCCGCCATACGAGCGAGGGTGAGGCTGCGGTGGGCTGGCTGGGTTCGATAGCTGGGATGTACCTGGGATCGCACGTGGGCGGGATCCTCGGCGGCATTATCGGCGCAGTCCTGGGCGGCAAGCTCGAAGAGAAGCTCAAGGGTGCCGCTGCTGGATCTGCCGGCGATGGCGGACCCTATTCAAGCCGGCGAGGCGAAAACCGCGAGCTGGTCACCTTGACTGCGCTTGCGGCGATGTTCGCCAAAATGGCCAAGGCGGACGGACTCGTCAGCCACGACGAGATCGCCGCTTGCGAACGGGCGTTCGCCCGGCTGGGTCTTGGCGGCGAGAAGCGCGATTATTGCGTGAGAGTCTTCCGCCGCGCCAAAGACGACAACCACACCATCTACGAATACGCCCAGGACTATGCGCGGTGTCAGCGGTCGATCTGCTTGAGGGAATTCGTCTACGACATCCTTTGGGAACTTGCCGCGTCCGATGGCATGTTGCACCAGAACGAGCTGGCGATTTTGCGCCAGATTGTAGCGCCGCTGAGGATCAGGGCTACCTACTACGCGTTCAAGGCGGCGGAATATGGTGTTGGCGGGTCGGGATCGTCGCGGCGGCAAAGCGCATCGGGCGGCGGCGCGGCAGACCCATATGAAGTTCTCGGCGTCAAACGCTCGGACGACCTTGAGACGATCCGCAGGGTCTATCGTGCGAAGGCCAAGCGCTTCCATCCCGATACGCTCCGGCGCAACGGGCTTTCCGAGGAGATGATGGGACGCGCGACCGAGCAGATGGCGAAGATCAACGCCGCGTGGGACGCGATCAAGCGCGAGCGCGGCTAAACGAAACATTTACAAGCAGAGAAGAAGAGGAAATGGCAAAAGAATCATACGGAGCAGAGAGCATCAAGACGCTCGACCCGGTGACGCACATCAGGACGCGGCCGGGCATGTACGTCGGCGAGCCCGGAACGGGCGCGATGTACCATGACTGCATTTACATCCTGATGAAGGAAGTGATCGACAACTCGATCGACGAGTTTGTGATGGGCGCCGGGAAGAAGATCGATGTCACGGTGGACTATGCGACGGGCGAAGTGTCGGTGCGCGACTACGGGCGCGGCATTCCGCTTGAGAAGGTCGTCGATTGCGTAAGCCAGATGAACACCGGCGGCAAATTCGACAACGAGAATTTCCAGTTCTCGGCCGGAATGAACGGCGTGGGCACGAAGGCGGTGAATGCGCTGAGCGAATTCTTCGAGGTGCGGTCCGTGCGCGAGGACGAGTTCAGCGAGGCATATTTCGAGGAAGGCCGGCTCAAATCCAGGAAGCGCGGCAAACTCAAGGTCCACGAGCCCAACGGCACGTTCATCCGCTACAAGCCCGACGCCAAGGTGTTGAAGCACTTCAAGGTGCGCGAAGATCATGTTCTCCGGCGCATGAAGATGTATTGCTATGTGAACGCGGGGCTTACAATCAACCTCAACGGACAGCGGATCGTCAGCGACAAGGGACTCGCCGATCTCATCGCCGACGAGGCGCAGTTCGATAAACTCTATTCGCCGTTTCACATAAAGACGAAGACGCTGGAGATCATCTTCACGCACACCAACCGGTTCGGCGAAGAGTACTACACGTTCGTGAACGGACAGTACACGACCGACGGCGGCACGCATCTCACGGCGTTCAAGGAAGCGCTCACCAAGGCGCTCAACGACTTCGACCCCAAGAAGAAGTTCGACGGCGACGACATCCGCGACGGACTCATCGGCGCGGTGAGCGTCAGGATCATGAATCCGGTCTTCGAGGGTCAGACGAAGATCAAACTGGTGATGAACGATTTGCGCACCGAACTCGTGCAGCAGATGAAGAAGGAGATCGAGACCGAGCTCCACCGCTCGCCCGGCGAGACGCAGCGGCTGATCGCCAAGATCGAGGAGACCGGCAAAATCCGCAGCCAGCTCAACACGATCAAGCGCGAAGCGCGCGAGAAGAGCCAGGCGATCAGCGTGCGCGTTCCGCAGCTCAAGGATTGCAAAAACCACTTGAAGCTCGACAAGATCAACAAGAAGACGGGCAAGCCCGAAGGCGCCGATACGATGATCTTCCTCACCGAAGGTCTGTCCGCCGGCGGCACTCTGGGCGCGGCGCGCGACGCCATGAACCAGGCCGTGTTCTTCCTGCGCGGCAAGCCGCTCAACACCTGCTCGCTCAACAAGGATGTTTTATACCGGAACGAAGAATTCTTCAACCTCATCAAGACGCTCGATGTGGACGAGTCGCTCGACCACTTGAGGTACGGCAAGATAATTTTCGCGACCGATGCCGATGTGGACGGGCTGCATATCCGCATGCTGCTAACGACATTCTTCATGCGCTTTTACCGTCAGCTCGTTCTTGACGGGCGCGTGTTCATTCTGGAGACGCCGCTGTTTCGGGTCCGCAACAAAAAAGAACATTACTTCTGCTACAGCGACGAGGAGCGCGAGGCGGCGATCAAGAAATGCGGCAAGGGGTGCGAGATTACGCGCTTCAAGGGGCTTGGCGAAATCGACCGCGAGGATTTCAAGGGCTTCATCGGCGAAGATATGCGGCTTACGCCGGTCACCTGCGCCGACGACAGCGATGTGGAGAAGACGATCAAATTCTACATGGGCAGCAACACTCCCGAGCGCAAGGACTACATCATGGAGAGCCTTGTCTGCGACGACAGTGCCTGGGAGTAATACGAGATGAGCGAGAAAAACACCGATTTGTTTGGTTCCACGCTTACCGGGCAAGGCCCGATGCGCGAACTGTTCGATTCCAATTTCAGGCAGTATTCTGCTTACGTCATTTGCTCGCGCGCGATTCCGGCGATCGAAGACGGACTCAAGCCCGTCCAGCGACGCATCATGCACGCGCTCTGGGAAAAGGACGACGGCCGCTACACCAAGGTCGCGAACATCGTCGGCCACACGATGCAGTATCATCCGCACGGCGACCAATCGATCGCCGACGCACTTTGCGTGCTGGCGAACAAGCTTTGGGGCAAGGGCATGGGGTATCTCGTGGACGGGCAGGGAAACTTCGGCTCGCCCTTGACCGGCATGCCGCACGCCGCCTCGCGCTACATCGAGTGCCGCCTCACCGAACTCGCGCGTAATGAAGTCTTCAACAAGAAGACGACCGCTTACGTTCCCAACTACGACGGACGTCTGGAAGAGCCGGTCTACCTTCCCGCGAAAGTTCCGCTTTTGCTGATGCTCGGTGCCGACGGCATTGCCGTGGGGCTTTCCACTGCAATCCTGCCGCACAATTTCATCGAGCTCCTGGAGGCGGAGATCGCGATTCTCCAGAAGAAACCGTTTGAGATCTATCCTGACTTCCAGCTCGGCGGCATCATGGACGTCTCGGAATACGACGACGGCCTCGGTAAAGTCAAGGTGCGCGCCCGGATCGAAAAGGAAGACAAGAACAAGCTCCTCATTACCGAACTCCCCTGGGGCGAAACTACCGACTCTCTCGCGTCGTCGATTGAAGACGCGATCAAGAAGAAGAAAGTCCCGGTGCGCAAACTCCACGACCTCACGAGCGAATCGGTGCGCATTGAACTTGAGCTGCAGACGGGCGAGAGTCAGGAGAAGGCGATTACTGCGCTTTACGCCTTCACGAATTGCGAGAAGTCGATAAGCTCGCGCCCCATCGTGCTCGTGGATGGTCGTCCGCGCCTCATGAAGGTTGGTGACATTCTGCGCAACAATGTCGACCGCCTCGTCGCGCTCGTGAAGCGCGAACAGGAGATTCGTCTTGAGGAGCTCGACGCCTTGTTCCATGCGCGAACGCTCGAGCGCATCTTCATCGAGGAGCGCATCTACAAGCGCATCGAGGAGGAGAAGACGCTGGAGGGCGTGAAGAGCACGATCCGCGAAGGGTTCAAGCCGTTTTTGAAATCGCTCCGGCACGAGATAACCGATGAAGATATCGAGCGGCTGCTCAAGCTCCAGATCCGCCGCATCTCGCAGTTCGATATCGACAAGAACCGTGAAGAGATCGAGGGCATCAAGGCGGAGGAGGCGCAGGTAAAGGACAACCTCGTCCACTTGAAGGCGTTTGTGGTCAAGTATCTCAAGGGGCTGGTGAAGACCTACGCGAAGAAGTATCCGCGCCGCACCGAGATCAACGCCGCCGGCGCGTTCAAGGAGGTGGATGTTCGCGCCATCACCGCGACCGAGCTCACGATCAAGTGGGATAGGGAAAACAACTTCATCGGTTCCGGGCTCAAGAATGGCGACGAGATGTTCAAGTGTTCGAGCCTCGACGAGCTTATCATCGTCTGGAAGGACGGACGCTTCAAGAAGGTCCAGCCCGAGGATAAGATATTCGTGGACAAGGATTTTCTCTGCTGCATCCGCTACAATCAGGAGAAGGAGCGCGACACCCGCGACTTCACGCTCGTTTACGAGGAGGGCGGATATGGCTTCAGCTACATCAAGCGTTTTCGCTTCGGCGGGCTGATCCGCAACAAGGAATACCGGCTTGCGCCCGAAAAGCCTAAGTCCAAGATCGTGTTTTTCGTCGAGGGTTGCCCGGATACGATTTACGTGAAGTTCAAGCCTGCAAAGGGGCAGAAGATCCATCAGCAGTATTATCTCCCCAAGGAGCAGGTAAGCCGCGTCAATCGCGAAACCGGCAAGGCGGAGAAGAAGGATGTGGTGGAAATCCGCGGCGCGACGACGAAGGGCAAGCAGCTTACGATGAAGCCGCTGGCGCGGATTGGCGCCGTCCGTGGCGCGTGGTGGGATCACTCCGAACCGCTGTCCAAAGGAGTGCTTGCGTGATTTTGAACGTCCGTGCCGTCCCGCGCTCGTCAAAGTCCGGCATCGACGGCTGGCTTGGCGACGCCCTGAAGGTGCGCATCAAGTCCGCGCCGGTCGACGGCAAGGCGAACAAGGAACTCGTCGAGACGCTGGCGAAGGCATTCGGCGTCCCCAAGAGTTCCGTCGCGATCGCGTCGGGCGACACATCCAAGACGAAGCGCGTGGAGATAAAAGGCGTGGCCGGTCTGCCGCCCGGTCTAGTGCCTGCGCAACCCGCAAAAGAGAAATGATCGACCCCGAGGCCATAGACGAATGCGCTCGAGTCCTCAACGGCGGCGGCGTCGCGGTCATCCCTACGGATACCGTGTACGGTCTTGCCGCGCATCCGGATTTTCCCGCCGCCGTCGAACGGCTCTGGTCGATTAAAGGCCGCGACAAAACGAAGCCGATCGCGTTTTTGGTTTCCAATGCCTCGATGCTCTCCGGCAAGGCGCAGGAGCTCGCCGTGCGCCATTGGCCAGGTGCGCTCACCATTGTCCAGAATGGCGAGGGCTACCGCATGCCGGACGAACCGGACGTCTTGAAGCTTATTGAAAAGTGCGGCGGCAGATTGCGCGTCACTTCCGCCAACTTGAGCGGCGATGCGCCGGCCATCACCGCGCAGACCGGAATTGACGCCGACTTTGTCCTCGACGGCGGCAAAAGCAAAATCGGGATTCCTTCCACGGTTGTAAAGGTGGAAGGGGAGAGGGTGGATGTATTAAGACAAGGAGCGATAGCGATATGACCATCGTCACCAAGACCGTCAAGTTCGACGCCGCACATGTGCTCACGAACCATCAGGGGCTGTGCAAGAATCTCCACGGCCACACGTATCGCGTCGACATCTCCGTCGCGGCGGCGCTTTGTTCGCCAGACGATATGGTCATCGACTTCAAGGATTTGAAGCGCATCGCGACCGAAAAAATCTGCGATCTTTTCGATCACGCCTTTATCTACAACCGCGCCTCGGCGGGTGAATGCGAGATTGCCGCCGTGGTGGAGAAGCACGGCATGCGCACCGTCGCGCTTGATTTCCGCTCCACCGCGGAGAATCTCGCGCGCCATTTTTTCAATATGCTCAAACCCTCGATCCCTGCGCTCCATTCAGTGAAGGTGTGGGAAACGGCCGACTCCTCCGCAGAATATCTGCAATCCTGACCGCGCCACTTCCAATTCCAGCCGATTTATGGTATAATATTCACCGTAAAAGTCATAACCCATGCCACAGGAAACTCCACAGAAAACGCTGCATAAAACTCCGCATACTCTGCGGCTCTGCGCCTCTGCGTTAATAAATACGATGGATAATAGATTTCCATATTTCTCAAAACGCATCCCAGCGCACATTACCGCGAATTCTTTTTCAGCGCAGAGACGCAGAGTGCGCGGAGTGCGAGATCGACGATTGGTCAAATGCCGTGCATGTCACGATTTATCGGCAAAGTTCTACGAGTATGCATCGGGCAGAATCGAGATTTCCAATCCTGGAGGTCTCTTTGGGCTGGCTAATGCCGGCAACTTCCCGTTTATGAATGATTACCGCAACCCGCTGATCGCCGAATCCATGCGAGTCTTGGGAATGGTAAACAAATTCAATAGAGGAATTGCCATAGTAAAACAGGATCTGGAGCACAACGGCAATCCTCCTGCTGTTTTCGATGTCAATAAAATGACGGAATTTCGAGTGACCATAAACGCCAAGAAAAGTGGCGAGATAAACCGTGAAAGTGGCGAGATAAAGTACAATACCGTGCGGAACGATTCGGTGGTGTTGGAAATAATAAGGCGCAATCCTGGTGTCAAGCGCGAAAAAATCTTCCTCGAGCTCAGAACATCAATCAGGTCGGTTGAGCGTGCTTTGGCCAGACTGAAAGCCGATAAGGTTATTGAATATCGTGGATCGAACAAAACCGGCGGATGGTACATCCGCACATAGACCATGACATCTTTCTTCTCCATTATTATTCCCGTCTACAATGTCGCGCCGTATTTGCGCGAGTGCTTGGATAGTGTCCTCGCGCAAACCTTCACCGACTGGGAGTGCATTTGCGTTGACGACGGTTCCACCGACGGCAGCGGCGAAATTCTTGACGAATACGCAGCCAAGGATAAGCGGTTCGTGGTTGTTCACAAAGCGAATGCTGGTGTAAGTGAGGCAAGAAACTCGGCGCTTAGGATGGCAAAAGGGGAATGGATTTGGTTCGTTGATTCGGATGATAGGATAAAGTCGAATGCATTAGAGAGATTTGTCAGATATGAATGTAAGGCAGATATCACATACTTTGGCATGGACTTTATATATGAGGATGGGTGTAGAAAGACTGTTTGTTATAAGGCAGTTGGTGCTACCGTAATTGACGATACTACAACAGCAGTGTTCGCAAATATGGTAAAGAGCCCTATGGGAGTAGATTTTTTTGGCTACACATGGAACAAGTTCTTTAAGAACGAGATAATTCAGAAGAATAACATAGTGTTCGCATCTAATATAGCACTCTGGGAAGACGCATTGTTTATATTACATTTTTTAAATCATGCGCAGACATTTGCTGTGATAGGTGAAAGTCTATATGAATATAAGCGGTATACTAATGGTCTGACTAAGCGGTCTAACAAGCCGTTTTATGAAGTAGGTAGACTCTTTGAGAACAGTATTTCGGCGGCTAAGTTTTTGCCGTTACGTAAACTCGCTTATGACAGAGCAATGCTTTGCTACGATTGCATGTCTAGAAACGAAGGAGCATATAATTCTGTTAAAAACATTGTCCGCCTTTATCGCAGATATAGTGAACTAGCCAATAACGAATTGCGATTTAAAGTTTTAGGTGCTTGTCGATTTGCTCCAGTGCGGTTTGCTGTTATAGCCTATCTCACACTAAGGTTTTGGGGGCGTATTCGCTACTTTCCCCGATAAATAGGAGGTGTTGGTATTGAAAATCATTAAGAGACCCTATAACGCTGATCTTCATAGCAAGTGGGTCGATGCTCTGATTGCAATGTCCTGCTTTGGAGTAGTATGTTTACATTCCAATAGTGTTTTCTGGTCAAGACCGACTGGTTTTGCATGGTTCGAATCCCTTTTTATCGAATCATTTTTCTATTTTGCCGTGCCAATTTTTTATATGATTTCAGGCTATACGTTATTAGGGTATCGCAATAGGTATTCAACCACAAAGTTTTTAATTCGTAGAATAAAGAGGGCGGTTATTCCTTATGTGTTTTGGTCGGTGTTTGCGTACATTGCACTCTCTATAATTCGTGGGGGCAATGGTATTGATACTGTATTAGAGTTCTTTGCGGCTATTGCGAACTCAAAGATTGTAGGGGTGTATTGGTTCTTCCCTCCGCTATTCATATGTTATCTTGTGTTGCCGCTGGTATGCCTTGCTCTAAATTCTAAAAAAATGTTATTATATCTTCTGGCGTTAGGCATCGTTTCATACTCGATACTTCCATTCTTGTCTCAGCTTTTAGGTATAGAGTTTTCACCTACATATTTGCATATTCTCCCTGGTAGTGGGTATATAATCTTTTTCATATTAGGGTATATGTTGGGGAACGATCGAATGCCAGTGTGGGTTGAGAATGTTATTTTGTGTATGGGGTGCGTTGGCTTTTTGGTGCATTTAATTGGAACGCATTATTGTTCGCCAGTAGGTGCTGATATTGGAAAATTGTTTAAGGGTTATTTAAATTGGCCTACAGTGTTGTATGGGCCTTCGATATTCATTCTTGTAAAGCGGATTTATGATAATCATGATTTGCCGTTCATGGTGAAGATCGTTTCGTTTGTTAGACGGAATTCGCTAGGTATATATTTGATGCATTGGTGGGTCTTATATATTATTATGCCCAAAGTGTACACTGTCATTAACGGTATGTCATCATTGCGTGAAAGTGCACTATGGAATATTTCGTTGGCATGTATTACTACTATACTTTGTGGATACATAACAGAAGCGATTCGGCGAATTAAGATACTTAGATGGATAATTGGGGAATAGCAATATGTGCAAAATACTTTCAATAATCGTTCCCTCCTATAACATGGAGGCATATTTGCCGAAATGCCTGGGAAGTCTTATTGTCGATGACAAAGAGCTTTTGCAGAAGCTTGACGTCATCGTCGTCAACGACGGCTCGAAAGACCGCACGAGCGAAATCGCTCACGGGTTCGAGACGAAATATCCGGGCGTATTCCGCGTAATCGACAAAGCCAATGGGCATTACGGCAGTTGCATCAATGCCGCGATGAGCGTTGCTCGGGGCACATACATCAAGGTGCTGGATGCCGACGATTCCTTTGATAAAATTGCATTCGCCGCATTGCTCTCATCTCTCAAGGCTTTAGAAGTCAAGGGGCGTTATGTTGATCTTATTTTGACGCCATTTATTTTTGTGGATGCAAATGGGCGCGAAGGGGAGGTCTGTCGCTGCCCTGTGGTTTCAGGGAAAGTCCTTCCTTTTGAGGACATTTTGCCTTTCGCTTCATGCATAGCGATGCATATGGTAGCTTACAAGCGCGAAAACTTGCTTTCTATGTGCTACAGACAAACGGAGGGTGTTCATTATACAGACCAAGAATGGATATTTACCCCCATGAATAGGGTTAATTCCTTTATTTATTTTGATGATCTAGTTGTTTATCGTTATCTCATAGGGAGAGAGGGGTCGTCGGGATTGGCCGCACCGATAAAAATGTTTGAAGATTGGAAGGAAGAATTGTCTGCACTGCTTAGCCAATTTGAACGGACACATGCAGATTATGCGCATAGGCAGTATTTGTGCTTTAGAGTTGAACGCATTGTATCGTATATATTCGGAATTTTCAGGACACGAATGCCGTATAAACTGTTGTCATCCAGATTTGATGAATTCGATGAGTTGCTCGTGGCATCGAAAACGGCGTATGATATTGCGGGAAAGTTGGAGTTTTCCAGAAAGATGAAGTTCCGTCCAGTTCGTTTTTGCCGTGAACATAAGAAGTTGAGAGTCCCATATATGATGGTCTTTCGTTTTTATTACAAACTAGTGCGCAGTGTTAATAAATTTCTTGGGGAAAGTTAATAACTGGCATTAATTCGACCCTTCGGCGTTTTTAGTGGAATTATCGGGCGATTTATGGTATAATATCGGCACAAATGATAGGACAGGCCGAAAATGCGTATCATAAATAAAATAGCTGCAGCAATCCGTACGCCTAGGAGGCTAGTAAATAGCGTGTGCTATCGTTTGCATGCTTTTACTGGCGAGATGCTTGCGGATAAGACCAAAGTGGATGATGTCTGGACGTTGATTGGGCAATGTTACTTGAGGGGTGGCAATTCTCCATCGGTCGATAAGGAGATTGCGCAGTCAAATGCAGTAAAGATCATTTGGCAGTTTTGGTGGCAGGGAGCAGCTTGCGCACCTGATATTGTCAAAATGTGCTTCAAGAGTGTTGATTGTTATGCGGGAGCCGAGTTCAAGATTATCCGCATTGACAAGAACAACCTTTCGCAATATATTGATATTCCCGAGCGCATAGCGACCGTTTTCAGGGGAAAAGAGCATTACGCTCATTTCTCTGATTATGTACGTTTTGCATTGCTGGAAAAATACGGCGGCATTTGGATTGATGCAACGGTTTATATGACAGGCCCCATCCCCGCCGATATCGTCGAGGCGGAATTTTATGCCCCTTCGATTTCGTATTGGATGAATTTCTCGCACGATGGACAAATTCCGCCCGAAGAAGCAGTGATTGCATTAGAGCGCAAGGCGTTTCCATCAAATACATATCTCGTTACGGACGGCTGGTGGTTTACCGCACGATTAGGCAGTCGCACTGTTTATGTCATAAAGCGCATGTTGGAAGAATACTGGCGCATTGTGGACAAGCCGATAACATATCTTTTTATTCAGCATATGCTGACATATGCGGTCTTGAATGATGTTGGATGTCGCGAAGAATATCTCCGCATGCCGAAATATGACTGCAATAATTCGCTTATATTGCAAGCTATGCTATATGAGCCATATTCGCCAGAAGCATTGTCTGCGGCGAAACACACGACCAGTATACATAAACTCACTCACAAACCCCGCGAGTGTCAGTCGTTTACTATATCGACTCTTGCTCATCTCATGGCCGAGGATTGATAATTGATTTATGGTATAATATCGGCAAAATCCATGGAGTTGTATGCAAATATTGCGAAAAACCAAAAAGATTTTGCGTGGGATTCTTGAGAAGACCGATAATGCAATCCAACTTAGGCTAGGGTATGCGCATTGGCTGCATATCGGCGATGTGCTTGCGCCATGCAGGGGAAAGATGACAGGCGGACAGTTTATTGTCGCTTCGCGTATTTTGGATATCGAGCGCATTCGGTCAGGGACAAACCCTTATTGGCAAAATCATTTGTGCGAGGCGATATATGGCGAAAAGATGACAGAAGCGCACAAAGCCAAATCCAATGACGGATTCATGCGGCTGGTGGAGTCGATAGACGCACGCGGACTAAATCCGGCATTTGCGCAATGTTCGATTGCCAATCATCCGCTTGTTCTCAACAACGGCACTCATCGTGTCGCTTATCTGGCGGCAACCGGTAAAAACGGGTATTTGCCGTTTGTATGCACCCAAAGGGACTCCAAGCCTTGGTTCCCGCTCGATGGTCGCGAATATTTTTCAAAAAGAGGACTGGATGGCGAGGAACTTGATTTGCTTGAAGAATATTATCTGTATGATGTGCTCAAAAATGTCAGAACATGGCTTACCGCATTGATTCGTCGGGAGTATATTGAAAAATTCGAGCAGGAACTTGCTGGTTTTGGGGAGATAGTGTAAAATCGCAAGCGAGTTGAGGA
>DFFF01000004.1 GCA_002369235.1 Verrucomicrobia bacterium UBA3783
GCGAGGGCCCGAGCGACACATATAATGCACTGGTGAATAAAATTTTCAAGCGGGAACTGCTGGAAGACTTGATTGTCGATGCATCCGTAACATTGGGCGAGGATTTGATGGTGACGGCGCAGGCCATGCGCAAGGCGAAGAAGATCGCCGTCCTGGACAGGGCGTTTTACCACTACTGCGAGAACCATGGCTCGGTGACGCACGTTCAGGACGGACGCAAGCGCGTGGAGAGTCTTGCGCAGGTTGGAGAGATTCTGCGAGAGGCAATGCCGGAGGCGGAATACGCCGATTTTCATGACCGCGTGACGCGCGATGCGCTGTTGCTGTGGATAAGGTACAGATTGTTTGACAGGGCTCTTTGGCGCATGTTGCGCGCAAGGATGAAGGGCGGCCTGCTGGCGGACTCCCGCCACGGCATCCTCAAGAAAGGAGCGTTGGCCTGTGCGGCGTGCCTATTTGATTGACCGGGATTCCGTCGGCGGGGGGATGGAGTATATCCGCCGCCAGATGGCGGCGCATCCAGACGACGAATGCCGCGTGTTCTTTTCAGATCGCGGCGAATGCACGGCAGACAAGATGGACGAATGGGGTGCGGATATGATCCATGTCAACCACCTCAAGGCACTTTGCCAGTTGTTCCGAAATCCGTTCAGGCGGCCGAAAGGCAAGGTGGTATTTACCGTTCATGGCATCCATCTGCGCAAATACGATTTTCTGCCGAAGACGCCAGCCAATCGGGTCAAGCGCACTTTGCGTCGGCGGCTGGAGCGTTGTCTATACCGCAAGTGCGACCGGCTCATTGCGCTTACTCCGGCGGATGCGGCGGAGATCAAGCGGCTTTACGGTGCTGAATTGCAGGTGGATGTAGAGCCTAATACGGTGGACATGACGGAACTTGCGCGGCGCGATAGGAATGTCGCACCCTACAGTCCAGACCAGTTTGCGTTCGTCTGTATTGCACGGTTTGACTTTCAAAAAGGGCAGGATATCCTCATCGAGGCCATAGCGCAGGTTCAGGCGGAATTGCGCCGCGCCGGACGCAAGACGCTATTGGTGGGCGGCGGCAGCACGCTTGCGGACATGAAGCGTCTGGTTGCGGACAAGGGCATTGCCGACCTTGTTGAATTCGCCGGCGAGATTCCGGATGCCGGAGTTTACATGACCTGCGGAAAAAGTCTTGTCGCGCCCAGCCGCTGGGAAGGCATGCCTTATTTGCTGTTGGAGGCGGTCGCACGCGGCCGTAGCGTCATTGCCTCCGATTGCCCAGGCAACCGTGACGTGCTTGCGGGTTATGCGGCCGCGGCGCTTTTCAGAACCGGCGATCCAGTGGACCTCGCAAACCTGCTGAAGGACGCAGCGAAATGAAAACGGCATTGTTGCATTATTGGCTGACAAATGTACGCGGCGGCGAGAAGGTGCTTGCGGCTCTGGCCGGAATGTTTCCCGAGGCCGATCTCTTCACTCATGCGTATATTCCCAAAAACATGGAAGGCATATTCGCAGGCCGGAAGGTTACGGAGAGTTTTATCGCACGGTTGCCGTTTGGACGCAAACATCCTCAGGTTTATCTGCCGCTGCTCCCTGCCGCTTCGCGCAGTTTCAAACTTGATGGATACGACCTCATCATATCAAGCGAGTCGGGTCCGATCAAAGGAATCCGCAAGCCGCCATCTGCCAGACATCTTTGCTATTGCCATACCCCGATGCGCTATATCTGGGATATGCATGACGAATACTACCGTTCGGCGGGCGTCGGCGGCAAAATCGCGATGTCGCTCTTTACCGGATTCATGCGCAAGGAAGATCTCAAAAGCGCGGAGGCGGTCGACAAATTCGTCGCGAATTCCGCGTTTGTGGCCGAACGCATAAGGCGCATATATGGCCGGGAATCGACGGTTGTGCATCCTCCGGTGGAGATTGACTATTTCGAGCAGGCGAATCCCGAGTTGCACGGTACACCGTTCAAGGCTAAAGACTATTTTGTCTATGCCGGGGAATTGCGCGACTACAAGCGTCCCGATCTCGCGGTTCGGGCGGCTCTTGCCATGAACCGCAATCTCGTGGTTGTGGGCAATGGCAAACTGCGCGAAGTGCTGGAAACGGAATGCGGCGGCAAAAAGAATGTCGTGTTCATGGGGCGGGTGTCGGACGATGGACTGCGAAATGTCCTTGCGGGTGCGAAAGCCTTGCTCTTTCCGGGCGTGGAGGATTTTGGCATTGTTCCGGTCGAGGCGCAGGCAGCCGGAACTCCAGTGATTGCGTTTGGGAAAGGCGGTGCGCTCGAGACGGTGAAGGGCGGCGAAACTGGAATCTTTTTCGACGAGCAGACTGCGGAATCGCTTTGCAACGCAATCGAGTCGTTCGAGTCGCGCGGCTGGGATGTTGAAACCTGCCGCGCCAACGCCAGCCGCTTTTCGCCGTCGGCATTTCGCTTGGGGATGTCCGGCGTACTTTCACGCTTATCCTAGTTTTCCCGTGAGATCGCTTTTTGTGTGTGAATGTTATCAAATTTATGCGATGTCCAGCTCTTTAGACTTCGTAGTCCAGCTCTTTATACTTCGCAGTCCGGCTCTCTGGACTGCGAAGTAGAGCCGATTAGACTACGAAGTCGAGCATCCTCGACTTCGTAGTGGAGATTGCCGGACTACGAAGTCCAGCCTCCTATACTACTGCGAGGACGGTGCTGTAGCGGTAGCAGCAGGAATCGCCCGGCAGGTCGCTGCCGAGTATGCACTTGCCGCGTGCGTCCTCTGCCTACTTGCTTTTTCCACCGATTTTTGATATAATTCTGGAAAAAGACATGAGAACGCCGTCACGGTGTTCGAGGAGTGATTGCATATGAACAAATATATGGATTCGTTCATGAAGGCCTTTCCATACGAGGGTCTTACATACGATGATGTGACGCTGGTGACTCAGTATGCGGATTTCCTGCCCGACGAAGCAAGTTTGGAGACGAAGCTCACTTCGCGCACCAAGATGAAAATTCCCTTCATGTCGGCGGCGATGGATACGGTGACGGAAGCGCCGATGGCGATTGCAATGGCGCTCGCCGGCGGCATCGGGTGCATCCACAAGAACCTCGAAGAGGGCGATCAGGCGCGTGAAGTCGCAAAGGTGAAGAACTACCTCAACGGTCTTATCGAAACGCCGATCTGCTTCCACGCGAACGACGACATCAGCTTCCTCCGCAGCGAGAAAAAGCGCATGGGGCTGAAGTTCAACGGCTTCCCGGTTCTGGACGACCAGGACCGGCTAGTCGGCATGATTACCGGGTCGGACATGCGCTTTGCGCCGATGAACGCGATGAAGCTTTCCGACGTGATGCAGAAGACGATGGTGACCGGCAAGCCCGGCACGAGTCTCAAGAAAGCGTATGACATCATGCGCGAGAACAAGATCGGCAAGCTGCCTTTGGTGAACAAGGATGGCAAGGTAGTGGGGCTTTATTCGTTCACGGATGTTTCGCGCATCATCGAGAATCCGAACAGCGCGTACAATTGCGACGACAAATTCCGGCTGCGCGTTGCGGCGTCGGTCAGCGGCGGCAGGGGCGATTTGTCGCGCATGGAGGCGCTTGCGGCGGCGGGTGTGGACGTGGTGGTGGTGGATTCCGCGCACGGCCACTCCAAGGGCATCATGGAGATGACGAAGTATATCGTCAAGAATTTCCCGAAGGTGGATGTCATCGCCGGCAACATCGCCACGGGAGAGGCGGCGGTGGCGCTCGCGAAGTGCGGTGCGCATGCGGTCAAGGTGGGGATCGGTCCGGGCTCGATCTGCACGACGCGCGTGGTGTGCGGCGTGGGGATTCCGCAGCTCACGGCGGTCTACAATGCGGCGAAGGCGCTTCGCGGCACGGAGGTCGCGGTCATCGCCGACGGCGGCATCAAGCTTTCCGGCGATGTCCCGAAGGCGCTCGCGGCTGGCGCGGATTCGGTGATGCTCGGGAGCGTCCTCGCGGGCACCGAGGAAAGCCCGGGCGAGAAGATCTATTCCAACGGGCGCAAGTATGTCGTCTACCGCGGCATGGGATCGATGGCGGCATTGAAGAACGGCAAGGGCTCTCGCGCCAGATACTTCCAGGACAACGAGGCGGAGGACGATCTCGTGCCGCAGGGCATCGAGGGCATGGTGCCGTATTCGGGCCATGTGCGGTCGATCATGGTGCAGTTCTGCGGCGGGCTGAAGGCGAGCCTGGGATATTGCGGCGCACGCTCGATCGAGGAACTAAAGGAGACGGGCAAGTTCTATCGCGTCACGACGGCAGGCCTCAAGGAGGCTCGCCCCCACGACATCACCATCACCAAGGAAGCACCCAACTATAGAACGTGAGCAAGGAGGGCTAAGGGCTGAAGGACTATGTTCGCTTTCTGGATCAGGCCAAAGGCTCTGCCAACGAACTTGAGACGCAACTTTTGATAATTGAGCGATTGGGTTACGAGGTAAAAGTTGAAGAAGAGATGAAGTTGGTTAACGAGATCCGGCGCATGTTGGGCACGATGGTATTGAGGATGAGGAATCATGGATAAAAAAGAGCCAACCACCCCTCAGCCCTCAGCCCTCAGCGCTCAGCGCTCGGCGCTCAGCGCTTTTCTGCGCGAATGGCTGGATACGCTGGTTGTCGCTATCAGCGTGGCGATGGCGTTCAGGGCCTATTTCTTCCAGCCGTTCAATATTCCAACGGGATCGATGCAGCCGACGCTGTGGGGGAATCACAGCATCGCCGGCGGCGAAGCGGGAGCATGGGACAAGTTTCCGCTGTCGGTTCTCAAGTGGGCGTGGAGCGGAGAAGAGTTCAAAGACGTCCGTGCGCCGGTTTCGGGGACGGTGAGGGCGGTGCCGCGCAACGACGGCAATGCGGATATCTACGTGGGGACGAGCCGCGAGCGATTTGTGCTGCCGACTGACGCCGCGCAGTCGGTCGTTGGGCGGTTTGTGCAGAAGGGCGAGAGTGTCTGGAAGGGGACGGTCGTCAAGGGCGATTTCATTTTCGTCAACCGGTGGTGGTGGAATTTCTTCAGTCCGCAAGACGGCGATGTGATGATATTCTCGACGACCGGCATAAAGATGCTGCCGCAGGGGACGCACTATATCAAGCGGATGAAGGCGACGCCCGGCGAAACCTATGTGCTGGAGCATCCGGTCGCCGGGCGGCCGGAGGCGGTGAAGACGGGCGAAGACGAATATTTCGCTTGCGGCGACAATTTCAACAACAGTTTCGATTCAAGGTATTGGGGCGTAGTGCCGGGCGAAAACCTGCGCGGCGTCGGTAGTGTGGTATTTTGGCCATTCAGCGGATGGAGGAAAATAAGATGAGCGATGAACAGTTGATTCCTACTCCAAGTCTCTTCGGCGAGACCGAAAACTTCCTGCTCGAGCGCGAACTCGGCCAGGGCGGCATGGGCGGCGTCTATCTGGGACGCGACAAGATGCTCGACCGCCCTGTGGCGGTGAAGGTGATGCTGCCAGAATACGGCAAGGATCCGGAGTTCGTCGACAAGTTCAAGCGCGAGGCGCAGGCGGTCGCCAAACTGCTGCACCCGAATATTGCGCAGGTCTATTCCTACGGCATCTGCAAGGAAATGCCGTATATCGCCATGGAGCTGGTGACCGGCACGAGCCTCGACAAGATGATCGAGCACAACAAGGGGACTACGGAAGTCCAGCGGGTCATAAAGATCATCCAGCAGATTGCGCAGGCTTTGCAGTGCGCGTCCGACATGGGCATCATCCACGGCGACGTGAAGCCGGAGAATATCCTTCTCGATGCGAACGGCAATGCCAAACTGGTGGACTTTGGCCTTGCGGCGATGCAGAAGGATACGAACGAAATCTGGGGAACGCCGTTCTACATCAGTCCCGAGAAGGTGAAGAAGGAGCCGGTCGATTTCCGTGCGGACATGTACAGCCTTGGCGGCACGTTGTATCATGCGCTCACGGGAGTGCCGCCGTTCGACGGCGATGACGCGATTGCGGTGGTGAAGGCGCGGTTTGCCGGTGCGCCCAAGAAGCCCAGCGACGTGCGCCCGGGGCTCACGCCGGCGGTGGACGAGCTGGTGATGACGATGCTCGCGCTCAACAAGGAGGACCGCTATCCCAGCTTCGAGGCGCTGATCGAGCAAATCAAGGAGGTTTTGAAGTCGGGACTCGGCAATACCCAGAAGAATCCGACGGTGAAGCTCGATTCGAGCGGCCAGGCGGTCACGGCGGCAAAAACGACGGCCGCGCCCAAGGTGCTCAAGGCGGGCGGCAGAAAGATGATCAGGCCGCTAAGGAAGAAACCAGGTCTGGCGACTCGCGGTCCTGGCCAGCCGACGGACGGCGCACCGCCTGCGGAGGAGGGGTCGGAAAGCTCGCCGGGCGTTCAGGAGGCGGCAGGGAACAATGGCGAAGACGATGAGGAAGAGGGCGGCAGCCCGATCGGCAAGATTTTGATGTTCGTGGGAATCGGTGTGCTTGCAATCGCGGGTATCATCGGATTTCTCGTGTGGTATCAGGCGCACGACAAGGCGGTGCGCGAGGCGGAGGTCCAGGCGCAGATCGACAAGAACATCAAGGCGGCGCGCGTGGCGATCGCGGAGACGCGTTCGACGGCGGCGAAATTCGCCGACGACTTTGACGAATTCTCGCAAAAGGCGATGACGGAAGTCACGAAGACGACGGATGAACTCAAGAAGATCATGCCGGACTTTGCGGCGATGATGCAGTTCGAGCCGACGCAGGAACTTCTGGACGCGCAGGCGGAGGCGAAACGGGCGCTTGAAGCGCCGGCGACACCGGAGGCTGCACCGGAAGCACCGGCGCCTGCGGCGGAAACCGCAGCTCCGGCGGCGGCACCTGCGGCAGAGACGGCCGCGCCCGCCGCGCCTGCAGCTGCACCTGCGGCAGCAGAGGCTGCCGCGCAGCCGTCCGAGGCTTCAGCCCCGGCGCCCGAGGCGCAGGAAATCCCCCCGGTGATCAACGATTTGCGCGATCTTTGGGAGCGCGCATGCTCGTGCCAGGCGTCGGCAGTGCGCATCCGCGCCGGCGTGACGCGCGTCCTCAGGCTTTGCGACGAGGCCGAGACGATCAGCGGCAACAATCGCGAGACGATGAAGAAGCTCTCCGACCTCTCCCGCGAAGCGGTGGAGAATTTCGAATTGCTCAGAGGCTCCAAGGATGTGGATAATGTGAAGAAGGGAATCGGCTACATCAAGTCCAAGGGCGAGAAGACGGTGAACCAGACCGTCAACCGCTTGAGAGTGGAGAAGCTCGAAGCCGATCGCAAGGCCAAGAAAGAGGCCGAACAGGCCGAGCGCGAGGCTCGCGCGAAGGCGGCGGCGGACGCAAAGGCGGCGAAAGTCGCCGAGGAGCAGCAGGCGGCAAAGGACAAGTTTGACGCGCTCGTCTCGCAAGGCGTGTTCATACAGCTCGACTGGGAAAGCGCAGAGCGTCAGATCAAGCAGGTGCAGTCCGGATTCGAGACCGCCGAGGGCGAGTTTGCGGCCAAGGACGAACTGCGCAAGGTCGCGGCGATGAAGAGCGTGAACGAAATCTTCGCCAAGAACCTCAAGGGCTACACCTTCAAGAAGTCCAAGCTCAAGGGCAGGGTGGTGAAGAACGCCACGAAGGACGAGATCGTCTTTGGCGACAACAAGACGCCGACTAAGATCACCTGGCGCAAGTTCTACAAGGAATATCACGGCAATCTCAACGAACTCATAATCGAGTTTGTGGAGAAGGGGCGCGAAAACTGCCGTCCGAAACTGTCCAAGCTGCAGTGGGCGGATGCGATGTGCGGCGCGGCCTTGACGATGCGCATCATCTGCTCGGACGATGCGGCGGCGGCAAGCCGCGGCGACCAGATCGCCCAAAAGGCGGTTCAGGAATTCCCCGACTACGAAAAGACCGCCAAGACCATGTTCCCGGATATCGAGTTCAAACCTGCGGACGAATAATGAAAAGGCGCAAATGACCGACTATCTGATAAAGATACTGAACGCCACTGTATATGATGTGGCGATAAAGACGCCGCTCGACGAGATGCCTGCGCTGTCGAAGAAGTTCGGCTGCCGGTTTCTGCTCAAGCGCGAAGACCTGCAAAGCGTCCACTCCTACAAAATCCGCGGGGCGTACAACAAGATGAGCCAGCTGCCGGCGGCGGCGCTCAAGAAGGGCGTGCTTGCGGCGTCTGCGGGCAATCACGCGCAAGGCGTGGCGCTCTCGGCCAAGAAGCTTGGGGTCAAGGCGACGATCGTGATGCCGGTGACGACGCCGGAAATCAAGATCAACGCCGTGAAGGCGCTTGGCGCGAATATTGTCTTGCATGGAGACGGCTATTCCGATTGCGCGGAGGAAGCCGCGCGGCTCGTGAAAGAAACTGGCGTCACCTTCATTCCGCCTTACGACGATCCCGATGTGATCGCCGGACAGGGCACCGTCGGCAAGGAGATTCTCGAGCAGGCCGGGCGGAGGCTGGATGCGGTGTATGTGCCGATCGGCGGCGGCGGACTTGCTTCCGGCGTCGCGGAATATGTCAAGGCGGTCCGCCCGGAGGTCAAGGTCATCGGCGTGGAGCCTGAAGACAGCGATTGCATGGAGCGTTCGATTGCGGCCGGCAAGCGCGTGACGCTCGATAATCCCGGGCTTTTCGCAGATGGCGTGTGCGTCAAGAAGCCCGGCGAGGAGACTTTCAGGATCTGCCGCGAGAAGCTTGACGCCATCGTCAAGGTGTCGACGGCGGAAATGTGCGCGGCCATCAAGGACATATTCGAGGCGACAAGGGCGATTTGCGAGCCTGCCGGTGCGCTTGCCTTGGCGGCGGCGAAGAAGAACGCCAGGAAGGGCGAGACCTGCGCGTGCATCGTCTCCGGCGCGAACATGAACTTCGACCGCATCCGGTTCGTTTCGGAGGAGACGGAAATCGGCGAGAAGCGCGAGGCGATTTTCGAGGTGCGCATCCCCGAGGAGCGCGGTGCGTTCAAGAAGTTCGTCGCGAAACTCGGCAAGCGGTCGGTCACGGAATTCAACTACCGCATGTCTGCCGCAGACCACGCGCATATTTTCGTGGGGATCGCGGTGAAAGACGTCAAGGAGACGGCGACGCTCAAGGCGATGTTCGAGAAGTGCGGCTTCCCGACCCACGATCTCTCGGACGACTCGATCGCTAAAGACCACATCCGCCACATGGTGGGCGGACATGCGCGCAATGCGGTCGATGAAGTCGTCTATTCGTTTGAATTTCCTGAGCGCCCCGGAGCGCTCATGGAGTTCTTGAACGCCATCTCGGCCAGATGGAACATTTCGCTCTTCCACTACCGCAACCATGGCGCCGACCACGGCAAAGTGCTGGTGGGCTTCCAGGTTCCGGAGAACGAGCGCAAGGATTTTGCGACTGTCCTGAAGGCGATCGGCTACAAGCATGCGGATGTTTCGGGCAATGCCGCATACAGGTATTTCCTAGGCAGCTGAAAAGCACAACAGAAAGAATCGGAAAATGAAAAAGATTTGTGGCACGATAACGGCGATGGTCACGCCATTCGACAAATCCGGCGCGGTGGACTACGGCAGGCTTCAGATGATCGTGGACGAGCAGACCGCCGCAGGGATCGAGGGAATTTGCGCGGTCGGGACGACGGGAGAGTCGCCAACCTTGAGCCATGAAGAGCACCACAAGGTAATCGAGAAGACGATTGAATTCGCGGCGGGCAAATGTCTTATCGTGGCTGGCACGGGCGCGAACTCCACGAGCGAGGCCGTGTCGCTCACCAAGGCGGCGATTGCGATGGGCGGGGCGGATGCGTCGCTGCAGGTGACGCCATACTACAACAAACCGAACGCCGAGGGTTTGTACCGCCATTTCATGACGGTTGCGGATCTTGGGCTTCCGGTGATTCTCTACAACGTGCCGGGTCGTTCCGGCAAGGAGATTCCGCTCGATGTCGTCGCGCGGCTTGCCAAGCATCCCAACATCGTCGCCATCAAGGAGGCGGCGGGCAGCGTCGAGAGAGTGAGCGCGATCAAGAACCTTTGCCCTGATTTCATCGTCCTTTCCGGCGACGACTCGCTTGCGGTGCCGATGATGTCGGTCGGGGCGGCAGGCGTGATTTCTGTCGCCTCGAATGTAATCCCGAAGGAGATGGGCGATATGGTTCGTGCGGCGCTCGCGGGGGATTTTGCCGCCGCCGGGAAGGCGCATGCGAAGTATTATCCGTTTTTCCACAATCTCTTCATCGATACCAATCCGGTCATGGTCAAGGCGGCGATGGCGCTCATGGGCAAAATCGAGCCCGTGTTAAGGCTGCCGCTCGCCGAAACGACCGCCGCCAACCGCGAGAAGATGCGCGAAACGCTCGCCGCGCTGGGGCTCGTCGCTCGCATGCCGGGAGTCTGACACTATGGCGCTTTTCATCCCTAAAGACCGCAAATCGCTCTTCCGCCAGTTTCTGACGGGCATGTACGACGCTGTCGTCATCACCGACCCTAACGGGCATATCCTTGAAATCAATCCTCGCGCGGAAGAGTATTTCGGATTTGTAATCGACGAGGTGATCGACAAACCGATCGGGCTCTTGATCCCCGGCCTCAGCCCAGAACTCGTGCAGCGCATCCGCCGCGGACTCGCCGAGCAGCGCCATATTGTGATCGACGCCAATTGCCAGGCGAAGCTGGGCAATCGCTTCCAGAGCGAGGTGACGATTTCCGACATCGACCTCATGGATCCGGACGACCTCGTGTTCACGATACGCAATGTGGAGCGCCGCCGCCAGGTAAACGACATGCTCCGCGCCAAGGAATCGGCATTCTCGATTTGTCCGATTGCGCTTTTCGCTTGCGATCTGGAAGGCAAGATCACCGAGTGCAACACGGCTTTTCTCGAGATGATGGACATTCATTCCGAGGAAGAGGCGCGGAAGCATAACATATCGGAATACATGAACGACGATCCTTTGCCTGAAAAATTCGCCAAGGCTCGCGAGGGTGAGCGCTCGGTTACCGGTATCGTGGCGGAAAACGAGGACGGCGGCACGACCGAGATCGAGGTCATACTCGCTCCGAATCGCCAAGGCCGCAAGATTAAAGGCGTAGTCGGCTCCGTGCAGAAGATCAAATGAGAAATTCCGGCGGCAGAGCGGCACCGCGCCACACGGCGGGAATCGACAAGTTGACGGTCGGCAAGACCGACGGCAAGACGCTTCAGGATTTTCTCGCCGCCAAGTTCTGGCTGACGCGCCGCAGCGCGAAAGCGGTGATCGACGGGCGCAGCGTCTGGGTTAACCGCAAGTGCGTGTGGATTGCGCACTACGCGCTCAAGACTGGCGACGAAGTGGAAGTGCCCGGTGCCATAATCCAAGCGGCGAAAAGGCAGTCAAAGAAGATGGAGGTGCCAAGTCCGCAGGCTCAAGCGCGTCATATCCGCGTAATTTGGCAGGACGAGGCCTATCTGGTTTGCGACAAGCCATCCGGGGTCGTATCGTGCGACGACCCGAAGTCGGTCGAATCCATCCTGCGCATCCAGGAAAACATTCCTACGCTTGAAGCCGTGCACAGGCTGGACCGTGATACGACCGGGTGTCTCATGTTCGCGAAGAACCACGCGGCGCTCGTGGCGGCGATCGAGGTGTTCAAGACCCGCAAGGTCTTCAAGATCTATCATGCGATTTCCGCAGGGGCGTTCAAGTTCAAACATCTCAAGATCGACGCGCCGCTTGACGGCGGCGAAGCGGTAAGCCAAGTCTACTCGGAAAGCGTCTCGCCCGATGCGAGCTTCCTTCGCGTGAAAATCGATACCGGGCGCACGAATCAGATCAGGCGCCACCTCGCCGGAATCAGGTTGCCGATTATCGGCGACCGCGTATTCGGGCTCAAATCCGCGCGTGATCCCCGCATGATGCAGGTTCGACGCCAAATGCTCCATGCCTCGACGCTGGAGCTGCCCAATCCTTTGAAACCGAAAGAAAAAATCAAGACACATTCGCCGCTGCCGGCGGATTTCAGGGCAACATTGAAGTTGTTCGGAATGGGGAAGAAATGAGCGACTGCATTTTCTGCAAGATTGTCGAAGGGACTATTCCGTCCTTCAAGGTCTACGAGGACGACAAGGTGCTTGCGTATCTTGACATAAATCCGTTTTCGCCGGGACATACGCTCGTAATCCCCAAGGTGCACGCCGCGAATCTGCTGGAGTGTGGCGACGAGGGGCTTGGCACGCTAATTGCCGCCGTGCGCAAGGTCGCCGCCCATCTCAAGACCGCGCTTCCGTGCGACGGCTTCAACATTCTGCAGAACAACGGCGAGGCTGCGGGCCAGACCGTGCGCCACATCCATTTCCATATCATTCCGCGGTACGAAGGCGGCGGATGCGAGTTCGCTCCCCATCAAGGCGATATGGCCGAACTCGCCGCGCTGGCCGAGCGTGTGCGCATGGCGTGAGCCCGGCTGAATTTATCGACAATCCCGCGTGGTTCGAGTTTCTCCCGGATCTCGACGACTCTCCGCGGCGGCGCACTCTCCCCGCGCATGAAGACTGCGATGCGCTCAACCCCGAAGTGGTCGCCAGCCACCTGATGAAGGGCGGCACTTTAGGTCGCATGGAAGGCTACGAGGAGCGGCCGGGACAGATTTCCATGACCATGGCGATTGCGAACGCCTTCAACCGGCGCGAGCATTTGATGGTCGAGGCCGGCACGGGAGTAGGCAAGTCCTTGGCCTACCTCATTCCGGCGATGGCATGGGCGTCTGTAAACGACACGCCGGTTGTCATCTCCACGGCGACGCGAAATCTGCAAAGCCAGCTGATGGGCTCGGATATCCCCAAGGCGCTTGAGACGGTCGCCCGCAAGGATTTCAAATACGCGCTCTTGAAAGGTCGCTCCAACTACGCCTGCATAAGGGCGATATCCGAGTTTTTCGCCGCCGGATTCTGGACGATGAGCGAAGAAGAGCAGGCCGAGATGCCGCGATTTATCGAATGGCTGACTTCCACCAAGGACGGCGATCTGGATTCTTACGACGGGCTTCCGAGAGCGCGTCTCAATTGTCCAGGCGAAGAGTGCACCGGGCGCAAGTGCCCGTATTATCGCAAGTGCTTCGTTTTTCGTGCGCGGCAGAGTGCCGCAGACGCGCATCTTGTCGTCGCCAACCATGCGTTGATCCTTTCCGAGGCCTGTAGCGCAGGCGGCGGAATATTGCCGCCGTTCGGCCGGCTGGTGATCGACGAGGCGCACAATCTAGAGCAAATCGCGACCGACGCCTTCAGCCGGGAGTTTTCGGTCGCGGAGCTTGCGCGGATTTTTTCGCGGCTCATCCGTCAGGGACGCGGACGCAATTCGCGGCCGGGCGGCATCCTCGCGGCGATCGACCGTCAGGTTCAGAGGGGCGTTTTCTCCAAAGACGGCGCGGCGGCGGGCATTATGGCCGCGCAAAAAAAGATCGCATCGGCCACGACGAGGGCGCTTGCCGCCGCTGGAGAACTTGAATCCGCAACCCGCGCCTTGTTCGCGCCAACTGGCGGCGAAACGGTCCGATACCGCACGGTCGATGGCGAGCGAGAGTTTTCGGTGCGCGGACTTTTCAAGCAATACGAGAGTGCGCAGTGGAACGAAGATTCCGTGCGGCTTGTCCAGGCACGGCTAGAGCATGAACTTGCTACGCTAAAACTGCAGCTTTCGGAATTGCGCGAGCTTGTCGGCGATGAAAGCGACTTTGCCTTGCAGCTTTTGGGAATAGGCGAGAGCCTTGTGGAATTCGCCAACGACACCAATTTCGTCTTGAATGCCAATGACGAGGGCTATGCGTTTTGGGCGGAAAAGTTTGTTGCGCCCGGAGGCAAATCGCCGCGTCCGGCAGTGCGGCTCGTCGGGGCGCCGCTGAGCGTAGCCGATCAACTCGATAAACTTGTCTACGAGCCCAAGGATTCCGTGATCATGTCGTCGGCTACGCTCCGGGCGGGGAATGATTTTTCCTATGCCATCAAGCGTCTCGGATGCCGTTCGCGGTTCTCCGCAGTGACCGCCGCGAGTCCATTCGACTACTTCCGGCAATGCGAAACGCTTGCATGCGATTTCCTGCCCGACCCTTCTTTGCATCCCGATGGCTATTGCAAAGCGCTGGCCGAGCTTTTGCCGCGCCTTGCCGATGCGACGTCAGGGCGGATGCTCGTGCTTTTCACAAGCTACGAGATGATGGGAGCCGTCGCCGCCGCCGTCGAGCCGGAATTCGCCGCCGTCGGGATTGAGCTTGCCGTCCAAGGCGGCGGCAGAAGCCGTGATGCAATGGCCGCGCTCCTGCGCAATGCGACGCGTCCGACCGTCCTCTTTGGCGCCCAGAGCTTCTGGGAGGGCGTTGATATTCCCGGCGACGCGCTGTCGTGTGTCGTTATCGCTCGATTGCCGTTCGCGCAAGTAGGCGAGCCGATTGTAGAGGCCAGGAGCGAGCATGTCGCACGGCTCGGCGGCAATCCGTTCCGCGATTACGCGCTCCCAGAGGCGGTGATCAAATTCCGTCAGGGCTTCGGCCGTCTTGTGCGCACGAAGAAAGACCGCGGCATCGTCGTGGTGACCGATCCGCGGCTCGCCGCCAAGTCATACGGCGCCAAGTTCAAACAGTCCATCCCTTCTACCGTACATATAATAGCCGACGCTCCCTCGTTGATCGCGAGAGTCGGGAATTCGGACATATTTGCGTAAGCAAGCCAAGAGGAGACAGGAAATGACCAGCGCAATAATTCTCACCGATGGCAAAGCCGGACATGAAAACCAGTCCAAGGCGCTTGCCAGAGCACTCGGTTTCGCCGACGCCCCGATCGTCAAAGTTGCATTCCGCAGCCGGTTCTGCAAGACGCTCAGTTATATTCTAGACCATCTCCGGATAAGGACGCTTGCGCTTCTCGATGCGCAATTGCCGCCGCTCAAGCCGGGAACGATTGTAATCGGCACGGGGTCTGGCACGTTCTACGCCGCCAAGGCGGTCGCTTGCCGCTGTCTTGGCCGGGCTGCCGTAGTCCTTTATCCTCGCGGCTACCACATACCGTCTTTCGACGCCATTCTCGCGCCGGAATTCGACAATCCAATTCCGGCGCATAATGTCGTGCGCATACCCGCCAATCTTGTCGCCGCCGACGAATCGTTCTACGATGAAGGCGTGGAGAAGTTCCGCGCACACGCAGGCGGCATTCCTGAAGGCGTCAAGGTCGGGGTTATTATCGGAGGGCCGAACAAATGTTCGACCATGACGCGCGGATGGGCGCATCAGATGCTTACCCGCCTTTTTTCCGCCCATAAAGGCGCGAAGTTTTTTGTCACCACCTCTCGGCGCACCCCTGAAGATGTGGAAGAAGTCGTCGATTCCTTTCCTTGGGACTATAAACTTATCTACTCTCGCGACCATTTCAATCCCATTCCCGCGTTCGTCAAGCTCTGCGATTTCCTTTATGTCTCGGCGGAATCCACCGGTATGATTTCCGAGGCCTGCACATGCGGCGGCGCAGAAGTGCGGGTAATGGACAATCTCAATCCCGGTCCTCACAAGTTTCGCCGATTCGTTGAAAATCTTGCCAAGGGCGGATATGTTGGCGGCAGGCGAAAGATCGATCTCGCGCCGCAATTTGCCGCCGTGCGAAAGCTTCTCGCGCTGTGAGGTTTCTGCGCTCGATTCTGCTTTTCGTTCCGCTTGCGCTGTTGGCGGGGGCGGCATTCTGGCTCTATCTTAATGTAGAGAGCCGCATCAATCGCTGGGCGCACAACCGGTATGTCGAATCCTGCAGAAATCAAGCCGCTGAGCTCGTCCGCGATCCGGAGCTGGGCGAGACGGCCCGCCGTATGAAGGGGCTGAGATCGCTCGGACGCATTGACGACATCAAATTTGGCTGTAATATTATAGGTGACGAGCGCATGGTCTGGATTGAATTCAGGCCCGGCTACATCCGTTTCGCGCCGACCGAAACCGAGGTCGTCGATGTTGGCGACTGGATGCTTGTTGCGGGGATTGTGCTCATTTTGCTGCTCGCCGCCGCGACCTTCCTGGGTATCCGTTCTTTTAACCGCGATATCCGGGCGCGCGACGAATTTCTGTCGGCATCGGCGCACGACTTGCTTACGCCGCTGGTGGCGCTGAGGTTCGGCTACGACCGTCAGCTCGTCGAGCGCCTCGTCTGCCAAGTGCGCAATATTTCCGACTTCGTCCGCTCTGGCGGCAGGCCGCGTCGTCCGCATCTCTCCGTCTTTCCGCTCAAAAAGGCGCTCGACAACGCCTATGCGCTGTTCGCTGGCGCTTTTGCCGACGCGGAGTCCGGCCCGGTCGCGATCGAATGCGAAGAAGAGTTGACGGTGAAAGCCGATGAAGAACTGGTCTTCAGGATTGTTTTCAATCTTCTTGACAATGCCTTAAAGTATGCAGCCCATCTTGGACCGGTCGAGATGGTCGCGAGCAAAGGCGGTAAATATGTGAATATCGAGATTCGCGATCATGGCAAGGGGCTTGATGCTTGGCAACGGTGGCGATGCTTTGGACGCTACTACCGGGCAGTCTCGTCGCTTTCTTCGGGAAAGGGCGGATTTGGCATCGGACTTGCCAACGCCCGCCAATTCGCGAAAGCCATGCGCGGATCGCTTACAGTCCGTCCCAATGTCCCTAGCGGGTGCATCTTTACGCTAAGCCTCCCGGTTTAACAAAGCGCGGACGGCATTCCATACTGGTTGCCGTGCAAATTTGCGACGATGTGGCACAAAGTGGCACAATTGTGTCTTGGTATAATAGGTGCGCAAAGAGGGTGAACGAACAGAACGGAGGACTAGAACTATGAATATGCAATATGAACCACCAGAAGACAACGAAAAGTGCCTTGAGAAATACGGCACCGATCTTACCGCGCTTGCGCGGGGCGGCAAGCTTGATCCCGTAATCGGACGCGATACGGAGATTCGCGATGTAATCCGCATTTTGTCGCGCAAGACGAAGAACAATCCGGTTTTGATCGGCGAGCCCGGCGTGGGCAAGACTGCCATCGTCGAAGGCTTGGCGCAGCGGATTGTGCGCGGCGACGTCCCGGAAGGGCTAAAGGAGCGCACCGTCTTCAGCCTGGACATGACGGCGTTGATGGCCGGGGCGATGTATCGAGGTCAATTCGAGGAGCGTCTCAAAGCGGTCTTGAAGAAGATTAAGGAGTCGGAAGGGCGAATAATCCTCTTTATCGACGAGATTCACACGATTGTCGGTGCGGGCAAGACCGAGGGCAGTGCCGATGCCGGCAACATGCTGAAACCGATGCTTGCGCGCGGCGAGCTCCACTGCGTGGGCGCGACTACATTGGACGAATACCGCAAATACATGGAGAAGGATGCCGCGCTGGAACGCCGCTTCCAGCCGGTGCAGGTAGATGCGCCCTCGGAGGAGGATGCGATTTCGATTCTGCGCGGCATCAAGGAGCGTTTCGAAAAATACCACAATGTGCATATCCGCGATGAAGCGCTGGTCTCTGCGGTGACGCTTTCTTCGCGCTACATCCAAGACCGGTTTTTGCCGGACAAGGCGATCGATCTATTGGACGAGGCGTGTGCGCGAATCCGCACGGAAATGGATTCGTGCCCGCAGGAACTTGACGAAATCGGGCGTCATGTCCGGCGGCTGGAAATCGAGGAAATCGCCCTCAAAAAGGAGAAGGACGATGCGAGCAAGGCTCGGCTTAAAGAACTGCAGGATGAATTGGGTTCGCAACGCAAGAAACTCGATGCCATGACCGCGCAATGGAAGGAGGAGAAGTCCGCCCTTGAAGACGTGCAGCGCGTCCGGTCGCGGCTTGAGGACGAGAAGACGCATCTGGAGCTTGCGCTGTCGCGCGGCGACAACGAAACCGCCGCCAGACTCAAATACGGCATCATCCCGGAACTCGAAAAGAAACTTAAAGCCCATGAAGACGAATTGAAGTCCAGATCCGGCAATGCGCTTTTGCGCGAAGAGGTGACGGCTGAGGAGATTGCACTCGTCGTTTCGCGCTGGAGCGGAATCCCCGTCGCTAAACTCGTGGAGGGTGAACGCGAGAAACTCGCTCGCCTTTCCGAAATTTTGCATAAGCGGGTCATCGGACAGGACAAGGCGGTAGATGCGGTATCCGACGCTGTATTGAGGTCCCGTGCCGGCATTAAAGCGCGCAATCGCCCGATCGGCGCATTTTTGTTCCTGGGTCCCACGGGCGTAGGCAAGACCGAGCTCGCCAAGGCGCTCGCGAAGGAACTTTTCGATGACGAAAACGCCATGGTGCGGCTTGATATGTCCGAATACATGGAGAAGTTCGCCGTTTCCCGGCTGGTCGGTGCGCCGCCCGGATATGTCGGATTCGAAGATGGCGGACAGCTTACCGAAGCCGTGAGGCGCAAACAATTCTCGGTCGTGCTCCTCGATGAAATCGAAAAGGCGCATCCGGACGTATTCAACTTGCTCCTCCAAGTCATGGATGACGGTCGGCTGACCGACAGCCATGGCCGCACGGTGAGCTTCAAGAATACCGTTATTATCATGACTTCCAACGCTCCGCGCGACACGCTGAAGGATATTTTCCGCCCGGAATTCCTCAACCGGCTTGATGAAATACTCGAGTTTGATTCGCTCTCCGAGGCGCAAATCCGCGAGATTGTCAAACTCCAGCTCAAGGACTTTGCCGCCCGGCTTGCCGAGCAGAATCTTTCGCTGGAGGTCTCCGACGAAATGATGGAGCGTCTCGTCAAGGAAGGTTATGATCCGCAGTTCGGTGCGCGGCCGGTGAAAAGGGCGATCCAGCGTCTCTTGGAGAACCCCATCGCCAAGGACATAATCGCCGGCAAATATCCGCCCGGCTCGACCGTGCGGATGTAAGTTCGCCAAACCAAAGTCCTTGACTTGGCCGCTTTGTTTTGCTATACTTTCGGCAGATAAAGGCGAAAACCGTTTCAATGACAAAAACAAGGAGAGCGATATGAAAAAATGGGTATGCCCGGTTTGCGGTTACGTATATGAAGGCGAAACGCCGCCTGAGCGTTGTCCGCAGTGCAAGGTTCCTGGAGAGAAGTTCAAGGAACAGAAGGAAATGACGTTCGTCACCGAACATCATGTCGGCGACGGGCGCGTCGAGGATGCCGAGATCATGGCGGGGCTCAAGGCCAATTTCGAGGGAGAGTGCACGGAAGTCGGCATGTACCTCGCGATGGGCCGGGTGGCGGCGCGCGAAGGCTATCCGGAAATCGCCGAATATTGGCGTCGTGCGGCGCTTGAGGAAGCCGAACATGCGGCGAAATTCGCCGAACTCCTCGGCGAAGTCCTCACCGATTCCACCAAGAAGAACCTCGAAATGCGTGTCGAAGCCGAATGCGGCGCGACCGCCGGCAAGATGGCGATCGCCAAACGCGCCAAGGAACTCGGCTATGATGCTATCCACGACACCGTCCATGAAATGGCCAAGGACGAGGCGCGCCATGGCAAGGCGTTCCAGGGTCTCTTGAATCGTTACTTCAAGTAAGAAGAAAATCCAACTAGACTGCGCAGTCCAACCTCTTGGACTGCGCAGTCTAGTCTTTTTTACTTCGTAGTCCAGTCTTTTTTACTTCGTAGTCCAGCCTTTTTGGCTTCGTAGTCCAGTCTTTTTGGCTTCGCAGCCCAACTCTTTGAACTTGGCAGGGCGACCGCCCAGCCTTCTCCCTCATGCCTTTTCCATATTTAATGGTATTGACTTTTGCGGCTTAAATATGGTAAAATATGATTGCTTACAGGGTGAATCGAGTGGTCCACCTGATGCGTGAGCATTGATTTTTGACAGATCTGGAGGAGAAAAATGGCGATGAACAGTCAGTTGCTGGCGGTTGTCCAGCACATCGAGAATGAGCGTGGAGTGAGTCGCGAGATTGTGATTACGGCAATCGAGCAGGCAATCCAGCAGGCTGCGCGCAAGAATCGCGATGTCACGAACGATCTTCGCGTGAGCATTGACCGCCGCGATCTTTCCCTCCATGTCTACGATACCTTGGTGGCGTCGGACGAAGAGACGGGTCCCGGGTTTATTTCCATTGCCAGAGCCGTGCGGTTCAATCACGGCAATCCTGTTGCCGAGGGCGATACGATCGAGATCGAGATGCCGGCGAGCAGGCTCGGGCGCATTGCGGCGCAGACTTCGCGCCAGATGATCATGCAGAAGATCCGCGAGGCCGAGCGCACCAACACCTTCAGCGAATACCGCGACCGCGTCGGCGATATCATAACGGGCACGGTAAGTTCGGTGGTGCGCGGCGATACGTATGTGACGGTGGGCAAGACGGAGATGATTCTCCCCAACCGCGAGCGCATCCCGAATGAAAACTATCAGGTCGGAGACACGCTGCGGGCGCTCATTTTGCGTGTCGATCCGGAATCTCGCGGTCCTTCGGTGACGCTTTCGCGCTCGTCGAACAAGTTTTTGGAGGCGTTGTTCCGCCTTGAAGTCAGCGAAGTGGCAGATGGCGTGGTGGAGATCATGGCGGTGAGCCGCGATCCCGGATACCGTGCGAAAGTGGCGGTGAGGTCGAACAATCCCAATGTCGAGCCCGTGGGCGCGTGCGTCGGCCAGAGCGGCAGCCGCGTCAGGAATATCGTGAGCGAATTGAACGGCGAAAAGATCGACATCGTGCGCTGGAGCGAGGATGTGCGCCAGTTCGTTGCGGCGGCGCTTTCGCCGGCGAAACTCGAGTCGATCGAGGTAGACCCGGTGCTGCCGAATACGGTGCACGTCCTGGCATCGCCCGAGGAATACTCCAAGGCGATCGGCAAGCGCGGGCAGAATGTGCGGCTTTCCACGAAGCTTATCGGCTGGCATATCGAAGTCAAGAAGTCGCTCACGACGGCGAGCTTTGAAGACCAGAAGGCGGAGGCGATCAAGAATCTCGCCGAGACCTTCAGCGTTTCCACGTCGGTCGCGACGCAGATTGCCGATGCCGGATTCCTTACGGTTGAAGGAATCGTCTACGCCGACGAACCGTCGTTCATAGCGGCGACCGGGCTTGACGAGGTCGAGGCGAAGGGCATTTACGCGGCGGCGCAGGCGGTGCATGAGCTTACGAGCGGCGATGCCGTCGAAGAGGAAGAGACTGCCGGGGAGGAGTAACAGGATATGCGCGTATATGAATTGGCGAAAGAGCTCGGGGTGACCTCGGGCGACGTCTTGAGGGCGGCGGCTCAAGCCGGCTTCGAGGCGGAGACTGCAATCAGCAAGATTTTCGATGCCGATATTGCGCCGCTGACCGAGGCGCTCAAGGGCGTCGACCGTGCGGCGCTCGCCGCGAAACGCGACGCGAAGCGCGCGAAAAGCGCGGATGCGGCGGCAAAACGCAAAATCGACGGCGATGAAGCGCTCAAGGTGCACCTCGAAAAGGCGAAGGCGGCGCACGCGAGCAGGAAACCCGGACTCAAGAAACCGGAACCGGCAGCCGGGGAAAAGGAAGCGGCGGCCGCGGGCGGCGAGCCTGAGACCGGAATCGCAACCGAACCCATAGGCCGGAAACCTGAAACCGCTTCTCCGACTCCTGCGAAAACCGAGCCGCGGGCGGCGAAGGCAGAGCCCAAGGCGCAGGCGGTGAAGTTCGGCACGGTCGGGCTTACCAACGCCGGTTTCAAGCCGATTTCGCGTCCAAAGGCACCGGTTGGCGGAATTACGATTTCGGTCAATGCGACGCCCAAGCCCAAGGCTCCCAAGATCCAGGTTGGGGTTGCGGATTCGCCCAAGGGCGGCAAAAATGCCGCCGGACGCGAACGTGACCGCCGCGACCGCGAGAACGCCAAGGGATTCGACCGCTCCAAGGGCGGCAAGACTGCGGAGATCCAGACGGCCGGCAGAATCAATGTAAACGAAGAAAGCCGCGAAATTTCGATTCGCGGCGCGGTCGTTGTGAAGGATCTTGCGGTGAAGCTGGGCATCAAGCCCAACCGCCTCATCGCCGA
>DFFF01000032.1:0-39137 GCA_002369235.1 Verrucomicrobia bacterium UBA3783
TGCGAGAGTAGGACGCCGCCGGCTTGATTCTGGGGCTGTAGCTCAATTGGATAGAGCATCAGACTACGAATCTGAGGGTTGTGGGTTCGATTCCCGCCAGCCCCGCCAGAATCTAAACCTAAAAAGTCCAGATTGCGGGGTGGAGCAGCCTGGTAGCTCGTCAGGCTCATAACCTGAAGGTCGTTGGTTCAAATCCAGCCCCCGCTACCAATCGGACCGTAGCGCAGCCTGGTAGCGCGTTTGCTTGGGGTGCAAAAGGTCTCGGGTTCAAATCCCGACGGTCCGACCATTCATCGCGCAATCCATGGATGACAAAAGAAACGAGACAGCCGTCGGCTGTCTTTTTTTTTTGCCGCCGTAGGTTTCCGCGTTCCTCTGGACTTGCTTTTTCGCACGATTTTTGGTATAATAAACATCAATGTATCTGAAACAACTGGAAATAGTCGGCTTCAAGAGTTTCGCCGACAAGACCCGGCTCACATTCGATCCGGGACTTATAGCTATCGTCGGCCCGAACGGATGCGGAAAATCCAATGTTTCCGATGCAATCCGCTGGGTTCTGGGCGAGCAGCGCCCCACGGCTTTGAGATGCTCCAAACTTGTGGATGTAGTCTTCAACGGGACGGACACGCGCAAACCGCTCGGTCTCGCGGAAGTGAATATAACATTTGCCGACTGCGAGCAGGAACTGGGAACCGACTATCATGAAGTGACGATCACGAGGCGCGTATATCGCGACGGTTCCGGCGAATACTTCCTCAACAAACAGGCGTGTCGACTCAGGGACATCCAGCACCTATTCATGGGCACTGGCATTGGCACGAGTTCGTATTCAGTAATGGCGCAGGGGCAGATTGACGCGATTCTGTCGTCCAAGCCTGAAGACCGTCGTGCGGTATTTGAGGAAGCCGCAGGTATCACGAAGTTCAAGGCTGACCGCAAGGAGGCGTTGAGGAAAATCGAGCAGACCGAGCAGAATCTCTTGCGCGAGGCGGACGTCCTCAGGGAGATGAAGCGCCAGATCGGCTCCTTGCAGCGTCAGGTGGGCAAGGCGCAGAAGTTCAAGGAATTGCGCGATGAATTGCGCGGGCTTGACATTTACGTCTCCAAACAGAAGATCCACGAATACGATTTGAATCTGGAGCAGAATGTCAAGAACCGCCAAGGGATCGACGAGGATATCGCGGAGGCGACGGAAGTAGTGGTGGCGGCGGAGCGCGAGCAGCAGGAGATGCATCGCCAGATCCACGAGCTTGAAGAGCGGTTGCAGACATTGGCATCGCGCCAGGCGGAGGCGAACAGCGCGTATCAGCGCGCGAACGAAGTTATCGGGGTGAATGCGCAGCGCATCGAAGAGTACAAGATGTTCGCGCGGCGCGACGAGCAGGATATTGCGGGAACGCGGATGCAGCTTGAGGAGTTGAAGCTTCAGCTCGAAAGTATGGAGCAGAAGCGTCGGCTATTGGAGGATTCGCTGGGAACGGCGCGCGAGGCGCTGGAGACGAGCGAGAGCGAATTTGCGTCGGTGCAGGACGAGATCGATGCCACCCGGACGCGTGTGGCGGCGGCGCGGCACGAAATCCTGGAAGTGGAGCGCAAGGCGGCGCAGGCGGCGGCGCAGAAGAACGCCGACCTCGGCAAAGGCGCGAGGGCGGTGCTGCGCGGTGCGCTTAACGGGGCGGAGATTTCGGCGAAAGTCGAGCCGGGAGAAGGCTTTGACGATGCGGCGGCGGCGCTTTTGGGGGTTGGCGACGGGGCCGGCAGAATTGAGATCGAGGGTGCGGTGTATCGCGAGGGCTCGATCGAGGTCTGGAAGAAGGGCACGGTTTCGGCGAGTCTGGACCGGCGCGACGAGATGATGCGGCTCATCGAAGAAGGCGAGGCAGCGCTCAAGAATCTCGAAGCGCGGTCGATGGCGCTTTCGCAGCAGCTGACCGAGCGGCGCATCGCGACGAGCCAGATGGAGCAGGAGCTTTCCTTCGTGGCGCAGCAGAGCGACTATGTGGAGAAGCGGCGCGACGAGCTTTTCCGCTCGATCCAAGGGCGCGAAGAAGGCATCAAGGGCTACAACGATTCGATTGAACGGCTGAAAGAAGAGTCGGGCGATCTTCTGGACAGCCTGGAGACGCTCAAGGCGAAAGTGGTGGCGATAGGCGTGCAGATCGAGGACGAGCGCGCAATCCGCCAAGAGATGATGGGGAAGATTGCGCAGGCCGATGCACAGGTTGCGAAGAAGCGCGCGGCACTGGATCGGGCGCGGGATTTCCGGTCGCGGCTTGAAGTCCAGGCGGCGGAGTGCCAGATGCGTCGGCAGAACATTTACGACCATTTGCAGGACGAATACGGGCTGTTCGCCGAGACGGTGATGCGCGAAGCCGACCCCGAGTGGCCGGACGGCAAAGTGCCTCCGATGAGCGAACTCGAGCCCAAGGTGGCGCGGCTCCAGGCGGATATCGCGGCGCTGGGTCCGGTGAACATGGTTGCGATCGAGGAGTGCCGCGAACTTGAGGAGCGTTACGCCCGCGAGAAGGCGCAGGAAGAAGACCTGCTTGCCGCGAAGGCGCAGATTCTGGAACTCATCAACAACTTGAACACCACGTCGTCGGAACTCTTCAAGTCCACATTCGAGCAGGCGAACAAGAATTTCCAGACGATGTTCACGAAGCTTTTCGGCGGCGGCGAGGCGCGATTGGTGCTGCTGGAAAATGGAGAAGATCCCTTGGAGTGCGGCATCGATATCGTGGCGCGTCCTCCGGGCAAGCGGCCGCAGTCGGTAACGCTCTTGTCGGGCGGCGAAAGGACGATGACGGCCGTGGCGCTGCTGTTCTCAATCTTCATGATCAAGCCGGCGCCGTTCTGCATGCTCGACGAACTCGATGCCGCCTTGGACGATGCGAACATCGGGCGCTTCGTAGAGCAGTTGAAGGAGTTTCTCGTGAAGTCGCAATTCCTCATCATCACGCACAATCAGCATACAATCGCGGGTTCAGACCTCGTGTACGGCGTGAGTCAGCAGGAGAAGGGCATCAGCCGCGTAATCAGCATGAAGCTGTCGGATCTTGGAGTGAAAGAAAAGAAAAGCAACTAAAGGAAAGAAAAGGAATGGACAAGAAGTTGTATATCAATCCTCCGCTCGTCAATCGCGCATACGATTGGAAGAACGGTCCGCAGCCGAAGACGCGCAAGGAGCTCGACAAGTTTTTCAAGTCGGCCTCAATCGAACGCGTAAAGGAGCAGATTTGCGAGATGGGGCGCAGAATCTACCAGAAGGGCTATACCGACGGCAATGGCGGCAATATTTCGGTTCGCGTCGGCGAGGATCTCATTCTTTGCACGCCCACCTTGTGCTGCAAGGGTTTCATGCAGCCAAAGGACATCTGTCTTGTGGACATGAACGCCGGACAGCTTTGCGGGTATCGTCCGCGGACGGGCGAAGTGAAGGTGCATATTGCGATGATGAAGGCAACAGGAATGAATGCGTGTATGCATTGCCATCCGCCGCACTGCAACGCTTTCATCTTTGCGGGAATCGTGCCACCCAATGGAATCAACCCAGAAGCCGACATCTTCCTCAACCAGATTCCTCTCGCGCCGTACGGCACGCCGGGCACTGACGAAGTGGCGGCGAATGTGGCCGAGGCGGCAAAGAAGTCGAATGTGGTGTTCATGGAAAACCACGGTATCGTTTGCGGCGGACGCGATGTGGAAGAAGCCGAGTGGTTCGCGGAGAACGCCGACGCTTATTGCCAGGTCTTGCTCCTTGCGGCCGGACATGGCGCACCGTTGCAGCAGGTAGGGAAGAAGTCGGTCGAAGACTTCCTCGCGATCCGCAGGGCCATGGGGCTTCCAATTCCAGAAGGGCAGAAGCATTACAACACCAATAAATTCAACGGCTACACCATGAAAAAGGTGGGCAAGTAAACACAAGCAAGGAAAGAGGCGAAAATGGTCAACAGAATAATCCTCAACGAAACCTCGTATCACGGTGCCGGCGCGATCAAGTCGATCGTTGCGGAACTTGCCGCCAAGGGATTGAAGCGTCCGGTGGTCTTCTCAGATCCCGACCTCATCAAGTTCGGTGTCACGAAAAAGGTCGCCGACATCCTCGACACGGCGAAAATCGCCTACACCATCTACAGCGACATCAAGCCGAATCCGACGATTGAGAACGTAAAGAACGGTGTGAAGGCGACGAAAAAGGCGAAGGCAGATTCCATCATCGCGATTGGCGGCGGCTCTTCCATGGACACTGCGAAGGCGGTAGGCATAATCATTACCAATCCGAAGTTCGCGGATGTGCGTTCGCTCGAAGGGCTCAGCCCGACCGCCAAGCCTTGCCTGCCGATTCTTGCGGTGCCGACGACGGCGGGAACGGCGGCGGAAGTGACGATCAACTATGTAATCACCGATGTGGAAAAGAAGCGCAAGTTCGTGTGCGTTGATCCGCACGACATTCCTGTGGTGGCGTTCGTGGATCCCGAGATGATGGCTTCTATGCCGCCGCGGCTCACCGCGTTCACAGGCATGGATGCGCTGACGCATGCGATCGAAGGCTACATCACCAAGGGCGCTTGCCCGATGACGGATATGATGCACCTCGAAGCTATCAGGCTCATCAGCGCGAACCTGCGCGATGCGGTGAAGAACAAGGCGTCGGGCCGTGCGGGCATGGCATTGGGGCAGTATATCGCCGGAATGGGCTTTTCCAATGTTGGTCTCGGCGTAGACCACTCCATGGCGCACGGACTTTCTGCGCTTTACAACACGCCGCATGGCATGGCGTGCGCGATTCTCCTGCCGACCGCGATGAAGTTCAATGCGTCGAAGACCGGGCGCCGCTATATTGAGATCGCCAAGGCGATGGGTGTCAAGGATGTCGATAAAATGGACCTCGTGACCGCGCGCAAGGCGGCGATCGCAGCTGTCGAAAAACTCTCCAAGGATGTGGGCATTCCCGCAAACTTGAAAGGCATCCTCAAGAAGGAAGATGTGGACTTCCTCGCCGAGAGCGCCTATGCCGATGCGTGCCGCCCGGGAAATCCGCGCGACTGCACCGTCAAGGACATCAAGAAACTCTATCTGAGCCTCATCTAACAGGGGGATAGGCATGAAGTCGAGTCTGGAAATGCGTCAGGAAGCGAAAGCGCTTTGCGCCAGCGAACGCCGGAGCTGGCGCATTTTCGGCTCGGCCGTGCAATTCATGCTCGTCGTCGCACTCGCGACGGCGGCAGTTTTGATATTGTTCAACTGGCTCGAGATCGAAACGTGGGATACATTCCAGGAGGCGCAAGCGGAGGCAAGGGCGCAAGGATTGGATTTGGTGCCGCCGAATCTGATGTCCGGCGTGATGATGACGGCTGCCAGCTTGTTTCAAATGTTTTTCCGCCTGCTTGTAAACGGGCTTTGGGCTGTCGGCGGCGCGGCAATCGCGCTGTGGGCGGCATATGGAAGGGAATCGCCGGCGCGAAACGCGATGTTCTTCGGCTTCAGGTATCCTTTCGGAAGTTTGTGGCTCAATTTTTCCGTTTCGGTGAGAATTGCGCTTTGGGCGTGCCTTGTGCTTTTGCCTTGCATGGCGATGATGTCTTCCGAGTATGGTTCGCTGGGGATGGTGGTGCTTGCGGTCATTTTGGGCGGAGTGGTCGCCATCGCTGCAAGTTACCGCTACCGGCAGGCATTTTTCATCAAGGTGGAGCATCCGCATTTCAGGGCTGCGGAATGCGTAAGGTTTAGCGTTTCGGCGATGAGAGGAATGAAGTGGCGGCTTTTCTGCTACGACTGTTCGTGGTGGAAGGAACTGCTGATGCCGCTTCTGTTGTGCGCCGCCGGCGAAGCGGGAATCGTCGCCGGATTGGCTGCCGAGGGGGCGATGCGGATCGTGTATTTGGCGGCTGGAGCGGTTTTTCTGATTGCGGCGTTGCCGTTCTCGATCCGGGTGATGATCTGGATATTGGTAGGCCATGCGATTTTCTACCGCGAGCTCAAGGGCGAGATTTCAAACATTGTTCCAAACAATCCAAATGGAGAGCAACATGACTTTGTTGATAGGTAAAGAAGCATATTCGCCGTTCAGAATCGAGGCGTTGGAAAAGGCTCTAGGGGCGCAGATAAAGGCCCGGAGCGTGTATGCGCTCGAAGGCGAGAACATTGACGGCGAAGAGCTGAAAAAGGCAATGGAACTTTTGGGCGCGGAAGGGCCTGCTCCGGAGTGCGACTTCTTCGTGACGCCGAGAAAGGGAACGATTTCGCCTTGGAGTTCCAAGGCTACCGATATTTTCCGCAACTGCGGCATCAAGACGATCAAGCGTGTAGAGAAGGGCGTGGCGTTCTGGCTCAATCCCAAGGCGGTGGTTTTCGGGCCGCAGATGGCGTGTCTTTACGACAAGATGACCGAGGGAGTATACGCGACGCTCGACGACATCTTTGATGTTGCCGATCCCAGACCTGGGCGAACGTATGATGTGATGGCAAAAGGGGTGGAGGCGATTCGCGAGGCGAACACGGAGATAGGACTTGCGATTTCCGAGCCGGAGATGGAGTATCTCGCCAAATCGTTCAAGACGGCCGGACGCAACCCCACCGATACCGAACTTGTGATGTTCGGTCAGGTCAATTCCGAGCATTGCCGCCACAAAATATTTGGCGCGAAGTTCATAATCGACGGCAAGGAGCAGCCGCATTCACTTTTCGAGATGATCAAGAATACGCACAAGAAGCGTCCGCAGGACACTTTGAGCGCGTACAAGGACAATTCGTCGGTCGTCAAGGGTTTTCCCACGAAGATTTTCGCTATTGATCCCAAGACAAATGTCTATGGTTTCAAGAAAGATCAACTCGAACAGCTAATGAAGGTAGAGACGCACAACCATCCGACGGCGATCTCTCCCTATCCCGGGGCGGCGACTGGCGTTGGCGGCGAAATCCGCGACGAAGCGGCGACCGGCACGGGATCGCGCACGGTGGCGGGGATGTGCGGGTTCATGGTTTCCAATCTCAATATTCCCGGTTTCCCGCAGCCGTGGGAGCGCGAATACGCGGAGTTTCCCAAGCGTTTGGCGACACCTCTGCAGATCATGACCGAGGGACCTATCGGCGGGGCGGCATTCGGCAACGAATTCGGTCGGCCTCAGCTTTGCGGATTCTTCAGGACTTACGAAGGATGCGTCGCCGGAGAACTTCGCGGATATCACAAGCCGATAATGCTCGCCGGAGGCATGGGCGTTATCCGCAATAGCCAGGTGCAGAAGAAAGAGGTGACCGCAGGCGCGTTGATCGTCCAGATCGGCGGGCCGGCCATGCGCATCGGTCTTGGCGGCGGTGCGGCATCTTCGATGATGACCGGAACCAATTCGGAGGCGCTCGACTTCAACTCCGTCCAGCGCGGAAACGCCGAAATGCAGCGCCGCTGCCAAGGAGTGATCGATGCGTGCAGCTATCTCGGCAAGGCCAATCCAATTCTTTCGATTCACGACATTGGGGCTGGCGGACTTTCCAATGGCTGTCCTGAGCTCGTTGAAGCGACTGGCGGCAAGTTCGAACTCCGCAAGGTGCATAATGAAGAGAAGTCGATGAATCCGATGGAAATCTGGTGCTGCGAGGCGCAGGAGCGGTATGTGCTTGCGCTTAAGCCGTCGGCCAGAGATTTCTTCGAGAAACTTTGCGAACGCGAGCGCTGTCCGGTGGCGTTCATCGGCGTCGCGACCGGCGACGGACAGCTCGTCCTCGAAGACGAGTACTTCAAGGATCGGCCGATCGACATGGACATCAAGGTGCTCTTGGGCAAGCCGCCGCGCATGGTTCGCAATGTCAAGCGCACCAAGACAAAGCACGAACGGACTCACTTTGCCGGCGTGAAGCCGATAGAAGCGTTTACGCGCGTGCTGCATCTTCCGGCGGTCGCGGACAAGACATTCCTCGTGACAATTACCGACAGAACCGTGACCGGACGCGTCGCACGCGACCAGATGGTCGGGCGTTATCAGCTTCCGGCGGCAGATTGTGCAGTCACGACTATGGGCTACACGACATTTGAAGGCCAGGCGATGGCGACCGGCGAGCGCAGTCCGGTGGCGATGCTCGACGGACCTGCTTCCGGGCGCATGGCGATTGCCGAGGCGCTCACGAATCTTGCGGCGGCGGATTGTGGCGACATTTCCAATGTGAGGCTATCTGCCAACTGGATGGCACCGTGCGGAGATCCCGGCGAGGATGCGATTCTCTACGATACGGTCAAGGAGGTCGGCCTCGAATTCTGCCCCAAGCTTGGCGTTTCGATTCCGGTAGGCAAGGATTCGTGTTCTATGCACACGACCTGGCAGGACAATGACGGCAAGGAGTGGAAGCAGGTCGCGCCACTGTCGCTCGTGGTGAGTTCGTTCGCGCCGGTAGGCGACGTGCGGCTCACGCTTACGCCGGATCTGAAGCCAGACGCTGAAAACGACAAGAGCAAACTCGTATATGTCGATCTTTCCAATGGAGAATATCCGCTTGGCGCTACGGCGCTTGCACAGGTCTACGAGCAGCTTGGCGACAACCACGCCGATGCCGACGCCAAGACCGTAAAGTCGTTCTTCAATGCGATGCAGAAGATTGTGCGCGGCAAACTCGCTCTCGCCTATCACGACCGTTCCGACGGCGGCATCGTGACTACGCTTGCGGAAATGGCAATGACCGGCGGGCGCGGCATTGAGGTTACTCTCCCTGACGGCGATATTCTCGAACAACTCTTCAACGAACAGCCCGGCGCGGTTCTGCAGGTCGCCGGATCAAAAGTCGGCGAGGTTCTCGATATCTTCAAGAAGGCCGGGATCAAAGCGATGGCCATTGGGGAATGCGACGACTATTTCAAGAGTTTTGTCGTGAATGTGGGAGCACGCTGTGCAATCCACACAGACCTCACATTCCTCAGGCGCAACTGGTCGGAGACGACATATCGCATGCAGGCGCATCGCGACAACCCGAAGTGCGCCTTGGAGGAATACGACAATTCGCTGGATCAGACTGATTCCGGGCTCAAGTTCTTTGTCACCTACGATCCCGACGCCAGACACGAGATCGACAAAAAGGCGGAGAAGCCCAGAATGTGCATACTGCGCGAGCAGGGCGTCAATGGCCATATCGAAATGGCGGCGGCATTCGCGCTCGCCGGCTTTGAGTGCCAAGATGTACACATGTCAGATCTCGTTGAAGGGCGTGTGGATCTCAAGGATTTCAAAGGTCTTGTCGCTTGCGGCGGATTCAGCTACGGCGACGTCTTGGGGGCGGGGTCCGGCTGGGCGCGTTCGATTCTATTCAACCCCCGCCTGAAGGAAATGTTCCGAGATTTCTTCCATCGCCCTGATACTTTCTCGCTTGGCGTTTGCAACGGATGCCAGATGCTCAGCCAGCTGAAGGAGATCATTCCCGGTGCGGAGGCGTGGCCGAAGTTCGTCAAGAACGTGTCCGAGCAGTTCGAGGCACGGTATTCGACAATCAAGATCGAGGAGTCGCCGTCGATTTTCTTCAAGGGAATGGCTGGCTCGGTGTTGCCGATTGCGGTTGCGCACGGCGAGGGTCGCGTCTGGACCGACGGCTTCACGCCGTCGATTTGCGCGGCGCATTTCGTCGACAACAAGGGCAATTCCACGATGCGCTATCCGTTCAACCCCAATGGATCGCTAGGCGGGCAGACGGCGTTCACCACCGCAGATGGTCGCGCGACGATCATGATGCCGCATCCAGAGCGCGGTTTCAGGGCGTGCCAGCTCTCCTACAACCCCGGCGTATTCAAGGAGAACGGTCCGTGGATGCGTATGTTCCAAAACGCATATAATTTCGCAATCGGCAGGATGTGATGTTCCGCGTCGGGTTTGGATACGATTCGCACCGCTTCGAAGACGGGCGCAGGCTTGTCCTCGGAGGTGTGGAATTTCCAGGCGAGCGCGGACTAAAAGGGCATAGCGACGCCGATGTTCTCGTTCATGCGATAATCGACGCGCTTTTGGGCGCGGCGGATTTGGGAGACATTGGTTCGCATTTCCCGGATACCGATCCTCGTTTTGCCGGAGCGGATTCCTGCGCACTTCTGGAAGCAGTCGTCTGCGAAATCAAAACGGCCGGATGGAAGATCGGCAATGTCGACGCGACGGTGATTTGCGAACATCCGAAAATCGGCCCTAAAAAAGCAGAGATCAAATCAAGACTTGAAACCGCCCTCGGCTGCAAAGTGAGCGTGAAGGGCAAAACCAACGAAAAAATGGACGATGTCGGCGCAGGGATCGGAATCGAGGTCCATGCCGTCGCGTTGCTGGAAAAATGAATGGTGCGGTATTGTTGCTGATTGCGCTTGGAGCGTTTGGTCTAGGGTATGTCGTGTATTCGCGCTTTATCGAGCGTATTCTCGGAATCGATCCCGAGCGGGCGACCCCTGCGCATGCAAAACGCGACGATGTGGACTATGTTCCGGCGCATCCGACGGTGCTTTTCGGACACCACTTTGCCGCGATCGCCGGCGCCGGTCCGATTGTGGGTCCGGTTTTGGCGGCGCAGTTTGGCTGGCTCAGCGTTTGCCTTTGGGTTGTGCTGGGCTGCATTTTCATCGGTGCGGCGCACGACATGATTTCTCTTTTCCTCTCAGTGCGCCATGGCGGCGAATCGATCGGCAGCGTCATCGGCTCGGTGATGGGCAAGACAGGGAAAGTCCTTTTCCTCTTGTTCAGTTGGTCAGCACTAGTTCTCGTCGTTGCGGTGTTTTCCAGTCAAATCGCGGATACCTTCGTCGCCGATCCGGCAATTGCAAGTTCGTCGCTGCTGTTCATCGCCGAGGCTATCGTGTTCGGCATTTGCGTCTACCGGCTCAAAATGCCGGTTCTCTGGGCTTCGCTCGTTTTTGTGCCGCTCATGTTCGCGTTCGTGTGGATAGGGAATCTAATTCCGCTTGACCTCATGAAGTTGTTTTCACTGTCCAAGGCGACTACCCATCTCGTATGGTGTGTCGTGCTTTTAATATATTGCTTTTTTGCTTCGACTTGTCCTGTATGGGTTTTGCTCCAGCCGCGCGATTATCTCAATGCCTATCTTCTCTATGTCATGATGGCACTTGGCATTGCAGGAGTGTTCGTGGCGCATCCGGTTCTTCGCACCGATGCATTTGCCGGATTCAATGCCGAGGGGCTTGGCGGCGTCGCACCGCTTTTGCCGATTCTATTCGTGACCGTGGCCTGCGGCGCGTGCTCCGGTTTCCATTCGCTTGTCGCGAGCGGCACGAGTTCCAAGCAGCTCGACAATGAACGCAGCATAAGGCCTATTGCCTACGGCGGCATGCTGCTTGAGGGTGTTCTTGCTATGATTGCCGTGATTGGCGTCGCAGGGACTTATGCCAGCCAGAGCGACTATCTCGCGGCGATTGCGGGTCCGGAGCGGATTTCGGCGGTCGCGATGTTCGCTTCGTCGGTTGCGGGATTCGCCGCTAAAATGGGGATTCCGGAGAAAATCGCCAACGGGTTCATGCTGCTGTCGGTTTCTGCGTTTTTGATGACGACGGTGGATGCCGGTACGCGTCTGGCGCGATTCAGCTGGCAGGAATTGATGCCGGAGAAAGCGAGGCCGCTGAAAAACATGTATTTCGGCACTGCGCTCGTTTGTGCGCTTGCGGCCGGATTTCTGCTTGGCAGCGAATCGCTGCGCGCCTCGCTGTGGACGCTGTTCGCGTCGGCGAACCAGCTTCTCGCGACGCTTACGCTGCTCACGATGACCATATGGTTTATGAAGAACAAGAAGCCGTTCCTCTTGACCGGCATTCCGGCGTGTTTCATGTTCGTCGTGTCGTCTTGGGCACTTGCGTTGAAATTCACCGGCGGCATTTCCGACGATAATTTCGTCATGGCGGCGACTGCGCTGTTTTTGTTGGCGCTTGGCGCCGTTGTCGTGGTTTTGGCCATAAAGGAGGGCTCTAAATGCATAGGTTCTTCTCGACGCTTGTAATCGTGGTGAGCATAAACACCTACACCAAGCCGGATTGGCAGGGCGTGGTGGAGGCGCTCAGGCTCAAACATAGCGACATGGAAGTTGCGACGGTGATCGCCGCTCCGGAAATCACAAGCTGCAAACCGGCGATAATGGAGCATCCGCATCGCTATGTGGCCTTCGTCATGGAGCCGGATGAAGTGCGGTTCAAGACGGTATTCGAACTCTCGCAGATGATGCGCGAACTGGATGACGACATCTACGAGGATGCGATATGGGGGATAGTCACCGGCCCCGATGCGTTCGCAGCGATGCGCATGGTGCAGAGTGACGAGCCTAAAAATATAGATTGCTGCCTGGCAACGACTGGAGTCAGCGAGAAGATTGTCCCTGGCCCGGTAGTCGGTTTTCGCGATTCTAATCCTGCCGGGTGCTGGTTTATCAAAGATGAATCCGGCGAACGCGTGGATTTCCAGCGTGATGGAGATCTGGGGCAGTATTTTGCCGACGCTTGGGAAATATACGACCCGCAACTTTTGATAACCGCTTCGCACGCAAGCCAGTTCAATCTGGAGCTGCCGTTTTCGCGCGGCAATCTCGTGTCGTTCGGCGGGCGGTTCGGCATGTGCCCTGACATTACGCTTATCGACTACAAGACCGGACAGGCCAAGGAAGGCGTCGGGAACACGGAAGTTTCCGTCCCTCTTTCTGAACCTGAACGCGAGAAAATCTGGATTGCGGCGGGAAATTGCCTTATCGCCGACAACTATGGCGACGACAATATGATTATGACCGCGCTCGGCTGGGGCAAGTGCAATCAGTTCATGGGCTATATGGCGACAACCTGGTTCGGCTTCACCGGATGGAGCACTCTTGAGCAGTTTTCGCGCTACCGCATGCCGCTGAACGAAGCGCATTTTGCAGCCAAGCAATGTCTGCTCAAAGAACTTTCCGAGACGGTTGGCAACTCGCGCGATTTCCGTCCCGCCGTCGAGCATGCCGCAGAATATGATCGCATCTTCACCGAGGCGCAGAAATTCGAATTTACCGCCAAGAAGCCAATTGCCGACTTGCGGCGATTTGTGGGGCTTTTGTGGGACCGCGACGCTACCGTTCTCTATGGCGATCCGGTCAAGAACTATGCACTCAAGCCGCGCGAGCGTCCGCTCAAGGCGTGGGAGAACGGCATGCAAGCCCAGATTATCGTTTTCCCGGACAGAATTCCCGGTCGTCGTCTGATTGATGCGCCTCCTGGGTTTGAAGTCCAGGTTGAAGACGACTTCGCGTTTGTCACCAAATGGCCAAAACTTGAGAGTGGCTGGCAGGGTTCGCTGGTTTTCGAATAATGTTCACGCATCTTCATCTCCATACTACTTATTCGCTGCTTGACGGACAATGTCAGCTCAAGCCGCTCGTCAAAAAAGCGAAATCTCTCGGAATGAAGGCGCTGGCCGTGACCGATCACGGCAATCTGTATGCGCTCAAGGCGTTCTACGATATTTGCAGGAAGGAAGGCGTCAAACCTATCTTGGGGTGCGAGGCATACATTACGCATACAGGGGATATGCGCTACCGCGGTAGCGATGATAGGGCGCACCACCTTATTTTACACGCCAAGAATCTGACAGGCTATCATAATCTTGTCAGGATGATTTCGCGTGCTTTCATTGATGGTTTCTATCGCCATCCCAGAATCGATTTCAAGTTGCTTGAGAAATATCACGAGGGATTGCACTGCTCGTCGGCATGTATTTTCGGCGAAGTTGCATATTGGCTGGACAACGGTCCGGACGGCGGCAATAATCCAGAGAAAGCCGAGGAAGTTGCGCGTCGCTATCACGCGCTTTTCGGCGATGATTATTCGCTTGAGGTGATGCTGCACCCTCCGGGCAAGGGCGAACATGGCGCGAACGACATGTCGAAGGGTGATCTGCCGCCAGGCGCGATCGAGGATTTTCATCAACTTTACGCACGTCAGGTTCATGTGAACAACCAGATGTTTGCGCTTGGCAAGAAACTGGGCATTCGCGTCGTGGCGACAAATGACGTCCATTTCATAGAGAAAGATGACGATGACTCGCATGATGTTCTGCTCGCGCTCTCGACCGGCAAAAAACTGAGCGACGCCAAGCGCATGATATACACCGGGCAAGAGTATTTCAAGACCGAAGAGGAGATGCGCACACTCTTCCCAAACCACCTTGAGGCCATCGAGGCGACAAATGAAATAGCCGACATGGTTGAAGAATACGAACTCGATTCCGATCCGATAATGCCCAAATATCCCATTCCTGCCGAATTTGGCACGGAGGCGGAATACGAGCGCAAGTTCGACGAGGCGGCACTCAGGGCGGAGTTCAGGAATTTCGATCGGTTCAAGGGAGTCGACAAGGTTCGCCGCATCAAGTTCGAGGCGGACTATCTCCAGCATCTTGTCTACGAGGGAGCGCATCGTCGTTGGGGCGAAGTGCTGCCGCCAGAGACCAAAGAGCGTATTGATTTCGAGTTGGACACCATCAAGCAGATGGGATTTCCCGGCTACTTTCTGATTGTAAACGATTATATCTCCGCCGCCAGGAAAATGGGAGTTTGGGTTGGGCCTGGCCGCGGAAGTGCCGCTGGCGCGGCGGTTGCATACGCGCTCGGAATCACGAATGTAGATCCGCTTAAATATGACCTCCTCTTTGAAAGGTTTCTGAATCCTGATCGTATTTCCATGCCTGATATTGACGTCGACTTCGACGACGACGGTCGCGGCAGAGTGCTTGAATACGTGACGCAGAAATATGGGCAAGATCATGTTGCGCACATAATCACATTTGGGCAGATGGCGGCGAAAAGCGCGATCAAGGATGTAGGTCGCGTCATGGAATATCCGCTCGCGGACACCAACAAACTTGCCAGTTTCGTTCCCGACACTCCTAAAATCACCTTCGGGCAAGCCGAGAAAGAGTCTTCAGACCTCGCAGGCGCAATCCACTCAGACGATCCCAATGTCGCGCTGCTGATGGAGCGTGCGATCAAGCTCGAGGGATGCATGCGACAACCTGGCGTACATGCCTGTGGTGTGATAATCAGCCGCGATCCGCTTATCGAAACTCTACCGGTGAAGCCTACAGAAGGCGAGTCGCTGCTGACCACCCAGTATGACGGCCATTTTGTAGAGCCAGTAGGTTTGCTAAAGATGGACTTTCTGGGTCTTAAAACGCTTACAGTTGAAAAAGAATGCGTAGAGCTCCTCAAAAATCGCGGCATTGAACTTGATCCCGATTTCATCCCCGACGACGATAAAGAGACTTACGAGCTTTTCGGGCGCGGCGAAACGACTGGACTTTTCCAGTTCGAATCAGACGGCATGAAGAAGTGGCTGATAGCGCTTCATCCAGAAAAGCTTACCGACTTGGTTGCAATGAACGCACTCTACCGCCCAGGCCCGATGGAGTATATCCCGCAGTTCGTGCGCCGCAAAAAGGGCGAGGAGCCAATCGTCTACGATCATCCGCTAATGGAGAAATACCTGAAGGACACGTACGGCGTTTGCGTGTATCAGGAACAGGTGATGCTTCTTTCTCGCCTTTTGGGAGGTTTTTCTCGCGGCGATTCAGACAAGTTGCGCAAGGCGATGGGCAAGAAACAGCTCGCGGTCATGGAGGCTCTTAAGGTCCAATTCGAGAAGGGTTGCCTCGCAAATCCAGAATTTCGCATTGGTGAATGGCAAGATGAAGAAAAGGCGAAGGCGCTCATTGATAAAATCTGGAGCGACTGGCGTGCGTTCGCGTCTTACGCCTTCAATAAATCCCATGCCGTCTGCTACGCTTGGATCGCGTACCAGACCGGATACATGAAGGCGCATTATCCTGCCGAATTCATGTGTGCGCAGATTTCCTCCGAAATCGGCAACTTTGATAAACTTCCCGGCTTTGTGGCCGAAGCTCAGGAAATGAACCTTAAACTCATGCTGCCGGATGTGAACGAATCTGGCGCTAGGTTTGTCCCTACGAGCGATTTCAAAGGAATACGTTATGGCCTTTCTGGGATAAAAGGCGTGGGTTCGGCAGGCGAACTCATAGTCGAGGAGCGCAAGAAGAACGGACCCTACAAGGGATTTGTCGACTTTTGCATGCGCCTTGCCGGTACGAATGTCTGCAACAAGAGGGTTCTTGAAAGTCTGGTCCGCACGGGCGCGTTTTCGTCGTTTGAGCCAAATCGAGCACGGCTTTTCGCGAGCATTGAATACATGCTCAAGAAGGCCCAGCTCCGCGTCAAAGAGTTGGCAAGTTCACAGGCGAACTTTTTCGCCATGCTTGAAGAAGGCGGTGGCGATACATGGTCGGATGCCGAACTCCCACATGTCGCACCATTCACCCCGGCCGAAGACCTCAAAAACGAGCGCGAGTTGCTCGGTGTCTACATATCAGGACATCCGCTCCAGTCTTGCGCCAAGGTCATCAAGGAGATTTCTTCACATCCCATTGCCGATTTGAAAAATACGGAGAAGTTCGACGAATTCGTCAAGAACGAGAAGATCGACCGTTATCGCAAAACGTCCAACCCAAACCTCAAAGACGAGCGGGGGCTGAAAAAGCTGGATGTGCGTGTAGTGGGGCTGGTGGAGTCGGTCACAATAAAGACTGGCCGTCCCGGACCGAACGGCGAACCGGGGGAGAAATGGGGTATAGTTCAGATTGATGATGGTTCCGGCACGCTTGAGGTTTTTGCGTTTGCGAAAACCTGGAGGCAATACGGCGAGAAGATCGCCGACGCCAAGGACAAGCTTGTCTATGTCGCCGGCGAAATAGGCTACCGAGTGAACTATTCCAAGGACGACAGGTTCGAGAAGAAGAATCCGGAACTTGGAGAACTGAACTTTACGGCGCGCGAACTCTATTTGGTGGAGGATGTCTTGCCGGTTATTTCGGAAGCTTTGGAAATTCGTCTTCCCTATGGGAGTGAAGAAGATCTTGAGCGGGCAAAAAAGCTTGCCGAAGTGTTCAGGAGCAATCCGGGCTTCATGCCCGTGAAACTTAATTTCGTGTCGCGTGACGGTGTCGTCGTGGAAACCGGCATCCGTAATCGCGGCTCGATTTCCCCTACAATCGCATTTCTTTCATCCTTTACAAAAATCGTTCCTCCGCAAGACTGGTCTTTTCATCCCGGCAACAAGGTCTATCTGGCGTCGCCGATGGTCGGTAGGGCGTCTGCACCATGAAAGACAATCTAATTTCAGCTGCAGGAAGTTCAGCGGAAATCCGTATCCGCCAACTCGTCTCTTCGCTCAACGCCGCTGCCGATTCATACTATAACGGACGCGGCGAAGTCATGTCCGACTATGAATGGGACAAGGGTTTCGACGAATTGAAGAGGCTTGAACAGGAAACGGGTTTTGTCTTGCCGGATTCCCCAACCCGCAATGTTTCCGCTGACAATACCGCCGGACAAAAAGAAGCGCACGAATTCGACGCACTCTCTTTGGCGAAAACAAAGTCTGTCGCCGATGTCGCAGAATGGGCCGAAGGAAAACCGGTGTGGATAAGCTGGAAGCTTGACGGACTTACGCTTGTCGCCACCTATGACGGCGGCAGACTTGTCAAAATCGTCACCCGTGGCGACGGGCATGTTGGCACCAATATAACCAGACTAGCCCCGGCTATAGGACGGCTTCCGCTGCAAATAAGCCATAAAGGCCATCTTGTAGTGCGAGGCGAAGCCATAATTTCCTATCATGATTTCAATGAATTCCTCGCTCAATCCCAGGAACCGTACGCCAACCCGCGCAATCTCGCTTCCGGCTCGCTCTCTCTGAAGGATGTCGAGGAAGTAAAAAACCGCAAAATCGTCTGGCGACCTTTTGCGCTCGTTTCCGGACTCGGCGATGCCGAATCTGCGAGTTGGGGAAAAGGAATGGATGCGCTCGATTCCCTGGGATTCTACACGGTCGAACGGGAACTTGTGGAAGTTTCAGACTTTTCGCATCTGAATGCGGTTATTGAATCGTGGACGCGCAAGGTGACGGAATGCAAATGTCCTTATCCAGTCGATGGTCTCGTCATCGCCTACGAGGATTCCGTATATGCGAGGTCTGGTTCGGTAACCGGTCACCATGCTGTGCGCGGCGGGCTTGCGTTCAAGTGGGCCGATGTCACCGCCCGCACCGAACTCGAGCGAATCGACTGGTCATGTGCGGTGGGGTCTATATGTCCGGTCGCGGTGTTCCGCCCTGTCGAACTTGAAGGCACTACGGTCCGACGCGCAAGTCTCGTGAATATTTCCGAGTGCGAACGGTTGGGCATTGGCGGCAAAGGCACGTTGCTCGATGTCATCAAGTCGAACAAGATAATTCCCAAGGTCGTGGCAGTAGCCGCCAAAAACGGGGATTTCGAAATTCCCGTCTCGTGTCCGGTGTGTACCGCCCCGACAAGAATCGAAATTGCCGAAAGCGGCACGAAGAAACTCGTTTGTTCAAATCCGGATTGTGCCGCCAGGACGCTCCGGAAGTTCATGCGTTTTGTTTCCAAGGAAGGCATGGATATTGATGGACTGGCCGGTGAGACGATTGCGCGGTTCCTCCGGGAAGGCTTGATAAAGTCGGTTGCTGATATCTATCGCCTCGATTCGCGGCGCGACGAAATCGCGGCGCTTGAAGGCTTCGGTGCGAAATCCGCCGACAAAATCGCCGCCGCGATTGCCGACGCACGCTCGAATCGCAAACCGGAACAGCTTGTCGTCGCTCTCTCTATCCCAATGTGCGGCACGGAATCCGCTCGACTTCTCCTGTCCGCATTCCCGGATCCCAAAACGCTTTTCGCTGTTGCCGCCACTGCGGAAAATACCGATGTCTTTACCAGTATCCACGGCATAGGTCCTCAGGTCGCGAAATGCTTTATCGATTGGTGCCACGATCCGGGAAACCGGGAAACCGTCGCCTTCCTGCTTGATGAAGTGTCTTTCGATCCGTTCAAGGCTGCCGTCACGACTGGAACTTGTCAAGGCAAGACTTTTCTTGCAACTGGCTCTCTGAAGGAAGACGGTAAGTTCAAAACCCGCAAGGCACTCAAGGATTACGTACTTTCGCAGGGCGGCAAATGGGCCGCATCAGTCTCGAAGTCCGTCGATTTTCTTGTCAACAACGACATTTCTTCCAATTCATCAAAGAACAAGGCGGCAAAGGAACTCGGCATTCCAATTATTACCGAAGACGAGTTCGTCGCCGCTTATTGGCATGATGGCAACACGACAACATAAGGAGACAAAGATGAAGGCGTTTGTCATAGCGATGGACAATGAGGCGCAATGCGTAGTCGGCAATATGACCGACGCAAGCGAAACGCGCGAGTTCGGCCGCAGGGTCATTAGGGGCAGACTTGGCGGCGAAAGCGTTGTGGTAATCGTCTCTGGAATCGGCAAATCGAACGCGGCCGCGGCGACGCAGATGGCGATAAGTTTCGGGGCTGACATCGTGCTGAACATCGGGGTTGCCGGCGGTCTTGATCCCGAACTCAATGTGGGCGACATTTACGAGATCGAAAGCGCGGTGCAATACGACTTCGATCTTTCCGATGTTACCGGCAATATGGTGGGAACGCTTGACGAACGCGACACTCCGTACATTCCGCTTTTCACTCCCGGCAAACGCCAGGCGATGGTAATCGGGAGCGGAGACAGGTTCAACGACAGCGACGATGATAACGATCTTTTGCTGAATGTTCTGGGCTGTCCGTTGAGGGACATGGAGTGTGCAGCCGTGGCGCAGGTGTGCGAGACGGCTGGCGTGAAGTGCATCGCGTTCAAGTGTATCACAGATGTGCGCGGCAAGGGGAAGATGACGGGGCAGTACGTGGACAACTTGCACGGCTGTCTGGAGAAGCTTGCCGCCGCCGTTCCAGATCTTGTTTCTTGACGGAAATCATTGACTATTTGGCGGAAAAAGAGTATAATATTCCCAAATATATGGAGGAATGACATGTCCGAAGATTTGCAGAATCTGCTGGAGAAGATCAATCGCGAAGGCGTGGAGAAGGCGGAAGCCGCCGCAGGCGAAATAATAGCCAAGGCGAAAGCGGAGGCTGCCGCGATCGTGAAAAGCGCGGAAGAAGCGGCTGCGAAGACCAAGGCAGAAGCCGAGGCGGCGGCATCGGATTATGCCAAGCGCGCTGGGGAGACGATCCGTCAGGCGGCCCGCGATACGGAGATATCCATCGAGAATGCGATAACGGCGAAGCTTGTCGGATTGCTCGCGAAGGATGTCAAGGCGACGCTGGCCGATCCTGAGACGGTTAAGGAAATTGCTGCGAAGGTGGTTTCCGGTTTTGTGACGACAGGCGAGATTGAGGTTTCCGCAGCGGCGGAAATCGCGGCGGCGCTAAAGGCGCGTCTCGCCGCTGAAAAGAATATCACGATTGTGACCGACGAGGCGCTTGGCACTGGATTTTCCGTAAAGCTCGACGGCGGCAGAGTAGAGCATTCGTTCACCGGAGCCGCAGTGGCCGAAGAACTAGCCAAGCGTCTGCGCAGCGACCTCGCCAAACTGGTGAAGTAATGTCAATCGACTATATTGTTTCGAGTCTTCCGCCTTTGGTTTTTGGAGAGAAGGCGCCGATTACATGGGAGGCTTTCGTGGCGGCGGCAGGCGAAGTGAAAATGCCGCCGCGCTGGGCGGATCTTGAGACTCAACTCCGGAATGCGATGGCGTCGGCTCGCGGCGGCGAAGAGTTTATCCGTCCGGCGCGAGGATGCGATCTCTACTGGCAAGATCGCATCACGCAGGCATTTCAGGAAAAAGACATCATGAAGCGCGAGGAGTTTATCGACAGAGTGTGGTGGGATGCGGCCGGCGAGCTTACGCCATCGGCTAGTCCGCTTGGCGCCGGTGCGCTTGCAACCTACGCGATCAGGCTTGGAATCGCGCTCAAGCGCTCGCGCATCGACACCGGCAAGGGCGGCAAAGCGTTCGACCGTCTCGCCGCCGAAACGAAAATCACTCTTTAAGGAGCAAGAAAGATGACTAACGGCAAAATCGTGGCAGTAAACGGCAATATGATCACCGTCAGATTCGATGATGCGGTCGCTCAAAACGAAGTCGGCTATGCGATTCTCGGCGACAAGCGTCTCATGGCGGAGATCGTGCGCGTTCGTGGAGTCAATTGCGACATGCAGGTTTTCGAGTCTACGACCGATCTTGCCGTCGGTGACAAGGTGGAGTTTACCGGCGAACTTTTGGCGGCGGAACTCGGTCCCGGCATGCTCGCTCAGGTTTACGACGGATTGCAGAATCCGCTTGCTGAACTAGCAAAGGAAGCGTCCAAGATTTCAAAGGATGCCGAATTCTTCCTGCAGCGTGGAATGTATCTGCCTGGACTGCCGCGTGACAAGAAATGGGATTTTCATCCTACGGCGAAGGTCGGGGACAAGGTTTCCGCCGGCGAGCCGATCGGATGGGTGACTGAAGGCATCTTTGACAACAAGACTATGCCCGGGCACAAGATTATGGTACCGTTCGCGCTTCGCGGAGTGTACACTTTGAAGTCTATCGCTCCAGCTGGTGACTATACGGTGACCGAAGATGTCGCCACTTTGGCCGATGCCGAGGGCAAGGAAGTGAAGATTCAGATGATGCAGCGCTGGCCAGTCAAGGTTCCGATCAGGTGCTTTGTCGAACGCCTCGAGCCTACCGAAACGCTGGAAACGACTGTGCGCACGATCGATACATTCTTCCCGGTGGCGGTCGGCGGCACATATTGTATTCCCGGTCCGTTCGGCGCGGGCAAGACGGTCTTGCAGCAGACGACCGCCCGCTATGCGAAGGTGGATGTGGTAATCAGCGCGGCTTGCGGCGAGCGTGCCGGTGAAGTCGTGGAGACGCTTAAAGAGTTCCCGGAAATCATCGATCCCAAGACCGGTCAGTCGCTCATGAAGCGCACGATCATCATTTGCAACACTTCGTCGATGCCGGTCGCTTCGCGTGAAGCGTCGGTGTATACGGCGGTGACTCTGGCCGAATACTTCCGTCAGATGGGACTCAACGTCCTCGTGCTTGCAGACTCGACTTCGCGTTGGGCGCAGGCAATGCGCGAGCTGTCCGGACGTCTGGAGGAAATTCCCGGCGAAGAAGCATTCCCTGCCTATCTCGAATCCCGCATTGCGGCATTCTACGAGCGTGCCGGGCGCGTGCGGCTCAAAGACGGCAGCACGGGATCTGTAACTATCGGTGGCACGGTTTCGCCCGCAGGCGGCAACTTCGACGAGCCAGTGACGCAGGCGACGCTCAAGGTCGTCGGCGGTTTTCATGGTCTCTCTCGCGCCCGTTCCGACGCTCGCCGATATCCGGCAATCGATCCGCTCGACTCCTGGAGCCACTACAATTCAGTGATCGACCAAGCGCGAGTGGAACGAGCGCGTTCGATTTTGAGAAACGGCAACGAAGTGGGGCAGATGATGAAGGTTGTCGGAGAAGAAGGAACTTCGCTTGCCGACTTCACGACTTATCTCAAGGCCGAGTTCCTCGATGCCGTGTATCTGCAGCAGAATGCGTTCAGCGAGTCGGATGCCACTACACCGGTCGAGCGGCAACAAGTCATGTTTGATGTAGTCGAAAAGGCGTTGCTTGCCGCATACAAGTTCTCTGAAAAGGACGAGACGCGCAAATTCTTCCTGGATTTGCAGCAGACATTCATCGACTGGAACGACAAACCATGGCAGAGCGAAGAGTTCAAGGAACTCGAAAAAGCTCTCGAGAGTAAAATTGAAGCAGCAAAGGTGTAAAGAAAATGTCACTTAATATTGTTACCAAGACGGATGACCGTGTTCCGGTAAAGCATGTGCTGATGTCGGTGTCCGACAAGACCGGGTTGGAGACTTTTGTTCCCTCGCTGGTCAAAGCGTGCCCTGGCGTGAAGATATATTCTACTGGAGGAACCTACACGAAAGTGAAGGAGATCCTTGGCGACAAGGCGAGCGAGACCTTGGTGGCGGTGAGCGACTATACGGGGCAGCCGGAAATGCAGGGCGGGCTAGTCAAAACGCTTGACTTCAAGATTTATCTCGGAATTCTTTCTGAAAAGTACAACGATGCTCATCAGGCAGACATCAAGCGTCTTGATGCAGTCGCGCTGGATATGGTTGTGGTGAATCTTTATCCGTTTCAGGCTACGGTGGCGAAGGAAGGGGTTACGCCGGAAATGGCGCGCACGAATATCGACATCGGAGGACCGTGCATGGTTCGTGCGAGCGCCAAGAACTATTTGCGCGTTGCCTCGGTAACCGATCCGTTGGATTACGCCAATATCGCCAACGAGCTTGAGGCTCATGGCGGAACTATCGGTTTTGACACCAGATTCAAGCTCATGAAGAAAGCATTCGCCCATACTGCGCAGTATGACGCGGCGATTACGGATTTCTTCACGACGCGGACATGGGAAGAGGTAAAGAATACATACACGTATGAAGCCTAAAGAAGTCAGAAGGGCGTTTAGGCGACCTTTTGAGTGGCTGGGAATATGGCTGGGAATGGCAATCCTGGCCAATCTCAGCCACAAGGCTTTATTCAAGGCGTGCGACTTCTGTTCATGGATAATGTATTCCTTCGATCGTGCAGGCCGTGAACTCTCGCTCAAAAACCTGCGGGTCGTTTTCGGCGGCGAAGGTCCAATGACCAGGCGAGAGGAATTGATAATCCGCGGCAGCTACCGCAACATGGCCAGAACCGTCGGGCATGTATTCTGGACGAGCAAGAATGCCGCCAGTCGTGTTCGCGAGGTGGGGGAGATGAGCAAACCTTCACTTGAGTGGCTGGGCGCCCATGACCAGGCGGTAACTGTTTCCGGGCACATCGGATGTTGGGAGATATTGGCGCAGCTAGTCCATCTCGAAGGGCATCAGATGATTTCCGTGGCAAAACGGATCGGCAGCGAGAAGATGACGGAAATGCTTATGGATTCGCGCCGTTCGATAGGGGAAGAGATAGTTCCTGCGGATGGCGCGTTCAAGGCGCTCATGGCGGGAATGCGCGCCGGGAAGTGCCTGGGATTGCTGGTAGACCAGACGGTCAGTCCCAAAAAGGGCGGCATCTGGATCCGGTTTTTCGGCAAGCCGATTCCTGTAAGCGCAGCACCGGCGTTTTTCTCGGCGAAGTTCAAAGCTCCTATCATAACTGCATGGAGCCGCCCGCTCAAAGACGGCAGGTATCGCTGTGAGATGATAAACGCCTACACGGCGGAGGCGGCGCGCGACGTCTGGGCAATGACCCAGCGCTGTGCAAAAGATCTCGAGGATGTGATTCGTCGCCATCCTTCGCTTTGGGTTTTGAACTACCGGTTTTTCCGCCGTGTTCCGTCGGAGGAAGATTTGAAAACCCTTGAAGAGCGCGAGATGGCGGCAAAGTCATGAAGCTCCTTACCAGAGGCGGCCGCAAGTTTCTTTTTGCCGGTCAAGGACTGTCGCTGCAGACCGGAAAATATTTCGGAGAGTCGGTTCTGGTAGGCATGGTGACCGGCATTGTCGTGGTCGCTTTCAGGTATGGCATCGATCTGGTCCGTCACTATGTCATGGAGGAGCTTGGACATCATCGATTCATGAGCCATCTTGCCGAGGGACGCGTGTTCAATATTCCTGCGCTGGAACATTTCGCCGATCCCCATCGCTGGCTGCTCATGGTGCTGCCTGCTATTGGTGCTGCGCTTGGTTATCTCTTGATAAAGGTTTTCACATCGGTCGAGCATGCACGCGGAACCGGTAGCGCCATCTGGGCCTATCACAACAGAAATGGCTATCTGCCTGCGACGGTGATTCCAGTCAAAGGAGTGGCATCGTTGCTTACGGTGGGGTTCGGCGGTTCGGCCGGCTACGAGGGTCCGGTTACGCTTATCGGTTCGGCGTGCGGTTCGACCATCGGGAGATTGTTGAATCTTACCGTGCGAGGCAGGCGCATTATGATGGCGGCAGGACTCGCCGCCGGCATCGCGGCGCTTTTCCAGGCTCCGCTGGCGGGCGCGATGTTCGGATTCGAGGTGTTCTACTCTTCGTCTGACGTGGAATACGAAACGATTCTTCCTTGTTTTATCGCGTCTGCGGTGAGTTATTCGATTTTTGGATGTTTTTTCGGCTGGTCGCCTTTGTTTGAAATGCCGCATTTCGGGTATGAAAACGGGCTTTGGCTGTTTATGTATTTCATTCTAGCGCTGGTTGTGACGTATGGAGCTCGATTTTATATAAGCACCTACAACAGTATTGAACACCGGTTCAAACATATGAGAATTCCCGGAGTCGCCAAGGTTGCGTTGGGTGGACTTTTTACCGGAGTTGTAGGATTCTTCATGCCGGATATTCTCGGTTCGAGTTATTCAATGATCAGCGCCAGTCTGCAATGCGGATATGGTCATGTGTTTGAGGAATACGCGCCAGTGGCGATTGCAGGTTTTATAGGGTTCTTTTTCGTCAAGACGCTCACTACGGCATTTACCGTGGGTTCTGGCGGTTCGGGCGGCCTGTTCGCTCCTGCGCTCGTTTGCGGCGGGGCATTGGGCGCGTCGGTAGGACTCTTTTTCGACCGCATTCTGCCGGAGTCCTTTGGAATCCATCCGGCGGCATTTGCGCTGGTGGGCATGGCCGGCTTTCTCGCTTCCACAATCCGGATACCGATGACGGCAATTTTGATTGTCGCGGAAATTTCCGGAAATCACGCACTGTTGGTGCCGGCAATGTGGGTATGTGGAATCAGTTTTTGGCTCAATAATGGCTGGGCGCTTTATCGCACCCAGCCGCACAATCGCGAATCTTCGCCGGTGCACAGCGGCAAATCAACATGATTTGTATTGCGGAAATCCCCCAATTTTGCTATAATACCTTCATAATGCAAAGAAAATTCGGAAATATGCATATTTTGAATATGATTAGGAGCTTGAGCACTGCTTTTTTCGCGGCGGCGCTCTTTTGCGGTTGCTTGAGTTCTCCTCCCAAAGCGGCGGTGAATTGGACGCTTGATTTCCATTCAGACGCTGTTGGCAGAGATGCTTCCGCCCAAGGTGATTTTCTGACCTCTGGTCCCGTGCGGCTTTCCCAGATTACCGTGCGCTCCCCGGATAGCGGCACGCGTCTTCTGGTGTTGAGGCCGGACGGATCGGTGGCATTCGACAACTATAACCAATTTGCCGCCGCGCCTGGTCTGTTGGTGCGCAATGTCGCCGAGGATGCGCTTGTTTCGAGCGGGCGTTTCCCTGGCGTGGTGGGATCGTCTTCGGGGATCTCCACCCCTTATGCGATGGAGGTGAACATTACCAGGCTTGCTCTCGATTGCCGACAAGAGGGCAGGCGCGATGCGGTCGTTGCGCTCAATGTCATGCTGATCGACAACCACAAGATCGTCTCGACCGGGTTTGGCGAGGCGACGGTGCCTGCTGGCGACGGCAATTATTCGGCGGCATTCTCCAAGGCGCTCGCTCAATCGCTTGCAGATGCGATAAGGATGCTTCGCAAAGAATGACGATTCTTGCCAGCATCGGGCGCAATGCCGTAGATACGGCGAGAAACTTCAAGTTCAATATGGAGTTTCTCGGGGAAACGGCGGTCGAGGCGATCGGAATGGTCTTCCATCCGGGGCGTTTCCGTTTTGGAGATGCGGCACTTGCGTTTGAGCGCGCCGCTTTTGACGGTTTGCCGATTTCAACTGGCATTGGCTTTTTGCTCGGTCTCATTCTTTCATTCCAGTCCGCGGCGGCGCTCCAGCAATTCGGAGTGGAGATTTATGTTTCCGATTTGATTACTATCGGGCTTTTCCGCGAGCTTGGGCCGCTCGTGACGGCGATAATCCTTGCCGGCCGTTCGGGTTCGGCTTTTGCCGCCGAGATTGGCACGATGAAGGTTGATGAAGAACTCGACGCCTTGACCACCATGGGGCTTCCGCCGGTTCGATTCCTTGTTATGCCGCGCATTGCCGCCGCGATTCTCGCCATGCCGGTGCTCACGATTTTTGCCGAACTTGCCGGACTTGTGGGCGGGGCGATCGTGCTCGAGATTATGAATGTGCCCAATGTGGTCTTCTGGCGTCATGTCGCATCCACGGCCGATGTGTTCATGATTGTGTTTGGACTGGTCAAGAGTTGCATCTTCGGGCTTTTGGTCGGGCTGATTGGTTGCCAGGCCGGGATGAAGACCAGGAATACCGCCGATGGAGTCGGGGTTGCTGCGACCTCTGCAGTAGTCGGCGGCATAATCGCAATCGCCGTGACCGATGGGCTTTTGGCTGTAATTTGCTACGCATGGAATCTGTAATCGAGCTTGAGCATGTAGACGCCGGATATTACGGCGCAACCATTTTGAAAGATGTGAGTTTCTCCGTCCTCAAGGGCGAGGTGTTTATTTTGCTTGGCGGTTCTGGTTGCGGGAAGTCCACGATTATGAAACACATGATCGGGCTCAACCCGATATTGGGCGGCAAACTTTCGGTGTGCGGCATGGAATGGAATTCGCGCACCCGGGCGGAACTGTGCCGCAAGATTGGCGTCATGTATCAGTCTGGAGCGCTTTTCGGGGGTATGACTTGTTTGGAGAACGTCCTCTTGCCTCTCGAAGAGTTTTCGCGATTGAAGCGCAGGGAGCGTATTGAGAAAGCGATGAATCTTTTGCGCGCAGTGGAGCTGGAAGACGCGGCCGGTAAAATGCCGTCGGAAATCTCTGGCGGCATGAAAAAGCGCGTTGCCATCGCCCGTGCCATGGCGCTTGATCCAGAGATTGTTTTTCTCGATGAGCCTTCGGCGGGGCTGGATCCCGTGACTTCCTGTTCGCTCGACAATCTCATACTCAAACTCAAGCACGAACTCGCTATGACTTTTGTCGTCGTGACCCACGAATTGCCGAGCATTTTCAAAATCGGCGATAGGTGCGCCATGTTCGACAAGGCTCGCGCTTCGATGGTCGCATTGGGAACGCCCGCCGGACTGCGCGACGGTTCAGACGATCCGTTCGTGCGAAATTTCTTTTCCAGAGGAGAATTCCATGGCTAACGACAATCATGCAAACTATGGCAAAATCGGATTTGCGATTTTGGCCGGAACCCTTGCAATCGTGTGCTCGCTCGTGTATATTGCAGGAATCGGCGACCGAGGGCAGGAGGTTATGGCGGAAAGTTATTTCGATACCTCTGTCAGCGGCCTTTCGGTCGGGAGCAATGTTGATTTTCGCGGTGTCAAGATCGGAGAGGTCAAGGCAATCGATTTCGCTTCCTTCATTTATCCCGGACACAAGCATGACGAGTCCAACCGGCAGCGCATTGTAGTGACTATGGCCTTGAGCCGCAAGGGATTCCGCGAGGACGACGGCTACACCGCAGAGATGATAATCAAGGATCTCGTAAGCCATGGACTGCATGCCACGATTTCCTCGAGCGGCATCACCGGGCTTTCGCACATCGAATTGCAGATCCCCGACACTCCTGTGGAAGACAAGCAGATTCCATGGCGCTCGCGCTATATTCTCATTCCGCCGGCACCATCAATGATGGATTCGCTCTCCAGCGCGGCCACCAAACTCATGAACCAGATAAGCACGATGGATTTTGCCTCTGCATGGAGCAATATTTCAGTCTGTGCGGAGAATGCCGCCAGCGTGACGAAAAAAGTGGACGTTCTTTTGGAGAGTCAGGCATCGTCAATAGGATCGGCGATAGGAAACATGGAAGAACTGTCGGCGAGCGTAAAGGAGTTGAGTCGCAAGCTTGAGGAAAATCCCTCGCTCATTTTGCGTTCGCAAGATCCTGCTCCTTTGCCTGAAACGTCATGGTAATCGTTTTAATCGGCCAGGTTGGTGGAATGGCAGACACCGGGGACTTAAAATCCCCTGCCAAGTCTTTGGCGTGCGGGTTCGAGTCCCGCACCTGGCACCACGAGAGAAAGCAGTAAGACTTTGCAACAGGGATTGCCGTCAAAAACATTGTCGCCGTCATAACGGCTCTTCCGCTGGCGGTTTTCGCCGCCGAGCCGCATTTATAGCATCTTGGACTACGAAGTCCAGCTTTCTCGACTACGAAGTCCAGCCTTCTTGACTACGAAGTCCAGTCTTCTAGACTACGAAGTCCAGCATCCTAGACTACGAAGCCCCGCCTTCCAAGTTTGAAACGGATTTTGCGCGTATTGCTTTTTTGCGCGATTTTTGGTATAATATAACAAATATGAAGACATACAATGTAGGTTTGGTAGGCGTTGGCGCGGTCGGCACCGAAATGATAAAGGTCCTCAAGGAGCGCAAGTTCCCTTGCGGCAAGGTTCAAGTGTTCGCTTCGCGCGAACGCGACGAAGAGATTCTCGGTGAAATGTATCACGTTTTGCCTGCGACGGAGAAGAGCTTTGACGGTCTCGACATTGTGCTTTTTGCAGGCAAGACGGATGTGGCGATCGAGCTCAAGGACGCGGTCGTCAAGGCTGGCGCAAAAATGATCGACAACTCGCGTGCGTTCCGTCAGGATCCCGAGGTTCCGCTCGTGGTGCCGCAGGTGAACGCGGAAGACCTCGATTGGAACAAGGGCGTGATTGCAAACCCCAACTGCACAACGGCGATCATGCTTGAAGCGGTTGCGCCGCTGCACCGCGCCAAGAAGCTTAAAAGGCTCATAGCATCCACTTATCAGGCGGCGTCCGGCGCCGGTGCTCCGGGCCTCGCTGAACTTGAGACGCAAATCCGCGAATATGCGGCAGGCAAGCCGTTGACGGTCAAGGCATTCCAGCATCAGCTTACATACAACCTTATTCCGCACATCGACAAGTTCGATACCACGAACTGGTATACGCTTGAAGAACTCAAGATGCGCAACGAGGCGCGCAAGATGCTGCACGCGCCGGAGCTGATGCTCTCTTGCACATCGGTGCGCGTGCCGATTGCCCGTGCCCACAGCGAGAGCCTCAACCTCGAATTCGAGGAAGACATCACGCCGGAAGAGGCGCGCGAAATCCTTTCGAAGAGCGAGGGCGTCAAGGTTGTGGACGATCCGTTGAATGGCGTCTACCCGATGCCGCTTGACGCGACGGCAAAATACGAGGTGCTCGCCGGCCGCATCCGCCAGGACATCAGCCGCAACGACAAGAAGGGGCTTGACATGTTCGTGTCTGGCGACCAGTTGTTGCGCGGCGCGGCATTGAACGCGGTGGAAATCGCCGAACATCTCATAAAGCGGGGATTGGTTTGAGGCATTTTGCGGTCTTGATTCTGGTTTTTGCAAGCTTGGCGGCGTCGGCGCAACGCCAGCCGCTGAGCCGCTACCAGTCTATTATCGACCGCCACATGTTCGGTTTGCCGCCGCCGGGATTTGATCCCGATAAGAACCCCAACGATGTGAAGGGCGGTAAAAACGCCGAAAAGCAGCTTACCGCCGAGCAGGAGAAGATTCAGAGCAGCATAAGGTTCTCGATGATAAATATCACGCCGTCCGGCGAAACGGCGGTCGGGTTTACCGACAAGTCGGATCCCAAAAGCGAGGTTCACTATTATCTCAAGGTGGGCGAAACGCGCAACGGATGGACGGTAAAGGAGGCCGATCCGGTTCGCGCGTGGATGCGCATTGCCAAGGGCGATATCGAGGTGGAGTTGGAACTCGGCGGCGATTCAGCCAAGGGCGGGGCCACGACGAAGATGGAGACGACGGCCGCGAAAGCGGAGCCTGCGAAGTCTGCCAAATCTGGTTCGCCGCCCAATGCGCTTTTGAACAACGGCGGACTCAGAGCAAAAAGACGGTTCCGCGAGCAGCGCGAGGCGGAGCGCGAGGCGAAGATGGAGGAGGCGCGCAAGCAACTTGAAGAAGAGCGTGCTGCGATGCGCGAGGAACTTGCCTTGCACCGCGAAGAGATTGCACTTCAACGCGAGGAGTTTGAGCAGCGCGAAGCCTTGCGCAAGGCTGAAGAAGAAGAGCGCCGCGAGCGCGGGCGCAGGGAGGAAGACGAGCGCCAGCAGGAACCGAAAGAGGGGGAAATCCAAGAATGAAGAGGAAGACGCTTGAAGAGTTCAGGAAAATCCTGACAGAAAAGGGCGAATACCATAGCGACGAGTCTCGGCTTCCGAAACGCGCCAAGCCCGGCAGGTGGAACACCTTCAGATATTTCTGGGACTGTTGCAGCATATTTCCCAAGTGCGCAGTGTACGAGGCGGCGCACAACCTCGATACTGACAAGTGGGCGCATTTTTGCTTCCACTCCATCACTGGCGCCGAACGCATGGGCGTCCCGGTGCATATCGAGGGCTGGAACCGGCTCAAGGAAATCGACGGACCGGTCATGTTTCTCTGCAATCACATGTCCACTGTGGAGACGGTGATGCTGCCTGCGTTGATCTTGACATACAAGCCGTTCAATGTCGTCGTGAAGGAGAGCCTTACCCGTCTGCCGTTTCTCAAAAAAGCGGCGGTGCACATGGGACTCGTGCCGATCGGGCGGAAGTCGCCCAAGCAGGATCTGATCGACATGATGCGCGCTTCCACCGAGCGGCTGACCGAACAGAAAAACAGTTTTCTCATTTTCCCGCAGGGAACGCGCTCGAAGGTTTTCAGCCATGCCAAGTTCAGTTCGATCGGTGCGAAGATAGCCGAGCGTGCCGGATGCCCGATCGTGCCGATTGCGGTCGATACGCGGATCATGCCCACGCGCTCGGGCAAGGGCTGGTTCGCCAAGGCATTCAAGGATTTTGGTCCGGTCGATCCTGCGTTCGACTTGAGGTGTTCTCTCGGTCCGGCAATCCCTTGCTCGAAATCGAAGGAGATGCATGAAAAGTGTTTCGACTGGATTGCCGGCAAGCTTGAGGAATGGGGCTGTCCCGTAGAGCGCTAGGAAAATTTTCAGAAGGAAGGAAAAGATGGCGACAATAGAAGAAAGAAGGCACTCGGCGGCGCATTTGACGGCGCGCGCAGTGCAGAATGTGTTTGAAGATGTGCAAGTGGACATCGGCCCGGCCACGAGCGACGGCTTCTACTATGATTTCGATCTCCCCCATCGCATTACGCCGGAGGATTTCGGCAAGATCGAGGCGGAGATCAAGCGGCTCATTGCGCTCGACGAACCATTTGTGCGCAAGGTCGTCACCCGCGAAGAGTGCGCGAAAATGCTTGAGGGCCAGACCTACAAGCTCGACCGTCTTTCCGACATACCGGAAGGCGAGGATATTTCCACCTACACCGTTGGCGACTACGCGGAAATGTGCCGCGGTCCGCACGTGGCGCATTCTTCAGAGATCGGCGTAGTCAAACTCATGCGTGTCGCCGGCAGCTACTACCGTGGCGACGAGCACAACAAGATGCTTCAGCGCATTTATGGCATCGTCGGAACCGATCAGGCGGAAATCGATGCGATTATCGCCCGTGAGGAAGAGGCCAAGCGCCGCGATCATCGCCGTCTCGGCGTGGAGCTGGATCTCTTCCATCTCGATCCGGAAGACCCGGGGCAGGTTTTCTGGCATCCCAAGGGCTGGAGCATCTACGTGACCTTGCAAGAGTACATGCGCAAGAAACTCGTCAAGGACGGTTATCAGGAGGTCAATACTCCTGCGCTGATGCCGCGTTCGCTTTGGGAGCGCAGCGGCCATTGGGACCACTACAAGCAGAACATGTTCATCACCGAGTCCGAAAAGCGCATTTTCGCGGTGAAGCCCATGAATTGTCCGGGTGCGCTTGAGATTTTCAACAGCCGCATGCGTTCCTACAAGGATCTGCCGCTCAGACTGGCGGAGTTCGGCCATTGTGCGCGCAACGAGCCTAGCGGCACGCTGCACGGCATCATGCGCGTTCGCGGATTCGTCCAGGACGATGCCCATATTATTTGCACGGAAGAGCAGATCGAGGAGGAAGTCGCGAAGTTCTGCCGCCTTTTGAAGGATGTCTACAAGGACTTCGGCTTTGACAAGAATCTCGTGGTGAAGCTCTCCACCATGCCGGAGGATCATGTCGGCGACGAGTCGACCTGGCGGCACGCCGAAGCGTCGCTCGCGGCGGCATGCAAGGCGTGCGAGATGGATTACGAAATCCAGCCCGGCGAAGGCGCGTTCTATGGCCCTAAACTCGAGTTCACGCTTATTGACGCGCTGGGCCGTCCGTGGCAGTGCGGCACGATCCAGCTCGATTATCAGTTGCCGAGCGCCGAACGCTTGAATGCCGAATACATCGGGCCGGACGGGCAGAAGCATCATCCGGTGATGCTCCATCGTGCGGTGTTGGGTTCGCTTGAACGGTTTATCGGCATTTTGATCGAGCATTACGCCGGCGCGTTTCCGTTTTGGCTTTCGCCGGAGCAGATCAGGATATTGCCGGTCAGCGACAAGGCGCTCGGCTATGCGCACAGCGTGCGGGATGCGCTTGCCGCCGAAGGCTTTCGCGTCGAGGTCGATTCCAGCGCCGAGAAGCTAGGCGCGAAGATCCGCCTTGCGACCGTCGAGAAGGTCCCGTATCAGATCGTGGTCGGTCCGCGCGACGAGGCCGTCGGCACGGTGTCGGTGCGTGCGCGCGGCGAGGGCGATCTAGGCGCGATGAAGATTGAAGAGCTTATCGGAAAACTCAAGAAGGAAATCTAGAAATGAAATATAATTGCCTGAACAATATCAGCAAGGCTGGACTGGTGCATCTTTCGTCCGACTATTCGGAGACTACCGACATCAAGGACGCCGATGTCGTGTTCGTGCGTTCGGCGAAGATGGACGAGGTGGAAGTCGGCGAGAAACTTCTTGCCGTTGCACGCGCCGGTGCCGGCGTGAACAACATCCCTCACGCCGACTATGCCAAGAAGGGCATTGTCGTGTTCAATACGCCCGGCGCCAACGCGAACGCCGTCAAGGAACTTGTGATCGCGATGATGCTCATGGCCAGCCGCGATTTGAACGGCGGCATCGCATGGGTCAAGGAAAACGCCGCCGATCCAGATATCGCCAAAACTGCCGAAAAGGCCAAGAAGGCTTTCGCCGGCGGCGAAATCATGTGCAAGACGCTTGGCGTCGTTGGCCTTGGCGCGATCGGACGCCTCGTTGCCAATGCAGCGGTCGATTTGGGAATGAACGTGATCGGCTACGATCCCTTCCTTTCAGTCGATGGCGCGCTCGCGCTCGACCCGATGGTTCGTCACGTGACCGACATCGCCGACCTCTATAAAGACAGCGATTTCATTACTCTCCACCTGCCTGCCATCGCTTCGACAAAGGGCATGGTGAACGCCGATGCGTTTGCGCAGATGAAGCAGGGCGTGGTGCTCGTCAACTGTGCGCGTGACGCGATTGTTGATGAAGATGCGCTGCTCGCGGCGATTGCGTCCGGCAAAGTCGCGAAGTACATGTCTGACTTCGCCAACCCCAAAGTCGCGGCGGCGAAGGGTTGCGTCGTGACTCCCCATCTTGGCGCCTCCACCGAGGAAGCCGAGGACAACTGCGCGGTCATGGCGGTGAACGAAATCCGCAATTTTGTGGAAAACGGCAATATCGTGAACTCGGTCAATTTCCCTGCGGTCAGTCTTGGCGGCGTCAAGCCAGGCAGAGTCGGCGTGTGCTTCAACGGCGACGCGGATACCACGGCGAAGATTCTCGCGGCGGCAGGCAAGATCGCGGCGAGCGCGTCGGGCCTGCGCGGAACGATCGGTTATGTTCTTATCGATGCCGAGAGTGCCGATGTCGCGGCGATCGCCGCCGTTCCAGGCGTGACGAAGGTGCGGAAGATCCGCTGACAACGTGGGCTACAGCCGGAAAAATGCGGTTCAGGCGAGCGGCGGACATGGCGGAGACGCCTCGTCCGCCGCCGCGGCTCTGTCCGCTCCGGCTGCGGCCAAGCCGGCTTCGATCTGGAATATGCAGATCGGGGGCGGGAAAAAGAAAACCGACATGAAGCAAACGGAGGTGCTTTTGTTCACCTCCGAACTCGCCGACCTCATTGAAGCGGGCATGACGCTTGGCCAGGCGCTGAAGGCTTTGGCCAATCAGGGCGAAGACAATAGCGCCCAGCGTTTTGTTGCGCAGGATCTGTGCGACCGCATCGTGCGCGGCGAAACTTTTTCAGACGCCTGCACGCATCATCCGAAAACCTTTCCTCCGCTTTATTCCAATATGATCCGCGCCGGCGAGGCGTCCGGTGCGATGGTGGAGGTCTTGAGGCGCATTGCCGACCATTATGAACGCTACGGCAACATGCGCGACAAAATCAAGAGTGCGCTCACGTATCCGGTGATCGTTCTCTGTTTCGGCATCGCCGCGGTGATCGGGGCTTTGGTGTTCATCATCCCGAAGTTCCAGCGCGTATTCGAATCGCTCGGCGCGAGCTTGCCTACGCCTACGCTTATTCTGATCGGCGCGAGCGATTTTGTGATCCATTACGGGTGGACGCTTGCGATTGGCGCGGTCGCTTTTGCGGCGTGGTTCAAAAGATGGAAGGCCACGCCGGCCGGACGCCGCAAGGTAGACGGCTGGAAACTCCGTGCGCCGCTCATATCGGGAATTGTCGCAACGGGCGCCTATTCGTCGCTTGCCTACACATTGAAAACTTTGCTTGTCAACGGCGTAAATGTTCTGCAGGCGCTCAAAATCGCCGCCGACACTTGCGGCAACGCGATTATCGAAGATGCGCTCAACGAGGCCAGAAGGCGCGTCACCGACGGCACGTCGATCTCGGGTCCTCTCGCTGCGAGCGGGGTCTTCCCGCGGATGATGACTGACATGCTCGCGGTGGGCGAACAGGCCGGAGACATGCCTGCCAGCCTTGAGCATATCGGGCGGCGCTACCAGAAAGACATGGATCGTGCGATCGCCGCCTTCACCAACGCGCTCGAGCCTATTCTCATCGTGCTTATCGCCGGCGTGGTCGGATTCGTTGCGATTGCGATTTTGATGGCGGTATTCAAAGTCTCTTCTTCACTCGGCTAGGAGGACGGAAATGGAAACGGTAAAACATTACGGCGAGGACGTCTTCAGCGAGAAGGCGATGCGCAAGTATCTCGCCAAATCGGTCGCGGACAAACTGATCGCGACCATGAAAGAATCGAAGGCGCTCGATCCGTCTATCGCCGATGAAGTGGCGCAAGGCATGAAGAACTGGGCGCTCGACATGGGTGCGACGCACTTTACGCACTGGTTCCAGCCTTTGACCGGAGGAACGGCGGAGAAGCACGACTCGTTCCTCGAACCCGTTGGCATCGCCATGGCCGACATGAAATTCAGCGGCAAGAACCTGATCGGCGGCGAAACCGACGCATCGAGCTTCCCCTCCGGCGGACTGCGCTCAACCTTTGAAGCGCGTGGCTATACGGCATGGGACCCTACTTCCCCGGCTTTTATCAAGCGTCATGAAAATGGCGCAACCTTGTGCATCCCTACCGTCTTTCTCGCCTATACCGGCGCCGCGCTCGATACCAAGACGCCGCTTTTGCGGTCGGTGCAGGCCGTCACCAAGGCGACCGAGCGGCTGATGAAGAAGTTCGGTCAGAAAAAGGCGCATACGTCCATTACGCTTGGCGCGGAGCAGGAGTATTTCCTTGTCGACCGCGAGTATTATCTGCGCAGGCCGGATTTGCTCCAGACTGGCAGAACCGTATTTGGCGCCGCTCCGGCCAAGCATCAGCAGCTTGACGACCATTATTTCGGCTCGATACGCCCGCGCATCCTCAAATTCATGACCGAGGTCGAGCACCGGCTGTGGAAGCTCGGCATTCCTGCGAAGACGCGCCACAATGAGGTCGCCCCCGCGCAGTTCGAACTTGCCCCGATGTTTGAGGACATAAATCTTGCGTGCGACCACAACATGCTCATTATGGAGGTTCTGCGTCAGACCGCGGAAAATCTGGGTCTCGTCTGCCTGTTGCACGAAAAGCCTTTCGACGGCGTCAACGGTTCGGGCAAGCATTGCAACTGGTCGCTCGCGTACGGCGGAAAGAACTTGCTTTCGCCAGGCGACAATCCTCAGGAGAATGCAATGTTCCTCACGGTGCTTTCGGCGATAATCCGTGCGGTGGATCTTCATTCGGATCTTCTGCGCACGACGACCGCCGGCGCCGGCAACGACCATCGCCTCGGGGCGAACGAAGCGCCGCCTGCGATCATCAGCATCTTTCTGGGCGACGAGCTCACCGAAATCATGGAATCGATCGATGCCGGACGGCGTTCGCGGTCGCGCACCAAGGCGAAGGTGCGGCTCGGTGTAGATTCCCTTCCTCCGCTGCCGAAGGATACGACCGACCGCAACCGCACCAGCCCGTTCGCGTTCACCGGCAACAAATTCGAGTTCCGTGCGCCCGGCGCGTCGCACAACTGCGCCCAGTCGATGATCGTTCTCAATACGATCGTCGCCGAATCGCTTGACGCCATCTGCGACAAGCTCGAAGTCATGAAGGGCGATTTCAACGACAATCTCCAGGCTCTGCTCCAGCGTCTTATCCGCAAGCACAAGCGCATCTTGTTCTCCGGCGACGGCTATTCCGGCGACTGGACTGAAGAAGCCGCCAAGCGCGGACTTCCCAATTTGCGCGATACGCCAATGGCGATTGCGCCCTTGATGGATCGCAAAAACCAGGAGCTTTTCGCCAAATACGGCGTATTTTCCAAGAGCGAAATCGAATCGCGCTACGAAATCGCACACGAGGATTACGAGCGTCGCATCCGCATCGAAGGCGAAATCGCGCTGGAAATCGCGCGCGGCATGATCCGTCCGGTCGTAGCCGACGAGTTCAGCAAGCTTGCGACGGCGATTGGACAAGCAACGAAAGACGGCCTTAAGATGGGCGTCTCGGGGCTCAAGGCCTTGAGCCTCAAGCTCGGCGCCGGACTTGACGATCTCCATGTCAAGTGCGAGCACCTTGAAAAGGCGCTTTCGCGTAAACTGGCCGATCCTCAGGGCGTACTCAGGGAAATGGACGATTTGCGCAAAACCGTCGACAAGCTCGAGCATCTTGTCGACGACACGAAATGGCCGCTCCCCAAATACCGCGAAATGCTTTTCATATACTGATGAAACTGAGAACGTGCAAAACCCTCCGCGACCGCATGAAAGGTCTTATGGGGGTGAAGAAGATGAAGTACGGCGATGGAATCAAGATTCTCAATTGCCGGTGCATCCATACATGCTTCATGCATTTTCCGATCAATGTGGTGTTTCTGGACAAAAAGGACCGCCCGGTGAAGATTATGCTTAATGTCAAGCCTTGGCGTCTTTTTATCTGGGGAGGCTGGAAGGCTCGCAAGGTCATCGAGACGTGCGCTTTGCGCTAGCTCCAATGGCCGGTTTCACGGATGCGCCGTTTCGCCGCCTTTGTTTTGATGGCGGCGCCGCGCTTTCGTACTCTGAGATGGTCAGTGCCGCCGGTCTGGCGCATGGCTCAAAGCCCACAGAAGAACTCATGGAGACTTTGGATGGTGAAGGTCCGGTGTCGCTGCAGCTTTTTGGCGCCAAACCCGACGAAATGGCCATCGCCGTCAAGGCGGTGACCGGATTTCTCGCTGCGGCGAAAAACCATCCTGTCGTCGAACTCAATCTCAATGCCGGATGCCCGATGTCCAAAGTCACGCGTTGCGGTGCGGGCGCCGCGCTCGTCAAGGAGCCGCGGCTTGTGGGCGAACTACTTGCGGCGATGCGCGAAAATTCGCCGTTGCCAGTCACCTTGAAGACAAGGTTCGGACCTCACCCTGGAGATATCAAAATATTCGAGCTCCTGGCCGAAGCGGAAAAAGCCGGCGCGAAATCCATAGTCGTCCACGCGCGATTCACTTCCCAGCTTCATGGCGGCGACACCAATCTTGCGTTGCTTGCGGAAGTCAAGCGCCGCGCGAAAATCGAAGTTTGGGGCAATGGCAGCGTGACCGGTCCGGAAAGTGCGGCGGCAATGGCCGCGACCGGCGTCGATGCCATATTGATCGGACGCGCCGCGCTCGGCAATCCCGCAATTTTTGCGCAGCTTTCAGGCGAAAAACGCGAATTGCCCGGTTTGTTTCAGCGGCATATCCGCTATTTGCTTGATTTTCGCGAAAAACTCGCCGCCAAATATCCGCATGTCCCAAGTGCCGACGATTTTGTGTGCGTCAAGGCTCGAACTCATCTTTTTCGCTACTTTTCCGGATTGCCTGGCGCCGCCGAGTTGCGCCGCAAACTCCACCATGTCCGCACAATCGCCGATTTAAAGTCGGTAGTAGACATAAGCCGGAAAATTTGATATAATATCAATTGTGAAAAAGCGAGAAAGGGATAAAGACATGCCGCTCGCCCGCTCCGTTTTGAT
>DFFF01000032.1:39196-69760 GCA_002369235.1 Verrucomicrobia bacterium UBA3783
GGGGGGGGGGGGTATACCTTCGCTCCCAAACGCGCGTAGGCGCGTTATTCACCGCCCGGAACGTCATCATCGCGGCTTGTTGCGCAATATGCGCAGCAAGCCGTTCCGTTTTTTAATACACCCTTGAAAGGAGACTGAACCATGACAACACCACTACCACTCAAGAAACTGATGCTCGCCATGGCTACGGCGTTTGCCATCTGCTTTGGCGCAAAGGCGGTAGCGGGCGATTTGCTTGCCCATCTCTCGTTCGATGATTCTGGCGATATTTTGAAAGCCACGGTTGGCGCTGACGGAGAAGTCGGCGGCTCCGGCGCGGTCACTTGGGTGACGGACGAGACTATTCTTGCGGGATTGAAAGCCGGCGACGGTGCGGTGTTGATCCCCGTCAGTACGCACATTAAGTTGCCGGTCCCCGACGCACTTGCAACCGAATCCGGCAAGCCGTGGTCCATTTCCATGAAGGTCAAATTCCCGTCGTTTGGCAAGTACTATTCGATCTTCACCATGCCAGCCGCAAACAACAGCGACATGATGGTGTTTCTCAGCGACTCGTCATCGCCTGTGATTGCGCTGAAACAGAGCGGAAGCAGAGTGAACGGATCTGGAGGCTTTACGGCTGGACAATGGGAAACGCTACTTTTCCTCTTTGACAGCGGCAATACTCGAGTTCTTCTGAACAGGAACCAGATTTTCTCCAATTCATATACATTGTCTGGCAGTCGCGCCGACTGCGCCAACGCGGGCGGATACATCCTTCTTGCCGGCGACAACGATGGCGAGGACTCGCCCATGTACTGGGCGGATGTGAAGGTGTATGACGGCATAGTTCCCGACACGACCGATCTCGTTATCCATACTGTTACTTGGCGCAATAGCGACGGCACCTTGCTGAAAACAGATGAGGTTGTGGAAGGGGAACTCCCTGTCTATGGCGCAACTTCGCCGGTTGAGAATTCGGACGAGCCGTCGTATTTTACCGGATGGGCGCCAGGTTTTGAGGCGGTTGTCAGCAATACGACATATACGGCGGCATACTCGACCGACTGGAATACGGTCGATCTTTCGACTCTGACCGCCAACTATTCGGCGCACCATGGCGATATGCTGACGGGCACGCTCGCCGAAAATGTCATGGTTTCGATTGCGGATGGCGCGACCGTTCAGGTTAAAGACGTTACAATCGAAGGTGTCAATGATAGCTCATATCCATGGGCCGGCATAACTTGCGAGGGCGATGCCTGGTTGGTGATCGAGGGCACGAATGTTGTCAAGAGCTTCTATGGCGACTATCCTGGTGTATTCGTGCCAGAAGGAAAGACCTTGACCATCAGCGGTACCGGCAAACTTGACGCATATAGCCGGGGCAGTGGTGCCGGCATCGGCGGTCGTTACGATGCACCTTGCGGTAGTGTAGTAATTGATAGCGGAACCATTATTGCTCACGCTGGCTATCATGCAGCTGGGATTGGCGGCGGCCAATATGGAAACTGCGGTAACATCACGATAAATGGCGGTGTGGTAACTGCCTATGGCGGGGGTTACTCCGCCGCAATTGGAGGGGCTATTGACGGGCGTTGTGGCAGCATCACCATAAACGGCGGAGAAGTCTACGCTTATGGAGCACAAGGAGGAGATTACAGCAGCAATGGCATCGGCGGAGGACATAATAACAAGAGTTGCGGAACCATAACCATAGGTGAAAATATAACCAAGGTTGTTACCACTCATTCAGGGCTCTACAGCGTACATATTGGTGGCGGCGGTGAGCCGCCGATTATTGCCGAAAATCTGAAGCAAACAGAAAATGGGGGTGTGCTAACCATTGAGCCGGACATCAAGTGGGATATAACCTGGCGGAGCGATGAAGGAGAGCTCATTGAAGTTACCATAGTCAATAATGGGGCGACGCCAAAATATGCCGATCAGGAAAAAGAAGGCGTCTTTCCCTATCATTATGTTTTCACCGGCTGGTCGCCGGAACTTGAAAAGGCGGTGAGCAACACTACGTATACTGCTACCTTCAAGAAGGTTGCCGACCTCTCGCAATTGACGGACGATTGGACGGCGGCGGATGGCGACGAAATCGAGGGCGATACTGATCACAATCTAACGATTCCCAGTGGTGCGCATGTGACAATCAAGGGTATCTCTGTCACTGGTGCAAGCGGTGGCGGCGCGGTGGTGCCGGCTCCGGCATTCCCGAGCGAAGGCGCATCGGAGGTGGTGAAGTTCGCGCAGGCCGAGGGCGGAAAGTGGACGATCACGACATTTGCCGAGATGTCCAGCGAATCGCGCGGCACGGATGTGACCAAGGATATGATCAAGGTCTATGCCGCCGACTCGCTCGAGGCGCTCGAAGCGGCGACAACTCCAGTGTCGGATGGCGTGGAAATCGAGGAGCGCAAGAGCGCGGTCAAGACCGTCATCAATATTACGCCCACTCCATCCGCCACCGGCGGCAAGTTCTTCAAGGTCAAGTTCGGCGAATAAACGGAGCTAGCCGCAAACCGGCATCATGAGCCGCGAGGCGACAATCAACGAACTCCGTGTCCGTAAGCTGTACGTGTTCCACATAGAGAGCGAGCAGAATATGATCGCCGTCGTGGACGATTTCATCGAGCGCAAAAAGAGCGCTGCGAAAATTTGAACATTCTTGTGCCGCGCAATCAAAAGTCGTAGTCGCTTGTTTTTTCAACCGATTTATGGTATAATTACATCATGATAATAAAACATATTCTGTGCATTGCGTCGGTGACGGGTGCAATGGCATTTTCGGTCTTTGCCCAAGGCGGCTTTGGCACATTGCTGTCGGAGGATGAATATGCCGAAATTGTCGGGGCGGACGATCTGCCGCCGCTCAAGGCAAAGTTCGGCACTGTGGATACCAATTCGGTCTTGCGGCTTGGCTTTGAACTCCCGGAACGGCTGGAAATCGGCGGCGACGGCGAAAAGAAGCTGGTCGTCAAGGGCTTGCTGGCGCAGTGTGGAACCGGCGGCGAAAAAAGCCTTGTGCTTGATAAGGGCGGCATTCTGGCGTTTGGCAGCGAAGGTTTGTGGTTCGACTCCAATTACGCCAATGGGCGGGAAAACCTGATTTCGCTCAACGGCGGCTCATTGATCGCCTACGAAAAAGCGCCTTCGTTCATCAAATCGACGGCTCCGGTAAAACTCGAAGGCCGCGTCAGGCTCATCAACAACGGAACGCTCGCTGTCCGCACCAGTCTGGAGGGCGATGGCGATTTGCTGAAAAAGGGACCGGGCATTCTCGGCTTGCAGTATCCCTGCGACAAGGCGACCGGGCGGCTGGTGATAACTTCTTCCACGCTCGTTATGGGTCCGGCTGCGACCTGGGGCGGAACGGTGGTGCTCATGAAGGGCGCAACGCTCAAGTGCGTCACGGCCAAGGCCATCAAGAATCTGGTCAACAAGGGCGGCAAGGTGCTCGAATCCAATCCCGATGCGGCGGCGGGCGCGGATGTCCGCGAAGCAAAGGAGCTCGTGAAATGACGATCACCGACGAAATCCTCGAACTCAAGAACCAGCGCGGCGCGGTCATCCTCGCGCACAATTATTGCCGCGGCGAAGTGCAGGATATCGCCGACTATACCGGCGATTCGCTCGAACTCGCCCGCAAGGCGGCGAATGTAGACGCGCCGGTCATCGTTTTCTGCGGCGTCTATTTCATGGCGGAGACGGCGGCGATTCTCAATCCCGGAAAGACGGTCTTGATCCCCGATGCCACCGCCGGCTGCCCGATGGCCGATATGATCACCGGCGCACAGTTGCGCGAACTCAAGGCGAAACATCCCGGCGCCAAGGCCGTGTGCTACGTCAACTCCACCGCCGAGGTCAAGGCCGAATGCCATATCTGCGTCACCAGCGGCAACGCCGAAAAAGTCATGGCGACTTTCGGCAAAGACGAGGAAATCTTGTTCGTGCCGGATCGGCATTTGGGTTCGCACATCGCGGAAAAACTCGGGGTTGAATATGTCCTTTGGCCCGGTTATTGCCCGACGCACGCGAAACTGACCCCGGCGATGATTGAAAGGGCGCGTGCAGCTTATCCGGGCGCGCCGGTGATCGTCCACCCGGAATGCTCCAAGGCGGTGCGCGATCTGGCCGATCAATGCCTCTCCACCGGCGGCATGTGCAAGTGGGCGCGGACGACCGACGCGAAAACGATCCTCGTCGGCACCGAACTTGGCATTTGCCATCGGCTCAGAAAGGAAAATCCCGGCAAGGAGTTCATTCCGATTGCCGACCACCTTGTCTGTCCGAACATGAAAAAGACGACGCTTGAGAAGGTGCGCGATTGTCTGCGAGATATGTCGCCGGCCGTCAAAGTGCCGCCGGAAATCGCCATTCCCGCCAGACTCGCCATCGACCGCATGCTCGCCATCCGGTAATCGAAGAATCGAAAAATCCCCTTCGTAGTCTAGGCTTCTCGACTTAGAAGTCCTGCACTCTCCACTTGGTAGTGCAGACTTCTGGACTTCGTAGTCCGGCATCTTTTCCTTCGTAGTCCAACTCGCTGGACTTCGTAGTGCAGTCTCCTAGACTTCGTAGTCCAGCCTCCTGGACTTGGCAGGGCTTATCGCCCCGCGACTGCCGCCGGTAGGGCGGCAATCCCATCTCTGAGCCTTTGTGCCTCTGTGTGGGGGGAAAAAAAAAAACTTTGCGGACTTGGTGGCGGTCGCGTGGCGGGCTTGCTTTTTTGCGCGATTTTTGATATAATACAATATAAATTTCTAAAAGGAAAATGCAATGAAACTTGAAGATTTGAAGGGCAGGACGGTCGGCGTTTGCGTGTCCGGCGGTCTGGACTCGAAGACGATTTGCTGCGTTCTCAAGGATGCTGGCGTGAAGGTGAAGGCTTTCAGCGCGAATGTGGGTCAACCCGACGAAAAGGACATCAACGACATCAAGAAGAAAATGGCGCCGACCGGCGTGGAGACGACGATCGTCGACGTCACCAAGGAGATGGCGGAGATTTGCTTCGAGACGGTGAAATGCCAGGCGATGTATGATGGCGGATACTGGAATTCCACGGGCATTGCGCGTGCGGTGACGGTGCAGAAGCTCTTGCCTGCGATGAAGAAAGCCGGCTGCACGGTGCTCGTGCATGGCGCGACCGGTCGCGGCAATGACCAGATGCGGTTTGAGCGCTACACGAATGTCATCGACCCGAAGTTCGGCGTCTATGCGCCGTGGCGCGATCCCGATCTGCTCAAGAAGTTCCCCGGACGCACCCAGATGGTGGAATTCCTCGCCAAGCGCGGCATCACGGCTTTCGTGGGCACCAAGAAGAAATATTCGACCGATGCCAATCTCGCGGGGCTTTCGCACGAGGCGGAGGATCTGGAGTCGATGGAGACTTCGATGCGCATCGTCAAGCCCACCATGGGCGTGTGGCCGGAGAAGGCCCCAAACAAGGTGGAGAAGGTGACGCTCAAGTTCGAGAAGGGCCGTTGCGTGGCGGTGAACGGCAGGAAGATGTCGCCGTATGAAGTGATGCTCGAAGTGAACAAGATCGGCGGACGCAACGGCATCGGCATGAAGCATGCGCTCGAAAACCGCATAATCGGCACGAAGAGCCGCGGAGTATACGAGGCGCCGGGAATGGAAGTCCTGTCCTTCGGCCTCAAATATATCTACGAAGGCATCATGGATCGCCGGTCCACGCTGCTCTTCCAGCAGCTATCCAAGCTGGTCGCCGACCAGATCTACGACGGACGCTGGTTCGATCCTGCGACGCAGGCGGCGCGGGCGGCGATTCAGGTCTGGGCCGACAAAGCGACGGCGGAAGTGACGCTTGGACTTTACAAGGGCAACATTTTCTTCGAGTCGCTCAAGGGCTTGAAGGCCACGATCTACAACGAGGCGGACAGTTCGATGGAAGCGTCGAACGGTCTCAATCCGCACAGCTCGCAGGGCTTCGCGGAAATCCAGAGTGTGGAAGCAAAGATGCTCGCAAAGGCGGGACAGATCAGTTGGTAATGGTGGTAGAGATGGAAGAGAAAAAAGAGACCGAAACGCCAGTCACGCCCCAGCCAGGGAACATGGAACAGGGAACCTCCTACGCCAAGGCTACGGAGGTCGAGACGGGGAACGAAGCGACCGCCGAAGACGGCGAGAGCGCCGTAAACGATGTGCCGCCGCCGGAGCCGGACTGGAAGGATTTGTACGCGAGGCTGCTTGCGGATTTCGACAATTACAAGAAGCGCGCCGCACGCGACCGCGAGGATACCTACCGGTATGCCGAGGCCGACATTCTGGGCGACATTCTTGCGGTCGTGGACAATCTCTCGCTTGCGCTTTCCAAGGCGGAAGACAAGGAGAATCCGTTCGTCAAGGGCGTCTCGCTCGTTTACGACAGTATGCTTTCGGTGTTGAAGACGCATGGCGCGGAGCCGTTCGATTCGGTCGGGCGGGAACTCGATACGGAGAAGATGGAAGCGATCGCGACATTGCCGTCGGAAGAGATCGAAGAAGGCAAAGTGACGAATGAAGTGAAGCGCGGCTGGATGCTGAAGGGCAAGGTGTTGCGAGCTGCGCAAGTGGTTGTAAGTTCGGGTAAGACAAATGGCTGAGAAAAGAGACTATTACGAGGTTCTGGGGGTGGCGAAGAATGCGACCGCCGACGAAATAAAGTCGGCCTACCGCAAGCTCGCGATGAAATACCATCCAGACCGCAATCCCAACAATCCAGAGGCCAAGGAGAAATTCACGGAAGTATCCGAGGCTTACGAAGTTTTGTCCAATCCAGAGAAGCGTCAGCGCTATGACCAGTTTGGCCATCAGGGCGTGAACTTCGGTCCGGGCGGATTTGATTTTGGCCGCGACTTCAGCCATTTCCAGGATGTGGATCTCGGCGAGATTCTCGGGTCGTTTTTCGGCGGCGGCGGCGGATTTTCGAGCTTTTTCGGCGGCGGCGGCGGACGCCGCAGCCGTCCGGACCCGAATGCGCCGCGCCGCGGCGACGACATGACATTCCGCCTCACGGTCGAGTTTGACGAAGCGGTGTTCGGGAGCGAGCGGACGCTTGATTTGCAGATGCCAGGCGAGTGTTCGCAGTGCCACGGGACGGGCGTTGCCGAGGGTGGCAAGCGCGTCGCGTGCAAGCGGTGCGGCGGCAGCGGCACGGTCGTCGGCGGGTCGTCGTTCTTCCAGGTCCGCCAGACGTGCCCAGAGTGCGGCGGCGAAGGCACGACGATCGACAAGCCGTGCCGCAAGTGCCACGGTTCGGGCCAGGAGACGCACGAGCAGCATATCGCGCTCAAGATCCCCGCAGGCGTGGACACCGGGTCCAGGCTCCGTTGCGCCGGGAAGGGCGCGGGCGGATTGCGCGGCGGCGAACCTGGCGATCTTTACGTGCTTTTGCAGGTGAACGACAGCGATCTTTTCGAGCGCGACGGGATGGATCTTTACATTGAAGTCCCGGTCTCGCCGGTTGATGCGGCACTGGGGACGAAGATCGAGGTGCCCACGCCCGATGGTGCGGCGGAACTAAAACTTCCGCCGGGCACGGCGAACGGGACGGTGTTCAGGCTGCGCGGACACGGAATGCCGTCGGTGCGCGGCGGTCGCGGCGATCTCCATGCGCGGATAGTGTTCGAAGTCCCGGTGAACCTCGATAAAAAGACGAAGAGTGCGCTCGAGGATTTCCGCAAGCACCAGAAGAGCGTCAACTTCCCGGAACTCGAGCGGTTCAAATCGCGCGAACGGGTGTTTTTTGCGCACAAGGAGAAATTGCAGAAAAAGTGAATTTAGCGCACCCGTGGTGAAACGGCAGACACGCTGGATTTAGGTTCCAGTGCCGCGAGGCGTGTGGGTTCAAGTCCCACCGGGTGCACCAGTGAACGTTGGAGTCTACGGGAGTGGAAATGGCTGGGAACGAAAACAACTACAACGCCGAGAACATACAGGTTCTCGAAGGCATGGAAGCGGTGCGCAAGCGTCCGGCGATGTATATCGGCGACACGGGCGAGCGCGGCTACCACCATCTCGTGTACGAGGTGGTGGACAACTCCATAGACGAAGCGCTGGCTGGATATTGCTCGATGATTGACGTGATCATCAATGCAGACGGTTCGCTTACGGTCAAGGACAACGGGCGCGGAATTCCCGTGGACATGCACCCCACGCAGCACCGTCCGGCGATCGAGGTTGTGCTTACGGTTCTGCACGCCGGCGGCAAATTCGACGGTTCCAACTACAAAGTCTCCGGCGGCTTGCACGGTGTCGGCGTTTCGTGCGTGAATGCGCTTTCGGACTGGATGAAAGTGGATGTGAAGCGCGGCGGCAGACTGCATCATATCGAATTCAGCCGCGGGCATGTCACCAAGCCGCTGGAGGTCGTTGGCGAGTGCGGCGCGGAAACCGGCACGAGCGTCACGTTCTATCCCGACCACACGATCTTCTCCTGCCGCGCGTTCAAGTGGGAGACGCTGTGCGCCAGACTGCGCGAGCTTGCGTTCCTCAACAAGGGAGTGACGATCCACTTCCGCGATGACGAAGGCGAGGCGCACCACGAAGAGACGTTCCACTACGACGGCGGCGTCGTGCAGTTCGTCGAATACCTCAATACGAACAAGAAACCGCTTTCTCCGGTGATCAGGTTCGAGGGCGAGCGCGAGGGCGTCACCGGCATGGTTCAGGCGGAAATCGCGCTGCAGTATACCGAAAGCTACTCGACGCTCGAGCAGACCTACGCCAACAACATCCACACGATCGAGGGCGGTACGCATCTGACGGGATTCCGCACGGCTTTGACGCGCACGATCAACAAGTACGGCGCGGACAACAAACTCATCCGGGAGAAAGACAACATTTCCGGCGAGGATATGCGCGAAGGACTCACGGCGATCGTGAGCGTGAAGGTGCCGCAGCCGCAGTTCGAGGGTCAGACGAAGACGAAGCTCGGCAACGGCGAGGTGGAAGGGATCGTGGCGTCGATTGTTTCGGACAGACTGATGACGTTTTTCGAAGAGAATCCGCAGGTGGCGCGGACGATCATCGAGAAGACGCTGCTGGCCGCCCGTGCCCGCGAGGCGGCGCGTGCGGCCCGCGAATCGACGCGCCGCAAAGGCATAATGGATGGGCTCAACCTCCCGGGCAAGCTCAAGGATTGTTCGGAGAAAGATCCGGCAAAGACCGAGCTTTTCCTCGTCGAGGGCGATTCGGCGGGCGGCTCGGCGCAGAAGGGTCGCGACCGCGCCACCCAGGCGATCCTGCCTTTGCGCGGCAAGGTGTTGAATGTGGAGAAGGCGCGGATCGACCGCATGCTCGCGAACGCGGAAATCCGAACGCTCATTACCGCCATCGGATGCGGATTCGGCGAAGAGTGGGATGTTTCCAAGGCGCGCTACCACAAGATCGTGATCATGACGGATGCCGATGTCGACGGTGCGCACATCCGCACGCTCTTGCTTACGTTCTTCTACCGCAAGATGCCCGAACTTATTGAAAAGGGCTATGTCTATCTTGCGCAGCCGCCGCTTTACAAGGTGGAGCGCAAGAAGAAAAGCGACTATGTCCTCACCGACGGCGATCTCACGCAGAAACTGCTCACGCTGGGCTTGGACGATTTCGAAGTGAAGACCAAGGGCGGCGAAACGATGGATCGCGAAAAGGCGAAAGAGTTTCTGACATTGCTCGCTGAAATCGAAGCGACGGCGAAGATGGTCGAAGAGCGAGGCTTCAAGCCGGAAGAACTTGCAGTTGACGAAAATGCACAGGGCAGCGGCGCAAGCATGCTCCGCAAGGAGATAAGCGCACTCGCAGGCTACGGCTACGAGGCGAAAGATTACTTTGGCGGCGAACTCAAGAAACTGCTCGACGACGTCCGCACCCAGGGCAAGCAGGGGCTTTCGATCTCGCGCTTCAAAGGCTTGGGCGAAATGAACGCCGACGAACTTTACGATACGACCATGAACCCCGAGAAACGCTACATGAAGCGGGTGAAGCTCGAGGATGCAGTCAAGGCCGACCAGATGTTCTCGCTGTTGATGGGCGACGAAGTAGAGCCGCGCAAGCGGTTCATCGAAGAGAACGCGCTGAATGTCCGCAACCTCGACTTCTGATCGCGTGCTTGTTCTCGGGCGTGGCGCAAGCGGCCGCGCGGCGGCAAAGCGCCTGGAAGAACAGGGTTTCAAGGTGGAGTTCGCCGACGACTTGAGGTTTGTGGTCGCGAGTCCCGGCATCCCGGTGAAGAGCGAATTGCAGCTTGGGTGCGAGATCTTGAAATCGCGCGGCGTGAAGCTCATGGCGGTGACCGGCAGCAAAGGCAAGAGTTCGGTCGTGAAGCTTATTGCAGACGCGCTCAACGCAAACGGCAAAAAAGCCGTTGCCTGCGGAAATTACGGGATTCCGGTGTGCGAGGTTGGCGATTGCGAGTGGGCGGTCGTGGAGGCAAGTTCGTTCCAGATGGAAACGACGAATCTGCCGCCGGGAACCTTCGAGGCGGCGGCGGTTTTGAATTTGCAGGAAGACCATCTCGACCGTCACGGCTGCACGGAAACCTATCACGCGCTGAAAATGCGCCTTGCAGAATGCTCGAAAGTTTTCATTTCCCCGTTCCAAATCGAAAAATCCGCCGCCCCGGCTTCCCTCGTTTCAGGCTATTTCGACAACCGGATTCTTCGCGCAAACGGCGAAAAGGCGATTTCCCTGATGAGGGTCGCAGGGCTTTCGGACGAGGCGATAGCGCAGGCGTTCAGGGATTTTGTCCCCTTGCCGCACAGGATGGAAAAGGTCGGGGAATTCGGTGGCGTGAGGGTGATTGACGATTCGAAAGCCACGAGTATTGCGGCATTGTGCGCCGGAGTGGAGATGGCCGGGGATGAAATAAGGCTGATAGCCGGGGGGCTGCCGAAAGGCGACGACCCAAGAATTGCAAATCCCCTCTTGACTAAACGGGTCGAAAAAGTGTATATTATAGGAAACTCGTGCGAAAAGTTCGCGGAAGCGTGGAGCGGCGCGGCGGATTGCGAGATTTGCCGCACGCTCGAGAACGCGGTGGCGGGCGCGATGCGCGAAGCCAAGCCTGGCGAGACGGTGCTCCTTTCTCCCGGCGCGGCGAGTTTCGATCAATTCAGGAGTTTCGGTGAGCGCGGAGATATCTTCGCGAACCTCGTCAAAAAAGAAGGACAAAAGAAATGAACAAGTTGACAGTTATCGCAGGCGTTGCGGCGGTCGTGGCGCTTTCAGGATGCAAAGATCCGGATTATCTCAAGCCTCGCCATCCCAAAGCGCAGGACGAGGTCAAACAGGTGGAGCCTGCGGCAACAGTCTCCGAAGGCGCGGAGACCGAAACCGTTGACGTGACCATCGTCGAGGAAGAGACGAAAGAGCCTTCGTGCACCTGCCCTGCCGGCACCGTGCACAAGGAAGCGTGCAAGTGCGGCGCCAAGGATTGCAAGTGCAAGGTTGCCGAGCCTGAAACCACGCTCTACATTGTCCAGCGCGGCGACACCTTGAGCGGCATCTCCAAGCGCTACAACATCAAGCAGGCCGCGATTATCGAGCTCAACGAGCTTACGAGCGACAAGGTAATGATCGGCCAGAGGCTCAAACTGCCGGGCAAGGTGGATGTCGGGGTGCAGAAGGAGCCCAAGGTGGCGGCGAACAAGGCTGCGGCAAAGAAGACGACCGGCAAGAGTTCAGGCTTTGAACCTTACACCGGCGCGACGGAAGAATATGTCGTCAAGGCCGGCGATACGATCGGCAAGATCGCCTATGGCCACGGCATCAACATCCGTCAGCTCAAGCAGCTCAACAATCTGAAGTCCAATGTGGTGAAGATCGGACAGAAGCTCAAGGTCCCTGCCGGCAAGGTCGCGGCCAAGTCGGAAGCAAAGCCGGAAGCAAAGGCCGTGGCGAAGGCTGAGGCCAAGCCGCTCACCATCGCTCCAAAGCAGGAGGAAGCGAAGAAGGATGCAGCCGCTGAAGTCGAGAACGTAACGCCGTCGATCGAGGCTGGTGCGCCGGAGACGATCGAGTCGGTCGAGCCGGTCGTGGCGCCTGTCGCTGAAGCGACTCAGGATTACACGGTGGTCGAGGGCGACGACATCGCCGGCATCTCCATCCAGTTCGGGGTTTCGGCGCAGAAGGTGCGCGAGCTCAACGGCTTTGGCGACGGTGATTCGCTCACGCCCGGCCAGGTGATCAAGATCCCGCTCGAGAGCCTATAAACGGCCGTATTCGAAGTGCGCAAGGGAGCGCTCTTTGCACTAGGCCTGGTGGTTGCGTCGATCGCAATCCTGGGCCTGATTGTTTTATCCTCCGCCGGAGGCGTGAATGCCGCGCGCATTCACCATGATGAATATTTCTTCATCAAGCGCCAGGCGATATATTGCGCAATGGGTATTTTCGTCGCGGTGGCGGCGGCGCTTTTCGACTACCGGAAGTGGCGGCAAATGCCTGCGCTCACGGTGTTCTTCTACTTGACAATCCTGGCGCTCCTGGTTGCGGTGCTTTTCACGCGTCCCATCAATGGCTCGCGGCGCTGGATCAACCTTGCTTTCTTCAATTTGCAGCCTGGCGAACTCGCAAAGCTTGCGGCGGTAATCTGCGTAGCGGTATACGCCGACAAAATTGCGTGGCGAGTTGAGCTTTTCAAACGCGGTGCGTTGTCGATGGCTGTGATTTGGGGCGTATTGGCGGCATTGGTGATGAAGGAGCCGGATTTCGGTTCGGCAATGGTTGTGGCCTGCGCAGGCATGCTGGTCATGTTTCTTGCCGGGGTCAGGTATTCGCATCTAGGCATGTTCGGGCTTGTGGGGTTTGTCGGATTCTGCTACTATGTCTCGCAGAACGCAAACCGCATGGCGCGCATAGTCGCGTTCATCGCGGCGGTATTCCCGGCAATGGCGAATGTTGGCGGCGAGACTGCTGACGAGCCGCTCGATCCTGCGGCGCAACGTGCCGACTACCAGTCGCGCCAGTCGCTGGTTGCAATCAAGAACGGCGGAGCTTCCGGGGTTGGGCTGCAGCAGTCGATGCAAAAGCAAATGTATCTCCCCGAGGCCCACACCGATTTCATATTTGCCATCGGCGCGGAAGAATTGGGGATCGGTTTTTCTCTTGCCGTGCTGTTGCTCTTTACGGCGTTTTTCTTCATTTCCACATACATTGCCATGCATGCTCCCGACCGGCTGGGGAAATATCTCGCTGCGGGCATGGCGTTTATAATCTTCTTTCAGGCGATGTTCAATCTTGGCGTCGTCAGCCGGGTATTGCCGACCAAAGGCATGGCGTTGCCGTTCTTCAGCTACGGCGGCACGAACATGATCAGCGCGTTCTTCGCGGTCGGGACGATATTCTCGGTGGGGATTCGCGCAGTGAAGGAAGGCCGTCGCTGAAATGACCTACAGTGTTTCGCAGCTGACGAATGAAATCAAGCGCAAGCTTGAGGGCGAATTCCCGCAAGTCGATGTAGAAGGCGAGATTTCCGGCTGGAAAGTCTATCCTTCCGGGCACGCTTATTTCACGCTCAAGGATGAAGGTGCGCAGATTTCCGCGGTGATGTTCGCCGGATCGCTCGGCGTTTGTCCGCAAGCGGCTCTTTTCAAGGACGGCTCCAAAGTCAAAGTTCGCGGATCGGTTGGCGTTTATCCGCCGCGCGGGAATTACCAGTTTATCGCCAGACGCATGAAGCTGCTCGGCGAGGGCGACCTCATGCAGAAGTATCTGGAGTTGAAAGAGAAGCTCCAGAAAGAAGGGCTTTTCGACGAGTCGCGCAAGAAAAGACTGCCGCCGATGCCGAGGAAGATCGGCATCTGCACGAGCGAGTCCGGCGCGGTGATCCACGATATGGTGCGCGTGCTCACGCGGCGCTTTCCGGATTTGCACATCCGGCTTTTCCCGTGTGTTGTGCAAGGCGCCGAAGCCCCTGCGAGCGTAATCGCGGGAATCGAATATTTCAACAAAACCTGGATTCCCGATCTATTGATTGTCGCACGCGGCGGCGGCAGTTTCGAGGATCTGTTCTGCTTCAACGACGAAACGCTCGTGAGGGCAATCGCCGCGAGCGAAGTTCCGCTCATCGCGGCAATCGGACATGAAAGCGATTTTACGCTCGCGGAATTCGCCGCCGATCGCAGAGCCGGTACGCCTTCGATCGCGGCGGAGATCGCCGTGCCGGAGTTGGCGCACGAAAAAGAGAAGTTGTCCAATCTGCTCTCGTCGATGGCAAATTCGCTCGAAAAGAAAGGCGAGTGGTTCGCACAGCGGCTCGACCACCTTTCCGATTCGCTCGCTTCGTCGCTGAGGCTTTACGAACAGCGCACGACCTCGCTTTTTGAAAGACTTTCGGCAAAGCTGGCGATGCTTTCGCCGTATGCGGTGCTGGATCGCGGCTATGCGCTCGTGACGGCTTCTGATGGCTCGGTAGTCAAAGATGCGGAGTCGGTCGGGCATGGACAGGATCTTGCCATCCGTCTTGCGAAAGGCACGCTTTTGGCGACGGCAAAATGATGAAACGCCTTTTCGATATTCTGCTTGCGGTTGTCTTTGCATGGCTGTGGATTCCCATGCTGCTTCTCGGCGCGGCGGCGGTTTTGCTTTCCATGGGCAGGCCAGTCTTCTTCGTTTCCGCACGATCCGGGAAGGGCGGCAAACCGTTTCGGTTCATCAAGCTGCGCACTATGCGCGAAGGCGAGGGGACAGACGCCGAAAGGCTCACAAAATGCGGCAAAATATTGAGAAAACTCTCAATCGACGAACTTCCGCAGTTTTTGCACGTGCTCTCCGGGAAAATGAGTCTTGTCGGTCCAAGACCTTTGCCGGAACGATATTTGCCGCGCTACAGCGATTTCCAGAAACGGCGTCTGGAAGTGTTGCCCGGAATCACGGGCTGGGCGCAAGTGAACGGCCGTAATGCACTCGATTGGGAGAAGAAATTCGAGCTCGACGTATGGTATGTGGACAACCGCAGCTTCGCCCTTGATGCCAAAATCCTGTATCTGACGATGAAAAAATATTTAGATTTTGCTGGCATAAACCACCCAAAATATGATACAATGTTAGAGTTCAAAGGAGAAAACTGACATGAGAGATTTGTTTATTGTCGGAGCGGGCGGTCTTGGCCGCGAGGCGGTATGGACTGTCGAGCGCATCAACAAGGCGGCGCAGCAGCCTTTGTGGAATGTTATCGGCTTTGCCGATGACGATCCCGCCAAGGCCAAAGGCAATTTCGAGGGCTATCCCATGCTAGGCAGCTGCGAACAGGCTTCGCGCGACTATCCCGGCGCTTCGGTGTTCGTGGCGATCGGCGACAACGCAGTCCGCCGCGAGATTTACAAGCGTTTGCGCGGGCACGATTTCCCTGCGCTCATCGATCCTTCGGCACAGGTTTCGCCTACGACCGAATTCCGCCACGGAACCTATATTGCCTGCGAGGCGGTGGTAAGCGTGGGAACGGACATCGGCAAATTCGTGATCATCAATGCCCGCGCCGGAGTTGGCCACGATTCAGTCGTCGGCGACTTCTGCAATATCTGCCCCGGTGTCACGCTCTCCGGTCATACGGTTCTCGAAGAGGATGTGCTCATGGGCGCGAACAGCTGCACCGCGCCGTCGATGAAGGTTGGCAAGGGTGCAATGGTTTGCGCAGGCACTCCGGTTCTCAAGGATGTTGCGCCCGGCACGACGCTTTCGCCTTTCGGCTCGCTCAAGAATTGATGAAGTGGATACTGTATAACGCCATTTTCGGCGTTGTGTATCCGTTTCTGCTGCCGGGATTCCTGTCGAGGATGTTCAGGCGCGGCGGGTATCGCGCAAGGATGGGCGACCGCTTTGCGCTTTACCCGCAAGATATTTTGCACAAGCTTCAATCCCACGACGGATGGATTTGGATCCATGCCGTTTCCGTGGGCGAAGTGCAGGTCGCCGGACAACTCATGCGCGAATGGCGGCGGCAGTCTCCGGGTGTGAGGTTTTGCTTTTCCACGACCAGCTCGACCGGCTGGAAAATGGCGGAGCGGGAAGTCGCGGACGGCGATGTCTTGATTTACAACCCGCTCGATTTCCCAAGCTGGGTGAAAAGTGCGCTCAAGATCGTGCGCCCCCGTGCGATCGTGCTTACCGAATCTGAAATCTGGCCCAACTTTATCATGTGCGCCAGGCACAGGGCGATTCCGCTTTATCTCATCAACGCCCGGATCAGCGATCGCAGTGCGCCGCGCTATCGCCTGGCACGATGGTTCTTCGGCGAGGTTCTCAATTCCTTCCGGCGCATCTTCGTGCAGAGCAAACTGGATCGCGAGCGTTTTCTGCGTGCGGGAACGAAGGAAGAGAAACTTGAAACCACCGGCTCGTTCAAGTTCGATGTCGCAAGGCGCAATCCTGAAAAGGAGCGCGAGATGCGCGATTGGATCGGCGAGGGCGCGATTCTTTTGGGCGGCTCGACCTGGCCCGGCGAAGATGAAATGCTTCTTGGAGTATACAAGGAAGCGAAAACGAAAGTTCCTTCGCTCAAACTGGTGATTGCGCCCCGCCACTTCGAAAAGGCGGATGCGGTGGAGGAAAATATCGCGAAATCCGGCTTTACCTGTGCAAGGCGTTCGAAAGGAACGGAAGGCGAGGTTTGTCTTGCCGATACGACCGGCGAGCTCATGGGGCTTTATGGCATCGCCGATGTTGTTTTCGTCGGCAAGTCGCTTTGCGCACACGGATCCCAGAACATGATCGAGCCATGCCTTTGCGGCAAGCCGACCGTCGTAGGTCCTTGGACCGAGAATTTCCGCCCGGTGATGAGCGATCTTCTGGACGGCAATGGAATTTTGCAAGGAGCGGACGAAGCCGAGACCAAAAAGATGATACTGGATCTAATGTGCGCACCCGATGCCGCCAAGGAACTCGGCGAGCGGGCGGCGGCGGCGGTAGCCAGGCGCAAGGGAGTCGTCCCGCGCGTGGTCAAGGAAATTCTGGAGGATTTGAGGTGAGAAGATTTTTGCAGGCGAAAGCAGGCGTTGCGCTGTTTGCCGCGCTGCTCTTCGCCGCCGGATGCGCAAAAATGGACGAACAGGAGAAGACGCCGAGCTTCGTGCCCGCGCGAATTCTGTCCGTGTATCTGCCGCTGATGGAAAAGCCCGATGCGACGCGCTGCCTGATAGCCGGATCGCGTGCCGAGGCTTATCGCGAATTTTTCGATCGCGCCGGAATCGCAGTTGACGATCTCGATGCCGGCGACGGCAAATACGATATTGTTTTTCTGGCAGGGAGCACAAAAACCGCGCTTGCCGAACTTGCGGACTTCATGGGCGAAAAAGGCGTATTCGCGAGAGTCGTGGATATTCGCGGCAAGACCTCCGCATTGGTGAAAACCGAACTTGAAGAACTTTCTGCGCAATTCCCGCGAGCGCATCTCTGGATGCCGGCATTGGAGGATTGGCTCGTGATCGGGCGCAAGAGTCCAGCGAAGCTCAAGCTCGATTCAATGATGGAAGTCTTTTCGCGCGAAGGCGGCTTCGACGATCTTGACGCTGCGCAATGCCAGTCCTTGCCGGAGATGTTTGCGTCGTATGCAGGCGAACTTGAAGAAGCGATGCCGGCGTTCGAATCGCTCGACGCAGAAGCCGAATTGCGCGCCCAGCATCTGGTCACCAAAGATATTCCATCGATAGACTGGATATCCGCCGACGACGATATCGATGCTGACATTCTCGAGCGGACCTCTCAGGAAATCCGCTCGATGCAAGTCGTGCGTCGCGTTGTGCTGGAGGGCGATATTCTCGCCGACGCTCAGGACATCGATGCGGCGACGGAGGCTTGGGCGCGTGCGGCGATGCGCAATCCGCGCGATCCGATGCTGGTCGACCGGCTCGAGCGCCTGTGGAAAAACGCCGATGCATTCTTCCGTGTAGGCAACTTCTCGCTCGCGGCGAAGTGCTACGAAACCTATCTCATGATCCGCCCGGACGATTGGCAAAGCGCGGAGGCGCTCTCATTCTGTCTTGCCCAGCTTGGCAAACGCGAACTCTCCGCGCAGATTCATGAGAAGGCCATGCTGATGAGGGATGGCAAGTGAGGCTGGGCAGTCTCTTTACCGCTTCCGCGCTGGGCATCGGCAACGAAGAAACGCTTAAAAACTATATTGCCCGCAACGCGCCCGGCATGCGGCAAATCGAAGGCGATATCCCCGACCGCAAAATCTGGTTTGGCTCCGTTCCTTTTGAAGGCGACAAGTCGATCATCCGCACGAACCAGCTTTTGAAACTGGCTTTCAGCAATCTTTCTCGTCCGTTTGGCAAACTGGTCGGGAAATACGGTCCTTCGCGAGTGGCCATTATTCTGGGGGCTTCCAATACCGGAATCGACGAGGCGGAAAACCTTGTCGACCGTTGGCTTGACGAGGGGGAGAAGCCAGAGGAACTTGATTTTTCGATGATTGAGCTTGGCACGCCCGCGCTCTATTTGCAGTCGCTTGTCGGTTCGACCGGCCCGGCGTGGACGGTGAGCACGGCATGCTCATCCGCATCCAAGGCGTTTGCGGCGGCGAAGCGAATTATCGAATGCGGCATTGTCGATGCCGCCATCGTCGGCGGCGTCGACGGTCGTTGCCGGTTTGCCATGAACGGTTTTCATGCGCTTGGCGCGTTGAGCGAGGGACGCTGCCGTCCGCTCGCGGAGGATCGCGACGGAATAAACCTCGGTGAGGGTGTCGCACTTTGGACGATGGAGAAGGATTGCGGAGAGATAGAACTTCTTTCGGTGGGAGAATCGAGCGATGCTTACCACGCGACTGCGCCCGACCCCGAAGGATTCGGCGCGGAATCCGCGATGCGTGAGGCGCTCCGCCTTGGCGGCAAAGTTCCGGAAGATGTCGACTACCTAAATCTCCATGGCACCGGAACGATTGCGAATGACGCGATGGAGATGAAGGCGGTGAGGCGTCTCTTTGGCGAGAGAATGCCGGAGTTTGAATCGACCAAAGCTCTTACCGGACATTGTCTTGGCGCAGCCGGTGCGGTGGAGGCGGCGATTTGCCATTTGCGTCTGACGCACGGTCTTTCCCGTTGCGCGTTGTCGAACAGCTTTGCTTTTGGAGGGTCTAATGCAGCCGTGCTCCTACACGCTTGAGCAGGTGCTGCCGCATCGCGGGCCGATGATCCTCATCGACGCCATTGAAGGTGTCGATCTGGAGGCGAAGCGGCTGGTGGCGTCGGTTGTCGTCAAGCCGGAGTGGAGCGCCTCGCATGTGGCGATGGAATTCATGGCGCAAAGCGCCGCCGCGCTCGCGGGGTGCGCCGACCGCATGAAAAATCCGGATCGCCCGGCCAAACCTGGCTTTCTGCTCGGCACCCGCAAACTCAACCTCGCGCTCGACAAGTTTACCGTTGGCGAAAAGTATACGATCGAAGCGGTGAATGTATTTGGCGACGATATCGCCGGAAGTTTCGAGTGCAAAATCTTCGACCGCGAAGGGCGGCAAGTGGCCGACGCCACCCTCAACGCCTACCGGCCGGAAAATATCGAAGACTTCAAGAAAGGACTGCAATCATGAATGAAATCAAAGTTGGCATTGTAATGGGATCGGATTCCGACTGGCCGCTCGTGAAGAAGGCTTGCGAAACGCTGGAGAAGTTTGGCGTCGGATACGAAACGCGTGTAATTTCTGCGCACCGCACTCCTGAGCTTGCAATCGAATATTCGCGCACCGCCGAGAGCCGCGGGCTGAAGGTGGTTATCGCGGCGGCCGGAGGTGCGGCGCATCTGGGCGGCGTTCTTGCCGCCGGAACCGTGCTCCCGGTGATCGGCATTCCCGTGGCGGGCGGTGCGCTCAATGGCCTTGACGCGCTTTATGCGACCGTGCAAATGCCGTCTGGCGTGCCGGTGGCGACCGTCGCCTGCGGCAATGCCGGCCCGGTGAATGCCGCGCTCCTCGCCGTCCAGATTCTCGGCACCGGAGACGCCGCTTTGCGCGACAAGTTCCGTGAACACAAGGCCGAGCTCGCCCGCAAGGTTTCCATCGCCAACGACAAAATCCACGAGGGCTGAAGAATGGCCGGCGAATACCAGTTTTCGCTAATCGACGTCACCAAGCAGGTTGGCGCAAAGACCATCCTCAAAGACGTCAATCTGAGCTTCTTCTACGGTGCGCACATCGGCGTCATCGGCGGCAATGGCGCGGGCAAATCTTCGCTTCTAAAGATTCTCGCCGGACTCGATACCGATCTTATCGGCACGGTGCAGGTTGCCAAGGGCACGAAGGTCGGCTATCTTCCCCAGGAGCCGGAGCTCGACGACACCAAGACGGTCGGCGAAGTCGTGAACGAGGCGGTGGCGCCCGTCCAGGCGAAACTTGAACGCTATGAAGAGCTTTGCTGCAACCTCGACGATCCCAAGGCCGAAGCCGAAATGGCGCGGCTGCAGGAGGAAATCGACGCCCACGACTATTGGAATATCGACTCGCTCGTGGAGCGCGCGATGGCGGCGATGCATTGTCCGCCGTCCGATCGCCCCGTCAAGGTGCTCTCCGGCGGCGAAAGACGCCGTGTCGCGATTTGCCGTCTGCTTTTGACGGAACCCGACGTGCTGCTCTTGGACGAACCTACGAACCATCTCGACGCCGAGACCGTCCAATGGCTCGAGGATTATCTCAAGCCGTTCAAGGGGACGCTTATCGTCGTCACGCACGATCGCTATTTTCTTTCCGATGTCACCGACTGGATTCTGGAGCTCGACCACGGAATCTGCTATCCATACAAAGGCAATTACGAAGAGTGGCTCAAACAGAAAGAAGCGATGCTGGCGCGCGAGGCGAAGGTGGAAAAGAGCCGCCAGAAGCTGCTTGAGAACGAACTCAAGTGGATTCAGACCAATCCGTCGGGCCGCCACTCCAAGAGCCAGGCGCGCGTAAAGCGCTACGAAGAGCTCCAGAAGCAGGAAGTCTCCACCCGCGAAGACGATCTGGTGATCCGCATTCCGCCGGGTCCTCGCCTTGGCGACGTCGTGGTGCGCGCCGAGAAGGTGACGATGGCTTTTGGCGATCGCGTCCTTTACAGGGATCTGGATTTCAATCTGCCTCGCGGCGGCATTGTCGGCGTGATTGGCGCCAATGGCGCAGGCAAGACTACGCTCTTCAAACTCATAACCGGCGAACTCAAGCCCGTCGCCGGCAAGATAACGGTGGGCGAGACGGTGAAGCTCAGTTACGTAGACCAGACGCGCAGCGAGCTCAAGGCGGATGAAACCGTCTACGAGGCCATAACCGGCGGAGGCGAATTCGTGAATCTCGCCGGCAAGGCGATGATGAACGGGCGCGCCTACTGTTCGCGCTTCAACTTCCGCGGCCCCGAGCAGCAAAAGAAGGTAGGCGTCCTCTCCGGCGGCGAACGCAATCGCGTCCATCTCGCCAAACTCCTGACTTCCGGCGGCAATCTGCTCTTGCTGGACGAGCCGACGAACGACCTCGATGTCGCGACGCTCCGGTCGCTCGAAGAAGGCCTCATGGAATTTGGCGGCTGCGTCATGGTCGTTTCCCACGATCGCTGGTTCCTCGACCGCATCGCCACCCACATCCTCGCTTTCGAGGACGACGGCACGGCGAATTGGTTCGAAGGTTCCTACTCCGAATATCGCGAGTGGCTCTCGAAGCGCAAATGACGCCCGCCTGGTCCATCCTGCCCGACGAATGGAAGGGCATTCTCGCCGGGCGCGGAATGCGTCCGTTCCGCGCCGACCAGATTTTGCAGTCGCTCTACCGCGATTACATCACCGACTGGGATCAGGCCACGACGCTCCCCAAGGAATTCCGCGAGCAGCTCAAGACGGAATTCCCGCTTACCAAGTGCGACGAACTTGAAGTTTCGGCGTCGGCCGACGGCACCAAGAAACTGCTTCTCGGCTTTGCCGACGGCAATAGCGTGGAGACGGTGCTCATTCCCGCGCGCGACCGCTTTACCCAATGCATCTCGACGCAAGTCGGCTGTGCGATGGGCTGCGCGTTTTGCGCGAGCGGATCGCGAGGCGTGGTGCGCTCGCTTGCCGCCGACGAGATTGTGGCCGAATACATGGCCGGACGCCGCCACGGCGAAATAACGAACATAGTCGTCATGGGCATGGGCGAGCCGTTTGCGAATTACGACGAAATGATCCGCGCCTTGAAGCTTATCAACGCCGGGCGCGGTCCGAACCTCGGCGCCCGCCACATCACGATTTCCACTTGCGGCGTAGTGCCCGGCTTCAGGAAACTTGCCGCCGAAGGCATCCAATTCGAGCTTTCCGTTTCGCTTCATGCGCCTAACGACGCATTGCGCTCGAAGCTGATGCCGGTGAACGACCGCTGGCATATCGACGAACTGCTTGAAACTTGCGCGGAATATACGCGCGCCACGAAGCGCATAATCACCTTCGAATATACCGTCATCAAAGGCGTGAACGATTCGCGCGAATGCGCCGAGGAACTTGCCCGGCAAGTGCGCCGCGTCCCGATGGCGAAAGTGAATCTCATTCCGCTTTCGCCGGTCGACCACCGTCCGGATTTCAAGACGCCCGACGAGGAAACGCTGCTCATGTTTCTCGATGTGCTTATGAAAGCGCACGTCCAGACAATGCTCCGGCGCAGTCGCGGCAAGGACGCGAACGCCGCCTGCGGACAATTGCGCTTGAGGCGTCTCGATGGTTAAAAGCGGCATCAGCCAGGAGGAGATAATCTCCTGGGGCGGCGAAACCACCTTCAACCAAGGGCTCAAGATCGTCCGCGACGGACTTGTCGGCGAAGTCGCCTACGATGACGACACGCTTGAAGTCAGCGGCAAGATCGAACAGCCCAGCGGCTGGATGATGCCGGTAAAATTCAAGCTCTTGGCCGGCGGCAGCATCCGTTCTTTATGCCCGTGCGACATCAACCGCAAGTCCGCGCGAATCTGTCCGCATGTCACCGCCATCGCAATCGCCCTCATGGTGCAGGAAATGGACGACGAGTCCGGCAAGGTGGAATCCAATCCGACATTTGCCGCCGACGGCGCGGCTGGAGCATCGCGCTCAAGCGAGCCTTCGTCCATCGAAGTTCCCGCCGCCGTGAAATTCGATGTCGTCGCGACCGGTTCGCGCGCCTCGATGTCCGTCATCGTCTACGCCAACTACGACGGCGGCATCCGTTTCCCAGCGCTGAGCGAACAGCCGCCGCGCCGCGTCTGGCTTGAAGATCCGGACGACGATCTCGTGCGCCGGGTGCGCAACCTGAAGGCCGAGGAAAACGCCGTGCGCCTCCTCAAGCAGCTCGGATTTGGCGATGCGTATGTGAAGGGCGACCCCAGACTCTATACGACCGATTCCCACAAGGTCCTCAATTTCCTCGGCGGCGGCATCCCGTTTCTGCGTCGGCAAGGGATAAGCTGCGAACTCTCCGGCAAGATCGGCGAAATATACGACGCCATGTCCTTCCTCGTGCCGGTGGTCTCGGTCAAGGATGTGGAAGGCGAAGAGGGCAAGTTCGATGTCTCCTGCCGCTTCGACACCTCCGGCATGGCGCTTTCCGATGTCGATGTCCAGCAGGCCATGAACCGCGGCGACAACTTCATCCTCAAAGACGGCAAGGTCACGTTGTTCGACGGCTCGGCGATCGAGGAAATGCGCGGCGTGTTCCGCGAAACGGTGACGCGTCAGGGCGGCGCTCCGCGAGGGTGGTTTCGGGTCGACTCCATCCATTCGGCATACGTCAAAAGTGCGCTTGATTCGATTTGCGACACGGTCGATATCGACGATGCCGCCGCGCCCAGATGGCGCCGCCGCGCCGCAACGCTCAACCGCGAGGAGAACCGCGAGTTTGCGCCGCCGGATCTCGGCCAGCTCAATACCGTCCTGCGCGACTACCAGAAAGCCGGCGTCGGCTGGATGTTCCATCTTTCAGAGAACAATCTCGGCGGACTTCTTGCCGATGAAATGGGGCTTGGCAAAACTCTCCAAACCCTCTCATGGCTTTCGCTCATCCATCGCTCTGCCAATCCTTCCCCCTCGCTCATAATTTGCCCGACATCGCTCGTGCGCAACTGGGAAAGCGAAGCGAAGAAATGGACGCCGTGGCTGAGGACGCTCGTCATCTCCGGTCCCGATCGGGCTGCGGATTTCGGCCGCATCGCCAAGGCGGATATCGTCATCACTTCTTATGCGCTTTTGCAGCGCGACCTGGAGGACGCATATCTCGGACTGGATTTCAACGCTGTAGTCCTGGATGAGGCGCAGCACATCAAAAACCGCCAAACCCGCAATGCCCGGGCGGCAAAACAGATTTCCGCGCTCCACCGCCTCGTTCTCACCGGCACGCCGATCGAAAACTCCGTCGCCGACGTCTGGTCGATTTTCGATTTCCTCATGCCCGGCTATCTTGGCGACTGGGAATCGTTCAAACTTAATTACATGTCGGCAGAGTGCGACGATTCCACCGCGCCGCGAGGAACGACGCTTTCTCGCTCCTCACTCGTGCCTTCTCTGGAAAAACTCCGCCGCAAACTCCATCCATTCATTCTCCGCCGCCTGAAACAGGATGTCGCGAAGGACCTCCCCGACAAACTGGTGAGCGTCGTAACCTGCACCATGCCGGATGACGCCATGCGCAAGTATTTGGAAGTTCTCCATAAAGAACGGAAGGGCGCACAAACCCGCTTCCAGATGCTTGCGCTCTTGATGAAACTCCGGCGCATCGCCTCGGGCGGCAAAGTCGAAGCGCTAATGGAACAATTGGAAGAGGCGCTTGACGGCGGACATCGCGTGCTCGTGTTTTCGCAGTTTGTCACCCAGCTTAAAACCATCGCCGAAGAGCTCCGCAAGGCGGGTATCTCTTTTTGCTATCTCGACGGTTCGACCAAAGACCGCCTTGGCGAATGCGAAAAATTCAACCGCGACCGCACGATTCAGGTTTTTCTTATTTCACTGATGGCGGGCGGAACCGGACTTAACTTGACCGGAGCCGACATGGTAATCCATTACGACCCGTGGTGGAATCCGGCGGTTGAAGATCAGGCGACCGACCGCGCACACCGGATCGGACAGAAAAAGAAGGTCCATGTCGTGAAGCTTATCGCGCACGACTCGGTCGAAGAGCGCGTTCTTGCGCTGCAACGCAAGAAAAAGGCGATTATCGCCGCAACGGTGGAATCGACCGACGAATCCATCGCCAATTCGCTTTCGCTCGAAGATCTCGCCTCGCTCCTTCGGTAGTGTCTGCCGCCCCTTGGGACGCCGCTTTTTCTCCTCTTCGTATGGCATTTCAAAAAGGTTAGACCTTTTGATATAAAAGGTTGGACCTTTTAGGGCAAAAGGTTGGACCTTTTAGGGCAAAAGGTATGACCTTTTGGGTAAAAAGGTTGGACCTTTTAGGGTAAAAGGTTGGACCTTTTGGGTCAAAAGGTTAAACCTTTTTGCGGCGGCATTCTAATGCGGGTTTGCATGGCGGATTTTTAACCACTGAATACGCGGAATACACGGAATCCGTTCCCTGTTCCCTGTTTTAATATCAAAACCGCCGAAGGCATCCCAAGAAACTTTGCGGACTTCGCGAACTTTGCGTGAGATAAAACAACAAATAATGCTTGTAAATTGTTGGTAATTTTTGGTATAATATAAGCATCCGAAGCGAGAAGTTCCTAACCGGAGCATTTCGTTTTGGGGCGAAATAGGCGAGGGGACGCTCTCGCCACTGGTCGCAGTGCTTTAGCGGGAGACGCATCTTGCGTGATTTCCACGAAAAGCACCAGCGACAAAGCAATTTGCGCTGCAAGATAGTCGTTTCGAGAAACGTAGTGAATTTCACGTAGGCGACACTGTGCAGAGGAAACGCGCAAACGTTTTGCCTCTCATTGTGTTCCTACAAAGGTAATCACTACGACCTCTCGAAAGACACAATGAGAGGTTTTTTCATGGCCTCGATTTGTGCTCAGACCTTCAAGCGGCGGCACGGAACGAGGATAAGCCCGATTCTCCGACTGTGACCAAACGAGAGGGCACAAGGAAACAACAAAATGACACTACTAGGTATAGAACTGTCGGCTATCGCAAATCTGGCGGTACGCATGGCGCATGCCGATGGACACATGGATGCATCAGAGATTGACATTATCGCAAACGGTTTCAAGTACTTCAACGTTCCACTGGAACAGGCAAAGCCATTGATCTTGATGGCAATGGCAGCAAACGAAGAAGATGCAATCACAATTGTCGCTGCAATGCCAAGCGAACACAAGACTTTCATAGCGGCATGGCTTGCGGCTGTCGTAATTGCCGATGGAGTTATTGACGAAAGGGAACAAAAACTCTTGAACTATTATAGCCGCAGATGTGGGTTGCCCTCGTTGACGATTGAGCAGGCACTTGAGAAAGTAAAACAAGAGCAGGCGAATATCAGTCAACCCAAGCCAGCACCTTCGACAAGTAGCGGGTGCATGTTGCCACTGTTTGCCATCATAAGCGCATCTGCTTACGCGGCATACCGAGTTTTCACATAATACCGAGGGGACTGCCGTGGATGAGACAGTTATCATGGAGCGCGCGATTACCCTAAAGCGCGCTGGTCGATATGACGAAGCAATATCGTTATACCACTCTGTCATCGACGCAATCCCTCAATGCGACCCTGCATACAAAGGATTGGCCAAGGTTGAGATAGGAAGTGGAAGGTATAAGGATGCCATCAGATCAACGTTGATGAAAATCGATCTAGGCATTTTCTTCACAAGGCAGTTGCCAAGACAAGATTTTCTCGTGCTCTGCCATGGTGCGTTACAAAACCTCAACGCACCGCAGTTTGACCCAGAAATCAGATTCGGGAAAACAATTATCCCTCAGGGGGCAACGTATGATCGCAGTGTCTCAAATCCACGTGCCTCCTCCGTTGCATTGCTGGCATGGGCGGAAACCGACTTGTACTTTTATTTGGGGCATTGTCTTGTACGTCTGTTCCCGCGAGCGTTTGCGCACTACGCCATTCCAGACGAGTACATGATAAACTTCGAAAATGCACTTCTTGGACACATGAGTGGCGCGGATGCTCGTGATACCAAATACGCGCCGATATTCTATGTGTCTGGTTTCTGGTTGGCCGTCGCCAATATGGAGTCCCCCATCTCTTCCATTGAACCAGCCTCGCTCAAACTCCGGTATAATCGGCGAGTGGATTTCATGGGACTTGAAGGCTCAATTTGACGAAAGAGAGGATAATCATGTCAAGAGATACGGACTTACAGATGCAGGCATTTCAACGTGCCATAGAACGCTTAGCGTTGTTGCATTCACCTGAATATTCTCAGTTGGGTGGAAGCGCAGGTATGCGCTCTGCATGTGTGATGGGGGATGTTACCGCTGTTGAACAACTGATCAAACAAGGCACAAGTATCAATGTGGAATTGAACCCTGACGGAGATACGCCTCTCACCAAAAGTATTTTCAGTCGTCAATCAGATCTTGCTGTCTGGTTGATTTCTAATGGGGCAGACGTTGAGAAAGCGCTTCGCAATGGTAGGACGCCTTTGATCACCGCTGCGGGATGCGGAGACATGCGTGTAGTAGATGCGCTCCTTGCGGCAGGTGCTAGTATTGACCGCCAGATGAACAATGGTGCAACAGCATTGATGTACGCGGTATCAAAGGGCTTTGTTGATGTCGCTAGTAAGTTGATGCAAAAAGGGGCGTCAACGACACTACGGGACAATGACGGTTGGACGGTCTTCGACTATGCCAGGATGTCTGGCGTTAATTTGGCTGAACAATAGTGAAAAGGAGGGTGTTAAAATGTTTATGCTATACGCAAGTGCCGGTGCAAATGACATTAACGGTGTCGCGAAAGCATTGGCAGAAGGTGCAAGAATTAATTCGCGTGGTACAGTTGAAGGCTGGACGGCTTTGATGTGTGCCGCTCGAAACAATCATGTGTCTGTAGAACGCTATCTCTTGTCACGAGGAGCGAACCCGAATTTACATGGGCGTTTTGACAATCAAACGGCTCTATCTATTGCCAGACGTAATAGATGCAATGAATCAGTCGCATTGTTGGCTCCACTCACCATGCCTGACGGCCCAAACAATCCATATTGTCATCGGCCATTGTTTGATGCTATTCGTAACGGACAAATTGCCGAAGTGAGTAGGATGCTTGAGACTCAAACAATGTCTCTTTACGATGCAAAGACTGAAAGCTATCATACAGTTCCGCTACCTCCAGATGAAATAAATTCGCTTCAAATCGACGATGCCGAAACGTGGGTAAGGACACCATTGCTTCAGGCATGGAACAAAAATGATAACGATATGATTCGGCTATTGGTGGAACATGGAGCTAATGTCAATTGGCAAGACGCTTCTGGAGATACAATTCTTTCATGTGTGGCACGAGATGGAAATGTTGAAATGGTTAAATACTTGCTTGAACATGGTGCGACGTGGAAGTTCAAACAGGCTGACGGTAAATGGTTTATCGAACACCCTCTTCCATTGAATGTGTGTCGCTTCTTTGAGTCGTATCTGAACCGATAAGGGAGTGAAGTATGGCTTGGGGTATTTGGATTGTCATAGCAATAGCCCTATCGTTCATCGACAAGAGATTACTTCTGTTGGGTGCGATAATTTTTTGAATCGGCCTTGGCTTGACTTGCATCGGGTGGGTGCCCGGTGCGATATGGGCGATGATTCATACGGAACGATATTGCGATATTTCCTAAATTAGGGAACGCAAATGAGTAAGCAAGAAGTGAGAATGCTTGCATTGATTTGCCTCGCATGGGGTTTGATGGGGTGCGGCAAACCATGTGAGACATACAGCGGAGAGAAATACGCTAAATGCGTGAATTGCTTTCCGCAAGCAACGGTCATAATCTGCGATCCATGTCGTGCACATGAAAACGTCGAGCATTGTCGGCCATATTGTGAACGCTGTGGTGGGAATAATATCGTTCGTATGAGTCATCAAGAATTCATCGATAAGGAAAAGCGACTCGGTTATCACTGAAAATTCGAAAAGGGAGGAACTAAAATGGATAACAACGAACGCTCATGGGAAAGCATAATACTTTCTGCTCTTGTGCTAATGATTAAACGCATAACAACGCCAATCTACTGGTTGTTACTTATAATTTACATTCCAAGTAGGATTCTTGTCTTGCCAATGTTTGTTTTGCTACTTGCGTTTTCAATACCGTGGCTTGTGTGTTTCATCGCCATAACTATACTTGCTGCGATTGCGCGCAATGTTAGTATCTTGCGCCTTTTTGCGTTCATAATTGTCTTGCCTTTTGTGATTATAGGAGCATTGGTTGTAACACTCGCGCCTATCCCAAATGCTCTCGGAGAAGTTGAGAAGGCGGAGAAATATTTTTTGCTAATGACATATCCACTCCCTATGACAAGGTATACCTGAAGGTAAGTATACGATAATAATGCGAGAGATAATTACCTAGTTATTTTGGACGTTCATGGAGGCAACTCCCATGTATGAGAGTTTAAACGCAAGGCTGAGAATAAAGGTATAGTAGAAATGCAAATAGATAGAATTGAACTTATACAAGAGGCTAGGTCTTTGCTCAAGGATTGGGGGAAAACTATTTTGCCTTGGCTTATGGTGGTGCTTATGGTATCTTGGTCTATTCTATGGTGGCTAGATGCAATAACATTTTACATAGCTGGTACATTGATAGATGTCGCCATAGTTGCTCCATTTGCATTTGGTGCCATTTTTATTATGTTGCTTAACTTTGTGCGAACAAAAGAGCTTAAGTTTTCAAAGGTTTGGTGTGCTTTTTCTCGTCCATTTTATTTCAAGCGAATTGTTTTAGGCGTCATCTTGCAAATATATTGTATTCTTTGGGCACTGGTTTTTATCATTCCAGGTTTAATAAAACGCGCAAGCTACCAACTTACACCATATTTAATGATAGACTATCAAGACCTTAGTGTAAATGAGTTGATAGATGTTAGCAGGATGATGATGAGAGGATATAAGTGGCAATGGTGGAAACTATATCTTTCAATGTTCGGATGGTGGGTGTTGTGTATTATTACGCTTGGAATTGTTTTGGTGTGGTTTATTCCGTATTATTATACTATTATGGCATTGTTTTACACTAAAGTTAAAGACTCATATTCGCAAGAGACTATTGATAAATTCATATCAGTTGCAACTGCATGGCGCGCAGTCGATGCCATGGACGAAGGCGAAGCGGCTATTTGCCCAAGTGCGGATTGAATGTGGCGTTAAACCAGCAATGGAAATATGGGGCGTCTATGGGTCTGCCCCCATTGACGCAAATATAGAACATGAATGCCGGAGAATTCGCGATGATGTTTCATAAAAGGGTGCTGCTGTTAACCATTGGTGTTGCGGCAAGCATAGCGGGATGCAGGTATGCGCCAAGTGAGAGTGTGTCGCCAGCCGGGAGACAATATTGTGCAGGACCTGAAAAGGCCGATGATGTGCAAGGCGGTATCAGACCGAGCGAGGCGCAACTGGATATCGAAATGTTGGCGCTGAAGACGGCATACGCCGACGAACGCAAACGGCTAGACCTCGCTTGCGCCAACGAATTGACGCATTGGGGTTTTATAATGAAGGGAAACAAGGAGGAGGCGTTGCGG
>DFFF01000024.1:0-72913 GCA_002369235.1 Verrucomicrobia bacterium UBA3783
GTCGCGACAATTTCGCCTGAAAGGATGGTGAGCGCAACTTGATTTCCAGTTCCGCTTCTATTCAACCCGATGCCGGCTTGAGCACTGATGCCGACGGCATCCATGCACCCGTCCCCGGATATGGTCAAGTTGACCCTGTCGCCCAGCTCGACAGCCGCCGAAGCATTCACTGATTTTGAACAATGTATGATGTTCGTGCCCGTCAGCACAAGATTGAAGTTCTTCACCGTGCCGCCCGCAAATGCAATCGGAGAGGCGAGCATCAGATCGTTCGTCATGACGAGGTCGTGGAGCGTGAGCGTCGCGCCTGACTTTTCGACCGAAAGTGTTACGGCTTCGCCATCGTTCGTGCCCGTCACCACGTAGTCCATCTCGGAATGAAGCCGCACCAGCCCGTCCTCGTTGCGCCAGCCGGGGCCAACAAGACGCGCCACGTCTCGACCGTCGACAACGACTCCTGTCGGCGAGTATTCCACCGCCGTCGCGTCATCCCCGTCAACCACTACGACCATCTCCTTCTCGCTTCCGCCGAACCTTACCCTGAAATAGTATTCGCCATTTGGCAGATAGAAGTGGACCGCTCCAAATCCATCCGAATAGATGCCGGACGTGTTGTAGCTGCCAAGGCCCTCGATGTTTTCAACCTCCACCTCGCTGTTGGGCGCAAGGCCGCCCACCGTCACGCGGTATGCGTTCGTGTACAAGTCCGCGCCCACCAGGGCAACCGCATTCAGAAGCCTGTTGTTGTACGTGCCGCCGGAAACAGTCACCCGCGTAGAGATGTCATCGGAGGTAAGTGTGCCGCTCGCGAACTCCAAGGTCGCGAACTCGTCCTCAAGGTAGAACGGGCCGTCGTCCGCCGCATTCAGGAACAGCCGATCGAAGCTTACCGTAACGTCCGCCGCCGCAACGCACGTCGACACACGCCTCTCAAGGTTGGTGCCTGAAAGAGTGTACGAGAACTTGCCTCTCTCAAGTCTCAGCTTCTCCTCTGTTCCGTTGTAGGTCCATCCCGGGCCCGTTCCCGTGCCGATGTCAACGCCGTTTATGCATATGCCGACTACAAACGTGGCGACAGTCGCCGCGCCGGCAACCGTTGCATGGTACGAATAGCCGCCGACCTTGAAGTCGTACTCGCCGTCGGGCAGGTAGAGGTATAACTTTCCGGTAGAGTCCGAGATAACCGTGCCTTGCACGTACGGAGGACCGATTCCTTCCACGCTCATGCGCGTTCTCACCGGAAGAGCGTGCACTTCCACGCGCCAGCACGTATTGCCGTCGATTTGGCGCGAATCGAGCGCACCGGTGGCAGTGACCGAGTGAACCGTGTTGCTATCCGCGATTATGTCGAACTGGGCCGAGCCGCCGTCGATGCCTGCGCTCTGAATCGTCACGGAACGCACCGCGTTGGTCTTCTCTCCCCAGATGCATATCGCCCCGTCTTCGTCGGTGTAAAGGTCAACCTCGTTGTACTGCGGCCACAGAGTGTCGACAACCCTGACAGAGTCGAACTCGTCCATGCCCACGCCTTCAAAGATCGCATACACCAGCTGCACGCCATTCGAGTTGACTGGGTTCGGATACGGATCGGCGTTACCGTGGAAACTCTTCGGGCGCACGCTGCCGCCGCCATCGATGACGATGGACCTGCTTCCCGTCGGGGATATCACGCTTCCGCACGCCGTGTCGAAGTCGCTGAACGAACCATCACCCTTCTCAACGAGTACGGTTCCGCCAGTCACTCGAAACGCACTGTCGGCCAGCAGGGGGCCGTCGTAGCCCGTTCCGATGCCGCAAGCGCCCTTTCCGCCAATCGCATGCACATAGCCGCCCGTGACGAGGACGGACTCAACCCCGCCGCCATAGCCACCTCCTATGCCAGCGCCGCCGCCGGTTGCATACTGGTTCCAGCCGCCTGTCGCGTAGATGTATCCGCCGTTGACCGTGATGGAACCGGCGTTAAGATAACTGCCGTTCTGCTTTACGCCGCGAGAGCCGATACCCGCGCCGGATATGCCGCCGTTCGCTATGAGCGTTCCATCTCCGTCGATTGTCAGCGACGCACCTTCCGGAACCTCGATGCCCGCAGCGTACTGCGAGCCCTTCTTGCTCACCAATTTTGCGCTCGTGCTGCTGATGCACGCGATGGTGTTGTTGCCGGAGAGCGTCAGGGTGCAGCTGTTGGAGACAACGAACGGCGACTGGTGGCTGTTCGGCGTCTTCAAAGTCAGGTCCTCCATCGTGACGGAGATGTCGCCGCCCGTCACGACGACGTTGATCGTTCCGTTCGTCGACACGCCAGTGATTTTATGGTCGCCGGACGAAATCGTAAGCATCAAGGAACTGGGGTTGTATTCCCAGCCGGTGCCGGAGGCCGACTTGCGGCCAAAGACCGGGCTGCCGTCAATCGTCAGCATGTCGGACGAAAACTCGGAATTGCCGTTGTCGTCCATCTGGAAGCCCCAGGACTTCGTGAACGAATCGCCGTCCGCGTCAACGGCTGTAATCGTTATTGCGTACTGCTTGCCGTTTGTCGGCTCCAGCCAGAGCGTAAGCTTGCCGGCTGCATCAGTCCAAAGGTCCTTGCACGTCTTCACTTCGTCTTCGACGACGACGTTCGTGACGTTGCAGTTAGCAAGCCCCATGTCGAAGGAAATGGGGAACACCGCTTTGCCGTTGCCGTTTTTCGCAGCGGGGGAAACCGCGTCCTTGGCAGTGAATATCGCCGCGAAGCCGAAGGTGTTGGCGCCCGAACGTGTTGCATCGTATCCGGCGCCGATTGCGTTCGCCTTCGTGCCCGCCGTCGGGAACACCGTGCCGCCTGTTATCGTCACGTCGGCGTACCCGGTGTAGCCGCCGCCGATGCCGGCGGCGTACTGCCCGCCGCGCGCCGTGACGATGCCGCCGGAGATCGTTACGGCGCCGGACTTGGCGGTCGTCTGTCCGCCGCCTATGCCAGCTGCGTTCGAGCCGCCGATGGACGTGATTCGCCCGCCGAAGATGTTGATCTGCCCGCTGTCGGGGCCATACTTTCCGCCGCCGATGCCGGCCGAGTTCCTGCCGCCCTGGGCGGTGAGCAAGGCGCTGTCGTCGCCGTAGATGTTGATCGTTCTGCCTGAGTACACTGCTATGCCGGGGGTGTCCGAGGCGCTCGTCAAAGTGTTCGTGCCCTTTAACGTCAGATCAAGCCTCACTCCGTCCGAAAGCCACATCGCACACTTGCCCGAGCGCGACTCCACGTCCAGATTGAGGTTCGAGACGGTTAGGGACATGTCGCACATCAAATCGAAGTTCACGTTGCCGGATCCGCTTACGACGTGCGGACCTGCATTCGTGATTACAAGCGAGACCTTGTTTGTGTCGCCGTTTTCAAACTTCGTGTACCAGCCGGGGCCGGAGTGATGCGCTATGTCCTCGCCGTTTATCTTGATGTCGAGCGGCATGAAGGCCGTCGCCGCAGTGTGTTCGCCGTTCACCACCGCAGTCCAGATCTTGTCGTCGTCTTCAAAAGAGGCGTTTACTTTCTCGGCCCATTCGTAGTCGGCGGAGGGCATCCAGAGCCAGACGTGTCCGTCGCTATCGGGCTTGACCGTATCCTTCACCTCTCCCAGTATGCGCTGGCGGTAGATCGTCTTTTCGCCGCCGGCCACGCCGGAGAACGACATCCTCACGCTGTACACCATTTTGCCCGTCGCCTGCGAATAGAATCGCGCGCCACGGCCTTTGTTGTTGACAAGCCCGTTCTTGTCGCTCACCCCGTGGCCGGGCCTGATGTTCGCGAACCAGTTGTCGTAGGTCTCCACATAGATCTTGCCGCAGTCAGCAATGACGTCGCCGGCGCGCAGGCCGATGTCCGCCGCGTTGTCGCCGCCCGTCACGTCCAACGCGCCCTTCGCCTTGATCACGAGGGTGTTGTCGGGCCCCATGAAGACGTCTGAGGGTGCCACGTAAATCGCCGGGCAGCCGCTGGCGCCGGTCAGACTGCAATGGGCGCCTTCTTCGACCTCTAAGGTGGCTTCCGCACTAGAATAGGAGGAGGAACTTTTGACGGAGAACGGAATGTAGTTTTTGCGCGAGCCTGGGGACATTTCGAGCCGGTCTGAAATCTTGACCGTGCAGTTCTTCTCGGCCACGATCTGCGCGAAGCCATCCGCGTCGCATCCGTGTATCTCGTACGTCTCGTCCTTGCGGGTGAGTCTTATCTTGCCGGTGCGGGCGTTGTACGACCAGCCGTCGCCGCTCTTGTTCTTGCCGTCCACGACCTCGGTGCCGTTTATGTACAGCGTGACCGCCGAAAGGTCGTCTGTGTTGCGCTCGTATTTGGGATAGAGCGTCAGGTCGCCGGCGACCGTCCATATCTCCCTGCCCTCGACGGGGCTGCCGTCCGCTTCGTAGAACTGCGTTCCGGCGCCATCCTCGAGCGTATACCAGCCTTTGAACGTATGGCCGTAGCGGTGCGTCGTCGGGGCGGCGGGGACGGCATAGCCGAACTTCACCACCATGTTCGTAGTAAAGCGTGCGCCGTCGTCGAAAGTAAGCGTATATTCGATAGCGGAATGCGTTTCGGCCGTGCCGTCGATCGCAAGGGGCTTGGTCTCACCCGAGAACGTTGCGTTCGATGACTTGTAGACCGTGCCGCCGGCGACAATCGCGCCGGCGCTACCGCCGTAGCCGCCGTCGCCGCCGTTGCCGACGCCGCCCCACGAATTGCCGCCGGTGGATCTCGAGCCGCCGCCGTTGTTGTAGCCGCCTTCGCCATTGCCGCCCCGCGCATTGCGGTCGGATTTTCCCTGGGTCGTCCAGTAGGTGCCTCCGGCGCCGCCGCCGCCGCCCGCGCCGCCGCCGCCGCCGCCGCCGCCGAAATCGCTACCCTTGCTGCCGCCGCCGCCGCCGCCTCCGCCACCGCCGCCGCCAGCGCGGTAGGAGTAGGTCCAGTGTTCGACGGCAAACTTTCCGTTCGATCCCTGGCTGCCGCCGGCGCCGCCGGCGCCACCGACCGCTTTCGCGTTCACAGTGCCCAGCAAATAGAGGGTGCCGCAGCCTCCGCCCTCGCCGCCGCCATTGCCGCTGTAGCCGTTGTAGCCACGATAATCGTACGAACCGTCGGTATCCACCCAGCTGGTTTCAGGTTCGGTCTGGCTGGCGCCGCCGGTGCCGCCGTTGCCGCCGATGCCCGCACCGCCGCCGCCGCCGCCCGCGCCGCCGGAGCCGCCCTTGCCGGCCTTGCCGTATTCGTCATTGGGATCGTCGTCGTCGTCGATTACCTGTCCGTCCCCGCCGGGGCCGCCGTCATCGCCGTCTTCGCCCTTGCCGCCGTACGCCTCGAGCGTACCGCCGCCGGTGACGATCAGCGTAGAGGATGGCGGTATTTCGATGCCGGCGCCGGCGCCGGTCCTGTCCGAAGCCGAGCCGCCGGTAACCTTGAGCGTCATCCCGGCGGGGATATACAGAACCGCCGTCGAATTGGCGTCCAGATATAGACCGCTCCAGCCGGAACTGCCCTTCACGGAGAGCTCGTCCTGCGCCACGGTATAGACGGTCCCGTTCTCGAGCCGCTTGCGTGCGTTGCCGGTAATCTTGCCTGTTTTGGTAAAGCCGGCCTCCGCCCCGCCCGTCATGAGCATGGCTACCGCCAGCGCGAGCGTCCATGCCCGCGCCATCGTCCGGCGATATCCGGCGGTTTTGGCTTTATTCCTTAACAATTGTTGGCTATTCCGACGAGAACCGTATTCATGCTCTTGAGGACATTCGAAATCATATCGTAACTCTGGTCGCGCTTGGCCGTCAGCGACTGCAGTTCGATCATCGCCTGCTGGCTGAAGGTGTTCTTTTCGTCCATCTTGGCCTCGATGGCCGTGATGAAATCGGTGGAGTCGGCGTTGACCGTGCCGGTCGGCACGTTGTCCATCTCCATCACTTCGGCGAGGAACGCGCAGTACGTGTACTGGGTGCCGTTGTACGTTACCTTCTTGGTGCTCATGTTCACGCTGCCGGCGAGGACGTTCGTCTCGATCTCGGTCATTAGCTCGAGCTGGCTGGTGGCCAGCTCCATGGCCGACATCTTGTCGATGATGCCGTCTTCCAGCGATGCCGCGCGCTGCAGGCAAATCGCCATCACCAATTGTCCGATCGACAGGATCCGCGGCGTCACGCCGTCGGCCTCGGTTACGCCGTCTACCGTGTAGACGTTGGCCGTCAAGTACTCGCCCGTATCCGGGCTCGTCATCGAAAGGTATATCTGATCTACTCCGATTGCCATATCCTGCCCTTTCTTGGATTACCTGAAATTGGCGGCGCCCGTATTCATTGAAGACCCGAACGCCCGGACGATGTTGGACGACGCGGAATAGGCCACGTCCCGCCGGTTCACGAGCGTCTGCAGGTCGATCATCTCCTGTTGCTGCTGCTGGACCATCGCGTCGACCTTGGCCTTGATGGCGGCGACCGCCGTCATGCGCTTGTCGTACGAATCCAGATTGTCGGGCAGCGTGCTCGCCTCGATCCCCAGCGTGCCGGTGCAGAACGCCTTGGCCACCGTCCAGTCGGCCGCTCCCGCCGCGATCGACTCCATCCATTTGGCGGCACCGTCCAGGACCGTAGAATCGGCGTTGATCGCGTTCATCTTGACTACGCTCTGCGCCTCGTACGCCGCCGCCGACCGGATCGACACGGCGATCACGAGCTGCCCGAGCGTCAGATTCGAGCCGCCCTCCAGCCCGGTCGCGTACAGATTTATCGCCTCGCTCCCGCTGGGCGCGTATCGGTTGGTCGCGATCTCGATCGTCGAAATCATTTATGTCCCTTCCTTCTACCTTACAGATTCCGGATGAGGTTGCCTCTCGTGTCGCTGATCGCGGTCATCAGATTGGTGGCCGTCGAGTACGACTCGTCGCGGCGGTCCACCAGCGACTGCAGGCGCGTCATGTCGGTCTGCGCCTGGTTGTTGAGTCCGTCGATCTTCGACTTGCACCGTTGTATCCACTCCTCCACTTCGCGCTTGAGCATCTTGCGGTTGTCGAAATTGATGCCGCCGATAATGTTGGATAACGTATCGTAAGTGGAGTTGGCGATCGAAATACCGCTCCTTTTGTCGCCCTTGGCGTCGCTGGCGAAATCGGCCTGGACTTTCGTCAAATCCGCCAGCGCCGACCCGAGCGCGTCGAGCTGGGTGTTGCGGTTGCGGATGCGCGTGGAAAGCGGCGCCACCTCGCCCTCCACCGTCACGGCGCGCTTTTCGGCTACCGCCACCATCAGATCCTGGAAATCCACCTGCTTGCCGTCGACCTTGTAGTCGCAGAAATTCGCGCCCCACGTTTGGCTGAGCTGCACCGGTTCCTGTCGTTCGATTGCCGTCATGACCTGCTCCTTTCCTTTTAATCGCCGATATTGCCGATCGTCTTCGACGCGGCCTTGTTGGCCTTGTCGACGATCCTCGCGGCCATCGAGTAGGCGTTGTCGCGCTTGGTGATGTACGACCTTAACGTGATCAGATCCTGCTGGAGGGTGTTGTCCTCCTTGTCGATCGCGTACTGCACGTTGGTCTGGGCGGTTTGCGCGTTCTTGAACGTGATCTTGTTGCCGTCCGTGAGGCTGAGCGAGAGGCCGTATTTCGCGCAGACGGACTGGGCCGTGACGAGCCGGCTGTCGCCGTCGCTCTTCTTGTCGGTGTTGTTGGACTTGGGGTCCATGGTGGATACGGCCTTGGCCAGAACCGCCAAAACGTCGCCGAGTTCGCTTACCTTCTTCTCCCTCTGGCGCACCACTTCCATATAAGCCGAGGCCGACGCTTCGATGGCGACCGACTCCTTGAACGCCGCCGCCGCGATCGACGATCCGTAATCCTGCCCGGAAACGCCATCGACGGTGTAAGACATTTGCCTTACACCGTAGACGGCTCCTCCCGCGATTTCGGTCGGTATTATCAGTTCTGCCATCGGCACCGCCTTTCCTTACGCCTGGATCGCGTCGCGGATCGAGGCGGTTTCCGCCTGCAGCACGGCCTGCATCAGCTGCACCACGGCGTCGATCACCTTCTGGTCCTGCGCGAACAGGTCCTTGGTCTGGTCGAGCATTTCGTTCTCGCGCTGCTGTTCGGCGCCCTCGCGGGTCGCCTCCGCCTGCTGGAGCGCGGAAAGGTTCTGGCTCATCGACTGGAGCGTGCCGCCGATCGCCTGGACGATTCCGTTCATGCCCATCAGGTACTGGATGCGCAATCCCGCCTGCTTGTAGTCCTCGCTCGAGTTGAGACGTTGCAGCGAGAGGTCGTTCTCCGCCTTGGCGGCGCTAACGAGCTGCTTCTGCTCGGCAGGCGAGAGGAGCCCCGGCTCGGAAAGCGCCTTGGCCTCGAGCGCCCGGGCCATCATCATCTCGTTCTTGGCGGTCTTGACTTCGGCGGCAAGCGTAGACTTGCTCACGCCCTCCGGCGGGTTTTTCTGGCGGTCGAGCGCCACTTGGTACTTCTCTGCGTACTCGTCGCCCACGCTCTTGAGCGTCGTGATGTAGTCGTTCTTTGCCTTCGCGAGGTCGGCCTTGGCGGTGTCGATGGCCGACTTGGCGAGGGTAACGTCGTTCTGGGCGTTGGCCACGTTGCCCTGCGCGTCTGCGACCTCGAGCTTGGCGTTGGCGAGCCGCGTCTCGAACGGCTGGAGCGTCTGCTTCGCCTCGTCAAGCGTGGCCTTGGCCTGCACGGTGGCGTTGTCGAGTTCCGTGAGCCGCTCCTGCGACGGCGATCTGCCCGCGCTCATCTCCTCGCGGATGTACCTCTGCTTGGCTCCTACTGCCTGGTCGAACGCCGCCTGCTTGTCGGCGAGACCAACCTCGGCGGCCTTGGCGTCGTACGCCTGCTGGGCGGTGTTCTGGACGCCGACTTTCTCGCCATGCACGGCTCTGGCGCCTTCGAGATTGAGGTTCTTGGCCTCGAGCGTCAGCTTGGCGGCCTCCAGCTTCTGGGTCGCCTCGTCGAACTTGCCCTTGAGACTGCCCGCCTCGCCGCCGTTGACCTTGGTGTTGAACTCGTTCATGACCCGGTTGGACGTCTCCCCGCCCACCTTGTTCTGGATTGTCGCCAGCTGCTGGTCGGCGTGGATCGTCGTATCGCTCATCTTGAGCATGTCCACCTTGGTGCTCGTGACTTCGAGTCCGGCGTTGTTCGCGAGATTCGACTGCTTGGTGGCGGCGCTCGATTGGCCTACCATCATGCCGAGCGAGATGCCCGCGGAGATGAGCCCGCAGGTCACGCCGACGACCAGCCCCAGCCACGCCGCGTCGCGCTGCTGGTCGGCCTGGTTCTGGATCGCCTTCTGGATGAGCTGGTTCTCGGTGTTGCGCATCTCGCGCTGCGCGTCGCGCTGCTTCTGCGCCACCTCGACCATCAGCTTCATGAGGGCGTAGAGGTCGAACATCGTGTTGCCCTTGGAGTTCGCCTTGACGTCGGCGAGCGCCTTGGTCGCCGCGGAATACACCTGGGCGGCGGCATCCTTGAAGGCGGCGACCTCTTCGGGCGTCATTTCGAGCCCAAGGCCCGCCAACTTGGCGACGAGCGAGTCGAGCGCGGCGGAATCGGCCGTCGCCGGCAGCTCCAGGTCGTCAGGAACCATGGTTACGGTCCGTGCAGACTCGCCCTCGCCGATGGTGATGGTGAGAGCGTCCTTGCCCTCCGCGGTCGTGGTCTTCTGGACGTCGCCGACCGAAGCGAGGACCGTCTCCCACATCTTCATCGCGTCGACGGGATTGTTGTTTACTTGCATGCTCATTTCACACCTCCCGTTCCTTTTAGGCCATCTGGCCGATGTTGTAGGCGATTTCCGCGCTCTGGTCGGTCGCGGACGAGATCAGGTCGGCGATGCCGCCGATGGCGCTCTGGATCTGCTCGATGATGATCTGCAATTCCTCCTCGCTCTCCTCGAGCCGCTGCTGGAGCATCGCGATGAACTTCTGGAGCTCCGAAACGTCGGCCTTGGCGTCTTCCGAGCGATAGGTGAATGCCGAGGTTGCCGCGCCCGAAGCGAGCCCGCCCACGCCAACCGCGGTATTGGCGATCGTCGAGATGTTCTGCACCGTCTTCATCGTGGCGGAGACCGTGTCCGCCACCGCCTTGGCCGCGCCGACGGCCGATCCGATCGAACAGCCGAGCTGCGCCACCATGATCGAAATGTTGATGATGAGCGAGGCCGCCAGCTGCGCCTGCGACTTGCTCATGCCGTACTTTTCCTGCAGATGCTCCGACAGCTTGGTGGTCAGCGCCTCCATCGCGCCAGTCTCGTTCATGATGAGCGCCGAAACCGCCAGCGCCGCGCCCGCGATGGCGAATCCCGCCGCCGCGCCGCCGGTCACGATCGTAACGACTACCGCCGCGACCACCGCCGCGATTGCGCCGAGCCAGCCGAAGATCCGGCTCGCCAGCCGCGACTTTTCGGCGTCCTCCATCTTCTTGAACGACTTTTCGAGCTCCTTCATGCGGCCCTGGTGCTCGGTCTCGAGATTGTCCTTCTGGATCTCGATGCGCTCCTTGGCCATCTGCGTCTGGCGCTCTTCGTTATCGAGCTGCAGATAGGCGAGGAGCTTCTCGAGATTGGCCTCGAGCTGCTTGACGTCGCCGGGATTGTCGAGCGCGGGCACGTTGGTGGCGCCCGTCGTCTTTTTCTCCCCGACTCCCGTAACCGAAGTGTCGTCGCTGCGCGTGACCTTGACATTGGCCCCGGCCAGGATTTCCAGCGCCTTGCCGACAATCTCGTTGGCCTTGGTCGAATCGCCCGCGATCTTCGCCGCCTGTTCGAACGCCGGATTCTGGATTTGCGTCCGGGTCGTGTTGATGTTGATTTCGTTTGCCATGGTGTTTCCCTCCTTCGCCCTGTATACACGCGAACCGGAAAAAGGTTACGCCTTTTTTTCGTCTTCCTTGGCAAGCGCCTCGAACGCCTCCTCGCCGATGGCCTCGCGGAGCTTCGCGGCCTTGGCGCGATACTCGCGGCCGACCTCGGTGCCGGCGGGGCAATACGCCTCGAGGGCGTAGATCGCACTGGCGGCGCTGCGCTTGTCGCCCAGCGCGAGGAAGCACTCCGCCGCGTGGAGCTGCGGCTTGGGATTCTCGAGATTCAAGAACGAGCAGTAGCCGTAGGATACGGTTGCGTTCTGGAAATCCTTGAGCGCCTGCTGCACCGCTCCGAGCCCGAACCAGAACTTCGCGTTCAGGTGGTCGAAGAGCACGAGGAACTGGAACAATTTGTGCGCTTCTTCGAACTTGCCAGTCTGGTAGTAGCCGAACGCCAGCGAATAGACGGCTTCGAGTTCGTCGTTGGTCACGCCTTTGAGCTGCTTGAGCGTCGCCTGGTCCTGAATGAGCGTTTTGACGTTCTCCGCAATCTTGGCCGTATCGATCTTCTGCATGGTTGGTTCTCCTTGGATTGTTGTTTGAAATTTCACCCTTCGACCTTCATCTGGGTCTCGTCGAGCGCCTGGCGGATCTGGGCGTCGATCTTGTCCAGCGACTCGCGGATGCACTTGGCGATGTCGGTTGCCTCGATCTTCGCTTCGGCTTTCTTGCGCTCGGCGTCGCTTTCGGGACGTTCGACTTCAGGATTGTATTCGCTGGCGGCCGCACGCAACGCCGCCGAAACCTCGCTTAGCGTGACCGCGCCGATCGTATCGGTGCACTTGGCGATCTTGCCGTCGACCTCGGCGATCTTCGCGGCCGTCGAATCGATCGCGACGTTTATCTGATCGAGCTTCGCCTGCTCCTCGGCCCGCTGCGCCTTGAGCTTGGCCACCTGCTCGCGATGGTCGGCGCCATCCTCCACGGCCTGTTCGATCTGCTTTTCGAGCGCGGCGATCTGCTCGTCGAGCAAGGCGATACGCCCTTCGCCGGCCGTCTTGGCAGCGTTCAAATCGACCAGCCCCCGATCCAGCTCCGCCTTCTCGGCGTTGAGGGTCTCGATATCCAAAATCGCATTGCGCTGGGCTTCGGTGATGCGGTTGTTCATCGAGTCGAGCACCGTCTGCAGAATGGAGATCCGGCGCTGGGAGACGGACATCTTCGCGTTTTCGTTCTCGTTCTTGAGCATTGCGACTAGTTTTTCGAGGTCGGTCATCGCGCCGTCGGTGACGGTCAGGGATTTGCCGCCCAGAATGGGCGCCTGCGTCTTCTGCGTCTGTGCATCCGCGAGCGTGAGGCCTACGCCCTGCTCGGCGATCTGCTGACCTTGTATCTTGCTGGTTACGCTTTCAATTGCCATGTTGGTGTTCCTTTCTTCCGCCTTGTATACACCTCAGATCTGAAAAGGTTTCATCATCATGCCAAATTTTCTCTGCCGGTATGCAACTTCGTCGTCCATCCCGGAGGCGGGTTCGAGATTCACCGTGCGTGGCGTTTCGAAGGCGTGCGCGTCTCCCGCGCGCGCACGCTCCAATTCATCCCAGCGCTCCAGCGGATCGAGTCCGCGACGCTTCAACTCCGCGTCCACGGCCTCCAGCTGCGCCTCGGTGAAGTGCATACTCATCACCTGTTCGCGCGTAAGACCCTGTTTTTCCAGCATTCTGTCGGTCTCCGCCATGCGCAATTGCGCCTGCGAGACAACACTCTTGCTGTCCGCAATCGTCTTGCGGATTCGCGCTAGATATGACTGAATATCTTTTTCGTCTCCGTTCATACTCTAGTATTCTGCCATTTTCACTATGATTATATCATTTTTTCGTCTGTCTGTCTACTGGAAATGAAATTTTTCCGCTTTCCGCCAGAGAGAAGGGAGGTGGGCAAAAGTATGAGAGAAGCGGCAGGGCGCTTATGCCCTATTCAGAGCAACTTCCCTGATGGCGTTTTCCCAGTTATCTAAAATGTGTTCGCGGGAATAGTGCTCCGCGCAAAATTCCCGCGCTCGCTCGCCCAGCCGCCGACGCAACTCCGCATCCGCCATCAGCCGCTTCAGTCCATCCGCATACGCGCCGACCGTCGGCGGCGTCACGATTCCGCCGCCCGACGCGGCGGTGCCGATCCAGTCCTCGACCATCACGCACGGCTTCCCGAACGCCGCCGCATCGGCAATGACGAGTCCAAAGCCCTCGTCGAGCGACGGAAACGCCACAAATGCGCACTGCGCGTATTCACTTGCCATGTCATTCGAATATCCGGCGAATTCAATCCGGCCTTCGGTGCCTGCCACACTGGTAGGGCGGCATGCCCCCATGCCGCCGCATGCCGCCGCGAGACGCCTGCATTCGTCGGCATACGATCCTTCAGCACGACCGAGCAAGCGCAGTTTCCAATCGGGGAAATCGTTGGCAACCACGCCGAATGCCCTTATCAGCAGAGACTGGTTCTTTCCCTTCGCAAACGCCGCCGGATAAATTATCGTCTTTTTCCATTCCCCGTTCCCCATTCCCGCATTCCCATACGCGCTCCAATTGCCGATGATATGCACTTTTGCGCCGTATTTCGCAACTTGCGGCGCAAAGCGTTCGTTCAACACCTGGATGGCGCTCACATGGCGCAACGCCCGCCTTATCTTCCAGTTCCGCACCAGCCGCTTCCACTTGAACTGGCTTTGCGGGTTCGTGTGGAACTGCTGGATGACGGGCCATGGCAGGGCGGCATGACCCCATGCCGCCGTAATGTCCAAGAGTTCGTTTGTGCCGGTGGAGATTACAACATCCCACGGCTCCTTGATGCGCTTCTCGAAATCCTTCTTTTCGAAAAGAACGGCATCGTGCCCGCGTTCGCGCAAGCCCTCCGCAAGCGCGATTACCGCCTTGTCAGCCCCGCGCATGTTCGCAAGCGTATCCTTGTATATCCCGATTCTCATTATGCGGACTCTGAATCCCCGCCGTGTATATTCACTTCTTGATTCGCTTTGTGCGTGTAATTTTTCCGCCTATTCTGGCAAGGAGCCCCGTCTGCTCCGGGCTGCCGTCCTTCTTGGTCTGAAGCGCTTCCATATCGCTTACCATTGCACGCAATTTTGCATAAGCCTCGATTATGGCAAGCGTGGCCCGCGTGGCAACCGCACCTTTCAGTATCGTCGCAAGCATGTACAAACCCCGCTCGGTGAATGCGTATGGCGCATGACGCACACCCATCTTTACTCGCTGCTTCTCGTCATCCGGCAAATTGGAAGTCAAAATTTTTGATCTCCAATCTCTGAACTCGTCATTGCTCAGTTGGATGACATACCCTTCCGGGAACTTGTCAGGATTGTTGCGCACGGCCTGATTTATCTCACGTGTCTCGACTTGATACGCCGCAGCGACATCCCGGTCGAGCAATACGGCTTGATTGCGCAGGACTAGCATGCGCGATTTGATGTCGCTAGGATCGATCGGCTCTATATTGCACTTGTTTCTCATTTTTCTGCCTTGGAATGGCGGCGAATTCCCTGATGGCGGCAATAACTTCCTCGACCGGCAACTCGTAATACATAGGCAGCCGGAGCAATGTGTCCGAGTAGCGGTCGCTCTCCGGCAGCGCACGGCCATCGTGCTTCTCCGCGTAAAACGGCGAGGAATGCAGCGAAAGATAATGGAAAACGCACAGTATACTGCGTTCGCGCATGAACTCCACAAACTTGGTGCGGTGCTCGAGCGAATCGAAAACCACATAAAACATGTGCGCATTGTTGCACTGCGGAATGTCCGGGAGCCGGCAATGGAGCTTTTCCTGCAAAGGCTCGATGGCCGCACGGTATTTGTTCCAATGCTCGATGCGCTTGCTCTGGATGCGCTCGATATTCTCGATTTGCGCCCAGAGAAACGCCGACTGCAATTCTGAAGGCAAGAACGACGACCCGATGTCGACCCAGCCGTATTTATTCACCTCGCCGCGGAAGAATTGCGACCGGTTGGTGCCTTTTTCCCAGATGATCTCAGAACGGGCCATGAAGCGCTCGTCGTTGATTGTGAGCATTCCGCCCTCGCCTGCGATGATGTTTTTCGTCTCGTGGAACGAGAAGCATCCAAGATGGCCAATAGAGCCGAGCGGACGCCGCACACCGTCTTTGCCGGTGTAATAGGAATCTATGGCCTGGGCCGCATCCTCGACAACCAGAAGATTGTGGCGCTTGGCGATGTCCATTATCTCGTCCATCTCGCATGCGACACCGGCATAATGCACCGGCACGATCACTTTGGTGCGCGGAGTGACGAGCGCCTCGATTTTCGCCGTGTCGATATTGGGATTGTCGGCTCGGGAATCGGCAAAGACGATTGTCGCGCCTTGGCGCACGAAAGCAAGCGCCGTGGAAACGAACGTGTATGACGGGATGATTACTTCATCCCCGGGACCAACGCCGGTCAATATTGCCGCCATCTCCAGCGCGTCGGTGCACGAAGATGTCAAAAGCGCTTTCTTGAAACCATACTTCTTCTCGAAAAACGCCTGGCATTTTTTGGTGAATATGCCATTGCCGCAAATCTTGCCGCTCGCCACCGCCTCGGCGATGTACTCGGTCTCCCGACCGGACATATATGGTTTATTGAAAGGAATTCTGCTCTCGCCCATGATTTTACCCTTTCGGATTGCCTGCGATTTCAATATTCTTTCCACACCCTGAAGCGCATGTTGGCGCAACCGGCATTTGCCGCCTCCAGCCTGTTTCCCAGCCAACGCCAGAGTTTGTACATCCATTTTATCTTGAGATTTTTCTTGCGCACTTCGCGCACCGGCAATACGCCCTTGACTGTGATGCCGTCCATGAAACTCCACTCATGCGTAGTGAGCTGGTTGTCATAGACCTGGTTTAGCTGCCGTTCGAATTTCGCCACGTGCACTTGTCCGCCGCAGATATCGTACATCGCACAGTGATCGGAAGCGAACTGGATATTTACGATTTCGATATCCGTCTTCGGGAAAACCTCAGTGAACGCGCGGTATATCGCCTCTATGTCCTTGTCTTCGCAAGTGAATCCGGTCGCCAGCACCAGCAAAACGTGTTCGGCATTTTCAATCGCCTTGTACATTCTGTCGATTCTGCGCCTGATGACTTTGTTTCCCCGTTCAAAGGTCGCACGGTCCGAGAAAGGCGGATTGAACGAATGGATATGCCGGTATCCTGTGGCCTTATCTTCAAGATTGAGCATCCATTCCTTGTATTCCGGATGCGGCGGCGCAAATTCAAACATGTTTTCATACCGGCAATGGTTCGCAAAACGCGTCCGCACAAGTTCCGGCAGCGCCAGCACCGGGCGAGTGTCCGTCATCCAAGTCCAATCAAGCGGATACGAGCATTTCCGCTTCCCGCGATGTTTCAGTTGCGACGCGGCGCTGCACGAACCGCCAAGGCTGATTACTTCATCATAATCCTTACGGTTGATCTTTATGACTTTATCGATCATTTCGCCCCGCCTCCGAAAAATACGGCAAAGAAGAGATATTCGATGTAATGCTTTGTGCCGATTATCTTTGCAGGCACCTTGCGGCAAAAGAGAAAATCACGGGCCATGTCGCCAAACTCCCGCCACACCGCACGGCGCGTCTTCCGGTCGTTAAGTTTGTTCAGCCGCTTGATCATGTGGAAAATGACTTTGATATGCGGCACGATCTGTTTCTCGAGAATCCGGGAAAATATCGCTTGTCCGCGCGCATCAACGGCTTTGCCGGCATACAAATCATAGACCTTGTCCCAACCGGCGTGCAATTCGTCTATCCATCCTTTGGGAATCGCTCTATGGATCATGGATCCTGCGATGTCGCCGTGGTAATAATAAAGCGGAACTTCCTCCACGCCCCACCGCTTTGCTTTATTTACGAGATGGAAAACCCTTGAAACGTCATAGACGGTGCAGGGATACTCCCGCAGCAACTCGCGCTTGCCGAATTGCGCCCATGCATCCGTATGGAGCTTCCCGGCCGCATCTCCAATCTCCGCGCCGGAATTTGTCTCGTTGTCGATCACCACGAGCGGCACGGAAGCAAAATCGCCAAGCGGCGCCAAACGCTCTTTGGCGTTTATCGAACCAAACTCGTGGAGTATCTTGAGATAGTCGAGGTTGTGCGTCTTGCACGCCCAAAGTGCATACTCCAGAAATTGCGGATGCAGATAATCGTCCTGGTCGCATACGTAAACATACTCGCCTTGAGCCTGCTCAATACCGACTTCGCGCGTTTTCATCACGCCTTGGTTGGCCTTGTGGATTACCCTTATGCGCTTGTCGGCGGCGGCATATTCGTCAGCCAATCTCGCAGTGACTCCCCCATCGGTAGAACCGTCGTCCATGAGAATCAACTCGAAATCCTTCTCGGTTTGGGCGAGTATCGAGTCCACGGCTATCCGCAACAATTCTCCGGCATTGTAGACCGGGATGACAATCGAAACCTTAGGCATGGATACCTCCATTTCCTGTTATATTGTTGATGTCGTCATCATTGAGCTGCGAAACCGACATATTGGTTCCATCCCGGTCCAGCACCTTGATGCGGCTGTATACAAATTCACAGAACGCGCGAACATCTTTCCTTTCCGGAACAAGCGCGACGAATTCTGCAACCCGTTGGCGGATATCGCCGGTCGCGGGAATCTCATCTCCTTCTTTGTGAATTTTGGTCGACGAGACAACGCGCGGGTCGGCCGCAACTTCGTCGAACCCTTCAAAGGTTGCAATCGTCCCCGGATGCGATGCGATCGAAAGTATGACGCATGTTTTTCCGGCATAATCGTACACTTTCTCTGGCGATGAAAAAGTTGTTGCGGCATCGCCGGTAAGGGCAAAACGAATGCAAGAGGAAATACTGTCGAATCCAGTCGCTTTCTCGAGCGCCAAGTCAAAATCGCTGCCGGGGAAGCGAAGACCGGGGTCGTAAAGATAAATTCTTCCATCCTCCCAAAAGCCCTGGCAAAAGACGGCCCCAAAACGTATCCCAAGTGTTTTGATCATCGCCTTGATCTTTATATCGGAATACGTCAGGAATTTCCCGGTGTTGACCGAAGGCAAGACGGTTGATATTTGCTGCCGGTCGAGATTGTCGCAAGCCTTGCCCAGATACCTATCGCCGATTTTGACAAGATACGGTTCGCCAGCAACAACAATATATGCTAGCGCCATATCCTGACAACCTCCCATGTGACGCTCTATGATGATGTTGCCGTCAACCGATGTCTCCCTCGCCAACGGAATGGCGGCAAGGACTTCGTCTTTGTTCCGGCAAACGCTCTGTCCGCGCGATCCGCGACTCATCGACGGTTTTACCACAACGGGGTAGCGCACCTTGCCGCTTTCCAAGTCTTCCTTGGTGTATTCTGGGATTACGTCCACATCGCACTTGCGGCAAAAATCCTTGAACTTGCGCTTGTCCGTGAGTATCTCGAATTGTTCGCGCGTTCCGAAGCACGGCAATCCCAGACTCTCGGCTACTTGTTGATATGGATGCTGCGCGGTATCTATGCAATAGTTGAGAACGCCATCTATATGCTCTGCTTTGCATTTCTCCACCACGGCGTCAATATCCATCGTACTGACCATCCACGCCTCGTCGGCGATTTTCTTGGCTGGAGCGTCATCAAACGAAAGAAAGTCCGTAACGATTGCGTGCACACCCAATTTCCTTGCGGCACGAACAACCTTTTGATGCAAAGCGACCCCGGAGATTATCAAAAGCCGCTTGCCGGTCAAATCCATAGGGCATGGCGTTGTCGCATCGCCCATTCCCATTTCCTTTTCCAGATTGCAAATGCGATGGTCTGCTTTGTAGATGACATACCCGTCGCGATCGGCAGAGCAGAGCAACTCAGGCTTTATTTCGTTTCCGGTTATTTCCGCACGCACGCACCAAGGCTCCTTCTCCGCCTTGCCGGACTCCAGAATCTTGCGCACTTCCGGCGTGACGACCGAGGAGAAAAGCACGCCCGAACATCCGGCATCTCTTAGAATCGGCTCATCGAATTCGCCCAGCGCACACTGGATCACACCATGCACAAAATCATATCCTGTAGAAAGTTTCACCAAATCAGAACCGATAAAATCGCCGCCCATTCGCGCACCTACTTCCGTAATGAACAATCTTCCTTCCCGGTCGATCATCATTTCTGTATGGGTAGCCCCGATCGTCACGCCCAACGCCGATACCGCTCTGCGTGCGCAGTCGATCGCCCTAGTCTTCATCTCCCCGTCCCAATCCGCCGGTTCATGGTGCGCCAATTCCACAAAATGCGGGTTTCTGGTAGTAACTTTGTCAGTAATGGCCAACGGGTAATACTTACCGGCGAAAGAAATCCCTTCTACAGAAATTTCCCTCGCATCTTCTATGAACTCTTCCACCACCGCCGAACCTGAAAGAGAGCACTCCAGCGCCGTTTTTATTGCCGCTTCAAGTTCCGCCCGGGTTTCGCATTTGGTCACGCCAAGGCTGCCGGATCTGTCGCTCGGTTTGGCGATCAAGGGAAACCGCATTCTAGACAGTTTTCTTTTTATCGCCTCTACATCGTCGCTCAAACATATCTCCGCCGACGCCGGAATATCCAGCCCGCCAACTTTCAGCGCCTGGCGCATCGCATTTTTGTTGGTGCACCTGAAGGCCGTTTCCTCCGTATTGCCCGGCAATCCCATTGCCTTGGCCACATAGGCGATGGTAGGAACCGCAACATCCGAAGCGATCGAGGTTATGCCGTCAATCTTCTCAGCTTGGCATGCCGCCAGGATTTTTTCTTTCTCGACAATCGAAAAAGGATAAAACCTGTCGCAAACATCCTTGCATACCGCCCCTTCCGGCCATGAAAAACAGACCGTGCGGAGACCCATCGCTTTCGCCCGCTTCACCAGCGGCAGTTGCAGATAACTGGCGCCGACTATCGCCAATGTCCGCTTTTCCTTATCACTTTCCTTCATGGAAAACAATCTCTTTGCGCTTCCACACCCTTATCCCGCATACAAGAAATCTGCATGTTTCCGCTCGCCCTCTCCCGCGGCTCATTTTGCCGCCCGGCCAAATTCGCTTTTCAATTCTTCGGTCAGGTATCCGTCGCTCATGCCTAGACACTCCGCTCCGAATCATGACGCACGCGCCTTTTATGCATCACCCAGACACCGAGGATCTTCACCCGGAAAAACCGCTTCGAGAATTCGAAATGAAAGAGCCGTCCAAAGGCATAGGGGGCGAGGTCCGCCGCCACGATCTTTCTCGGCAGGTAGGGCCGCACCACGCCGCCTGCGATCCTAGCCCTTATTGCCGCTATCGCGCCTTTCGCGTCGCTCCAATCGACTTTGCCGAAGTCTGCAATATCGTACCGCCACCACCGAAGATCAAGAAGTTCTTTTACCGTCTCTTCGTCGAAACGGTATTTGATGATGCGTGCGGGTACGCCGCCCACGATTGCATATGGTGGCACGTCTTTCACGACCACCGCCCCCGCCGCGACAATGGCGCCGTCGCCGATCTTTACGCCCGACATAATGATTGTGCGGTCGCCCACCCATACGTCATTGCCAATCTCGACATGGCCGGATTCGCCTGTCCAAGGGATGGTAGAAACTCCTTTTCCGTTCCCGGCAAAATATTTTGGAAAATACTGGCGCGGCGTAATTGAAAGCCAATTGATCGGGTGGTTGGGCAGGCCTATGTCAACATGCTTCGCAATTGAACAATATCGGCCGACTGTCGCATTTCTAATCCGCCCATCGCCTATATCGCCGTCGAATGAAGTGAACGCACCGACCTTTATCTCCGTTTTGCAGTTGACGGCCCCGGTGATCTTGCATGGCGGCTCGAACTCGCATGACTTGGATATGCGCGTCTTGCCTTTAGGAAACCATACGCCAAGACCGCGCTTCAACAAATCGACGGCCCTGCCGCTCAACCGCAATACAACATATTTGCTCATTTTGCCGCCCGGCCAAAGGCGAATTCCAGTTCTCTATTGCTATCTACCACCTTGCCTCGCGCTTTTGCGTCAGGCAAGTGCATGTTGGCATCAATCCCAGAACCCGCTTGCAATTTACTCATTCCACCCGCGCATTATACCATATTTTCAACTGTTTTGTCTACACAAAAAACCAGCCCGAAAGGGAAAGTCAAGCCGCTTTGCGCTTCCACACCCTTATCCCGCACACAAGATACCTTGTCATGCGGTTTTTAGTGTATTTGAAAAAGAAAAAGCCTTTGATGTGCCCCCAGACAAAGCGCAGAGCGTTTCCTTTGTAGGGCGTCTTCAGGAGATACTTCAGATATGGAATCCAGGTGATGTTTTTCCAGAGGTTGCACCACGGTTTCTGCGTCTGGCATACAAAATGCCATATCCTCACATCCCGGCGCAGCGGATTGTAGCCGGTCACACCGTTCCAGATTTCGCTTATCTCCTTGATCCGCCCCTCGCACACCAGATTTATGACATCCAGATCCGGGAAAGCAAGCTTGCCGCCGGTCGCCAATGTCGTTTCCCGGCACTTGCGGACGAAATCGAATTCTCTCAGGCCTTCCAGATCCATCACCAAAAAGCCGTTGAAGTAGTATGGCGAGGAAGGATTGAAGCCAAATTGCGCAAGCACCTCCTCACGATACGCGGTTTTTTCGCCTGCGTAGTTGCGCACCATCCCGATCAACTTGCCATCAAGATCAAGTTCTTTGAGACCTTTAAGCGGCATCCGGCAGAGAACATCCACATCCGAATAGACGGTGCGCTTTTCATCCTTCAAAATATCCGGCAGGAAATACCTGAGAAACGCATCCACCGTGACATGCGCCAAAGTGGGCGGCATCTTGAATCCGGCAATCGCCGACTCGTCGACCTTGTGAAAGACAAGGCGGTGATTCTTGTACATCTGCTCCAAACGGCGCAATCTCGCCTCGGTCCCGGACGTTATATTGCGGTGGACGACATGAAAGACGAACTTTTCATCGGGATTGTTGACGAGTATCGACGCGATCACCACCGCCAAATGCTGCGCGTAGTTGTCGGAAATGCAGAAAGAGAACGAGAACTCGCCGTTCATTGCCATCCCTTCATACCTTGCCTGTCCGCCTTGAAAGCCGCCCCAGGCGGCGGTTTATGGTCTCGCGCTTCGCGCCACCGGCGAAAAGCCGCTGAATGCGCAAACTCGCCTTGTAGCATCCCAGCGTCAGCCGCTCGCGCAAATCCGGCGGCAGCCGCGCCACCGTCTTTCCGCGCATCTCCGCCAGCCGCTGCTCCGCGCAGTCGCGCTCCGGCGACGGCGGCAAACACGCAAGCGCCTTCAAAAACGCCCCCGCATCGTCCCAGGCGCCAAGCCCGGCTTCGTCCTCAATGCCGAATGTGCAATAGTGGTATTTGGGATTGTTCTTCAAATACTTGTCCCGCTGCGGTCTTGCGGCATCTACGGCAAACTGGAAATCGAAAAGCCGCAAATGTCCGTCCGCCCCGCAAGTCATGTTCCAGATGCTCACGTCGCGATGCGCAATCCCGGCTTTCCCCAGGGCTTCCGCCATGCGAACCATGTCGGCGGCAAACCATGGCCGCGATTTTCCCTCCGGAAGCAGCTGTTTAAGCTCCGGTCCCGGCAGCAGTTCCTGTATCTGGAAAGCTTTTGTCCCGTCTGGCGACATCCAGAATCCCAGCGGCCTCGGACAGACATCCGGATCTGCGGCACGGCACCGCTCCAGCATCTTATGCTCGTTTACCAGCGAATCCGGCGCGACCGATGAACACTTCACCAGCACCGCCACGCCATTCTGCTTGCCAACGTAGAAGGCGTCGTTTATGAGTTTGTTGAAGTCCTGCCAGCGCAAATCCGCAAGCCCGAATTTCCCGCCCTCGCGCGCCAGAATCGCGTCCCATCCGTCTTTGGACATGCGCCGGGTCATGCGAGGTCCTATTCCCGTTCAATGCCGCAATCGCGCATGAAGCGGAGGAAGCGGCGGCGGACCTTGGATCTGGTGAACGCGGGAATCGAGTCGATCGGGATGAGCATTCGGGTCGCCGGCTCGAAATCGGTGATGCGCAGCCGGAAATCGCCGTCCGGCAGATCCTGCACGAGCACATTCTGGGGATCGAAGAATCTGACGGTATTCTCCACCAGCGCATCCACGAGAGAGTTCAAGGCGGCGAAAAGCCGCTCGCGCTTTGCACCGTCCGAGACCATCCACTCTTCGGCGAATCTGCGCGGCGCCGAGCCGTCGGCGTTGACCACCGCTTCTTCGATTGTCGCCCAGCCGCGCGAAGGCAGATCCACCATCTCCATCGTCGAAGGAAACGCCGCCATCAACTCTCCGGGCAGACGCGCCTTGAGCTTGAGATAGTAGCGGTATTCCTGACAGCCGGTGTTGCGCTTTTCATCGGACCGGCAACGCCGTATTTCATTCACGACCGTGGGCAAAAGCGGCTTGCTGCGCACCGTGCCCGGATATTTGCCTTCGGCTATTTCCGCTTCGCTGCGGTAGCATTTGAGGCAAAGTCCGCCGCCCGGCAGGATATAGCAAGCCCTCCGCGTACCGATCCCGATCCGCTTCAGCCCGCCCGCCGCGAGCATGCGCTCTATCGCTTCGCTATCCGGCGTCTCCATGAAACTGGCGGTCCTGGCGGGACTCGAACCCACTACCCGCTGCTTAGAAGGCAGCTGCTCTGTCCAGATGAGCTACAGGACCATAAAGAACTCTGCCGCCGGAAAGTGGCGGCAGAGTATTGCTGCAAGCTGCTTACTTGTTCTTGTGGCGCTGCGCCTTCATACGCTTGTCGTATTTGTGCTTGGACATTTTTTTGCGCCGTTTCTTCTTGATGGATCCCATTTTGTTTTTTCCTTGTTGTGTATTGCCAGGTTAGCTAGACCTGTTTTCCGATCAGAAAATTATCTTGTTGAGCGGCAGTTCGATTATCCCGGTCGCGCCGGCGGCGGTGAGCGCGGGAATTATGTCGCGCACCGTCTTCTCCTCGACAACCGCCTCCACCGCATACCACCCCTCGCCATGGAGCTTGTTGACGGTAGGCGCGTGCAGCCCGGGCAGCACCTTCGTCACCTTGGCGAGCGACTTCTCCGGCGCATTGCACTTCAAAAGTACGCGGCGCTGCGCCTCCAGCGCCCCGACAAGCAGCATCTTGAGCTGCTCGAGCTTGGCGCGCTTGGCCTTGTCCTTCCAGCTCGCCTTGTTGGCGATGAAACGCGTGGTGGAGGTGAGGATCGTATCGACGATGCGCAGGTTGTTGGCTCTGAGCGAACTGCCAGTCTCCGTGAGATCGACAATCGCATCCACGAGTTCCGGCGCCTTCACTTCCGTCGCGCCCCAGCTGAACTCCACTTCCGCCTTGACGCCGTTCTTCTTGAGATAGCGCTTCACGAGACCCACCGCCTCCGTGGAAATGCGCTTGCCCTCGAGATCCTTCACCGTCTTGATCTTGGAGTCGTTCGGCACCGCAAGCACCCAGCGCACCGGATTGGACGTGGCCTTGGAGTAGTTGAGCTCGCAGATTTCATGCACGTCCGACCCGTTTTCATACACCCAGTCGTAGCCGCATATCCCCGCGTCGAGCAGCCCCAGCTCCACATAGCGGCTCATCTCCTGCGGCCGCAAAAGACGGCACTTTATCTCCTCGTCGTCGATCGACGGAATATAGCTGCGCGAAGAGCACGATACGTTGAACCCGGCGCGCTTGAAGAGCGCGAAGGTGGAATCCTGCAGCGAGCCTTTGGGCAGACCTAGAACAATTGCCATTTCGAAATCACCCTGTTTTTATACATTAGGCGCGTATTATATCATTTTTCCCGCGGATTTGCAAGACCGCCGCCCAAAGTTTTGTAAAGCTCGATGAGGTTGAGCGTGATCTGGCCGCGGCTCACCACAAACTGCTCCTCCAGCGACAGGCGGCTGCGCTGCGCATCAAGCACGTTGTTGAAGTCCCGGAGCCCGTTGCGGTAGAGATCCCGCGAAATGGACACCGCGTCGTTCGCCGCCCTGACCGCATCCTCGAGCGCACTGTAGGTGTGGTATTCATGCGAGTAGGCGCTGTAGGCGTTGCGCACCTCGGCGTAGGCCTGGTCGATCGCAAGTTCGTATTCAAGCGCCGCCTGCTCGGTGCGGGCTTCCTCCGCCTTCACCGTGGAATAGATCGCCCCCGCGCTGAAGATCGACCACGTGGCGCTCGGCCCGAAGCTCGACATGAGCGCACCCTTGGTGATGAGACGGCTCGTCTGCACCGACTGATAACCGACCGACCCGGTGATGTGGAGCTTGGGATACCAGGCCGACTTGGCAACGCCGATCCTCGCGCACTGCGCGGCGAGTTTGCGCTCCGCGCTCTGGACGTCCGGGCGCGAACGGATCATGTCGAGCGGCAGCTCGCCCAGTTTCTGCGGCGCCAGCAGCCAGTCGCGCTTCAATTCCACCGGCGCGAGTTTGTCGTGCAAGGCTCCGGGCATCTCGCCCGCGAGAATCGCAAGCGCGTTCTTGAGCTCCTCTTCCTGCGTCTTGAGCGCCGGAATCCGCGCGCGCGTCTGCTCCACGACATACGCGCACTGGTTCACGGCAAGCTCGTCGCCGATGCCGGAATCGAGACGCGACTTCAAGATGTCGTAGGTCTCGGTCTGCAGCATGAGATTCGCCTCCGCCACGGCGATGCGCTCCTGGCAGGTGCGCAGCGAAATGTACTGCTCGCCGATCTGGGCGGAAAGCTGCAGCCACGCATTGTCCAGATCGCTCGCCGCCCCTTCCATGAGCGCGAGCGCGGCTTCGGTGGCGCGGCGGCTGCCGCCGAAAATATCGATCTCCCAGTCCGCCCCGACCCCGAGATCCGCAATCTGGCTGTGGCGCTTCTTGTTGCCGGTCTGCCGGTAGACCGACGCCAAAGACGAATTGCGGCGGCGGTTTACATTGTCGTACCAGTCGCCGCTGGCATTCACCTTGGGCAGGAACTCGGAATACGTTCCCATGAGCACCCAGCTTGCTTCCTCCAGACGCTTCTGCGCGACCTTGTAGGAGAGATTGCTCGCGAAGGCGCTCTCGATGAGCGAATCGAGCACGGGATCGTTGAACTGCTTCCACCAGAGATGCATCGTCTCTCCCGAAATCTCGACGCGCTCGTCGCCGTTCGTCATCTGCGGCGGTTCGCCGGCGTCGGGGAGCGAGGCGTCGATCGCCTTGACTTCCGGCTCGACATAGTCCGGTCCCACGCTGGGCAGATCCATGCATCCGCAAACCGCCGCCGCGGCGGCAAATCCGATGATCGCTTTCTTCATGTCACTTCTCCTTTGAGAAAATCCCTTTTACGTATTCGCGCCACGTCTGGAAGAGCGCGTAAAGCCCCGGCACCAGGAGAATGCCGAAAGCGACCGATGCGGCCATGCCGTAGAATTCCGTCGTCCCCAGATGGTTGCGGCTCGCGGCGCCGGCGCCGGTCGCAATCATCATCGGAAGCGTGCCCAGAAGCGTGGTCAACGCCGTCATCAACAGCGCGCGCAGGCGTTCGCCCGCCGCGAGACCCGCCGCCTCCGCAATCCCCATGCCCTCGATCTCGCGCTTGTCCTTCGCGAACTCCACGATCAAAATCGCGTTCTTGGAAGCGAGACCGATCAGCAGCACGAGCCCGAGCTGCGCATAGATCGAAAGCGAGAAACCATAGACTTTAAGCCCGAACAAGGCGCCGCACACCGCCACGAAAATCGACAGCATCACCGGCAGCGGAATCGTCCAGCTCTCATACTGCGCCACCAGGAAGAGATAGCCGAAGAGAATCGCCAGCGCAATGAGCGGCGCGGCCGATCCGGCGTTGCGCTCCTCCTGGTAGGTGAGACCCGACCACTCGAATCCATAGTCCTGCGGAAGCTCTTCCCTGAGCAGCCGCTTGATTTCCGCCATCACCTCGCCCGACGCGACGCCGGGCTTGGGCATGACCGTGATCGACGCGGCGAGGAACTGCTGGTAGCGGCTCACCGCGCGCGGCCCGATCTCGCGGGTGATCGTCCCCAACGACCCCATCGGCACCATGTCGCCGGTGGAACTGCGCACGTAAAGCCGCTCGATCGCCTCCGGCGTGGAACGCCCTTCCCAGTCGGACTGCACCGTAACGCGGTTGACCTGCGTGCCGAGGTTCACGTCGTTGACATAGCGCGAACCAAGGTAGTTCTGCAGCGTCGTGTAGACGGTGGAAACCGGCACGCGGTACATCTCCGCCTTGGTGCGGTCGAGATGGAACCTGAGGTGCGGCGTCTCGGCGGTGTAGCCGGAGAACGCGACCATGACGCCGGGCAGCGCGTTGAGCTTGCCCAGAATCTTTTTCTTCACGGCGTCCAGGCGCATGGCGTCGGTATCGCCCTTGGACTGCAGCCTGAGGTCGATGCCGCTGTTGGTGCCGAGACCCGGAATGGCCGGCGGCACGAACACCTTGACCGCAGGCTCGGGAATCTGCGCGAGCACCTTGGCGATCCTGGGAATCATCGCCACCGCATGCTGATCCGGACGCTTGCGCTCGTCCCACGGCTTGAGCATGATGATGACCATGTTCTGGTTCTCGCCGCGCCCGCCGACCATCGAAAATCCGCTCACCGTCAGGACGCTGTCGATCTCCGGCACCTGCTCGCGCAGCACCTTCGTGGCGCGCTCGATCATGTCCATGGAACGCTGGCGCGTCGAGCCTTCCGGCATCTCCAGCGACGCGAACACCACCTTCTGGTCTTCCTCCGGGAGGAAGCTCGACTGGGTGTCCAGATACATCTTCACCGTGAGGATCATCGTGAACACGAGGAGCATGAGCGCGATGAAAATGCGGCTCGCGAGCCACTTGGCGAGCATGATGAAGAAGCTCTTGAACTTGTCGAGCGCCCAGTTGAACCACGCGAACGGCCCGTGCCTGTAGGGATTGGCCTCGCGCAGCAGCAGCGAGCACAGCGCCGGCGCCAGCGTGAGCGCGCACACCGTCGAGAAGCACACCGCCGCCGACAGCGTGACCGAGAACTGCTGGTAGATGCGCCCGGTGATGCCGGTCAAAAACCCTACCGGCACGAAGATGCCCAGCAGGACGAGCGTCGTCGCGATGACCGCGCTCGTCACGTCCTTCATCGCCTGGATCGACGCCTCCTTGGAGTTGAGTCCGCGCGTCTCGATGAGATACTGCACGCGCTCGACGACGACGATGCAGTCGTCCACCACCACCCCGATCGCCAGCACCAGCCCGAAGAGCGTGAGGATGTTGATCGAGTAGTCCAGAATCGCCATCAGGATGAAGGTGGAGGTGAGCGACACCGGGATCGTGAGGCACGGGATCAACGTCGCGCGCCAGTCCTGCAGGAAGAGATAGCAGACGAACACCACGAGAAGGAAGGTGATGATCAGCGTCGCCACGATTTCGCGGATGCACATCCTCACATATTCCGTGGCGTCGTAGGCGAGGACATACTCCATGTCCTCCGGGAACGATTCGCTGAGCTCCTCGAACGCCCTGCGCACGGCGTTCATGGCGGCGATGGCATTGGCGCCGGGCTTCTGCTGCAGCGCGATCGAAACCGCGTTGGCGCCGTTGTAGAGGCCGGCGAAGGCGTAGCTCTGCTCGCCAACCTCCGTGCGAGCCACGTCCTTGAGCTTGACGATGCCGCCGTTCTCGTCGCGGCGGACGACGATTTCATCGAACTCCGCCGGCGTCATCAGCCGCCCCTTGGCCAGCAGCGAATAGCTGAACGCCGCATGTTCGCCGGTGGGCGACGCGCCCACCGTGCCCAGCGACGCCTGGATGTTCTGCTTGGAAATGGCGCCGATGACCTCTTCGGAGTTCATCCCCTGCGCCGCCATGCGCGCCGGATCGAGCCATACGCGCATCGAAAGCTTCGGCCCGTAGATCGTGCACTCGCCAACGCCCGCCACGCGCAAAAGCACCGGCTGGATGTTCGCATAGCAGTAGTCGCTCAACTCCATGCGCGAGAACGTGCCATTGGGGCTCCGGAGCGCGAAGAACCCGAGGAAGTCCGTGGACTGGGCGCGCACCCTGCCGCCAAGCTGCTTCACCTCCGAAGGCAGCTTCGCCTCCGCCTGCGAAAGGCGGTTCTGCACCTTCACGAGATCCATGTCGCGGTCGCTGCCCACCTCGAACGACACGGTGAGCGTATACTGCCCGTCGTCCGAGCACTGGCTCGTCATGTAGATCATGTCGTCCACGCCGTTGACTTCGTCTTCGATGGGCGTGGCGACGGTGTTGAGCACCTCCGAGGCGTTCGCGCCGGGATAGGAGTAGTTCACCTGGATTTCCGGCGGCGTGAGCTGCGGATACTGGGCGATCGGCAGCTTGGTGATGCTCAGCGCGCCCGCGAGCGTCAGCACGATTGCGATGACCATCGCGAAACGCGGACGCTCGATGAAGACCCTCGAAAAGGTCTTGATCTGGTCGATGCTTGCGCGGATCGAAAGTTTCACAGCTTGAATCCTTCGTAGTCGGCGGAGTTTTCTTCCGTCTTGGTGGGTTCCACTTCAATCACCTTGGCGCCGTCGGCAAGCTTGCGCGTCCCGGCGATCACATACTTCTGGCCCACCGAAAGCCCGCTCACCACCGGCACGAAGCCGTCATGCCCCGGCAAAGTCTCCACCGGCACCGCATGTGCGCAGCCGTCCTCGGTCACCGTCCACACCCCGAGCCCGCCGGAAGGCAGGTCGAAAATCGCCGACTGCTGGACCATGGGGTACTTCGGCGGCTGGGCGCGGTCGTAAAGGAGCGTCACGAAGCTGTTCGGAATGAGCATCCGGTCGGGATTCGGGAACAGCAGCCGCAGCATGATCGACGCCGTTTCGCGGCTCATCTGGTTGTCGTCGAAATCGAACTTGCCGTCGTATTCGTATTCCGAGCCGTCCGCGAGGATGATGCGCATGCGCTGCTCGTAGGTCTCGCCGCGCTTCTGGAGCTGGCGCCACTGGATGTAGAGGCGGTCCGGGAGCGGGAACGAAACGCGGATCGGATCCACCTGGACGATCCGCGCCAGCGCCCCCTTGGACGGCGCCACATAGTCGCCCACATACGCGTTGGACTTGCCGATCTGACCGCTTATCGGCGCGATTACGCGCGTTTTCTTGAGGTCGTACTGCGCCACGATGAGATTCGCCTCCGCCTGCAAGACCAGGGCTTTCGCCGTCTCCACCTGGGCTTCGGCGTTGTCGCGCTCAAGCTGGGTGATGCCGCGCTCGTCCACGCTGTTGAGACGCTGGAAGTGGCGGTTCGCGCGGCGCTGTTCGGCCTGCGCCGCCTCCAAGTCCGCCAGACGCTGGTTCACCACCGCCTGGTAGCGCTCGTCGTCGAGGATGTAGAGCACCTGCCCTACCGACACGATGTCGCCCTCCTTGAACTTGATTTCCTTTATATATCCGTCCACCTGCGGCAGCAGATCCACTTCCTGCGCGGCTTCCGCGTGCGCCACGTAGCGTTCAGGGAGATTGTATTCCATCTCCCTTACTTCATCGACGCCGATCGTCACCGGCGCCGCCTGCATCATCGCCGCCGCCGCGCCGCCCTTGCCGGCATGCGTCTTCTGCCAAATGCCGCAAAGCAGCCAGCCCGACACGATGCAAATCGCCGCCAATACGGTCGGCCCCACCGTTTTCTTCAGAAAATCCATTTTCCACGAATCCTTTCCGCCTTGTTTTGGGTATTGTCTTGTATTATACCAAAAATCGCCGGAAAAGGCAAGCCCGCCGCGGCCCCGCCCTTATCCGCCCCGCGTGTCAGTTTTCGGCGTTTGTGAGCACCGCCGTGCCGTAGAGCGGATACATTCGCATATCCTCGCCTTTGAATTCGGCCTTGCCGATGTAGCATCCGGCGAGCATTGCCGCCATCGCCGCGCCAATTGCGATTTTCACCATTCTTTGCTTCCTTCCTTTTTGCCGGATTGTCCGCACAATGACCCGCGCAAAGTCCGCGAAGGGATTTCCTTGCGGACCTTGCGCAGGCACGGTTATCCGCTCGTTATGGAGCCACGATCGACACGACCTTGCTGTTCACCTGCGCGTAGTTGCCGTCGATGCCGGCGCGGGAGGTGATGACCACCTTCGCCTCCGCTCCCGCCTCCGGTGCGCGCTCGGGCCACGCGAACTTCATATGATTGTAGTCGCTCTCGGTGCAGGTCAGCGCCTGGGACTGCATAGTCCCGCTGCCGTCCTCCCACTCCATGACCGCGGAGTCGCCGAGCGCGGCGGCATACTGCATGTTGGTGCCGTAGGCCGCGAACGGCTCGCCCACCTTGAGCACGTTGCCGTCGTCGGCGCCGATCCAGCTGATGCGGTCGAGCCGCACTCTCGTTCCCGTATGTTCGTTCACGAACGTCACTTTGTCCATGTCGATCGTGCTCGGGATGCCGGAAAGAATGCGCGCGGTGATATGCGTGCCGTTGTTCTTTCCGGTGCCGAACGCGCTGTAGGGACCGTCGATCTTGCCGTGCAGACGCGGCACGAACTGGATGTAGTTGCCGATCTTGCGCGCATTGCAGTCGGTGGCGATTTTCTTCGCGACCGTCCTCAAAACGCACTTGAACGCGAATTCGAGCATCTCCGCCGTGAACGGCAGACGCTCGGAATCCACCACCTCGTCGAACACCGTCGCCTCGTCGTAGATTTGGCGGTCGGTGAGCTGCATGCGGCAGCCGCCCGACGGATCGACTTCCGGATTGACCGGGATTGCCTTGAACTTGGCCAGTACTTTAGCCATTGTCTTGTTCCTTTTTGTTCCGGCGCTGCCTTATTCAAAAGACGCGTCCCGCCAACCGCCGGTGGAAGGTTTTCCGCGTACCGGAGGCGCTTGCCGCCGGCAGCGGGTTTATTCATTCATTCAAGGCGAAATTGTGTGGAGAAATTTTTCTATCCGGAAAAACTGCGGCTATTCCACGGCGATATATCGCTCGCCGCAGAAGGTGCAGACCGCTCCCGGATGAAGCAATGCGCCGCAATTCGGACACTTTCTCTCCAGTATCTCGCCGCAAAGCGCACAAAATCTGCCGCCGGCAGGATCGCACTTTTCCGGAACCGGACGCAAAAACCGCCGCCCCTCCACAAAATACTCCTCGTTCCCCGGACACGCCGGATTGGGACAAAAAGCCGAAATCCCCGCCACACGGTCTCTGCCCGGTTCACCGCCGCCTGCCGCACCGCCGCCCTGCAATGTCGCAGCCGGATTTTCCTTCTCCCTGGGCGCCAAATCCACATTCAACCGGCGCGAGAGCTTTTCCACCACCTCGTCATTGAGCTTCGTCGGATCGCCCTGCTCGAACATCGACAGCGCCGACTGCTTGCAGCCAACCTCGGCCGCCAGCTCGCTCTGCGATATCCCCAGCCCCCGACGGGCCTCTTTCATCAACAGACAAATCGATCTATCAAGGTTTTTCATGGCTTTATCAACTCTATTATCAACAAATGTTCATAAAATCAACACACAAAATGAAAATTTATCAACATTTGTTGATATTCTTGTTTATATTAGTAGGTCCTGTTTATAATTTCGTCGAGGAGCAGGTTTTGTCCGCCTTCCCGATAGGTTATGCCATACTTTTCCAGTTCTGCAATCACCTCGCCGGTCAGCACGTTATGGTGCTCGTCCATGAATTTCAGGAAGGTATCGCGTTTTTTCTGGAGATTGCCGGACGGTTCGTTGGCCTTGAGCACGCTTTCGAGCAGCTGGGCGCGGCGGCGGCGGCCTTGCTGTTCGGCCACGTCGCGCGCTTCGGCGATTATCTCCAGAATATGGTCGCGCGTCTCGCCCGGAAAGCGGTCGGGCAGTTCCGTGTCGCGGTCGAGGAGCGCAAGCTGATTGGGATTGCGCGCCTGGATATCGCTTTCCTGCAATTCGTAGGCGGCGATTTTCCGCTCGAGTTCCGCCTCGCGCGCCTTGCCGGAGGCAATGCAATTTTCAAGCTCGGCAATCCTGCCGTTGGCGGCGGCAAGCTTTCCGCTCAAATCCGCCGCCTCGCTCTGCAGCCCGGCAAGCCGCTCCTCCAGTGCGCCCGCCTTCAGCTCCAACGCCGCTTTTTCGGCGGCGAGTTCCTCCACCACCACCTTCTGGACGTCAAGCTCGATGTCCGCGGGAACAGCCTCTTCCGCGGCTTCCGCATTCTCCGCAGCTTCTTCCACGTTCCCCATCATTTCTTCCACACTGACGCTGTTTTCATTCATGTTTTGCATACTCCTTGAGTTTGCAGCCATCGTAGATGAAGAGCCGGCAATCGATCGGCCCGTTGAAAAACGGCACCCGGTTGCGGTAGACAAGCGGAATCTCCTGCGCAAGTTTGGGATTGCCGGTGATGACTCCTCCCATATAGCCCGCGCATTTCTCCGCCATGAATTCTCCCATCCGGCGATATACGGGAGCGAGTTCCTCCTCGGTTCCCAGACGGATTCCATACTCCGGATTGAAGAAAATCATGCCTTTTTCTTCCGGAATCTTCGTTTCCGCAAAATCGCAGGCGGCAAAATCGATGTATGGCGCCACTCCGGCGGCGATGGCGTTGGTGTGCGCGTTTTCGATCGCATCGGGCGAAATGTCGGTCGCGATGATTTTGGGGAGATTCTCCGTCTTCTCCTGCTCGCGCGCCTCGATCAGCTTCTCTCTCCACAACTGCTCGGGCGAGGCGCCCGCCGTCTGGCGCGGCGCGATGCGCGGCGCCTTCCTGCCGGGGATTATCCGCGTATAGCCCTTGATCGACTGGAACGCAAAATGCCCCTTCAAAAGTCCAGGCGCACGGTTCATGGCCATCATCACCGCCTCGATCGCCGGCGTCCCGGAGCCGCACATCGGAAATACGAACGGACTTTTCCCGTCCCATCCCATCGCCATGATGCAGGCCGCCGCCAGCGTCTCTTGCATTGGCGCGCTCCCGGGTATCTTGCGGTAGCCGCGCTTAGACAAGGGTTCGCCGGTGGTATCGATATACACGATTATCTCATTTCGTTCCCAATACACGAAAACCGCCGCCCCGATGTTCATCCCGCCGGAGTCCGGACGGCGCTGACACTTGTCGCGCATGCGGTCGGCAATCGCGTCTTTCGCGTAAAGCGACGGAATGCGCGTGTCGCGGATCGTATCGTTGTGGACAATCGAACTCACGCTGAAATAGCCGTCGGCATCGAGTATGTTCTCCCAGTCGATGGAATACACGAGCTCGTACAAATCCTTGATTTTGCGGCAATCCGCCCGCAAAAGCGGCACGAGCACGCGATGCGCGGTGCGGAGATTGAGATTCAGACGCATTACGTCGTCGAACTCTCCCCTCACCACGACCGTGTTCTCGGTCCGCTCCACAATCTTGTACCCCATCGCTTTGAGCTCAATCTCGGTCCAGCGCGAAAGTTCCTTCGCGCAGCTGACGATTATGGGGTAGTTTTTATCGGTGAAAAGTTTCATCTTCAGCCAATCGTCCTGAGCGGCATGATCACGTAAATGAACGGAATGCTGCAGGTTATCACGGCGGCGGTGCTGCCATCGAGCATCTTGATCGTGATTTCATCGTCGTCGATCGCCTTGAGCGGATCGAGCAGATAGGCGGGATCGAAACTCACCTCGATCTTCTCGCCGAGATACTTGATCGGCAGTTCGTCGTTCAGTTCCCCGATGTCGCTCGAGGACGAGCGCACGAAGAGCGTGTTGCCTTCAAATGTAAGCGACGCCGAGCGGTCGTTTCCGAATACGCTCACGCGCTCGATCGCGCTGATGAACTCCTGGCGGTCGAGCTTTACTTCATTGGGGAGGTTGGTCGGAATTACGAGGCGGTAGTTGGGGTATTTGTCGTCGATGAGTTTGGAATAGATCGTTATGCCTTCAAGTTCGAAGGCGATGTTCGTGTTGCGCAGCACGATCTTCACCTCGCCTTCTCCCTCAAGCGACTTGTTGATCTCGTTGATCGCCTTGGACGGAACGATCACATCGCGGTCGGTTCCCGCCGGAAATTCGAGTTCCTGCTCCACCATCGCCATGCGCTTGCCGTTGGTGGCGACCATCGTGAGCTTCTGATCCTTGAAACTGAAGAGCACTCCGCGGAGCGGACGGCGGGTCTCATCCTGGGAAACGGCGTAGGCGACCTTGCGGATCATTTCGTGGAGAACCGCCTTTTCCACCGTGTATTGATAGTTTTCATCCTCAAGCGCGATGCGCGGAAAGTTCACCATGGGCTTGCCGGTGAATCTGTAGCGCGACCGGGCGGCGTTCACTACCGCAATGTCGTTTTCATCCACGCTCACGTTTACGATTCCATCCGTGGCTTTTGCAATCGCGGAAAAGAGCGTCTTGGCGGGAAGCGTGGTCGCGCCCGGCTCCTCTACTTCGCACTTCACCTCGCGCCGCACGGTCATGTCCAGATCCGTGGTGGTCAAAACGAGCTTCCCGTCAGCCGCTTCAAGCAGCACGTTCTGCATCATCTGGTTTACCGCCTTCGCGGGAATGACGCTCTGTACATCCTTAAGTCCGTCGAGAAATGTTCCTTTGGTGATTGAAAGTTTCATTGTTTACATTCCTTCTATTTTTTATTTGTTTTTCTCTTTAAATCATATTAGTATTATCAGGACGGTTGAGAAGTTGACAATTCGCTTTTCTCCAATGTTTTCAGGCATGAAGACAGCATTTTTATCAACTTTAGAATGTCTGCAAATTGTAGAGTGCTGTTCATATTTTTTACAATTGGCCGGATGTCTACAAGTTGTCAGTCCCTCATGTCCTTCATCGAGAAGCCAAGTTTGTTGATAACTTCATTGAGTTTCTCCACAATCTGCGGTTCGGTGTCCAGATGGTTCTTGAACTTCTTTACGCCGCTGAGAATGGTGGCATGGGTCTTCTTGAAGTGCATTTCAAGCTGCTTGTAGCCAAGCTGGGTGAAGTTGTAGGAGATGAACATCGCCATCTGGCGCGGCAAAACAAGTTCCTGCGTCCGCTCCGACGACTGGATCTGTTCAAGCGTGATGTTGAAATGGCTGCAAACGGTGTCGATTATATCCTGGCAGGTTATCGCCTTTATCTTCTTTTCCTTGTCGATCTGGTCTTTCAGGATTATATTCAGAACCGTATTTGAAATATTGTCCTTGAAGTTGGGATCGTTTTCGGCGAGGACTTTGATCTTATTGAGAGCCCCTTCCATCGCGCGCACCTGGCTGCGGATGTTTTCGGCAATAAAGACGAGCGCCATTTCCGGAATGAGCGAAGCAAAGCTTTCCGCTTTCTTCTTCAAAATGGCGAGGCGGGTCTCGAATTGCGGAGCTTCAATCGACTGGACGATGCCGCCTTCGAAGCGGCTCATCAGTCTAGGCTCCAGCGCCGGCAGATTCTTTGGCGCGACATCGCTCGTCATCACAATCTGCTTGCCGTTGTTCTGGAGCGTGTAGAAAGTATTGAAAAATTCTTCCTGAAGATTGTTTTTCGACGCCATGAACTGCACATCGTCCATCAAGAGAACATCCAAAGTGCGGTAGCGCTGTCGGAAATTGTCCAGCGTATGCTTTTGCAGCGCATTCATGTATTCGTTCATGAACGCTTCGGCATTGATGTAGCAAATCTTCAGATCTGGCCGGTTGGCCTTGAGTTCGTTGCCGATCGCCTGCATGAGGTGGGTCTTGCCAAGCCCCGTGCCGCCATGGATGAAAAACGGATTGTAGGCCTTGTTGCCGGGGTCTTTCGATATGCCCTTCGCGGTGTTCAACGCCCAGCGGTTGGACATGCCCTCGACAAACTCCGAAAATACATACTCCGGCTTCAGGCTGAGTCCCAGCGGCTCCTCGGCGGCGGCGGCGCTATCCTGAAATTGAGAATGAAGCGGCTGCGCTTTCGGCGGCGCAATGGTAATATGCTTAGGCTCGGCAACGACATATTTGAGCGAAAATGATTCCGGCGCCCCGGCAAGACGCAAAGCGTCCAAAAGTCTGTCCGACATCTTGTTTTCGAAAATCGACTTCGTTTGCTCGCTGTTGAGCGAAACCACCAAAGTGTCGCCATCCGTGCGCAAGTCCTCGACATTTGAAAAATGCCTCTCCGCCAGAGAACGATCCGCCTCCGAGTTCGTAAGCCTCAGATATACTTCCCTCGCCCGCTTCCAGAGGTTATTCATCTCTTTGTCTTCCATTGCTGCCGCCTTTTCTGCTTGCCGTTTGCCGCCATTGCCCTTTTTTTCTGCTTGCCGTTTGCCGCCGTTGCGTTTGCTCTTTGCTGTTGTTCTGTTTTGCGCTTGCCGCCGTTGTGCTTGCTGTTGTTCTGTTGTTGCGCTTGCCTGCCGTTGCGCTTTTTGTTGCTACCGTTGTGCTCTTTGCTGTTGTTCTGTTTTGCTTGTCTGCCGTTGAGTTGCGTTCAGTTGCTCTCTTGTCTGTTTTAGTCTTGCGTTGCCATTACTGTAGTTCTGCGGCAGCCTTTACTGCTCGCGTTATCGCCTTTCATCCTCTGCTTGCGCTGTTTGTTGCTGCATTGTTGCTGGCATTGCCGTTCTTGTAGTTTATTGGTTTTCGTTGCTTTTGCTGCCGCACTGCTTTGAGTTGCTCTTTTCAACTGTAGACAGTGCGCCCTTTCAGCGTGTATAATATCATATTTTGTCGCAATAAATCAATGAAATCTTATGATAAGTTATAAACGGTTATCAACAAATTTTGTTGATAACTCTGGTTGACAATGCTGTGGCATCTTCTAGCCTAGCAGGGCTAGCTGGGCTAGACGGGCTAGCTTTCTAGCTTTGCTAGCTTTTCTAGCCCTGCTAGCCCCTCTAGCTCTGCTAGCTTTTCTAGCCCCGCTAGACTAGCTAGCCCTTCTAGCTCCTCTAGCCCTTCTAGCCCCTCTAGCTGCGCTAGCCCCGCTAGCTTTTCTAGCTCTTCTAGCTTTTCTAGCTCTTCTGGCCCTGCTAGCTCTGCTAGTTCCTCTAGCCCTTCTGGCCCCGCTAGCTTTTCTAGCTCTTCTAGCTTTTCTAGCTCTTCTGGCCCTGCTAGCTCTTCTAGCCCTGCTAGCTTTTCTAGATCTCCTAGCCCCGCTAGCCCTGCTAGCTCTGCTAGTTTCTCTAGCTCTTCTAGCTCTTCTAGCCCCGCTAGACTAGCTAGCCCCGCTAGAAGTCTAGCCTTCTAGACTACGAAGTCCAGCCTTCTAGACTACGAAGTCCAGCATCCTGGACTACGAAGTCTAGCCCCTTAGACTGCGAAGTCCAGACTTCTAGACTACGAAGTCCAGCCTTCTAGGCTACTAGGCGGACGGGCTTTTAGATATGACCGCGCTTGATGATGATTGCCAATACCGCGACGTCGGCCGGGTTGACGCCGGGGATCCGGGCGGCTTGGGCGAGAGTTTCGGGGCGGTGCTTTTTAAGCTTTTCCCGCGATTCATAACGCACCATATTGAGTTTGTCGTAATCAAGCCACCGCGGAATCGCGATCTGCTCGTCCTTCTTCGCCCGCTCCGACGCCTTTTTCTCCTGCTCGATATAAGGTAGATAATGACGCATAATAGAAACCTGTTTTGCCGCCTCGTTGTGGATATATCCGCCATCACCGGATTCGACCGCTTCGCCCGATTCCATCATCCGCGCAATCTCCGAGATTATGGCGCGGGTTTCGGTGCGGAATTGCTCCGATTTGATTTTCGCGGCGTCCGCGGCGTCCGCCAAGCGGTATCTGGCGTTGTCCTGTCGCAGGATAAGCCGGCGCTCGGCGCGGCTGGTGAACATCCGGTAGGGTTCATCGGTGCCCTTGGTGACCAGGTCGTCGATCATTACCCCAATGTAGGCGTCTTGTCGGCTCAACACGAGCGGCGGCAGGTTGTCGGCTTTTCTGGCGGCATTGATGCCGGCCATGATTCCTTGTGCCGCCGCTTCCTCGTATCCGGTCGTGCCGTTGATTTGTCCGGCAAAGAAGAGATTGTCGATCCGTTTTGCCTCCAATGAATGCTTGAGTTCGCGGGAATCGATAGCGTCATACTCGATGGCATACGCATATGCCAGGAACTCCGCGTGTTCGAGCCCCGGAACCGAGCGCACCATTTTTTCCTGCACTTCGCGTGGCAGCGAGCAGCTTAGACCGTTAGGGTAGATGATTTTGCCGTCGGAGTCCTCCGGCTCCAGCATGACATGATGGCCTTGGGCATCGGGGAAGCGGACGATTTTATCTTCGATGCTGGGGCAATATCTGACCCCAGTCCCTACAATTGCGCCGCCATAGAGCGAGGATTTTGCCAGATTTTGGCGGATTATGGCGTGCGTTTCGGGGGTCGTGTGGGTGAGATAACAGGGCAATTCTTTAAAAATGTTCCACGTGGAACAGTCGGGTGGGGGCGGCAGTCCGGGACTTTTTACCCCAACCTCTGGACTTTGCGCCGCACTTTCCAGCTCTTGCGCCGCACTTTCCAGCTTTTGCGCCGCGCCTTCTGGCTTTTGCACCGTGCCTTCCGCCGCATTTACCGCGCTTTCCGCCGCATTTACCGCGCTTTCCGGCTTTTGCACCGTGCCTTCCGGCGCATTTACCGCACTCTCCGGCGCATTTACCGCGCCTTCCGGCCGATTGCCACCCTCTGTGGCAGTCGACCCGAAAGTCTCTCTGCGCACTCTGCGACTCTGCGACTCTGCGTTTAAAAAGCCAATGGCAGGCGCAAGCGCGTCTGGCGGTTCGCAATCCGGCCATTGATGTTCCACGTGGAACAATGTGGTTTGTGGATTGCAAGACCGGGGGTTGTTAGCCGGGAGATTGCGGTGTTCCACGTGGAACAATGGGCGCGGTTGCTCGCCGGACTGTGGGTTGGTAGCCGGGAGACTACGGTGTTCCACGTGGAACAATGGGCGCGGTTGCTCGCCCGGCTGGGGCTCGCACTTTGCGAAATCGCAGGATGCGGCGGTGAGCCGGGGCGGAGTGCCGGTCTTGAGTCGGATCAGTTCAAACCCAAGATCCGACAATGATTTGCTGAGTTCATTGACGGCCGGGCGTCCATCGCCGCCCGATTCGATACACTCTTGCCCTATCCATACCCTGCCGCGCAGGCTGGTTCCGGCGGTGATGACAATCGATTTTGCATGGATTTCGCCGTTTTTCGCGGTCAGAATCCCGGCAGCGACCGGATTTTCCGGTGTCATTTCCGGCTCTGCGGCGCAGGCGGCGAGGCTTGCGGCGTTGGTTTCGGGACTGGAAACTTGGGTTTCATTTGATGTTGCGGCGCAGGATCCGCCGGTGCTTGCGCGGGTTTCCGGGGCTGGAACTTGCGGCGGATTGGCGTCAAAACCGGTGATGCCGCCGCTCTCGGTGGCGGTCGACTCGTCACCCGGAAGCGGGAATTCCCGATCCTTCTGTCCGTTTGGGCTGCCGGAGGTCAGGATCGCGATGGCGGCGTCTTCAAGGACGGTGAGGTTCGGTTCGGCGTCGATTACCGCCTGCATGCGCTTGGCGTAGGCAAGCTTGTCGCACTGGGTGCGGGTGGCGTGGACGGCACAGCCTTTGGAGCGGTTCAGAATCTTGCTCTGGAGCGCGGTCGCGTCGGCGTTTTTCCCCATTTCGCCGCCCAAGGCATCGAGCTCGTGGACGAGGTGGCTTTTGGCGAGTCCGCCGATCGACGGGTTGCACGGCATCCTGCCGATTGCGTCGCGTCTGGCGGTGACGAGCAGGGTCTTTTTGCCCATTCTGGCCGACGCCAGGGACGCTTCGCACCCCGCGTGGCCGCCGCCAACCACAATAACATCAAAATCTGTCGCTTTCATTCGTTTATCTACAATTTTTTCTCTGTGTGTTATGCGATATTACAAAATGTGAAATATTCAAAAATCCCAATAAATACGCATATTTCACACACATTTTGCAGTTGTCAAGATGAAAAATATTAACGGATGTAAACATTTGTCAACGAGTTGTCAACGGGGTTGAAAAGCGCTTTTCGGGCGGCAAAAAATGCTCATTTGCCGTCGAAAATCCGCAGAATCGCCGGGGTGACGTCGGCGAGGGAGGCTACTTGGTCGCGGAGCTCCTGTTCCTTGGGCCCGAAGGCGATAAAAGGAACCTCATTCAGGGTATGGCTTCGCGAGAGCATATCCTCGATATTGCCGTGGTCGGCGGTCATTACCAGGGTAATGCCGGAGACGGCGACGTAGCGCACGAGGGTGGTGAGGAACTGGTCGTAGACTCTCAAGACCTCGCAGGCGCGGGCGTAGTCCATGGAGTGGCCGCAGACGTCGGTCTGGAAAAACTCGAACAGGGTGAAGTCGTTTTCCTGGGCGATGGCGATAAGGTTTTCGGCGGCGCGCTGGGGGGAGACGACGGGGATGTCCGGGAAGCGGTCCTGGATGGTCTCGCGCGTGAGGTCCTGGTAGACGGCCTTGCCGGCGGCCAGATCGTCGGAGGTGGCGATGGACTTAGGCAGCGTGAGGGCCATGACGGTAGTCACGCTTTTGAAGCGGTGGAGGGCGAGTTCGTCTACCGAGCTCACGAGATAGCCGTCGGCGAAGCGGACTTTTTTGCCGCGCCGGTCGAGTTGGAGGAAGATGTTGTTCTGCTCCACGATATCGCGCAGGGCGGGACCCGGGAAGCCTTCGCAGTGTTTGCCCATTGCGGCGGCGCAATTGACGCCGGTGAACATGGTGGCCTGGCCGGTTGCGCTTTGGGGGATGCCGTCGACGCCGAGGCATGCGTCGATGGGCTTGGAGTGCGCCGCGATCAGCCGGCACAGCGCAGGGCAGACCTCCGGGTTCACGGGGTTGTCGGCGGACGCTGGGGCGAGCCCCACGCCGTCGATGAACAGAAATATCATCCTCATTAAGAGGTATTATACCAAAAATTGCGCTGAAAGACAAGAGGCGGCGGGCGGGGTGCGGGCGGTGTGCGCGGCCTGGCGGGACGGCTGGCGGCGGGAACTGGCGGCGGGAAATCGCTTGCAATCAAAGGTGATTTTTGCTATAATACAATCAAACTTGTCAATAAGGTGGACACAAAATGGCGACATTCCAATATATCGCGAAGGATGCATCTGGACAGGAGACCCGCGGGGTGGTGGAGGCTGGCGACCGCGCCGGGGCGATTGCGTCGGTTCGCGCGATGGGGCTTATTCCGACCGCGCTTGGCGAAGTGAAGGGCGGCGGCGCACCGGCGCCGGCGAAGAAGGGCGCGAAGGCGCCGGCTCCCGCGAAGAAGAAGGGCAGTGCGCTCAACAAGGACATCAAGATCAACATCAAGATGCCCAAGTTCCTTCAGGGCAAGATCAAGACTCCGGTGCTGACGCAGTTTACGCGCCAGCTGGCGACGCTGGTGAACGCGGGGCTGCCGCTGATGCGCGGCATCGACGTCTTGAAGCGCCAGATGAAAGATCCGCAGATGCTCGACGCGCTGGGCGGCATTTCCGAGAATATCGCCGCCGGCGGCACGTTCTCGGAAGCGCTCACGCTCTATCCGAAGATTTTCGACAAGCTCTACGTCAACATGGTGAAGGCGGGCGAAGCGGGCGGCGTTCTGGAAGTGGTGCTCGGCCGCCTTGCCGAATTCGCCGAAAAGAGCGAGAAGATCAAGAACAAGGTCAAGGGCGCGATGATCTATCCGATCGTCGTCTTGTTCGCCGCCGTGGGCATTACCGGGTTTTTGCTGGTCGCGGTCATCCCGAAGTTCAAGCAGGTGTTCGCGGACATGCTCGGCGGCGCGTCGCTCCCGGCGATCACCGAGGCGGTGATCCAGGCTTCGGAGTGGGTGCAGCACAACGGGCTTACGATCGTCGTCGCGGTCGTGGCGCTCACCGTCATCAAGAAGGTGATCGGCAAGACCGAGAAGGGCGCCTACCTCTACGACGTGTTGGCGCTCAAGATGCCGGTCACGGGAACTTTGGTGCAGCGCACGGCGGTTTCGCGGGTGACGCGCACTCTGGGCACGCTCCTTTCCTCCGGCGTGCCGATCCTCCAGTCGCTCGTGATCGTGCGCGACACGACGGGCAACCGCGTCGTCTCCAAGGCCTTGCAGGACGTGCATGACGCGGTGAAGGAAGGCGAAGGCATGACCGGTCCGCTCTCGCAGTGCAAGGTGTTTCCGCCGATGGTCGTTTCGATGGTGGAGGTCGGCGAAGAGACGGGTGCGCTGGCGGACATGCTCACGCGCATCGCCAATACCTACGACGACGAGGTGGACAACGCCGTCGCGGGCATGACGGCGGCGATCGAGCCGGCGCTCATCATCGTCCTCGCGGTGGTCGTGGGCACGATCGTGATCGCCATGTTCCTGCCGATGATCAAGATCATTTCGTCCGTATCGGGAGCCGGCGCCTAAGATGAAAAAAGGCTTTACGCTCATCGAGATGCTCATCGTCGTGGCCGTCCTCGTGACGCTCATGACGATGGTGTTCCGCTTGAGTTCGGTGGGCAGCACGTCGGCCGCGAAGAATACGACGATCGCGCGGCTGCAGCGTCTGGAGAACTGCCTTTCCGGGTATTACGCGGCGTTCGGGTCGTATCCGCCGGTGAAGCTGCACGGTACGCGCAACATTTATGCGAAGACGAGCACCCACGGCATCCAGTCGATGAACGAAGGCGACCAGGACAACTCGTCGATCTGGGGGTGGGATCCGGACAAGATGAGGGCGGGCACGGCGAGCGCGTCCGACCAGACGGCCGAGGCGGCGGCGTGGCGGCAGGTGAATGCGGCGTGCAGATCCCAGCCGGTGGACATGGCCTTCCCCTGCACCAGTCAGATGGCCGAGATCTTCGAGGCGCTTTCGGACGGACTCAAGGAGCTGGCCAACAGCGACGAATACCGCGAGACTTTGGAGCGGCAGGGTCTTTACGAGATGTTCAACGCCGGCTTCACCGATTCCGGCAACAGCGACATCATCGGCCGCTTCAATCCCTACCGCGACGAGGCGGAGTGGTCGGACGTGCAGATTTTCAAGTTCGGGCTCATGAGCTATCTGCTGCCCCGTTATCTGGTGATGGTCAACGGCCACGACTCGTTCTACCGCTCGTATGCGCAGTGGACCGAAAACAACTCTGCCCCGCGCAGCCCGATGGACGGGCGAACCAGGCTCGATTGGGTGTCTGACGTGAAGAACCAGGTTGAGAAATACAATCGCTCGGACAATCCCAATCCTTCCGACATCATCGAGGTCGCGAACCTGCCTTCCCAGGCGGTGTGCGCCAGGTGGATCCCGAATCTGGAATCGATGTGCGCGGTCGGCAGCGGCATGGAACTCAAGCTCTTCGGCATCAATGTGACCGACTACAGCCAGAGCGTGCTTGCGTATGTAGGCCAGGGTGAATGCCTGTGGATGATGAAGGATTTGATTTTCTCGCCTGGTTCCTACGACGACGACTCCACCTCCTACCAATACGTGCTGGACAACGTGACGGTGAAGGACGGGTGGTGGAACACCGTCTACTACTATTCGCCGCCGCCCTACCAGAGCTACGTCTTGTGGTCCGCCGGTCCCAACGGGCGGACGTTCCCGCCGTGGGTGCCGCTAGATTCTTCGGACCTCTCGTCCTCGGCGCGCAAGTGCATCGGATACTGGATCGAGGATGATATCGTCAACCTTTCCAACTAAAGGAGCAGACATGCAAAAAGGATTTACTCTTGTCGAGATGCTGGTGGTGATCGGGATCATCGCGGTTCTGACCGGTGCGTCGATCGCGGGCTTTTCGAAGATGCGCGCGACGGCGGAGCGCGCCAAGGCGCAGGAGTTGGTTTCGAACACCGCGACGGCGCTCTCGGCGATTTTGCAGGAGAAGGGTTTCTGGCCCAAGCGGCTTTTGGAGGAGGCGGCGAGCGGCGACGGCCGGCTCGAGGCGACGGCGGCGTTCGCGCTCAGAAACCATTTGTCGCTCAACAACAACGGCTCGGTGTTGATCGGACTCGACCGGCTCGGGGTTTTCGACAGCTGGGGGGCGGCGACCATAAAGGCGCGCGGCAGTTCAGCATCGCTTTCGAGCCCGGTGGGCACCGGCGGCACGCTCGAGGACCATATTCTCCATTTTGCAATCGACCTTGACGACGATGGCTTCACCGAGGCGAGCGTGGGCGGCGAAAGTCTGAAGATCCGCGCGACGGCGGCCGTGTGGTGCGCCGGCAAGGACGGCAAGCTGTCCGGCTACAAAGCGGGGCTCAAGGGCGACGACATCTATTCATGGTCGAGGGGGCAGGTGGCCAATGACTAAGCGGACGCGAGCGGGCTTCACGATCGTGGAGCTGATGATGGTCGTCGGGATCATAGCGGTCCTGATGACGATCGTCACCACGGCGGCGGGCGGCGCGATCAAGTCGGCGCGCGCCCACAAGGGCGATGCGCTCGTCGCCATGATCCAGGTGGGGCTCAACACCTACTACGCCCAGAAGGAAGAATGGCCGGGAAGCTTCGGGAACAAGGTCGCCGGCGGCATCACGAGCAACATCAACGGCGACGACGACAACTATCTGCTATCGACTTCCGAGGCCGACGAATGCATCGCGGAGATGGTGAGGGAGTCGGTGCACGGCAATCCGCTTCTGGACGTCACCGGGCTTTTCGTGTGCCGGAGTTCGATGGCGAATTCCGACAAGGCGGTGGGGATGGACTTCATGGACGCGGTGCACGGCACGAAGCGCAGCCCCAAGAAGATGAAGCTGGCGGAGATGGCCTTCGGGTATCCGCGCGCGAGCGACGGCAGATTCCGCAGGTTCAGGATCACCTATTCGATTCCGGCGGACACGATAACGGTGGCGAAGCAAGACAACTGAACGGAAAATGAAACGCGCATTCACACTACTTGAACTTCTGGTCGTGATCGGCATCATGGGTCTCTTGGGCACGGTGTCGATCGGCGGATACAGGGCGGTGACGCGGGGCATGGAGGAGCGCGGCGCGGTGGACAATGCCAGCCGCTTCATCCATGCGGCGTTCCAGCGCGCGATGATCGACCGCGCGCCGGTGATCGTGTTCTACTGGAACGAGACGATCAAGGAAGAGGACGATGAAAATCCCGCGGTGGTCGTGGGCAAGGCGATTGCGGTCAGGCGCGCGGGCAGGATTTCGCTCGCCCGGCCGCCGTATCTCTACGACGAATTTGCGGATTTGAACCTCACCTACGCCGTCCAAGGCGAGGAGGGAGCCTCGGCCAATGCATCGACCGGCATGTACCTTTATCAGATGAGCGACATTTCCGACACCGCCAAGAAGCGCTCGCGCGTGAAAGACAGTGTATACGCGCAGGAAGTGGACGAGGTATATCTCCAGGATCCCTACGGCAACCAGGAGGCGGAGACGGCGCAGGCGAACGGGCTGCCGGTGCCGACCGATCCTGCAATCCACATGTATGGATTCGAGATCGTCGATCGCGGCGGCGTGGATTGGCGGAACGGCGATGCGTACGGATTCGAGTTCCAGACGCTCACCTTGCCGCACAACTATATCTTCGGGTCTGAGTTCAGCCGGACGATGTCCAATCCCGTGACCGGCGAAAACAAGATTGTGTTCGGCGGCGGCGCCGGCGGCTACGCCAACCGCGGCGCGAACTCCAGCAGCGGGCGCGTCCAGATAAACGTCCTGAGGCCAAACGCGACCGGCGCGCTCACTCCCAAGGCGGTTGGCCAGACGGAAGATCCAACGAGGGGAGAGAACTGAAATGCGGCGCGGCTTTACATTGATGGAGGTGAATCTGGCGATTCTGGTGATGGCCGGCGGCATTCTCGCCATGGTTTCGCTCTATTCGTTCGGCTATCGCGAAAACCGCCAGAGCCGCGAGGATGTCGGCGGCGCGGCTCTGGCCGACGCCGTCCTCTCGCCCATGATCATGGCCGCAAGCGCCACCAACCTCAAGTGGTCGGTCTTCAAGAATGAATTCCACTATCCGTCGTCAAGCGGCTGGCTGGATTATGTGGATCAATCGAAGGGCACGGTATCGACCGACCCCAAGGGCAAGGCAGGCGGCGTGTTCAGCGACTTCATGTCCAAGATGTCAGGCGCGGCGGCCGGCGCATTGGATGTCAACACCGCCTTCCCGTCTTCGGCGTTGAACGGCACGGGGCTGACCTACGGGCTGGTCGTCAGCCATGACCAGGATTCGCCGGTCGTCTACATCGCGTTCCGCGCCACCCAGCAGGCAGGTCAGCTCCTCTCTATGCCGGTGTATGTGACGGCGGTGCGCTTTCAGGGAGACCCCGACCAATGAGAAAAGGCTTTACCATACTCGAACTCCTGGTGGCGAGCCTCCTGCTGGGGATGCTCGTGACGATTCTCACCATGATTTTCAACCAGTCGTCGATCGCCTGGCGCACCGGCGTCGCCGGCGTCTCGCAGATGGATGAAGTGCGCGACAACATTGCCGAAGTCCGCGAGGAGGCGGACAACCTCATCGTGAGCGGCAATCTCGTCGGGCGCATCACCTCGCTTTGGGACAAAAACGGGCAGCTCAGGGAACGCGCGGTGAGCGTGAAGGGGCAGGAGGATGAAACCGAAGACCAGATCGTGCTCTTGACGACGGTTTCCGCCACCACCGCCGGGCAGGACATCCAGAGCGTTCTGGTGGGTTCGGGCGAGAGCGGCAGGAGCATGAAGACCTATACGATCGGCGTCACTTCGCTCGGTCCCGATCCCTCCCCCGATGTTGATTACGACGACATAACCTCATGGCCGGACGAAATCGAATGAAAAAAGGATTTACTTTGGTCGAACTACTGGTGGTGGTGGGCATGATCGCCCTCCTCACGGGGGCGGTGGGCAATTCGGTGAACGAGGCCCGCAAGCGGGCGAGAGTCGCCAAGGCCCATGCGGAAGTCAAGGAAATGACGAACGCCATTCTCGCCTACGAGAATTACAATCCCGGCAACCTCCCGACGATGGAGAGCACCGATGCGACCCGCGCGAATCTGGGGTTCATTCTGGGCGAAAACGCGACGGACGCCGACGGCAACGAGATACCCGTCCTCTTCAACGCCAACGTGTCGCACGACGGCAAGATCCGCGATCCGTGGGGGCGGCCATACCGGGTGACAATCCGCGAGGGCAACGCGGCATTGAACTTCAAGTCCGCTTCCAGCAATATGCAGACCGGCTACTTCCTGCCCAACTTCTACAGGCTTTCGGTAGGGGAGCGCGAATAAATGAAAACGATGAAAGCACATAAAGGCTCCGCGCTGCTGATAGTCCTCGGCATGCTCTCGTTCATGGTGGTGAGCGCCGTGGCGTTCTCGGCGTACATGCGCAGTGCGCGGCTGCCCAGTTCCTATCTCCGGCGCACCGTATCCTCGCGACTGCTGGTGAAGGCGGCGCTGGCGGAGGCCATGGAGCGGCTGGACTTCGCGATCGCCGACAACCCCTACCCCGGCGCGGGCGATAAATACTGCACTTCGGAAACCCGCCGCGAAGCCTTGGATCCGGATATCGAACGGCGCAACCGCAATATCTTCTACCACAATGTATTCGTCGGCGACAACAGCTGGATGGACGCGGAGGACACCGTCTCCACCCTGACGCTCGAAGGACTCGCATACATTCCGCCGCCGCTGGTGAACGACGTGCGCCATATTTCGCGCCTGACGCCCACCGCGACCTGGCACCAGATGTATTTCGATTCCGGCCGCTATGCATATACGGCTATCGATGTTTCCGACTGCTTTGACGTCAATCGCATCAAGGCGAACAACCGGCGCAATTCCGCGAATGATCGCATTTCGCTCGCGTATCTTTTTGAAAACGCCGACCATACCGGCTATGCCGTCCAGCCGTCGGTTTGGGATACCTTCATGAACGATTATCTCAAGGCCGACCGCAGCGAGGTAAGTCTCGCCGCCAGTCCCGGCATGGTGGATCCAGCCAAAATGCCGCTCGTGTCGGTGGCGGATCTCAACCTCGCGATTGGCCCAAGCGGCAGTTCGTTCTCGAGCCCGTTCTGCAAGTATATCGAAAACAATCTCGCCAATTTCTACGGCGTTTCCAGCAAGGATGCCACCGAAGCGGCGAAAATCCGCAACATGATGTTCGTGACGGACAGCTGGTATCCGGGCGATGCCGCGGGCGGCACTTCCGGCTCGGCCGCGGTGCTGTCGCAAAAAAGCGGCTCGAACGCCGGACAGCCGTTCACGAGCTATCCGTCGTCGGGCAGCGATATCAGCCAGTTGGACAGCAGGGGCACGGACGGGAAGGCGAAGCTCCTCAATCGTTTGAGTGTAGTGGATATGGCGACGCTCTACGACTATCTGGATGCGGACAGCGTCCCTTCGGCGCTCGCGCTGCCCACGGTCGAGGCCGCGCCGATGATCTGCGGCATCGCGCCGGAAGTGAATCTCAATATCTCCACGCGCTCGCAGGTAATCTCCACCGAGACTACCGAAGAGAAATCGACTCGCGTGACCGGCTATTACCTCGATGATCCGGGGCTTGTTGGCGGCTTGATCAAGGTTGCCTACGTCTATCCGTTCGCCGAGCGTCCGGGCAGCTACGAACTTGACGCCCGTATCTGCTTCTTTTTCACCGATGACGGCAACAAGAGTTTCCGCGATTGGTCGGCCTTAAAGCCCGCTAACGACGGCGACTTCTCTAGGACTGAATACGCAAACGGAATTTTCTACATTGCGAACACACAAAATCTGCCGGTTTCCGTGAATAATCCCGGTGACGATTCCCCCGCAGTGAATGAAGTCAACATCCAGCTTCAGGGCGCGTCCTCGTTCGCGGATAAATTCACCCAGCCGGTCTTCACGGTCACCGAGGAGATGGAAATAGATCCGGAGAGCGGAGATCCAATCCCCGATACCGCAAAAATTATTGCCGCCCATTGCAACATCTGTCCGGTGGATGCGGCAGGAAATGTTATTGAGCAATATGCCACCGACGCCCAATTCAAAGGCTTGATCGAAGGCAATTCCGGCGGACAGTTTGCGCTAAAGATGGCGGTCTGCCTCCGGATCAAGGATGGCGGCAAAACGGTGGATCTCGTTCCGGCCACGATGGCAGACGATTCGTTCAACGGTCTCAATAATACGATGTGGGAGCAGGTATATGACGGTGCGTCCGGCGCGGCAATGCGCTTTGATTCCGGCGCGGCGATAAAGTATACGCGCGACGATTTCAAGGACAACACGACCGCTGGCGCCTCCACCATCGCACCGGCGGCGATCATCTGCCCCGATCCGCGCTACAACTATGCGCCGGAGAACTGGATGGAGACGTCGACCGGCGGAGCGTCCGCGTGGAAGAGCTATGTGGACGGAATCCTGGGCCAAGGCGGACGCGATGCCGACATCTGGATGGCGGTCTCCGACCAGGAGCAGCTGCAGTCGATATACGAAATTGCGATGCTCCCGCGCGTCACCACCCAGCTTGACGGCAACCGCGACCTGATGCACGGCAATTTGGAAGCCGCCGCCGATTCGCGCACCGCGTATGCTACCGGCATCGGCGGCTTGAGGCATGGCGACAAGATGTGGACCACCTACCGCGCGTTTGCGAACAATGGCGCCACACGCGACAACCTGCTTTTCGACTATCTTGAGGAAAATTTCGTTTCCGGCGATACCTCGGCGCGGGTGAATCCATACGCATCTTCGCTCACCTCGCTGCTGGCGGCGTTTGCGAACACTCCCGCCGGCTGGAGGTATGCGTGCACGAACGTAGTGCAGAACTCGACGCTTTCCGATTCCGACATCGAGGCGCGGACGTTCAACGAAAAATATGCCTACAATTCGCTTGCCGGCAATACCAACTACAACTTCGAGTGGGCGGATCTCGAGGAAATCGCGCTCAACTTCCAGGAGGCGGCGCGGGAGCGCGCACGCGCCGGCGAAGTCTGGGAAGATGCATGGGACGGACTCGGCTGGGATGCGGGCGCTGGCGGCGCAAACGATTTCTGCGGAGTGCCGCTTTCCGGCAACACCAAGAAATTGAGCACGGTGGAGCGCAAGTTCCTCTATGGCTTCTGGCGCGAATCGTTTGCGAACCGCCAGCAGCTCTTCCTGATTTTCGTCCGCGCCGAGCCCGCGATGATGGGCGGCGGCGCGGTCGGTGCGACGCCGCCGCAACTCGGCGCCCGCGCCGTCGCGCTCGTCTGGCGCGACCCCGAAACCGCAACCCCAAACAACCCGCACCGCATGAGGGTGCTATTCTACCGTCAATTGGACTAAAGAAAAATGAAACGCGCATTTACTCTCGTCGAACTGCTCGTCGTCATCGGCATCCTCGGAGTGCTCATGGGCACGCTCATCGTTTCCGTCGCCGGCTCCACGGAGTCCGCGCGCTCGGCAAAGTGCCTCTCCAACATGCGTTCGCTGGCGACCGGCTGCTACAACCGCGCGATGGAGGGCGGACACTATCCGCTCGCCGCCTCGTCCGAGACGCTGTCGATCGACGCCCACAAGCTTCGCCAGGGCAAGGCTTCGACCTACAAGCAGCACCAGCCCGGATGGATCAGCCGCACCGAATCCGGCTCGCGGCCTTCCGCCTACGGCGAAAACTTCGAGGAGCAGTACTACTGCATCACCAACGGCTCGATCTGGAAGGCGGTGGGCGAGAATACCGAGGTCTACGTCTGTCCGTCGCATATCAAGGCCGGCGGCAGGCGTCCCTCGTGGAGCTATCAGATGAACGGCTTTTTCGGCGGCGACGTCAATTGGGACGGCAAGCACGCAAGCTCCAAGAGCATGGGCAACAAGGGCGTCCGGCCCGACAAGCGGTTGCTGTTCGCCGAGATGCCGTTCGGAGATACGAACCAGCCGTATGACGATACCGCCATCCAGTACAAGGATTTGGCGAATGCCTCCGCAAGCGAAGAGCTCGCCTTCAACCACAAAAGCGGCAAGCGCGCCTGCGCCCATGTCGTCTTCGCCGATTGCCATGTCGAGAAACTCCTCGCCCCGCGCGGCGGCGACGGCGACCTGGCCGAAATCATGAGCTGGCTTTGTCAGGGACTCGATATCTCATTCAACGGGAGCGACTATGAAAAGCTTGACAACTAGTCTTTTGCCGATCGTGTCGCTGTGCGCGTCGGTGGCGCTCGCCGCGGACGAATTCACTAAGCCCGTCAGTTTCGAGACGGAGAGCGAGCAGGCGGTCTCCGACACGATCAACACCGAAGGCGCCGCCTGGTGGTCCACCTCCGGCGGCGAAAACATTGGCGTCGGCGAGGCCAAGGAGTACACTACCGACGAACTGAACGCCCTTGCCGCGCTCACCCGTTCCGACGCCTTCACCGGCGGCAACGCCGTCCATTTCGCCGTCGACGCCGGAAATGAAATCGTGTTTCGCTCCATTCTTCCGCTCGTTGCGGACGGCGATACGATGGTGATGCAGGGCTATGCGCTCTCCAACGGCACGGTCTATGCCGACGCGCTTGTCAAGTTCGTCCCCTCGACCGCGCCCTACACCGACGGCAACGAAGAGGACAAGATCATTCTCTGGATGAACGCCGCGAGCAATATTTGCGTGGAGGCCGGGTACTTCGAGAAGTCGCTCGGCAAGAGCGGTCTCGTCACCAAGACCTACACGACCGGGAAACAGATTCTTGACGGCTCGTGGCATCGCATCGTCTTCGAGGTTTCGATTCCGCTCGAGATGCAAACCTACAATGCCGCCTGCCGGATCTGGATCGATGGCGAAGTCCTCGCCGTTGCCGACGGCGACACGATCGTGAACGACGAGCTCAAATCGCTCTTCGAGAGCTACCTGACCGGCGAGGCGAAGAATGCGTATCTTTTGGGGACGCTCTTTCCGGCGCGCGCCTCCAAGCCGGCGACGGCGCTTTTCCGCGGCCTCGGCTTCAGCGGCGCGGACGGCGCGATCGACGATATCGCCTATCAGACCGCGGAGCCCAATGGCATACCAGCCGATCCAGGCAGCCGCTATTTCACGATCGCCGTCGATCCGGGGATCGAATCGCTTGAATATTCGGTCGATGGCGCCGAAGCGTTCGCCGTCGACCTTGGCGGCAAGCGCGCGGATATCGCGATAAAGATTCCCACCAATTATGGAACCGGCAATCAGGTCGATGTGACGATTACCAATGTCGTGCTGGCATCCGACTATGGTTCGTGGGATATATCGCTTTCCGCCGATGACGGCGGCACATCGACATCGACGAGCGGTGATGCCAAGACTTTCTCGATCAAAGAAGGCGTGGAACTCGTGAGCGGCGCGATCTACACTGGCGAGGAAGTAGGATATTCGGTGTGCAAGGTTTCCTGCGCGTCCATGGAGGACCCCCAGACGATGGTCACGCTCAAGGCGGCGCTTGAGGCGATCGACAAAGCCGACGATCCTTCCGATGCGCTCATCCGGCTTACGCGCGATGTCAATGAAAATATCGTCATCGTTGGCGGCATTGCCGTGACGCTCGATCTCGCCGGGCGGACGATGGTTTGCGAGCATGGCGACAAACCTGCATCCGCCATTACCGTCATGCCGGACGGCATCCTTACGGTTATCGACAGTCAATCCACCGGCGTGATTGAAGTGGAATCGGATTCGGATGATTGGGCGGTCGAGGTGCGCACGGGCGCGAATGTCGAGATTCAGGCCGGATTGTTCAAGGGGAAAGTCGATGTCATCGATTCTGGCGATGCGTCCGTTTCCGGCGGCAGATTCTACGCCAACGGCACCGCCGAAAAATTCGATGGGCTTGCGGATTGCGTCGCGGACGGCTATGCGGCGACATGGGATTCGTCGGAAAGATGCTGGCGCGTGCGCAGCGCAGCGCTCACCTCGGCGCGACTCTCCGCAATCTCGCTCGCAAGCACGGCGATCGGCCTTTCCGCGTCCAGCACCGAGCAGCTCGAGGACAGCGCGTCGCTGCCGGTCATCAATATCCTCGATATGCAGACCGCGTTTGGCGACGAAACTTCGTCGATAAGCTGTTTCGTGCAGGTGACCGACTCCGAAGGCGCGGTCATGGAGGCGAGCGCACTGTCGCTCTCGTCGCTGGTGCTGGTGAGCAAGGATCTTTCCAAGTGGGAGAAGCCTTCCAAGATCACCTACGCCAACACTGAAGAGTTCGGCGTCTATGAAGTGGAGATGACGATGCCGTCCAATGGCGCATACTTCATCAAGCTGTCCACGGGAGAATGACGATGAAGAGCGGCAAATTCCTTTTCGCGCCGGTGCTGTGGTTTCTTTGCGTCTTCGCGCTCCTTGCGACCTGGGCGATCATGGAGCCCGACGCGCTCGTCCGGGCGTTCGATGCCGACGGCCGTTCGCCGTTCGAGCTGGCGACGCTGCCGTTCTACGCGGCGATAGTCCCGGCGGTGTGGATATTCTGTCCGTTCGCGGGCTCGCGCAGGCGCCGCATCGTCCTTCAGCTGATGGTCACCATCGTCGCATTGATGGCGATCGTCAAGGAGCTCGATCTCCACTATCTGGCGCTCGAATACTTCTATCCGGACTTTGTCACCGGCGAGGGCTTGAAGCCCGGCGTGCTGGTGCGTCCCGACGGGCGGCCGCTGTCGGGCACGCCGTTCAAACTGCGCGTCCTCACCAATGCCGCCGCGCCGCTCGGCATGAAGGCGATCATCGTCGCCTACTTCACACTCTTCTTCGGGCTCTTCGCCGCCGGCTTTGCGTATCTTGGCTTCGGCTGGATCAAAGGCGTCTTTACGCTCGATCCCGCGGCGTGGGCGTTCGGGTGCTTTGGCGCGAGCGGCGTGATGGTGCAGTGCGCCGACCGCCTGCCGTCGTGGCTTGGGCATCGCTTCGGCCTCTCGCACGGTCCGGGCGTGACGCCGCTCAAGTCGTTGATGACGGCGGTGGAAGAGGGCGGCGAAATGATGATCGCGATCTTCGCGATCCTCACCATCATCCTCGCCTGGCGCCGCCTCAAGGTCTCGCGCCGATGAACCGGCTGTTCATCATCGACCTCATGCCCTTTCTCTACCGGGGGCATTTCGTCTTTCTGCATTCGCCGCGGATGACCAAGTCGGGCATCAACACCTCCGCGCTCATCGGGCTGGTCTCCGGCATCCAGTCCATCTTCAAGCGCGGCAAGCCCACCCATGCCGTCTTCGCGATGGATCCCGCCGGGCCAACCTTCCGCCACTTGGCCTATCCCGCCTACAAGGCGCAGCGCGAAAAGATGCCCGAGGACATCGCCGCATCGATCGGCTACGCGCAGGAACTCGCGGCGGCGATGAAGATCCCCGTGCTCCGGCGGGAGGGATTCGAGGCCGACGACATAATGGGCACTTTGGCGGTCAAGGGCGCCGCGGCCGGATTCGACGTCTACATGGTCACGCCCGACAAAGACGCCGCCCAGCTCGTGCGCGAGCGCATCCATCTCTTCCGGCCCGGTAAAAACGGAGCCGAGGCGGATGTCTTCGGCGTCAAGGAAGTGTGCGAGCATTGGAAGCTCGCTTCGCCCGGACAGATGATCGACTACCTCGCGCTTGCCGGCGACACCGCCGACAACATTCCCGGCATCCGCGGCGTGGGTGAAAAGACCGCCCAGCAGCTCCTCGCGCAATTCGGATCGGTGGAAGGCATCATCGCCGGACAGGCGCAGCTCAAAGGCAAGCTGGCCGAGAAAGTCGCCGCCGGCGCCGAGGATGCGAAAATCTCCAAGTTCCTCACCGCCATCAAGACGGACGTCCCGATGGAGGTGGATTTCGATTCCTTCCAACTCGGCGAGGTCGACCGCGAGGCGTTCACCGCAGCGTGCATGAAGTTCGAGCTCAACCGGTTTTGCGCGCAGGTTCTGGGATCGCCGGTTTTGGGCGGGCAGGGAACGGGGAGCGGCGAACCGTTGACGGCCCCTGATCCCGCGCCGGCGGCTTCAAGCCCCGATCGGCAGCTCGCAACCATCCGCACCGTTCCGCACGAATATACGCTCGTGAAGACCGTGGCGGCGGCGGAAGCGCTGCTCGCTGAACTTAAAGCCGCGCCGCTCATCGCCTTCGACACCGAGACCAGCGGACTCGACCAGCGCACCTGCCGGCTGGTGGGCTTTTCCTTCGCCACGCGGCCCGGCAGCGCCTGGTATGTTGCCGGAGATTTGATCGACATCTTCCGCCCGCTCTTCAACGATCCCGGAAAGACGTTCGTCGGCCACAACGTGAAGTTCGACTGCTCGGTGCTGCGGCGCTACGGGATAGGCTTCGCCAAGCCTCCGCACGATACGATGCTCGCGCACTATTGCATCGACGCCGCCGCGCGCCATGGCATGGATGCGCTCGCCGAACGGTATCTAGGCTACTCCCCCATCCCGATCACCGCGCTCATCGGAGTGAAAGCGCGCGGCAAAAGCCAGCTCTCCATGGAGTCGCTGAGGCCCGAGGAAATCTGCGACTACGCGGCCGAAGATGCAGATGTCACGCTCCGGCTCTACGAGGCGCTCATGCCGGAGGTGGACCGGCTGGGCGTCCGCAAGGTCTTGGAGGAAGTGGAAGAGCCGCTCGCCCAGATATTGATTTCCATGGAAGAAGAGGGCGTCAAGCTCGACACCAAGGCGCTCAAGGATTTCGGCTGGGAACTCGACGGCGAGATCCTCAAACTCCTGCAGACCATAAACCGGTATTCAGATCCCGGACTCAATGTGGACAGTCCCCGCCAGCTGGGCGAGCTGCTTTTCGACAAACTGAAGCTCGACACCTCCGTCACCAAGCGCACCATTTCCGGGCAGTGGTCGACCGGCGAAGAAGTCCTCCAGCGACTCGTCGACGCCCATCCCGTGGTGGCGGCGATTCTCGAGTATCGCGCGTGCGCCAAGTTGAAGTCCACCTATGCCGACAAGCTGCCCGCGCTTATCGATCGCGAATCGCGCGTCCACACGACCTACGCCCAGAGCCTCACCGAGACCGGGCGGCTGTCGTCGTCGGATCCCAATCTCCAGAACATCCCCATCCGCACCGAGCGCGGCAAGATGATCCGCAAGGCATTTGTCGCGCGCGATGAAAACCATGTGATCGTCTCCGCCGACTACTCACAGATCGAGCTTAGGCTAATGGCGGCGTTTTCGCAGGACGAGGCGATGCTGGGCGCATTCCGGCGCGGCGAGGACATCCATCGCGACACGGCGTCGCGCGTCTACGATTGCATGCCGGCGCTGGTCACGCCGGAAATGCGCTCCAGATGCAAGATGGTGAACTTCGGGATCATCTACGGAATTTCGTCGTTCGGGCTGTCGCAGCGGCTCAAAGTCCCGCGCCGCGAGGCGGCGGAGCTCATCGATACCTACTTCCGGCTCTATCCGCGCGTCAAGGATTTCATGAACCAGGCGATTGCCGAAGCCCGCGCCGCCGGCGGCGCCAAGACGGCAACCAACCGCCGCCGGACGCTGCGCGACATCAATTCGCGCAACGCCACCGCGCGCCAGGCCGCCGAGCGCGACGCCATCAACACCCCGATCCAAGGCTCCGCCGCCGACCTCATCAAGGTCGCGATGGTCAAAGTCGACCGCGCTCTCCGCGCCGAAGGGCTCAAAACGCGCATGGTCCTCCAGATTCACGACGAACTTGTCTTCGACGCTCCCAGGGAAGAGGCGGAGAGGGTTTGCGAAATCGTCCGGAGGGAAATGGCGAACGCGATGGACTTCGGCGTTCCGCTGGAAGTCTCGGTGGGCGTCGGCGACAACTGGCTCGCAGCGCACTGACGGCGTGATGTCAGGGGTGCGCTCCTTGGTGCGGCATTTTTGAGGAAGAAGACAAATTGCGAGCCGCCGACGGCGGTTGCGCGGCGGCCGCCCGCCCTTGCTTTTCACTGGGATTTTTGGTATAATACGAACTGATTTCCAATTAATAAGACAGGAAAAACCCGCAAAATGAACACAGTGCTTGTTGGCGCCCAGTGGGGCGACGAAGGAAAAGGCAAGGTTATAGATTTTCTGACCGAAGAGTCGGATGTGGTGGTGAGATTCCAGGGCGGCTCCAACGCCGGTCACACCGTTGTCGTCGGCGACAAAAAGTATGTGCTCCATCTGGTGCCGTCGGGCGTGCTGCACGAAGGCAAGCATTGCATCATCGGCAATGGCGTGGTGATGGATCCGTTCGATCTCATGAAGGAGCTCGATCAGGTCAAGAGCTGGGGTTTCAATCTTTTGGGACGATTCCATATCTCCGAGCGCGCGCAGATGGTGATGCAGTGGCACCGTGCGCTGGACAAGGCGGACGAGGCGGCAAGATCCGAAGGCAGGAAAATCGGCACCACCGGGCGCGGAATCGGTCCGGCGTATGCGGACAAGGTGGGGCGTTCCGGGGTGCGCGTAGGCGATATCCTCAAGCCCAATTTCGAGGACATAGTCCGCGAGCATGTCGAAGACGCGAACCGCAAATTGCGTTCGCTCGGGGCGCAGGAACTGGATCCGGAGGAGATGGTGCGCCTCTACATGCCGGTCAAGCCCGCGCTGATGCCTTATGTGACCGACACGATCCAGTTCATCCACGAGCAGCTGGAAAGCGACAAATCGATTCTTTTCGAGGGCGCCCAGGCGACGATGCTCGATATCGATTTCGGCACCTATCCCTTCGTGACGAGCTCCAATCCCACGGCTGGCGGCGCGTGCACGGGATCGGGCGTGAGCCCCCGTTGCATCGACCGCGTGATCGGCGTGCTCAAGCTCTACACGACGCGCGTTGGCGAAGGGCCGTTCCCGACGGAACTTTTCGATGAGGACGGCGAGACGCTGCGCAAGCGCGGCGGCGAATATGGCGCCACGACCGGGCGTCCGCGCCGGTGCGGCTGGTTCGACGCATGCGTAGCGCGTTTTGCACGGCGCATCAATGGCGTCGATTTCTGGGCCATGACCAAGCTCGACGTGCTCGACACTTTCCCGGTCGTCAAGATCTGCACCGGCTACCGCCGCCCCGACGGTTTCGTCTACCAGACGTTTCCGATGGATCTCGACGCGCTTGCGACATGCGAACCGGTGTATGAGGAAATGCCCGGCTGGATGTGCGATACGAGCCACACGACCGATTACGCCGAGCTTCCTGAGAACGCCAAGCGCTACATCGAGCGCATACTCGAAATCTGCGGCGGCAAACTGGGGGTCTTGTCGGTTGGTCCGGCGCGCGAGACGACGCTGCGCATCAACATCTGATGGAGCACCTCGCGGTTATCATGGACGGAAACGGCAGGTGGGCCGAAAGGCGCCATCTGCCGCGGTTGATGGGTCATCGCGCGGGCGCTGAAGCACTTGACCGCTGCATGCACTATTGCAAGGCGGCGGGCGTCAAATATCTCACGGTATACGCATTTTCTACGGAAAACTGGAAACGCAGCGAAGAGGAAGTTTCAGGGCTCATGAAGCTCTTGTCGTCGTTCATCGCATCGAAGGAAAAGACGCTTGTCAAAGAGGGCGTCAGATTCCGGGTAATCGGGCGGCGGACGGATTTGAGCGAGAAGCTCCAGAGCGAGATTGCGGCGCTGGAGGAGAAGACCAAAGACGGCGATTTCACGCTGGTGGTGGCGCTTTCGTACGGCGGTCGCGATGAAATCGTGCGCGCCGCGATGAAGTTCAAAGGCGCGACGGAAGAAGAGTTCGCCGCGTGTCTGGACACTGCGGGCATCCCCGACCCGGACTTGATCGTCCGCACCTCGGGCGAACAGCGCACGAGCAATTTCCTTTTGTGGCAAAGCGCCTACAGCGAGTATTATTTCACGCCGGTATTGTGGCCGGATTTCGACCAGGCGGAATTCGACAAGGCGCTCGACGCCTTCGCGCACCGGGAAAGAAGAATGGGGGGAAGACTCAAATGAATCCAATCGCCAAGCGGACCATAGTCGCGCTTTCGGTGGCGGCATTGGTGGTCGCGGGGCTCGTTTACGCTCCGCTTTGCGCAGTGAAGCCGGTCGTCATCGCGCTCATCATTCTCGCGCAGCTTGAACTCCTGCAGATCGTCTCGCGCAAGTATCCGGCGATGGTCGTGCCCGGCGTTCTCGCCGGTGCGGCGTATCTCGTCTCTCGGTTCTATTTTCCGAGCTCGGCGATTTCGCTCATAATCTTCGCGCTTGCGGCCTTCGCCGCCTTTCGCGTCAAGGAACGCCCGGTGGCGGCGCTGGCGACGACCGTCTTCTCGCTCGTGTATCTCCCGGTGATGCTGGGCGCGATAATCGACATCGCGCGTCTCCAGAGCGCGACGGGAACCCTGTATCTCCTTTACACGATCGCGATCGTGAAGATTTCCGACATGGGCGGCTTTGCCTTCGGGCTGGCGTTCGGGAAGCACAAGATGTGTCCCGCGATCAGTCCCAACAAGAGTTGGGAGGGGCTAGCCGGAAGCGTCTTCGCGAGCTGTGTGATCAGCTGCTCGCTGATGGCGCTCACCGGCTTTGGCTGGGGCAAGTCGCTCGCGCTGGGCGTGGTGGCGGCATTGGTCGGCACGGCCGGCGACCTCGTCGAAAGCCGCATCAAACGCGAATGCGAAGTGAAGGATTCGGCGACCTTCATGCCCGCCGGAATGGGCGGCTTTCTCGACATGCTCGATTCGCTCGTCTTCGCTCCCGCGCTCCTCTATCCGCTTTTGACCGCATGAAGCGAAAAATAAAGACCCTGGCTCTCGCGGCGCTGATCGCGGCGCTTTCCGGCGGCGCGTGGTATGTCTGCAACCGCGGTGTCACCAACGAAGATCTGCGCGAAGACATCCATGGCGCGGAAAACCGGCTGGAGCTGCGCTTCGACTATTCCGACGCGAAAATGGAGGGCGTCGAGGCGAGGCTTTCGGAGATGGACGGCAAGCTCGACCGCATCGAAGCGAAGCTCGACCGGATTCTTGACATCGCCACGCGCCCCATGCCCGACGACATGACTTTGAAATAAAAACGAAACAACAACCACCTAAAGAACTGGAAAAGAAATGAGACCTGTAGTTTTCATCATCCGCGACGGCTGGGGCGTCAATCCCCGCAAGGAAGGCAACTCCGTATACGGCGCCAAGACGCCGGTCATCGACCAGATCCGCGCGCGCTATCCGCATTGTCTTCTGGATTGCTGCGGCGAGGCCGTCGGCCTCCCCGACGGCTACCAGGGCAGCTCGGAAGTGGGCCACCTCAACATGGGCGCCGGCAGGATTGTAATCCAGGAATTGAAGCGCATCGACGACGGGCTTTCCTCCGGCGAGCTCTTCAAGAGCCCCAAATGGCAGAAGCTGGTCGCCGACTGGAAGGCGAACAATTCGCAGTTCCATTTCTTCGGTCTGCTGCAGGACGAGGGAGTGCATGCGCATCAGGAGCATCTCTTCAAGCTGATGCGCCGGGCGCGTGCGGAGTTCCCCGAAGGCCGCATCGTCGTGCATCCTTTCCTGGACGGGCGCGATACGCCGCCGCGATCCACGCTTGAATACATTGCGCGTCTCAAAACCGAGCTCGCCGCCGTCGGCAACGCGACGATCGGCACCGCGATGGGCCGCTACTACGGCATGGACCGCGTGAAAAACTGGAAGCTCACGAGCGAAGCCTACGACTGCATAGTCTCGGCGAAGGGCAAGAAGGCGGCGACGATCGAGGAGTGCGTCAAGGCCGAATACGAGACCGGCGTCACGCCCGACGGCACGCCCATGACCGACGAATACATTCCGTGCTACACGATCGGCGGCTACGACGGCATGAAAGACGGCGATGTCGTCATGCACACGAACTACCGTCAGGACCGTGCGATCCAGCTTACGCAGGCGTTCGTCTGCGACGACTATCCCGGCGAACGCAGCGCACGCCCGAAGGTGACGTATCTGGGCTTCACGCGCTATTGGGACGAGTTCGAGGATTATCTCCTTGGCGCCATGGGCGCAGGCGGCGGAATGGACAATCTCCTCGGCGAGGTCGTCTCCCGCGCCGGAATCCGTCAGCTCCGCCTCGCAGAGACACAGAAGTTCCGCCATGTCACGAGTTTCTTCAACGGCAAATCCACGACGCCCAGCGAAGGCGAGGATCAGGTGGAGGTCAAGAGCCGCTTCGACCCCGCGACGTTCGCTTCGCATCCAGAGATGGACGCCTACAACGTCACCGAAGAACTTTTGAAGCGTCTCGAGAACAATCCATACGGCTTCATCGTCGTCAACTACGCCAACTGCGACATGGTAGGCCACACTGGAGACGAGGCGGCGGCGACCAAGGCCGTGGAAGTGACCGACGAGTGCATCGGCAGAATCCTGCCGCGCCTCATGGAGCTTGACGCCCATGTGCTCATCTTCGCCGACCACGGCAACGCCGAGCAGATGGTGGACTACAAGAGCGGCTTGACCAAGACTTCGCACACGCTCAACCTCGTGGATTGCTTCTACGTGGCCAACGATGCCGCGGGCGTGAAGCTCACGCCGCTGGCGAAGCTTTCGGCCGTGGCGCCCACCGCGTTGCAGATGCTGGGCATTCCGGTGCCGCCGGAGATGACGACTCCTTCGCTCCTCGCGACGAAAGAGCCGTGGAGCAAGACTTCGCTAAACGTCTAAGGGACCTTCCGGAATCTCAAGATGTCGAAGGCGCTGGGTATCGCTTTGTTGGCGTGCCTCGCGCCTTTCGCTTTGCTGGCGCTGGACATTTCCAACCGCTACCGATCGCCGCGCAATCCGGAGCGCAAGGTGCGCAAATCGACCGAACTCATCGTCCTGCACACGACGGAGGCTCCCGCGCAATCTTCACTGAACAAACTCTCCGAGCGCGGCGAGGCGCATTTCTGCATTGCCGAGGACGGCTCCATCTACCGCATCGTCGACCGCGACCGCGAGGCCTTCCACGCCGGACGCTCGATGTGGAACGGCAAAGAGGATGTCGACAAGTTTTCAGTGGGGATCGAGTGCGTGGGCTATCACGACAAGCCCATGCCGCCGGCCCAGCTTAAGGCGATCGCGGCGCTCGTGGCCGAGCTCAAGAAGATGTACCGGCTCCAGGATGCACAGGTCGTCTGCCACAGTCACGTGGCGTACGGCGCGCCGAACAAATGGCAGAAGCGCAACCACCGCGGACGCAAACGATGCGGAATGCTTTTTGCGATGCCGAGCGTGCGCAGGGAACTGGGGCTCAAGGCGAAACCGAAGGTCGACCGCGACGTGCAGGCGCGGCGGCTTGCCGTGGGCGACGAATATCTGCGCAAGGTGCTCTACGGGAATGTGGACACGATGCGCTCGCACTACGCGAGTCTCGCAAAACCCCGGCAGGAGGCGAAGCCCAAGCAAGACTCCGGCGGCATATTCAGCTGGTTCAGATATTCGCAGGACAAGGGCGCGAAGACCGCCGCCAGGCCGTCTGCGACCGTCAAGAGCGCAAAGCTGCAACCGCCGCCGAAAGCCGTGATATCCGCGCAGGCGCCGCCGCAGTCGATCGCCGAGCTCAAGGCGCGCGGATACCGCATCGCCGGCTACGTCACGCCGGAAAAGAGTGCGTCGAAAATCGCCGGCGGACGGTGGAACAGCCCCGATACCTATTACACCATACGCAACAAAGTCATATCCGGCGACAAGGTGAACCCCGCAAAAATGGAAATAGGTATGGCAATTTGGCTGAAAATGTGATATAATATATACGATGGCCAAGATAAAACTCACCAAGACGGAGCTCAAAGCGCAGACCGACGCCCTTAAGCGGTTTCGGCGCTTTCTGCCTATGTTGCAGCTCAAGAAGCAGCAGCTTCAGAGCGAAATCGCAGGCATAACGGCTAAGGCCGAGGCGGTAGCCGCGAAGGAACGGGCTGTGCGTGACGCGCTCGACCGATGGGTCGGGCTCTTCGCGACTGACGAGCGGCTCGTCGAAGGGCTGGTGAAGGTCAAAAGCGTCAATACGGGTTCGGCGAACATTGCCGGTGTCGCCATCCCTACTTTCCTGTCGATTGAAACCGATGTCCGCAAGGTGGATCTGTGGGCTACTCCCGCGTGGGTGGACGATGCCGTGAAGGCGACGGTGGAGATTCTTTCGTTGCAGTGCGAGCGCGCCGTATACGAAGAACAGCGCAGGCTGGTGACAATCGAACTCCAGACAACTTCGCAGCGTGTCAACCTTTTCGAGAAGGTGAAGATTCCTGAGTGCAAAGAGGCGATCCGGGTCATTAAGATCGCGATCGGCGACGAGCAGACTTCGGCCGTGACGCGAGGCAAGATCGCCAAGGGGCGCAGCGTGAAGGAGGAAGAGGAATGATCGTCAAGATGAAACATCTCGACCTCCTGTGCCTCGCGGCCGAGGAGGAAGCGACGCTCAAGGCGCTGCGCGGGCTTGGCGCGGTGCATCTCGATTTCGCAGCCGCCGGCGGCGTTGCGGTTGCCGCCGCGAAGGGCGAAGCTGCCGATGCCGAAAAAGCGGTGAATCTCATCCTCAAGGCGCGCGAGGCTTCTGAAATGGTCGAGCGCAGGGCGCATTCGGCGAAGGAGGTGCTTGAATTCGATTCCGAGCGCACCGAAATCAGGAGCGAGCTCGAGGCGGTCGAAAAGGAAATCCGCGCCTACGAACCCTACGGAGATTTCGATCCCGCGCTCGCGCAGAAACTCATTGACAAGGGGATAGATCTCGCGTCGGTCGCGACGCTCCCGGAGAAGCTTCCCGCGCGTCGCCTGAGCGTCATGATGCGCGAGCGCGAGAGGTTAGTCAACCGCATCAATATTCTCACCGACCGCATCGCCGGCACTGATGAAAAGGCGATCTTGAAGAATTTTCCGAAGCTGGCCGACAAGATCGAATTCGAGTGCGCCAAGGAACTGATGCAACGCGCCGGCAAGATTGCCGTCGTTTCCGGATGGATTCCGGCCAAGGCGGCGGACGATTTGAAGGCGAAGGCAGCAGAATGCGGCTGGGGCACGCTTCTGCGCGATGCGGAAGACGGCGAAATGCCGCCCACGCTTATCGAGCCGCCGCGCCTTTTCCGGCCGGTGAAGGCGCTTTTCGCGGGGCTCGGCATCGCCCCGGCATACAACGAGGCGGATGTATCGGTGCCGTTCATGTGCTATTTCTCCGTCTTCTTCGCGATGCTCGTGGGCGACGGCGCTTACGGCGCCATCTTCCTCGCCGCCACGATTTTCGGATGGTGGAAGACGCGCGGCGTCCGCTCGCCGCTGGCCAAGAGCTGGCTTGTCATGCTCACGGTGTTTTCGTCGGCGACGGTCGTCTGGGGTGTTCTCTCCAATACCTGGTTCGGCGCGGGCATTCCGTGCTGCAAGTCGTGGCCCACGGTCGAGTGGCTTGCCGATCCCAGTTATCGCCACATGATGCTGCTCTGTTTCACGATCGGCGTTTCGCACCTCATGCTGGCGCGCATCTGGAACGGAATCTGCATGTTTCCGGATTCCACCGCCGTGGCGCAGTTCGGTTGGGCGGGCGTGCTCCTTTTCATGTATATGGTGACGAATTCCATAGTCGGCATCTTTTCCGGGATTCCGGTCTGGGGCTATGCGGTCTTCGGCGTGTCGCTAGTCGCGGTCTTCGGGTTCTCCGTGAAGCCGTCGGAGCTTAAAGTGAAGGGCGCGGAACTGGGGATGCTGCCCTTGAACATCATGTCGGCTCTGGGCGACATCATCTCATACGTGCGCCTTTTCGCGGTCGGCCTTGCGTCGGTGAAGGTGGCGGAGAACTTCAACTCCATGGCGACCGGGCTTTTGAGTTCTGAAAACGCCATTTGGGTCAACTGCATAATGGCGGTGGCGATGGTGCTCATTCTCGTGCTCGGCCATGCGCTCAACCTTGCGATGGCGGGGCTTTCGATTCTCGTGCACGCGGTGCGCCTCAATACGCTCGAGTTCTCCAACCACAAGGGCGTCTCGTGGTCTGGCTACGCGTTCAAACCTTTCCGTAAACATTAATCCACAAGGAGAAAAACAAATGAGTGATGCAGCAATGATTGTCGCGGGCGCGATCGCCTGCTTGGGTCTAGCCGGCGCCGGTAGCGCGTTCGGCACCGGTCTTGCCGCGGCGGCAGCCGTAGGCGCCTGGAAGAAGTGCTATGCGGCGGGCAAGCCTGCTCCCTTCCTCCTCCTCTCGTTTGTGGGCGCTCCGATTACCCAGACGCTTTATGGAATGATTTTGATGTTCATCATGCTCGGCAAGACCGAGGTCGCAGGCGCAGGCATCCCCTGCCTCGTCGCGGGTATCTTCGCGGGGCTCGCGATCGGTCTTTCCGCGCTCTTCCAGGGCCGCGCCGGAGCCGCCGCATGCGATGCGCAGGCCGAGACCAACCAGGGCTTCACCAACTACCTAGCCGCGCTCGGCATCGTCGAGACGGTCGCCATCTTCGCGATGGTGTTCGCCCTGATCGCGCTCTCCAGCGTCAAGTGATCGGGCTCAAGCCCAAAACGGCTTGGTTCCTCGCCTTTACCGCGGCCTTTGCGGTATTGGCGGGGTTCGTCTTTTGGGGAACATGGAGTTTGTCGGCGTGCCCCGTCATGCCGGACGCTCAAATGTATTTCCCCGTCCAGGGTTGTTTGCGCAAGTTTATATACGGATTTCTAAAGACCGGCAAGTTCAACCCCTATGAGCTTAAATACTTCCTCGGCAGTCCCTATTTTTGGCAGGAGCTTCAATATGTTTTAGGCGGGTATTGCGCCGCGCTCGGACTGGCGTATTATCTGCGCGGCAGGGGCGTCTCGAGGCCGGCGAGCTACGGCGCAGGATTGCTGCTCGGCTTTTGCGGATATTGGTTTTCGCTGTTTTCGGCAGGGCATGCCGGATGGTTCCACTGGATGCTTTACGGCGTCTTTGTCTTTGGTCTTGCCGACAGGGCCGTCAGAAAAAACAAGACGAAGAACTGGGTGCTGCTGGGCGCGTGTCTGGCGTGGGCGAGTCCGTTCCAGCCCGACCTTTTCCTCCTCTTTTCTATCCTTTCAGCCGCCTATTTCGCATGGTGCTGTTTTCGCGAGCGCAAGTTGCCGGACTGGAAAGGGTGTCTCATCGCCGCTGCGGCTTTGTTCGTCATCGGCACGCCTAGTTTTATAAATGCACTATTCGTGGATCTCGCCTTGCGCGACGCCCAGATCGAGGAATCGAAAGACTCGGCGCTTTCGGGCGGCGGACAACAGGACGACAGCGAGGCTAGATGGATATTCGTGACCAACTGGTCGCTGCCGCCGTCGGAGTCGCTGGAGTTTTTCATTCCCAGAATCAACGGGGACACGAGTTGCCGCATGGTGCTGGCGCTGGGAGGGCGGCAGAAAACCGGCGTCCGGCCTTATACTGGCGCATTGGGCCGACCCATAAACGCCAAGCGCGGCAACTATCGTCAGCACTCGCTCTATGTAGGATGGATTACCTGCCTGCTTGCGGTTTTTGCGGTCGGGCTTGCATTCGCACGTAGGCGCGGAGCTTCCGGTCATTCGCCCGGCAAGTCCGGGCCGTCGGATGTCTGGTTCTTTTCGTGCGCGGCCGTTATCTGCTGGCTGCTGTCGCTAGGCAGATATTGCGAGCCGGTCTACCGGGTCGTGTTCGCGCTGCCTTTCGGCGACTATCTGCGTGCGCCGGTCAAGTGGCATCACCTCACCGAATTGTGTCTGTGTGCGCTTGCGGGATATGGATTGGATGGCTTGCGCCGCCTTCTGTCCGCGCACAGGAATATTGGCGGCGGCATTGCGGTTGCGGTCGTCGCGGCGATCGCCGTAGTCGGTGCCGTGGATCTGGCTAGAATCGACAAGCTTTATTGCGCGGCGATTGACTTGCGCGCGGTCAAAGCCCGCAATCCGGCGGCAGAAGCAATCCTGCGGCAGGGGAAGGGCAAAGTGGCCGACCTCGTAGATGGCGGCAATGGATTGACCTCCTGGAGTTTCAGCGCGAGAGACCTTGAAATGACCGGCGATCCCGGCGAACAAGGAGTGCGGTTCGTCTGGATGCCATTGTCGGGTCTCGGGGACAAGGAGTTTTCGGGATGGCTCAAATCTCGAAACGCCAGACTGCTGGGCACTTACCTTATAACGGCAACAGGGATAAAAGAAGCGAACGGCAACAAGGCGAATGCCGCATTGTTCCTTTTCCCCGATGTCGCGCCGCAGCCCGATGGCGGACAGACAGTGCCGCCGTTCACCATCTTGACCTTGCTTGGCGTTGTTTCCGTATTCGGGTCTGCGGCGGCGCTTGCTTGCGCAATCAAGAAGGGGTGTGGATGAAAAAGTTTCTCGATGATGTGGCATCTGTTCTTGATGTCGAAACCGTGACGCCGGACATGCGCTTTCGCGATGTCGATGGCTGGTGCAGCCTCATGGCATTTGGTTTGTTGGTCATGATGGAAAACGATTACGGAGTTGCGCTGACAATCGAGGAATTCATGCGACTCGAGACGGTCGAAGACCTCTACCGGCTAGTCGCAAGGTAGAGCGCGACGAATTCCATCGAGCCAATTTCGCGGTGCGCAAAACGGTGGACTTTTCGCTCGGTTTTTGATATAATATATTGCGAAAATCGGCAAACGACAACAGCAGAAAGCAGTCAACGACAATGAATATCGATAAGAAGCTTGAGGGTGGCAAATTGATTCTCGCGCCGGCAGGCAGAATCGACACCAACACGTCGCCGGAATTGGAAGATGCGCTCGTCTATGACGGCGTGAATGAAATCGTGTTCGACTTCGCGGCGGTGGAGTATATTTCGTCGGCCGGTCTGCGCGTTCTTATGACGGCGCAGAAGGCGATGATGGCCGCTGGCGGCAAGATGACGGTGAAGAGTCCCAACACGATGGTCAGGAACGTGCTTGACATGACCGGGATGAGCTCCATCTTCACGATCGAGTAAAGCGCATCCGATGGCGGCGCGATCCTTCATCCTTGCTTGGCTTTTCACTTGTCAGGCTCTCATGGCGTCGGAACTGCCGCCGCTCGTGTTGCTGACAGCAGCGGAAACCCCGCCGTTTGCGTATGTAGACGAGCAGAACGGAGAGGTGGCAGGGCTGGAGATTGAGATCGCGCACGAGGCCGCGGAAAAGCTTGGCCGCACGCTTGAAGTGCGCAAAGCCGAGTTTTCGGAGCTTCTGCCAGCCGTAAGCGAAGGACGTGCGGACATGGCCGCGGGGATAACAATCACCGAAGGGCGGCAGAAGACGGTGGACTTTTCGATTCCCAGCAGCTGCGAAGGCGGCATGTTTTTGTATCGCTCTGGAGATCCGATGCCGACGATCGCATCGGCAGAGTTGATCAAGGTGGCCACGGCGGAGGCGTGCACCTACGATTTTTATCTCGTCGCCCATGACATCGACCCGATTCGCTACGAATCGTATTCTGCCGCGGTGGCGGATCTCAAGGCCGGGATTGTGGATGCCGTCTTCTATGTCAGCAGCGCGGTGCGCATTTCCGCCGGCGAATCGGGCGGGGAACTTTCGTGTTCGCGGATGGAATTTCGCGAGAACATCGCCTTCGCGGTGCAAAAGGGAGACCGCGCCCTCAAAGTCGCGCTTGACGAAGCAATAGCGGCAAGGAGCGGAAAATGAATTTTTTGGCGGCGGCATTGGTGCTTGTGACTACCGGCAGTACGCCGCCATTGTCGTATATCGACGAAACGACCGGAGAGATTGTCGGTACCGAAATCGAGATCGCGCGCGAAGCCGCCGAAAGTCTGGGGTGCACGCTCGAGGTGCGAAAAGAAACATTTCCGGAACTTTTGCCGATGGTCAGCGATGGCCATGCGGACATGGCGGCGTCTGGGATTACGATTACCGACGGTCGGCGGCAGACTGTAGATTTCACCATCCCTTATACGACCGAAGGCGGCATGTTCCTTTATCGCGCTTCGGAGGCGATGCCGTCTTTGGGCAAGAATATCAGGCGCTTTCGCATCGGCACGATGGATGCCTCGACCTACGACTTCTATCTCGTTGCGCATGGCGTCGATCCGGTGAGGTATGATGTTTACGGGAGTGCGGTTGACGATCTTCGCGCAGGGAAGCTCGATGCGGTTTTCTACGACAGCTGTTCCGTCCGCATCACGGCGGAGGAATCCGGCGGTGAATTTGTATTTTCGCCGCTTGAGACGCGCGAAAATTTCGGGATAGCGATCGCCAAGGGCAACAGCGCGTTGAAGGCGGCGTTGGACAATGCGATATTGCGCCGGATTTCCGCCCGCGGCACTAGACGTCATTCAGGCAAGAGGATCAAGCGATGAAAATGTCCGCACAGAAGAAATTGGTATGGCGGCTGATTGTGGCCGTTCTCGTCGCGTTTGCGGCGTCGATGGTGCTTACTTGGCTGTTGCACGAGAACATGAGCCGCAACGAAATGGACCGGCTGGTCGAAAACGTGTTCGATGACGTGGAAGTGAAAATCCGCGAGAAGGTTGATCAGCGTCTCATCCGCCAGGCGATGACCGTGCGCGACAGGCTCTACACGATGCGCACGAAAGCGTGGTGGAACGATCCCGACGAATCATCGCGCCAGCTGCGGGTGCTCGCGGATGAACTGGGCGTGGACGAGATATGCGTGGCCGATGCCAAAGGGATGCTGACGCACTCTGCGCGCCGCGAGGAAGTAGGGGCGCTCGATTTCGTGAAAGACGAAGGCCAGGCGCACGAGTTCGTCGCGCTCCTTACCGAAAAATCCGAATTGACCCAGCCGCTTTTGCCCAACTCGCTCCGCGGCGAGATGGTGAAATATGTCGGGGTATGGATTCCCGATGGCGGATTTTTGCAGATCGGATGCAGCCCGAAGTCTTTGCAGAATCTCGCCCGCACCGCCGTCACGGGGCTTACGCACGGCTGGCATGTGAGCGGCGACGACGGCGGCATTTACATAACAACCTCCAAAGGCACCATAATCTCCCATCCCGAAAATGGCGGCGAGGGCGGGCAGTGGCGGGATCCGGGCGAGGATTTCTATTGCCAGACGCGCGCGATAGAAGGCTTCCCTGTATACATCGCAATCCCCAAGAAGACGGCGATAGTCGAACGCCGCGTGCTCGTTGCGACATCGGCGTTCCTCAACGGCATGGCGCTTGTTCTCGCCGCGTTCCTCGTGGGTATTGTTATCGCGAGCTATGTCCGCGGTCAGATCGCCGCCCAGGTCGCCAAAGAGATGGCCATGGCGTCCGAGATTCAGGAAAGCGCCATTCCGCGCACCTTTCCTCCGTTTCCCGGTGAACACAGGATCGATATCTTCGCCTCTATGCTGACGGCGAAGGATGTCGGCGGCGATTTCTACGACTTCTATTTCTCCGGCCAGAAAAAGGTGACATTCCTTGTCGCCGATGTAAGCGGCAAGGGTATTCCCGCCGCGCTGTTCATGATGCGCGCCAAGGCCTCGATCAAAGGGATTGCCCAGACCGGCAAGCCGCTGGCGGAGGTTGTGACTGAGGCGAACGAGGTTTTGAGCCGCGACAATGGCGCCAACATGTTTGTCACTGCCTGGATCGGGGAGATAGATCTTGATTCCGGAATCGTCACTTATGTAAACGCCGGACACAATCCGCCGCTGTTGATTTCCTCGTCCGGCGAGACCGGCGGGTGCCATGCCAGTTACTTCCGCAGCCAGCCGGGGGTGGTGCTGGGCGTTATGCCGGGCATCGAATACAAGAGCGAAACGCTCGCGCTCAAGCCGGGCGACGCCCTTTATCTTTACACCGACGGCATAACCGAGCAGCCCGACCGGGGGAATGTGCTCTTCGGCGAAGAGCGGCTCGCGGATGCGATCAACGGCTTGCTTGCCGCCGGTACTCCGCTATTCTTCCAAGACTCCAAATCGCCGATTCTCGGCGCCGTGTTGGCTTGTATCAAGGCTCATGCGCTTGATGTCGAGCAGGCCGACGACTGCACGCAGCTTATCTTGCGCTACAACGGCTCTAAATATGCCCGCCGTTTCGCGCCCACGCAGCAAGGCATCGCCGAGGCTTCCGCCTTCTTGGATGCGACAATCGAAAGGCTTGGATGCGTAAATGGCGCGGAATCGGCAAAAATGCACATCGTGCTCGATGAAATCGCCTCGAATGTCGTCAAGCATTCCTGTGCCTCGCATTTCGAGATGGAATTGGAGTTGCTCCACGATCTGAGGCGCGTGAAAATGACCTTCGCTGACGACGGCAAGGCGTTCGATCCGCTTGCGCACACCGACCCCGATACCACCCTCCCGGCGAGCGACCGCGCCATTGGCGGACTTGGGATTATGATGGTAAAGCGCATGGCCGCGGCAATCGCGTACAACCGGCGTTCAGACCGCAATGTCCTGACCGTAGAGCTTGCAATTTAGCGCAACTTGCCAATTAAATGGCAGTGCGCTGCGGACAATCACTTTGGCGGGTGGCCAAATTCCCGGATTTTATAAAAAGCGCTTGCGGTTTTGCCCGATTTTTGGTATAATTCCCCACAATTCTGCATTCCGTCGTTGGAGGTTGGGGTTCCCGGCTTCCCGGTTTGCGGTCATATAAGAAAGAAGAATAAAGATGAACATCGACAAGTCTGCCATCAAGGCCGAGTTCCAGCGCCACGAGAACGACACGGGATCGAGCGAGGTCCAGATTGCGATTCTCACGAAGGAGATCGAGGCGCTTACCGCCCACCTCAAGGCGAACCACAAGGACCACAGCTCGCGCTACGGGCTTCTGCGTAAGGTCCAGAACCGCCGCAATCTTCTTGCGTATCTCAAGCGCGAGAACGAGGAGAGCTACAAGGAGCTCATCAAGAAGCTCGGTCTCCGCCGCTAAAAGAGTTTACAAACAGTAAACAAGAAAAAGTAAATGGAAAACACAAAGCAGTTCAAGGTCGACATTGCGGGGACGGACCTCGTGATCGAGACCGGGCTCCTGGCGCGGCAGGCGGCGGGAGCGGTCACCGTGAGTTACGGCGACAACACCGTCTTTACGGCGGTGACGAATACCGATACTCCGCGCGAAGGGATCGATTTCTTCCCTCTGCAGTGCGAGTATCGCGAGAAGTTCTACGCGGCGGGCAAGTTCCCTGGCGGCTTCTTCAAGCGCGAGGCGCGCCCCACGAGCAAGGAGATTCTCACGGCGCGCATGTGCGACCGTCCGATCCGTCCGCTCTTCCCTGACGGCTATTACAACGACGTCCAGGTCAATTCCACGCTTATCCAGTGCGACGGGACGCGCGAGGCGGACTTCCTTGCGGTGAACGCGGCTTCGGCGGCGCTCCACATCTCCGAGATTCCGTTCATGGGTCCGATTGGCTGCGTGCGCATCGGCCGCGTGGACGGCGAGTGGGTGATCAATCCCACGCACGAGCAGAAGGCCAAGAGCGACATCGATCTTCTTTACGCCGGTCTCCGCGGCAAGTTCCTCATGATGGAGGGTTCGGCGGCGGAAATCAGCGACGAGGATTTCATCGCGGCGCTCAAGCGCGCCCATGAGGAAGT
>DFFF01000024.1:72957-104847 GCA_002369235.1 Verrucomicrobia bacterium UBA3783
GCGCCCATGAGGAAGTCGAGAAGATAATCGATCTCCAGATCGAGATGCGCCGTGCGCTCGGTCTGCCCGACAAGGACATCAAGGATGTTCCGCAGCCGGCCGACAAGATGGACTTCATGCGCCAGGAAGGCGGCGAAGCGCTCGCGGCGGCATTGCTCATCAAGGGCAAGCTCGAGCGTCAGGGCAAGGTTTCGGCGATCAAGGAGGATCTTCTCAAGAAGGTTTCCGAGAAGTGGCCGGAAGTAGATGCGGTCGGTTTCGTGCATCTCTTCGATGCGCTCGAGATCGAGACCGTGCGCAAGAACGTGCTTGAGAAGGGGCTGCGCATCGACGGCCGCGCCCAGCACGAGATCCGTCCTTTGTCAGCGCAGGTGGGCGTCCTGCCGCGTCTGCACGGCAGCGCCATCTTCTCGCGCGGCGAGACCCAGTCGTTCGCGACCGTCACGCTCGGCACCAAGAAGGATGCGCAGGAACTGGACAGCGTCACCGGCGGCGATCCGTCCAAGCGCTTCATGCTCCACTACAACTTCCCGCCCTACTGCACGGGCGAAGTGGGCCGTCTCGGTTCCACCGGCCGTCGCGAGATCGGCCATGGTGCGCTCGCCGAGCGTTCCATCGCGGAGGTGCTCCCCGATGATTTCCCGTATTCGATCCGCGTGGTCTCCGAGATCATGGGGTCGAACGGTTCGTCGTCGATGGCTTCGATCTGCAACGGCTGTCTCGCGCTCATGGACGCCGGCGTTCCTCTGAAGCGCACGGTGGCTGGCATTTCGATCGGTCTTTTCACCAATGCGGACCAGAGCCAGAAGGTGCTCGTGACCGATATTCTCGGCGCGGAGGATCACTGCGGCGACATGGACTTCAAGGTTGGCGGCACCCGCAAGGGCATCACCGGCTTCCAGGTTGACCTCAAGCTCCGCGGTCTTACGTGGGATCTCGTGGAAGGCGCGGTCAAAGCCGCCCACGACGCCCGCCTCAAGATCATCGACTTCATGGAGACGGTAATCCCCGCTCCGCGCGCCGAGCTCAACAAGTATGCGCCGCGGATCGAGGAAATGCAGATTCCCGTCGACAAGATCGGTGCGCTCATCGGCCCCGGCGGGTCGAACATCCGCGCGATCGTGGAGACGACCGGCGCCCAGATCGACATCGACGACGACGGCAAGGTTTCGATCTTCGCCACTTCGCTCGAATCGATGAACGCCGCCAAGGAGGCGGTTGGCGCGGTGAGCGCGGTCGCCGAGCCCGGCAAGATCTACGAAGGCACGGTGACCGGCATCAAGGAATTCGGCGCGTTCGTGCAGATTCTGCCCGGACTCGACGGACTTTGCCACATCAGCGAGTTCTCCGACAAGTTCCTGAAGTCGATGGACGGCGTCTGCAAGGTTGGCGACAAGATCAAGGTCAAGTGCCTTGACGTCGACGATCGCGGCCGCATCAAGCTTTCGCGCAAGGCGGCCATGGCCGAGCTTGACGCAAAGGCCTGAACAACCCTGCCGTGAAGCGGCACCTGATAGGAATCGGCGGCGTCGGAATGTCCGCACTGGCGGTCGCCCTCATGGAAAAGGGCCATGAGGTGACCGGCGCCGACCGAGACCTGTCCACCCCCAATATCAAATTTCTGGAGTCGCTCGGGATCAAATGCTTCCCGGACGACGGCAGCGGAATCGACGGTGCCACCGAAGAGGTGATCGTCTCCACCGCCATCGAGCAGACGAATCCCGGCATCGCCAAGGCCCAGGATTCGGGAATCGAGATTACCCATCGCGCACGGGCCTTGGCGGAAGTGCTGTCGGACCATCGCCTGGTCGCGGTGGCCGGAACCTGCGGCAAGTCCACGGTCACGGCGATGCTTGGCCATGTGCTGGCCGAATGCGGGCTGGATCCTTTTTGCGTAAATGGCGCCAATGTTCCCGGCTGGCGCGGCGCGGTGCGTCCGGGGAAGGGCGAACTCGCCGTGGCGGAAGTCGACGAAAGCGACAAGTCGCTGACCGCGTTTTCGCCGTATGCGGCGATTATCACCAATGCGAGCGCAGACCACTATTCCAAAGAGGAGATGGACGAGGTTTTCGATGCGTTCGTCGCCGGGGTCAGAGGTCCGGTGGTCGACGGGCGCAGGGATTTCGGCGAGATGGACACGAGCGTTCCCGGTCGGCACAACCGCAATAACGCCTATCTCGCTTTCAAGATGGCCGTCGCCTTGGGGTGCGATGCGGAGAAAGCCAAGGCGGCGCTTTTGACTTTTGGCGGAGTGGAGCGCCGGTTGCAGCGTCACGGCGACAGGGTTTACGACGATTATGCCCACAACCCCGAAAAACTCCGGGCGATGCTTACGACCATCCAGGGCGAGCATGAAGACGGAGTTTGCGTTATCTGGCGTCCGCACGGCTATGCGCCGCTGCGCAAGATGCTGGAGGGCCTGGCCGCTATGTTCAACGAGACGCTCAGGGCGGTCGACAAATTGCTGGTCTTGCCGGTCTACGACGCCGGCGGCACCACCAAACGCGATGTGAACAATATCGACCTCGTGCGGCTCGTCGGTCGCGCGGAAACGATTGGCTCTTTGGACGAGGCGTTCGAGTGGGCCAAGGCGCACGAGTATGGCGCGTATGCCACTTGCGGCGCACGCGATCCGGAATTGCCCGCCCTCGCAAGGAGAATTGCCGATGCAAAAAGAACCTGACCAGAAGAAAATCGCCGCCCTTGTCCGCGAACTTATCGTGGAACTTGGCGAAGATCCGGAGCGCGAGGGGCTGAAGAAAACCCCGGATCGCGTCGCCAAATCGCTTGCTTTCCTTACCCGCGGATACCGCCAGAACCTCAAGAAGGTCGTAAATGGCGCCCACTTCAAGAGCGGCACCAACCACATGGTGATCTTGAAGGATATCGAGCTTTATTCCCTTTGCGAACACCACATGCTGCCGTTTTACGGCAAATGCGCGATCGGCTACATCTCCGCCGGCAAGGTGCTGGGCGTCAGCAAACTCGCGCGCATTGTCGACATGTATGCCCGGCGTCTCCAGATACAGGAGCGCATGACCGAAGAAATCGCCGCCGCGGTGATGGCTGAAACCGGCGCCGAAGGCGTGGGGGTGGTGATCCGCGCCAAGCACCTCTGCATGATGATGCGCGGCGTGGAAAAGCAGAACAGCGAAATGACCACTTCCGCCGTGCTCGGAACTTTCCGGTCCGACGCCAAAGTGCGCGAGGAATTCCTTTCGCTCCTGGCGCAATGACGCAGGCAAAGGAACCATCAATCCGATTTTTGTGTGCGGCGGCGAAAATACTGCCGGAATTTGCCGCCTTTGCGGTCGCAGTTGCCGTGATTTTCCTTGATGTCATCGTTTTAAGGCAAAGGTGCTCGGAATCCTGCCTCGTCGAATGGTGCCAGTTTGCCGCCATTTTATCGTCCGGCCTCATATTGCTTGCCGCGGCGGTGCGCGATCGGGAAAATGACGCCGGTTTGATGCTTGCGGCGATCCTTTTTCTCGATATGGCAATTCGCGAGCAGGATGCGACGCTCGATTGCATATTTCACGGATTTTGGACGATTCCAGTGGGAATTCTGACGGTTTTTGCGCTTTTTATGCTTATTTTCGTCGCAATGCCGCCATCTCCGGTCTGGAGAAAATCTCCTCCAGCGCCAATTTTGCCGAACTTGCGATCGGCCTGTTGATTATCTTGTTTTTCTCGCGCATGATCGGCTACAAGATGCTTTGGCGGGCGTTCGGCGCTGGCGATACCATCCAGTTTTGCAAACGTTTTGTTGAAGAATCACTGGAACTTCTCGGCTATTTGCTTATTTTAGTCTGGTCGCTCCGGTTCTTTTTTGTTTCATCAAAGCCGCGGCGCGACTAGCAGTCTAGACACCTGGACTGCCTAGTAAATCCATCTGGACTACCAAGTCCAGCCTTCTTTACTTCGTAGTCCAGTCTCCTAGACTACGAAGTGCAGCCTTCTAGACTACCAAGTCCAGCCGCATCTGCGGCGCAATGGGATTGTCGCGTTTTACCGGCGGTCGCGGGGGCGGCCGCCATGCGACTGCCGCCTTGCCGAATTTGAGCGGTTTATTATTGCTTTTTCCCTGAATTTTTGGTATAATTTTACCTAATATGAACTTATTGGAAGAATTGCGGGCGCGAGGGCTCGTTGAGGCTCTCACCGACGATAATATCGGCGAGGCCTTGAAGACCCCGCAGACCGTATATTGCGGGTTCGATCCCAGCGCCAGATCGTTGCAGGCGGGCAATCTGGTGTCGATCATGGTTTTGCGCCGTTTTCAGCTTGCGGGGCACAAGGTGATCGCGCTTGTCGGCGGCGCGACCGGGCTTATCGGCGACCCCAGCGGCAAGAGCGCGGAGCGCAACATGCTCACGGTGGAGCAGGTGGAGGAGAATAAGCGCGGAATCCGCGAAAATCTCGCGAAAATCCTCGATTTCGACGGTCCGAACGCCGCGATCATGGTGGATAACTACGACTGGTACAAGTCGATGAGCGCGATTGAATTCCTGCGCGATATCGCGGTGAATTTCCGCGTGCCGCAAATGCTCGCGAAGGAGAGCGTGAAAAAGCGCCTCGAGGCGAGCGAGGGTGCGCTTACCTTCACGGAATTCAGCTATCAGATCCTCCAAGGCAACGATTTTCTGCATCTCTACGACAATTTCGGGTGCACGATGGAAGTTGGCGGAGCCGACCAGTGGGGCAACATCACGGCCGGCACCGACCTCGTGCGCAAGATGCGCGGCAAGGCGGCGCATGGCCTTACCTTCCCGCTTCTGCTTGATTCGAGCGGACGGAAGTTCGGCAAGAGCGAAGGCAACGCGCTCTTCATGAACGGCGAGATGACGAGCGTCTACGATTGGTACCAGTATTTCCTCAGGGCGGCGGATGCCGACGTGATCCGCTATTTGAAGGTGTTTTCGATGCGTTCTCTGGACGAGATCGCGGAGCTCGAGCGGCAGATGCGGGAAAAGCCCGAGGCGCGAATTCCGCAAAAGGCGCTTGCGGAGGAATTGACGCGGCTGGTGCACGGCGAGGAGGGGCTGAAGAAGGCGCAGGAGGCGACGGCGGCATTGTTCGGGGCGCGCAGCCAGAGGGGCGGCGAACCGGAAGCCGGGAATTTGAGCGCGGACGAACTCGAGGCGATTTTCAAGGATGTCAAGAGCGCGTCGCTCGCGAAGGACGGGATCGTCGGCCAAAGCGTTTTTTCCGTGGCGGCGAAGGCGGGCATGTTCGCTTCCAACGGCGAAGCGCGGCGCATGGCCAGGCAGGGCGGGCTTTCCCTCAATGGCGCCAAGATTGACGAAAGCCGCGTCTTCGCGGAGACCGACCTCGTCGACGGACGCCTCGCGGTGCTCAAAAGCGGCAAGAAAAACCACTTCCTGCTGAAGGTCGCGGAAACAGGAATCGAAGGCGGCAATTGAAAACGCTTGACAGATACGTCTTCGGGTCGTTTCTCTCCAGCTTTGCGCTGGCGTTCCTCGTTTTGACGTTCGTCTTGACGATCGGGCTTTTGGTGCAGATCGTCGGGTTCATACTCGATGGCGTGCCGATGACGCTGGTGGGCGAATTCGCGGCGGTGAGCTTCCCCGAGACGCTGCAATGGACGATGCCGCTGGCGATACTCGTTTCGAGCGTGCTCGTTTTCTCGCGCATGAGCGCCGACAGCGAAATCGCGGCGATGCGCTCGTGCGGCGTGAACGTGCTGGGGATCATGAAGTGGCCGGTGGCGTTCGCCTTGTTCTGCACCTTGCTCGGCGTCGTCATCAACAACGAAATCGTGCCGCGCGGCCACGAGATCAGGCGTTCGCTCAAGACCAAGGTTTCGGTGGGGACGGGGCTTGAGGTGCTCGAGCCCGGACGGGTGATCGACGAATTCCCCAAGGTCAAAATCTACTTCGGCTCCAAAGAGGGCAATTGGCTCTACGATCTCGTGGTGATGGACTACTCCAGCAAGGCGGTGGACCGCATGATCGTGGCATCGAAGGCGATGGTGACGAGCGAAGGGCGCGACGTGAGTCTGGATCTCTACAACATGACGGTGGATCCGCTCGATGCCGAGCACCCGACGATGGCGCGCGCCAACCGCTTCCAGTACTACATCAAGGACGCGCTCAAGGACGCGAAATACAACAAGAAAGAGAAGGACTTCCGCTTCTTCGAGATGCTTGACGAAATGCGCAAGCGGTCGGAGGCGGTTTCGGACGTGCGGCGGCACTCCAACGAAGAGGGCAAAGAGGCGATAATCAAGGCCATACGCGAGGATCTCTCGGACTTCAAGACGGAGTTTTCCAAGCGGATAGTGTTTGCCTGCGCATCGCTTTGTTTCGTGCTGGTGGGCGTGCCGCTGGGGATCAAGGCGCAGCGCAAGGAAAGTTCGGTAGGCATGGCGATAAGCCTCGCGGTGGCGCTGGGGTATTATCTCGTGGTGATTTTGATGCTGAGCCTGCAGCACAACTACAAGATCCATCCGGAGTTTCTGATTTTCATTCCGGTCGGCGCGTGCATTGCGCTGTCGGCCTATCTCATACCCAAACACCTCTAGGAAAGGGATAAAATGGCCATACATCGTACGGCGATAGTCGAAGACGGCGCGATCCTGGGCGCGGATGTGGATATCGGGCCTTATGCGTTCGTCGGCAAAAACGTGAAAATCGGCGACGGCACGATCGTCAAGCAGGGCGCGATAATCGAAGGCCACACGACGATCGGGTCGATGTGCCAGATTTTCCCGTATGCGATGATCGGGATGAAGACGCAGGATTTGAAGTACACCGAGGGCTCGACGAGTTTTGTGGAGATTGGCGACAGGACGGTGATCCGCGAATGCGCGACCGTGCATTCTGGCACTGCGGACGGCGAGAAGACGATCATCGGCAGCGATTGTCTGTTCATGTGCTACTGCCATGCGGCGCATGGCGTGGTGATGGGCAATCACTGCATCTGCTCGAATTCGGTGCAGCTCGCCGGCGATGTGCATCTGCAGGACTATGTCATCATCGGCGGTCTTGCCGGGTCGCACCAGTTCTGCACGGTGGGGACGCACGCGATGGTCGGCGGGCTCGCGAAGATCCGTCAGGACATTCCGCCATACATGCTTTGCGACATGCAGGACGGCTCGATGAAGGTGATCGGTCCGAATGTGGTGGGGCTTACGCGCCGCGGCTTCAAGCGCGAAGTCATCCATGCGCTCAAGGAGGCGCACCGCTTCCTCTACCGCGACAACCTCAACCGCTCGCAGGCTCTGGACCGCGTGGAGAACGACGTCGAGCCGTTCGATGAGGTGAAGCGCCTGGTGGCGTTCTACCGCAATTCGCAGAGGGGAGTCGCGTAAGGTGTTTACGCTCGACAGTCGCGCGGTGAAGCCCGGCGACACATTCGTCGCCGTGAAGGGCGAGCGTGTCGACGGCCATGATTTCATCGCCGACGCAAAAGCGCGCGGCGCGGTGCGGATAATCGACGGCGTCGAAGAGCTGCAGGCCGCCGCCCGCGAATACCGGCGCGAACTCGGCGCCAAGGTGATCGCGGTGACCGGAAGCGCCGGCAAGACGACGGTCAAGGAATTCCTGAAGACGTTCCTGCGCTGCTACGGCACCGAGGGGAATTTCAACAACCATCTGGGGCTGCCGCTGACGCTCCTCAACGCGCCGCGCTCTTCGCGCTACATCGTCGTGGAGATGGGCACGAACCATCCGGGCGAAATCGCCGCCTTGTGCGACATCGCCGAGCCGGACATCGGCGTGATCGCATCGATCGGCACGGCGCACCTGGAGTTCTTCAAGACGCAGCGCGGCATCGCGGAGGAAAAGGGAGTGCTGTTTTCGCGGACGAAGGAGTTCAATGTGGTCGCAGCGGACTGCAACGAACTCGAGACGCTCGAGAAGATGAGTGCGGCGCGGCTGTTCAAGGTCGATACATCATCGACGCGCGGACTCGTCTGTCCTTTGCCGGGGGCGCATTCGCGTTCGAACATGATGCTCGCCTGGACGGTGGCCGAAGAACTGGGCGTGGGGCTTGAGGAGGCGGCGGAGCGGCTGGAGAAGTTCGCGCTCCCTGGCGCGAGATGGCGCAAGACGAAGATCGGCGAGGTCGTATACATCGACGATTCCTACAACGCCAATCCGGACAGCATGAAGGCGGCGATCGACGCATTCGGCGGCAAGGTCGCCGTGTTGGGCGACATGGGCGAACTCGGGCCGCGCAGCCGCGAACTGCACCGCGAAGTCTTGGAATACGCCTACGCCAAGGGGCTCAAGGTCGTGACCGTGGGGCGGCAGTTCGCGCTCGCGGAACTCGATTTGATCTCGAGCGGAGAAGTGCTCCTCAAGGGATCGCATGCAATGAATCTTTCAAGTCTAATCGACGAAAGGAAACAAACGAAATGAACAGGGTGTTCAACTTTTCGGCAGGTCCTGCGACCTTGCCTCTGGAAGTGCTCGAGGCCGCCCAGGCCGACATGATCGACTACAAGGGCGCGGGCATGAGCGTGATGGAAATGTCGCATCGCGGCAAGGACTATCCCGTAATCCACGATCGGGCGATCGCGGATTTCAAGGAGCTTACCGGAATCGGCGACGATTACGACGTGCTCTTCATCCAGGGCGGCGGCTCGATGCAGTTCGCGATGATCCCGATGAATTTCCTCGGCGCGGGCATGAGCGCGGACTACACGAACCAGGGCACCTGGTCGGGCAAGGCCTTGAAGGAGGCGAGGAAGGTGGCGGCGCTCCGCGGCGCGACGGCGAACGAGGTCGCCAACTGCGCGAAGGACATTCCCACGCGCATGCCAACTCAGGACGAACTCAAGTGGAACGAGGGCGCGGCGTATGCGCACATCTGCACTAACGAGACGATTTCCGGCGCGCAGTTCAAGACGATTCCCGCAGCGCTGCCGGGCGTCCCGCTGATCGGCGACATGAGTTCCGACATCCTCTCCTGCGAGCGCGACTACACGAAGTTCGACATGTTCTACGCCGGAGCCCAGAAGAATCTCGGGCCTGCTGGCATGGCGGTCGTCGCGATCAAGAAGGAGCTTGTCGCCAAGGGCAACGAGCAGATTCCCGTGATGCTGCAGTACCGCACCCACGCCGACAACAATTCGATGTTCAACACGCCGCCCACGTACTCGATCTATATCTTCGGGCTCGTGATGCAGTGGATCAAGAAGATGGGCAAGGAGAACCTCTTCAAGCTCAACATCGAGAAGGCCAAGAAGATCTACGACGTGATCGACTCGTCGGAATTCTGGCGCGGCACGGCGAAGAAGGAATTCCGTTCCGACATGAACATCACTTTCCGCCTCGCGACCGAAGAACTCGAGAAGAAGTTCCTCGACGAAGCCAAGGCGCTCGGGATGAGCTCGCTCAAGGGGCATCGCTCCGTGGGCGGAATCCGCGCGACGGTCTACAACGCATTCCCGATGGAAGGCGTGGACGCGCTCGTCAAGTTCATGAAGGAGTTCGAAGCCAGGAATGGCTGAGCGGGCTGAGCTCGCGGCGATCGTCGTCACGATGGGTCTGGTGCTCGTCGCGGCGGCGCTCGTCACGCCCAAAGGGCGCGTGCCGCTCGCGCTGCGCGGGATAAACAGAATCCTGCGCCGGGATCAAGGCGCGACGACGCCGACGGAGAAAGTCGCGCTGTGGCGCAAACTGCTGGCAGTGGTTTTGGTTTTGCTGGCGTTTTTGATCGCCGTCGCGTGATGCGGAAAGAGATAATGAGGAGACGATGAAGAAATATCTGGCCATCGATATCGGGGCGTCGAGCGGACGCCATATCGTCGGGCGCGTGGAGAACGGGAAGATCGAGCTCGAGGAAGTCTTCCGTTTCGTGAACGGGCAGGTGCGCAAAGACGGGCATGACTGCTGGGATATCGAAAAGCTCGTCGCCTCGGTGAAGGAAGGCATTGACGCGGCACTCGCGAAGGAGCCGGAGATCGAGTCGATCGGACTCGACACCTGGGGCGTGGATTTCGTGCTGGTGGACAATGCGGGCAATCTCGTTTCCGACGCGGTGGCGTATCGCGACGCGCGCACGGCGGGTGCGGCCGAGGAGATCGAGTCCCAGGTCATGGGATTCGAGGAGCTCTATCGCCGCACTGGCATACAGAAGACGAGCTACAATACGATTTACCAGCTGTGGGCGCTGAAGAAGGAGCACCCGGAGCAGCTCGAAAAGGCCGACTGGTATCTTTCGGTTCCCGAATACATCAACTTCCGGCTCACCGGGAAGATGGTTCCCGAATATACCCACGCATCCACGACTTCGCTGCTCGATGCGGAGAAGAAGACGTGGGATCTGGAGCTTATCGAAAAGCTGGGTCTCCCCGTGCGCATCTTCAAGCCGCTGGCGATGTCGGGCGCGACGGTGGGCGAATACAAGGGCGTGAAAGTGGTTCTGCCTGCGATGCACGACACGGGTTCTGCGTATCTCGCGGTACCGGCGCGCGACGACAAGGCGGTGTATCTCTCCAGCGGCACATGGTCGCTTTTGGGCGTGGAGATGATGAAGCCAATCACGACCGCGGAAAGCTGCAAGGCGAATTTCACGAACGAGGGCGGCGCCTGGGGACGCTATCGCTACCTCAAGAACATCATGGGGCTGTGGATGATCCAGTCGATCCGGAGAGAATTGAACGGCGTCAAATACGTCGAAGGCAGTTCCGGCGAGGCGACGGCGGCGGCGCTCAAGCGGCTGACGGATTGGCAGGAAGGCCGGGAATACTCCTTCATGGATCTGGAGCAGGCGGCGAAGGCGGCGGCGGACACGGCGCTGGTGGACGCGAATTCGCAGCGGTTTCTGAATCCCGCCTCGATGATCGGGGAGGTGATCGCGGCGGCTGGCGAGAGCGGCAGAACACCGGAGACGGTGGGCGAGCTCATGCGCTGCGTATACAAATCGCTAGCGAAGTGCTATGCGGACGCAATCAAGGCGATGAGCGCGATTACGGGTGTGGAGTACACATCCATCAACATCGTCGGCGGCGGCAGCAAGGACAAGTATCTCAACGCGCTGACCGGCGAGGCGACGGGGCTGGAGGTTATCGCGGGACCGACCGAAGGGACGGCGATCGGCAACTTGATCGTGCAGATGGTCGCGGCCGGGGAATTCAAGGATCTCGCCGAAGCCCGCAAGGCGATAGTCAGATAGGATGAACGTAGTCTCACTAGTCGGGCGGCCCAACACCGGGAAGAGCGCATTGTTCAACCGCATTGCGCGCAAGCGCGTGGCGATCGTGTTCGATCAGCCGGGCGTGACGCGCGACCGGGTGACGCGGGAGGTGGAGTTCGCCGGGCGGCGGGTGATGCTCGTCGATACCGGCGGCATCGCCTTCGACCGGCAGGTCACGCGCGATCCGCTTGACGACGAGACGCGCTCGCAAGCCGCGCTGGCGGTGGAGGATTCCGCGGTGTGCGCGATTGTGGTGGATGCGCGCGAGGGAATAACGCCGCTCGACGAAGAGGTGATTGTGCGCGTGCGCGAGTCTGGCGTTCCCTGCATGATTGCGGCGAACAAGTGCGATACTGCGGACGACGACTATCGGGCGGCGGAATTCGAGCGGTTCGGACTGCCGGTTTTTGCGGTCAGTGCCGAGCATGGACGCGGCGTCCAGGAGCTTCTGGGCGCCATCGCCGCGAAGCTTCCGGCGGCGGAGGCCGAGGAAGAATCGGCGCGGCCGCTGCGCGTGGCGATCGTCGGGCGGCCGAACGCAGGAAAAAGCTCTTACATCAACCGGCTCTTGAACGCGCCGCGCGTCATCGTCTCGGAAATCCCCGGCACGACCCGCGACGCGGTTGAAGTCCCGTTCCAGATCGGCACGGGACCGGAAGCGCGCAAGTATATGCTCGTCGATACCGCAGGCATGAAACCGCACACCAAGATGTCCAAGACTTCGGTCGACAACTTTTCGCTTTTCCGCAGCGAGGAGGCGATCAAGGAGGCGGATGTCGTGATTCTCGTGCTCGATCCGGTGCTCGGCCCCACGATGCAGGACAAGCGCATCGCGGGCAAGATTCTCGACGCCAATCGCGCTTGCGTCGTCATGATGAACAAATGGGATCTCGCGCAGGAAGAGGGCATAACCGAGACCAAGGCCACCGAAGCGCTGAGGACGATGATGCCGTTTCTCGCTTTCGCGCCGGTGGTGTTCTGCTCGAACAAGTCCGGCTACAACATCCGCCGGACGGTCGCGGCGATCGATACCGCGGCGGGCAATGCGTGTCTGAAACTCCCCACGGGGATGCTGAACCGCGTCTTGACGGTGGCGGCGAAAAAGACGCTCTCGCCGATGATCAAGGGCAAGCGGCTCAAGATCTATTACGGGCTTCAGGTTTCGACGAATCCTCAGACGATAAGGCTTTTCGTGAACGATCCCAAGCTTGTCACTCCGGCGTATCTTTCCTATATAGAGAAGAACATCCGTGCGCGGTTCGGGCTCGAGGGTGCGCCGCTCAGGATCTTTTTGAAGGCGCGCAGCCGGAAGGATCTCGCGAGTGAAGGATAAGCATCGCCTTTGCGTCTGGCTTGCGGCGGCGGCGGCGCTCGTGCTGGGCGCGGCGGCGGTTGGGCTTGGCGGCCTCAACCAGGATGAAGGATGGTATCTCTATGCCGCCAATCTCGTCGCGGAAGGCCAGATGCCTTATCGCGACTTCGCCTTTACCCAAGGCCCGGTGATGCCTTATGTCTATTCGCTGTTCGCGGGCATCTGGAAAGCGCACGGCATTCTGGGCGCGCGGATTTTCAATTTGTCGATCGGGTTTCTCGGAATTGGATTCTGCTGTCTGCTGGCGCGGCGGCTTGGCGGCAGTGCGCTCGCGGCGTTTCTGCTCCTCGCGTGCAACCTGTACCATCTTTACTTCCTCGCCATTCCCAAGACGTATGCGCTCGCAGCCCTCGCCATCGCCGTCGCCTGCTGGTGTCTCACCTTTGAACATTGGGCGGCGTTTTTCTGCGCCGGTTTCTTGCTCGCAGTGGGCGCGGGGGTCAGGATTTCAATCGGCTTCATGCTGCCGTTCGTTGGAATTGCGCTTTTGGTTTCCGATAAAAGCCGCCTGAAGTTCAATACGGTGATTTTCGCTGCGGGCGGCGTTGTGGCGCTCGCGGCGGTCTACGGTCCGTTCTTGATCGACCCGGCGGCGCGGGCAGGACTCTTCGCCGCGCAGGCGTATCACGCCGCGCGCAGCGGATTCGATCCCGCAATGGCGGCGGGAAGCCTCTCGCGGCTGGTGCGCTGGTATCTTCCCGTGGCGGTACTCGCGGCGATTTTCGTTTCCAGACCGTCCGGCGGCAAGGCGAAAGCAATCTTCGCCGCGGCATTCGGCGTGATGGCGATCCAATGGTGCGCGCCGTTCCCGTACGAAGATTATCAGGTTCCATTGATGGGCGTCGTCGCGGCGGTAGCGTCGACTGCGATCGCCAAGGAAAGGCTTCCCGTTCTTCTGCTCGCCGTGTTTGCGCTCGCATTCGGCAATCCGCTCCTTGAGAAGTGGGCGGTCGACGGGCAAGACCGATTCTGGCCGATGAAAAAAGGCAAGCCGGAACTCGCGCTGCTCAAGGATGCGGCGCATCGGATAGAAGCAATCGATCCGGGCGGCAAGACGCTGCTCACCCAAGACCTCTATCTCGCGATCGAGACCGGGCGCAAGGTTCCCAAGGGACTGGAGATGGGTCCGTTCAGCATTCTCTCGCACGATGAATGGATTGCGTTGCTGGAGCTTTCGAATTGCCGCGTGGCGGCGATGTCCGGTTACGCATTTGCGATCGAGCCGCCGAAGTGCGACCGGCGCGACATGGCCGAGCAGCTGGAATTCTGGCGCATCCTCAAGCGGCGCTACCGGCAGGCCGGATATATCGGACGCTTCGGGCAGAACGCCACACCCTTGCTGATACTGGAATTGATCGACTAGACTGCAATGAAGACCCCAGAAGAAATCCGCAAGCGCATAATCGAGGTGGTCGGCAAGACCGGCGGCCATCTCGCGTCCAGTCTGGGCGCGGTGGAGATCGCGGTGGCGCTCGCGAAGGTCTTCGAGCCGGAGAAGGACCGGATCGTCTGGGATGTGGGGCATCAGGCGTATGCGTGGAAGATTCTCACCGGGCGCGACGGCGCATTCGACACGCTGCGCCAGTTTGGCGGCATTTCCGGCTTCCCCAATCCAAGGGAATCGAAGGCGGACGCGGCGGTGGCGGGACATGCCGGCATGGCGATGTCGGTCGCGCTGGGCCTCGCGGCGGCGCATTCGGCGCCGAATGTCGTCGCGGTCGTGGGGGATTCTTCCATGGCCAATGGCGTGAGTTTCGAGGCGCTCAACAATTGCGCGGCGGCGAAGTGCAAGATAATCGTCGTGCTCAACGACAATGAGATGAGCATATCCAAGCCGATCGGCAGTTTCGCCAAATTCCTCGGCAGGCTCATAACCGGGGTGAGATACAACCGGATCAAGAAGGCGGCGGAGAGCGCGGGACATGGATTGAAACTTACCTTTCTGCGCGGCGTGTATCACGAAATCGAGAGCCGCATCAAAGGTCTGTTTCTCGCCAACCGCTTCTTCGAGCAATTCGGGCTTCGATACATCGGCCCCGTAGACGGCCACGACCTCGCCGCGCTGGAAGACGCGTTCACGGTGGCGAAGGAAGACAAGCGTAGCGTCATTGTGCATGTCGTGACGAAGAAAGGCAAGGGCTACCGTCCTGCGGAAGTCGAGCCCACGAAGTTCCACGGCATCGGCGCGTTCGCATCGGAGCACAAGACGAACATGAAATCGTGGTCGGACGTGTTTGGCGAGGCGGTGTGCGAGCTCGCCCGCAAAGACGCGCGGATTTGCGCACTCACTGCGGCGATGAAAGACGGCACCGGACTTAAAGGCTTCGCGAATGAATTTCCATCGCGCTTCTTCGATGTCGGCATCGCCGAGGAACATCTCATGGGATTTGCGGCAGGTCTCGCGGCAGGCGGCATGCGCCCGGTCGTGGCGATCTATTCCACGTTTCTGCAGCGCGCCGTGGATCAGGTAATGCACGATCTCGCGATTTCCAATCTCCCAGTCATAATCGGCATCGACCGCGCTGGAGTCGTAGGTGCCGACGGCGTGACGCATCAGGGGGTATTCGATCTTGCAATGCTCAAGGCGATTCCCAATGTCGTCATCGCCCAGCCCAAGGATGCGGAGGATTTGCGCAGGCTTCTGGAGGAGGCGCTCGAGCGCGGCGGCGTCACGGCGATCAGGTATCCGCGCGGAATCTGCCCGGACAAAGTTGAGCCGCTTGCAGGCGGCCATGACGCGAAGATCGCCATTTGGGCTACGGGCGACTGGCTGGGCAAGGCGAACGAGGTCGCCGCGCGGATTGGCGCTGAAGTCGTGCACGCAAGATATTTGAAGCCGTTCGACGCGGCGACGCTTGCGCGGCAACGCGATGCGGGCATGAAGATCGTATCGCTCGAAAACGCCGCCGTCGCGGGCGGACTGGGCGAGACGATCGGGGCGGATTTGAAGTTCGGCTGGCCGGACGAGTTCGTGCCGCACGGAAAGGTGCGGGAACTCGAACGCAGCTTTGGCTTGGACGCGGACTCAATTTGCGAAAGGATTGCGCAAAATGGCTAAAGTTGTTGGCGTGCCCGGAGAATGGGCGAGAGTCAAAGGCGTCGTCATGGGGCTGTGGCCGCTCATGGCGTGGATATTCATGTCTGGATTTGCGCTGGCCGTCATCTTGATGACCGGCTTTGTGGCGTCCGGTCTCTTCATGCTCGCCATGGCGGCGATGCTCGTCGTGTGGTGCGCGAGACAGGGGCTCAGGAAAGTGGAGAGCTTCTTCAAGGGCGCCAAAGGCGAAGAGCGCATTGCGGCGATTCTTGAAGAATTGCCGGAAGATTGCTGGGTCTTCCACGACTATCAGGCCGGTGCCGACCACATAGACCATGTCGTCGTCTCGCCGGGCGGCATCTACAGCGTGGAGACGAAGTTCTGGAACGGCAAGGTGACGGTAGACGACGATTGCATTCTTGTCGACGGCAAACTGCCTACACGCTCGCCAGTGAGCCAGGCGCAGCGCGAACGCAACGAATTGAGGAGCAAGTTCAAGGGATTTGGCTGGAATGTAGACGTTCTTCCGGTCGTGGTGTTCGCGAGCGATACATTCGAGCCGGGCTTCGCCGAACTCGACGGCGTCACCGTGCTCAATTCTTCCCGGCTCAAGAAATGGCTTTCTGAGCGCGTTCCGGTTTTGACGGAAATCGAACTCGCACGGCTTTCAAAACTCATGGAGGAGTGAAATGTTTCTTTCTCTTTTTCTCGCGGCGTCGGTGGCCGCGCCGCTCAACTATTACGGCAGAATCGCCCAGATTCTCGCGCAGAAACTCCCTTACTATCATGTAAGCCAGCATCCGCTCGACGACGAAATGTCGCAGCGCGCATGGACGAATCTCGTGAGCTTCTACGATTCCGACCATTCGGTGTTTCTGAAGACGGACCTCGACCGTCTTTCGGCGCACGAGCTGACGATCGACGACGAGCTGCGCGGCGGCGACGTGAATTTCGGCTACGAAATCTACTCGCTCTATCTCGAGCGGATGCGCGAGCGCATCGATTTCGCGACGAATCTGCTCGCGAAGGCCGAGTGGAATTTCACCATCGACGAATCCTACCGCATCAAGCGCAATGACGCGCCGTGGCCGGAGACCCGCGAAGCGGCCGAAGACCTTTGGCGCCGCCGGATGAAGAATGAAGTGCTAGCGACGAAAATCTCGCGCGAACTCGACGCCGCCGAGAAAGCCGCGAAGGGCAAGACCGACGGAGAAGAGAACCAGGAGACCGACGCGAAGAGCGAGGAGCCGATAGAAGAAATGCTCGTCAAGAAGTATCGCCAATTTGCAATCGTGATGGCCGAGCCGGACGAGGAGGCGATTCTTCAAAACTATCTCTCCGCCGTGGCGCGTGCCTATGATCCGCACACTGATTACCTCAGCCCGGCGTCGAAGGAAGACTTCGACATGGAGATGAACCTCTCGCTTTGCGGAGTGGGCGCGGTTTTGAGCATGGATGACGGTGCGCTCAAGATCGTGGAAATAATGCCCGGCGGACCGATAGACCGCGACGGCAGGATTGAAGAAGGCGACCGCATAACCGGCGTGCGCGAAGGCGACGAAGGCGAGGTCGTCGACATCATGTGGCAGCCGTCGAAGAAGTCCATCAAGAAAATCCGCGGCCCGAAGGGAACCAAAGTGACACTGGAGATTCTCCCGAAGAACGAGCCGTTCGGCGCCAAGCGCAAACTCGTGGATCTCATGCGCGACGAAATCAAGCTTGAGGATCAGGCCGCGACCGGGCGCGTGGAGCGTATCACGGTGGACGGACGCGAGATGAAGCTGGGCTATGTTTTCCTGCCGTCGTTCTACGGCACGATGGACAAGCGTCTCGGCGAAGAGGGGTTCAGAAGCTGCGCTCTCGATGTCAACCGCTATCTGGCCGACTTCAATGCGCAAGGCGTGGACGGTCTTGTTCTGGACTTGCGCGGCAATGGCGGCGGCAGTCTCCGGGAGGCGATTCTCCTGAGCGCACTCTTCGTTCCCAGCGGCCCGGTGGTGCAGATCAAGAATACCCGCACCGTGGGTGCAATGCCGATTCCTCCCGGCAATGCCGTCGCGTTCAGAAAACCGATGGTTGTCATGGTCGACCGCGCATCGGCTTCGGCCTCGGAGATTGTGGCCGGACACTTGCAGGACACCGGACGCGCGATCGTGGTGGGCGACTCGCGCACCCACGGCAAAGGCACCGTGCAGTCGGTCGAAGGCCTGGGGCCAGAGAAATACGGCTCGATCAAAATCACGAGCGCGCGCTTTTACCGGGTGAACGGAAATTCGACGCAAGTCGCCGGCGTGGCGTCGGACATTCATTTGCCGTCGCTTTTGGACTCGCTCAATATCGGCGAAGACAAGCTTACATACGCGCTGCCGTTTTCGTCGGTGCTGCCCGCGAGCTACCGCATTTGCTGGAACGCGGAGAAATTGCTTCCTGCGGTCAGGGCAAAGTCGGCCGAGCGGCTCAAGGGCGATGTGCGCTATCGCGAGCACCTCGCCAATGTGGAGGGAATGAAGGCGATCGGCGAGAGGGAAGACGTGCCGCTTGAATACGCCGCGCGGTTCAAGATGATGAAAGACGACCGCGACTTGCGCGAGCTTGACGAGGACGAGGAGGAAAGCATGGAAGAAAAGGTTATCTCGCGGCGCAAGCGAAATCAGAAGAAAAAGAACGATGTGGTGCTCGACGAGACGCTGCGCATCCTTGGCGACATGGTGATCGAAAACGGCGGCGACGAACTGCGGCCTCCGCGGAGATGGTGGCAATGAACAAGATAAGATTCACCAAGATGCACGGCGCCGGCAACGACTTCATCATGGTCGACGACCGCGACGGGTCTTTTCCGGTCTACGACTACCGCCGGATTGCCGCGATGGGGACGCGGCGCGTGGGCGTCGGCTGCGAGGGGATAATCCTCGTGCAGAAGTCCAACAATGCGGACTTCCGCATGCGGTTTTTCAATCCTGACGGCAGCGAGGCCGAGATGTGCGGCAATGGCGCCAGATGCGTGGCGGCGTTCGCCCGCGAAATCGGCGCGGCGGCGAGCGACACGATGAAATTCGAGACCATGGCCGGGATTGTCTCGGCAGAACTGCTTCCCGGCAATCTCGTCCGTATCGGCATGCCCGATCCCAAAGAAATCGGCGAAGACTTTGCCGTGACTGGAGTGCCGCACAAGATTGTGAGCGTGGAGAACATCACGAAGGTGGATGTCGAGCGCGAAGGCCGCGCCATCCGCATGAGCGCGGAGTTCGCTCCGGGCGGAACCAATGTGGATTTCGTTGAATACCGCTTGCCGGGCACGGCGATTGTGCGCACTTACGAGCGTGGGGTCGAGGCCGAGACCGGCGCGTGCGGCACCGGCGCCGTGGCTTCCGCCGTGATCGGCGTTCTCGATTACGGTCTGGAATTCCCCGTCGCGGTGAAGACCATGAAGGGATTTGAACTTATCGTCGACGGCAAGTGCGAAGGGCGTTCGGTTTCCGGACTTTCGCTGACCGGACCGTGGCGCAAGGTGTTCGAGGGCGAGCTTGATTGGGGCGGATTGGGAGACGAGGTCTGATGGAAAAGTTCGATCTTGACGAAGCGCTAAAGGAGGAAATCCGCCGCCGCGTCCTTGGCGACGGGTTCATCAAACTGGTGCAATCGGTGCGGCGCGGCGGCGAATCGTTCCGCATTTCGCTCAGGCCGGTTGCAATCGGCGGCGAAAAGAAATTCCAGGCGGAGTCTGTCGAAGGCGGCAAAGTCCTGGTGAAGAATCTCGACAGCGCCGCCGTTTGCGACGGGCTTGAAGAAATCATCGCCCAGAAGGGCGCGAGAGAACTGCATCTTATTTGCGGCGACGGCGATCTCCATGTTCGCGTGACCAGAAAGGGCCATGCGCTCGTTTCGCGCTCGGCGAAGATGGATCGCAAGGTGGAGATAAAACCGCACGACCGCGTGAAGAATCTGCCGCTCGAAGCGTTCGATTCCGCCGCCCTGCTGCGAATTACCGGCATTGCCGACGGCGAAGGGCGCATCCGCACTTCCATGCGCGGCAAATACAATCAGGTAAACGAATTCCTGAAGGTGGTAGAGGCCTCCGTGAAGGAAGACGATCGCGAGGAAAAATTCACGGTTGTCGACTGCGGCTGCGGCAAGGCGTACCTCACGCTTGCGATGTACTTCTACCTTTCCGGTCCGCTGGGCTTCAAGGATGTGCGTATAGTCGGCATCGATCGTCGCGCCGATGTGATCGGTGCCGCCAAGGAAATGGCGCGGAGGCTTGATGTGGCGGACAAGGTGGAGTTTATCGAGTCCGATCTCGCCAAAGCGACGGTGGATGGCGTCAATCTCGTGGTGTCGCTGCATGCTTGCGATACTGCCACCGACGAGGCGCTCGCCAAGGGCGTGGAATGGAAGGCGCGGCATATCTTGTCCGCGCCGTGCTGCCAGCACGAATTGCAGTCGCACCTTGCCAAAGAGCGCAATCGCGATTTCGCCGGACTAATCAGGCAATCCATTTTGCGCGAACGACTGTGCGACTTGCTGACCGATTCCTTCCGTGCGCTCATCATGCGCATTCTCGGATTCAAGACCCAGGTTGTCGAATTCGTCTCGGCCGATTCAACCGCCCGCAACATCATGATCAAATGCGAATACGGCGTCAAGTGCGGACAGAGCGGACCGGTGGGGGAATATCTCGATTTGCGCGACTATTGGCATGCGAAACCATGGCTGGAGGGCCGGCTTGCCAAATATCTCGCCAAATATCTTCCTGCCGTGTAGTTGTATTCCGGCGGGATTTTTGGTATAATATACTACATTATGGCAGAAGAAAGCAAACTCGGCGGCAGGATCAAGGCCTATCGCGAAAACCTCGGCATGACGGTCGAGGAACTGGGACTCAAGAGCCAGGTCGACGTCCGGACGATCGTGCGGCTCGAAAACGGAACGCTGATGCCCGGCATGGGCGCGATGTTCCGTATCGCCAAGGCGATGGGCCAGCGGCTCGGAACCTTCATGGACGACCAATACGCGGAAGATCCGATAATCTCAAGAGCGGAGGAGCCGGTGGACGAAGAGGGCGTCAAAATGATGGCGCACGGCAAGCCGGATCGCAACATGGATCCGTACTGGATCGTTCTGGACGAGAAAGGCACCGTGAGGAGCATGACATTCGAGGGCGAGTTCTTCATGGTTGTCATTGACGGCGAGGTCGAGCTCAATTACGGCGACAAGACCGAGCATCTCAAAGCCGGCGACAGTGCGTATTTCAATGCGGTTGTGAAGCACAACTACCACGCAACGGGCGGCAGGAAGGCGACGCTTGTGGGCGTACATTACATGCCTATATAAAACCGGAATTCGAGGACGATAAAATGGGCTGGTTCGAAAAGAAAGCGGTGAAGGCGGAGATTCCGCCAACCAAGGCGCTGTGGGCGGTGTGCCCGAAGTGCAAAAGCCACATGGCGAAAAAGAAGTGGAAGGACAACAATTCGATTTGTCCCAAGTGCAATTACCACGGACGGCTTTCGGCGCGCGAGCGGATTCGCCAGATCGCCGATGAAGGCAGTTTCGAGGAGATGTTCCGCGAAATAAGTTATTCCGATCATCTCGATTTCCACGACGCTACCGGCGACTACAAGTCCAAAGTCGAGGCTACGATCGCGAAGACCGGAGAGACGGAATCGATCGTCATGGGGCGTGCGACGATTGGCGGGCACAAGGTCATGCTGGGCGTGATGGATTTTTCCTTCATGGGCGGCAGCCTCGGTACCGGCACCGGCGAGCGCATCGCGAAGGCCTGCGAGACGGCGCTTGCGGAAAAGCGCGCGCTCGTGATCTTTTCGGCGTCGGGCGGCGCTCGCATGCACGAGGGCATTTTGAGCCTCATGCAGATGGCCAAGACCTCGGCGGCGATCGGCAAACTCAAGGACGCCGGGCTTGCATACATCAGCGTGCTGACCGATCCCACCACGGGCGGAGTGAGCGCGTCGTTCGCGATGCTCGGCGACATCAACATCACCGAACCCAAGGCGCTGATCGGCTTCGCCGGGCGGCGCGTGATCGAAAATACGATCCACCAGAAACTTCCGGACGACTTCCAGAGTGCCGAGTATCTGGAGAAGCACGGCTTTATCGACAAGATAGTCGAACGCAAGGACATGAAGGCGTTTATCGCCAAAATGCTCGGGTATTTCACCGCCAACAACTAACGACCAACGACTGAAAATGGCAACGAAAAAGAAGAGTGCCGCCACGGCATGGGACCGGGTGAAGCTTGCGCGTGACGCCAAGCGCCCGCATTTGAAGGATTTCATCGCGCTCATCACCGAGGACTTTGAAGAACTGCATGGCGACCGCCTCGTGAACGACGACCGTGCGCTCATCGGCGGCTTCGCGACGGTGGACGGCGTTAAGATGCTCATCCTCGGCCACCACAAGGGCGCGACCGTGGAGGAGAATATGGAGGCGAACTTCGGGATGGTCAATCCCGACGGCTACCGCAAGGCGATGCGGCTAGGGAAGCTCGCGGAGAAGTTCCGCCTCCCGATCGTGACGTTTGTCGATACGCCCGGCGCCTATCCCGGCGATACCGCCGAGGCTCGCGGACAGGCGGAGGCGATCGCCAAGAGCCTGGAGGTTTTTGCCGGACTCAAGACGCCGATCGTCGTCGTCATCACCGGAGAAGGCGGGTCGGGCGGTGCGTTGGCGATTGCCGTGGGCGACAAGGTGCTGATGATGGAGAATGCGGTCTATTCGGTCATTTCGCCCGAAGGTTGCGCCGGCATTCTCTGGCGCGACGGCAAGGAAGCGCCGGCGGCGGCAGAAGCATTGAAGATTACAGCGGCAGACCTTGCACGGCTCGGCGTCATCGATGAAATCGTCAAAGAGCCAGCCGGCGGCGCACAGAAAAACCACGCCGCGGCGGCGAACAATGTCAAGAAGGCCGTGCTCAAGGCCTTGAAGGAACTCTCTTCGCTTCCCATTGAAGAACTCATGGAGAAGCGGTACGCGAAACTCATGAAGATGGGCAGGTTCAACTGATGGCGGAGGAAAACAAGTCGTCGCTCGATGCGCTTTCGGCGTTGTGCAAGCGCAGGGGATTCATTTATCATTCGTCGGAAATCTACGGCGGCATGCCGGGCTTCTGGGACTACGGTCCTTTGGGCTGCGAGCTCAAGCAGAACGTGAAGCAGGCATGGTGGCAGTTCACGGTGCGCGGACGCGAAGATGTCGCGGGGCTTGATGCCACGATTATCATGCACCCGAAGATTTGGAAGGCCTCCGGCCACCTTGATACTTTCGCCGACCCCATGACGATGTGCAAGGACTGCAAGAAGCTCATGCGCAGCGATCAGGTGAAGGACATCTACGCCGACCAGAAGAAAAAGCCCCAACCCAAAATCGCCGGAAGCGATTTCTTCTGTCCCTACTGCGGCGGCGAGCTGACCGAGCCCAAGCCATTCAATCTAATGTTCAAGACGGTCGTGGGACCGATCGACGATCCATCGAACGTCGCGTATCTGCGCCCTGAAACCGCCCAGGCGATTTTTGCGCAGTTCCAGAATGTGCTGGCGACCAGCCGGCAGAGCGTGCCGTTCGGCATCGCCCAGATGGGCAAGAGCTTCCGCAACGAAGTGACGCCGCGCAATTATACGTTCCGTAGCCGCGAGTTCGAGCAGATGGAACTCGAATTCTTCATTCGGCCCGACGAGGCGGTTGAGATTCTCCACGGCCATGTCGTCACGCTCGCCGACAACCCCGACCTCGACGGTCCCGTGCAGGACGATTGGGGCTGGGAGGTGTGGCACAAGTATTGGGTTGAGCAGCGCAAGAAATTCCTGAACGCCGTCGGACTCCCTACCGAGCGTTTTGTGGAATATTGGCAGAAGCCCGACGAGCTTGCGCACTATGCCCGCGCCTGTGTGGATATTGAATACGACTTCCCGTTCGGGCGGCAGGAGCTCGAGGGCATCGCCGCACGCAGCGACTTCGATCTTTCGCAGCACCAGAAGTGGTCGGGCGAATCCCAGATGGTTTTCGACGATCCCTTGAAGCAGTCGGCGAAGAAGCTGGACGAAGCCGCGCGCAAGGCGTTCATCGAGAAGGTCCAGGCCGACTGGACGAGCCGCGGCAAGGACGCGGCAGCGGCGGAGAAATTCTGCCTCGATCTCTTCGACGGCAAATACGTGCCGCATGTGATCGAGCCTTCGGCCGGCGTCGATCGGCTCATGCTCGCCTTGCTCTGCGAAGCTTACGAGGAAGAGAAGCTTGTCGATGACAAGGGCAAGGAGGATGTCCGCACGGTGCTTCATTTCTCGCCCAAGGTCGCGCCGATAAAGGTTGCCATCTTCCCGCTTATCAAGAAGGACGAGGCGCAGGACAAACTCGCGCGCGAAATCTTCACGAAGCTCCAGAAGAAGGTAAATGTCATGTGGGACGTCTCCGGAGCGATCGGGCGTCGCTACCGCCGTCAGGACGAGGCCGGAACCCCGTGGTGCATCACCGTGGATGCGCAGTCGGTGGAGGACGGAACTTTTACCGTGCGCGAGCGCGATTCGATGAAGCAGACGCGCATGACCTACGGCGAATTCCTCGATATGCTCTACACGGCGCTGGAGTTCTGACAGAAGCGTGAAAGTCGTCGACGCCGATTATTTCATTGTCGGCTCGGGAATGTCCGGGCTTTTGAGCGCGCTGCATCTTGCCGCGTACGGCAAGGTGCTGGTCGTGACCAAGGGGCGCTTGCAGGACTGCAACACCAACTTCGCCCAGGGCGGCATTTGCTGCGTGATGGACGAAAACGATTCGTTTGACAAGCATGCGCGCGATACGATGATCGCCGGTGCGTGGCTTGGGAACTCCAAGGTGGTGCACGAAATCTGCGAGCACGCGCCGGAGGCCATTCAGGATCTGATCGATTGCGGGGTGAAGTTCAACCGCAAAGCGGACGGCTCGTGGGATCTGACGCGCGAGGGCGGCCATAGCGCCAGGCGCATCTTCCATGCCGGCGACATCACCGGCGAGAAGTGCGAGGCCGCGCTCATCCGCAAGATCAAAAAGGCGGGGGTCGAATACCGCGAGGGAACGATTGTCATCGACCTCATCATGTCCAACCGCATCGGCATCAAAGGCCGCCACCGCTGTCTGGGCGCGTATGTGCTCGACAAGAAGACGAATGAGATCTATGCGGTCCGGAGTCCCAATACCATTCTCGCCACCGGCGGCTGCGGCAAAGTGTATCTCTACACCTGCAATCCAGATGTTGCGACGGGCGACGGCATTGCGCTCGCCTGGCGCGCCGGCGCGAAGATCGAGAACATGGAATTCATGCAGTTCCATCCTACCTGCCTCTACCACCCCAGCGCCAAGCGATTCCTGATTTCCGAGGCCGTGCGCGGCGAAGGCGCGGTTCTGGTCGACAAGCACGGCCACGAGTTCATGAAGAAGTACGATCCTCGCGGCTCGCTCGCGCCGCGCGATATCGTCGCGCGCTCCATCGATTCCGAGATGAAGCGCACCGGTGCCGACTGCATGTTCCTCGATATCCGCAAAAAGGGCAGGAAGTATATTTCCTCGCGCTTTCCGAACATCTACGCCAAATGCCTTTCCTTCGGGATCGACATGGCCAAGGATTTGATTCCGGTCGTTCCCGCCGCGCATTACACGTGCGGCGGCATCAAGGCGACGACCGCGGGCGAGACGAACATCCCCGGACTGAGCGCTATTGGCGAATGCGCGTCAACCGGTCTGCACGGCGCCAATCGTCTGGCGAGCAATTCGCTCATGGAGGCGATGGTGTGTGCGCGGCTTGCCGCCGCGCGTTTGGGGCCGCATCCGGAGAAGTTTCAGAGCGAGGTTGAAATCCCGGCGTGGCGAATCGGCGACGCCGTGCCCGAGGACGAGGCGGTGCTCGTTTCGCACATGTGGGACGAAATCCGCCGCCTGATGTGGGACTATGTGGGGATCGTGCGCACCAACAAGCGCCTCGCGCGCGCTGCCCACCGCATCAAAACGCTCAGGAAGGAAATCCGCGAATACTACTTCAAGTATCTCGTCACCCCGGATACGCTCGAACTGCGCAATCTCGCGGTTTGCGCCGAACTTATCGTCAAGAGTGCGCAAAGGCGACACGAAAGCCGCGGGCTCCATTGGACGCTCGACTACCCCAAAGAGGCAAAAGAGAAATGTCAGACAATATTCTCGAGGTCCGTGACCTAAAGGTTCATTTTCCGATCAAGAAGGGCGTTTTTTCGCGCACGATCGGTTATGTCAAAGCGGTCGACGGCGTGAGCTTCGAGCTTCGCCGCGGCGAAACGCTGGGCGTCGTGGGCGAATCGGGCTGCGGCAAGTCCACCACTTCGCGCGCCATCTTGATGCTCAACAAGCCCTGCGGCGGCGAAATCGTATTCAACGGACGCGACATCAAAACGTTCAAGGGCGAAGAACTGCTTGAATACCACCGCAAGGTGCAGGTCGTCTTCCAGGATCCGCAGGCGAGCCTCAATCCGCGCCACACCGTGCGCGACATCCTCACCGAAGGCATGATCTACCATGGACTCATCAAAAAGGAGGATGCCAGCGGTGCCGCCGCGAAACTGCTTGAGCAGGTGGGCATGCCGCCCACGATCCTCGAGCGCTATCCGCACGAATTTTCCGGCGGCCAGCGCCAGCGAATCTGCATCGCCCGCGCCATCGCGCTGAAGCCGGAACTGCTTATCTGCGACGAGGCGGTCTCCGCGCTCGACCTTTCCATCCGTGCGCAAGTCCTGGACCTGTTGATGGATCTCAAGCGCGAATTGGGTCTCAGTCTCCTCTTCATTACGCACGACATCGGTGTCGTGCAGCATATCGCCGACCGGATCCTCGTCATGAACAAGGGCCGTATCGAAGAAAGCGGTACTTGCGACGAAGTGCTGAAGAGTCCAAAAAAAGAGTACACCCGCTATCTTATGGCGAGTGTACCTAAGATCGGCCGCGAACTCGCGGTCGATTGATCCGGCGCCGTTTACTTTACGGTGACGACGGAGTTGAACGTTCCCTGGTCGTTGGCGACCGCGTTCACATTTTCGGGATCGGCGCACCAGGTGCCGTCGATCACGAACTTGTACTGGTAGGTTCCGGGCGCAAGCTTGACCGTCGCGGTGTAGATGCCCTGGCGAGCCTTCCACGCCATCTTCTTGGCGGCGGGATCCCACGCATTGAATTCACCCGCCACATAGACGGCCTTGCCGGCCTCCGCGTGAACGGTGAACGTGACATCCTGCTTGGCAGGAGCCTTGGGTGCCTTCTCGGCCTTCGGAGCGACAGCCTTCTTGGCGACGACCTTCTCGGTCGCGCAAGCGGCGCACTTCTTAGCTTTGATCTTCATTGCTTTTGTGCCTTTAGTTTTCCAATTTGCTTATGTTTCTCCGCGAAAAACCATTCATCGCGGAAATTGTTGATGCGTATTATATCATATATCGCATCCAAAGACAACCCCCTTTTTTAGGGATTTTGCGGCGTTTCGCCTCCGGTATGCTTGCACAATAGTGGGATTTATGGTATAATACACGGCAATACTGGAAAATCCACAAAGAGGAATCGATATGACGCTCAGGGATTTGCTCGAACGCAACGCGACATCCAACAGCGACGTGGTGGCGCTCAAGTGGTGCGAAGAAAAGGTCTGGAAGACGCGCACATGGCGCGAATATCTCGCGAGGGTGCGCGATCTCGCCGAGGGCTACGGCACGGTCTTGAAGCTCAAGCCCGGCAAGGAGAACGCGGCGATCATCCTCGGCAATTCTCCGATGTGGACCGAGTGCTACCTTGCGCAGGCCGGCGCCGGCGTGAGCGTCGTTCCCATGGACCCCAAGCTCCGCGATGACGAGACCCAGTATATCCTCGAGAACTCAGAGTCGGTCGTGGTCACTACCGACCGCGCACATATCAAGATGCTGATCAATATCGCCCCCAAGCTGCCCAAGCTCCGTGCGATCGTCATCATCGACGGCCAGATTCACGCCGGACAGAAGATCGGCAAGGCGCAAGTCTACGATTTCGAGGATCTGCGCGTTTCCGGCGGCGGCAGATGGTATGACGAAAACCGTGCGCACGAGAACGATATCGCGTCGATCATCTATACTTCGGGCACGACCGGCAAGCCCAAAGGCGCATTGCTTACCCACTCGAATTTCTACACCGACATCGTCGGTGCGCTCGAAATCTTCACCAAGGGCACTCCGCAGGGCAAGAACTTCATCAGTGCGGCCGATTCGCTTTTCGTGGTGCTGCCGCTTTTCCACGCATTCAGCTTCACGACGAACTTCTGCCTGTCGCTGCTCGTCGGGTGTCCGATGTATTTCTGCGAGTCGCTCCGCACCGTCGGGCGCGATGTGAAACTGCTCCAGCCTACGATTTTCATGGCGGTGCCGCTGCTGTGCGAAAAGCTCTACGACAAGATCGACGAGGGGCTTAAAGCCTCAAAGCTCGCGAGGACGCTTCTCAAGATCGGTCTGCGCGGGCCGGTGATGCACATGGTGAAGATGAAACTCGGCGGCAAACTGCGCGTGATGATTACCGGCGGCGCACCCTGCCCCAGGCATGTGATCGAGATGTTCCACCGCCTCCATGTCGCGTTCTTCGAGGGCTATGGCCTCACTGAATGTGCGCCGGTGGTGTCGGTCACGACCTACGGCTCGAAAAAGATCGGGACGATCGGCAAGCCGTGCGGCGGCATCGAAATCCGTCTGGCCGACAAGAACGAGGCCGGAGTGGGCGAATTGCAGGTCAAGGGGCCGAATGTCATGAAGGGCTACTTCCGCAACGACAAGGCCACGCGCGAAACCTTCGACGGCGAATGGCTCATGACCGGCGACCTTGCGTCGATCGACGCCGATGGCGACATCTCGATCCGCGGGCGCAAGAAAGCGCTTATCGTGAACCGCGAAGGCAAGAACATCTACCCGGAAGAGGTGGAGAACGCCATCTCCAAGGAACAGCTCATCCAAGATGTGATCGTCGTCGGCTACACCAAAGACAAGACGCCCGGCGAATACGTTGGCGCGATCGTCTATCCGAACAAGGAAGAACTTGAAAAGCGGTTTGGCGACAAGATGCCTTTCGGGACCGAACTCGACCGGCTTTTGCAGAAGCTCGTGCAGGAGAAGACTGCGGAGCTTGCCGACTACAAGCGCGTGAGGAAGGTAGTCGTTTCTCCAGAGCCTTTGGAGCGCACATCGGTGGGCAAAGTCCGCCGGGTTGCGTACAAGGGCAAGCTGGATGAATAAATACGTAGTTTATCTGGAGTGGCCGGAGCAGTGTTTCCGCGTGGACGCGGCGGCGCTCGCGCATTTGCGCACGCTCGTTCCCGCGAAAAGCCGCATCGTCCGCGTCCGGACCGACGAAGAATTCCTGAAGGAATTGCCGACGGCCACGCACGCGATCGTGTGGCATTTCAAGGCGGAGTGGTTCGCGGCGGCAAAGCGGCTGCGGCTGCTCGCCACGCCCTCCGCAGGCCGGGAACTCCTCCCCTCAACGCTCAGCCCTCAGCCCTCAGCCCTCAGCCCTGTTATTCATTTTGGCGGCTTTCACGGTCCGGCGATTGCCGAGAGCGTTTTGGGCTATATGCTTTCGTGGTGCCGCGGCATTTTGCGCAGGCCGGGAAAGAAGATTTGGGAGCGGGTGGAGCTTGGCGACAAGTGCTACACGCTCGCCGGGACGAAGGCGACGATTCTCGGCTACGGGAAAATCGGCAGGGCGATCGGCGAAAAGCTTTCATGTCTGGGCGTGGCGGTGAAAGGTATTTCGCGCAAGAATTTCAGTGAACTTGGCGCGGCGGCAAAATCGTCGGACTGGCTTGTCTGCGTGTTGCCCTCGGACACCGGCACGGACAATCTGGTGGACGCGCGGCTCATCGGCAAACTGCCGCCGCGCTGCGTGGTGATCAATGTCGGGCGCGGCAATGCGATCGACGAGTCGGCCTTGAAGGCGGCGCTTTGCGAAGGCCGCATCGCGGGCGCCATACTCGATGTCGTCAAGCGCGAACCGCCCAAGAAGGGCGATACGCTTTTCTCCGGCAGCATCCCGAACCTCACGATCATGTCGCATTCGGCGGCGTTTTATCCAGACTATGTGAAAGACTGTTTTGACGAACTTTCGCGCGAGGGGCTTTTGAAGTGAAGAGGGTGCGCGTCGGGAGCGTGGCCGAAACCTGGTCGCTGGCGGCGGAATTCGCCAAGGATCTGAAGCCTGGCGATGTCGTCTGTCTCGAGGGCGACTTGGGCGCGGGCAAGACGACCTTCACGCAAGGGCTCGCCAGAGCCATGAAACTTCCCGGCCGCGTCACCTCGCCCACCTTCTGCATCGTGCAGGAGCATGGAAAACTCGTGCACATGGATCTCTACCGCTTAAGCGGCGAAGCGGACGTTCTCGACCTTGGCTGGGAAGATTATCTTGCGCAAGGTGCGATTATGGTCGTAGAGTGGCCGGAGCGTGCGGGAACGCTTATTCCCGGCAACGCCTGGCATGTCCGGTTCCGCCACTTGCAGGATTGCGCCGATTCTCGTGAAATCACGATTTCGCGGGCGGCCGGTCAGATGCAGTAGTCGCCGGACGTATCCGTGGCGCCGATGCGGCTCATCACCTTCGCGAGGGTGGTGGACGCGAAGGCGTCGCTGATCGTCGTATTGAGGTCCGCCCAGACGGTGCGCGCGGGGCAGCCGCTGGCGCGCCTGCACGACTTCGGCTTCGCGAGGCACTTGAGGATCGAGACTGGACCGTCGAGCGCCTCCATTATCTCCAGAATCGTAATGTCGTCCGGCGACTTGGCGAGGCGGAGCCCGCCTCCTATGCCGCGCAAGGCGCGGATGAGGCCTGCGCGCTTGAGCGGCACGGCGAGGCGGCTGATGAATGCGCTTGTTATCCCCTGCGACTTCGAGATGGCCCCGATGGACCGGGGCGTCTCGTCGGCCTCGTGCTGGGCGATGTCGATCAGGATGCGCAGTCCGTAGCGAGTTCTGGCTGATATCTTCATGGCTTTGCCGAAAGTCCGCCATAGCGCGATGTCCTGGCCCCGCATTTTGGGCAGGCAATCTCGGCATCCTTGCGGACGCCAACAAATATGTGAACCCCGCGCTTGGTCTCGTCAAACCGCGCTCCTTCCACATACCAAGGCTCCTGTAAGTCCAGTGAACCTGCTATCATTTTTGTAAAACTGTCAATCATGGTTGCATATTATACCAAAATTGTGCTCACATTTCCACTGGAATTGGAGTAGAGCCAAAAAAGTCAACTTTCCTAGTTGACATTCGTGCGGGGAATATGATATACTACGCGCCAAACACAACCAAAATGGTTGTCAATAAGGGAAAGGAAGGAAAAAAGGGAAAGGAAGGAAAAGATGAGTATAGCAAAGAACATTCTGGAGAAGGTCGGCGGAACGCCGGTCGTCGAGATTTCGGGGCGCATGAACATGGGCGGGGCGAAGGTGCTGGCGAAGGTCGAGTACTTCAACCCCGGCGCGAGCGTCAAGGACCGCATTGCGCTCGCGATGGTCGAGGCGGCCGAGAAGGATGGCACGCTGAAGCCGGGGGCCACGATCATCGAGCCCACGAGCGGAAACACGGGCGTCGGCCTCGCCCTCGTCTCGGCAGTCAAGGGGTACCACCTGATCCTGACCATGCCCGAGACGATGAGCGTCGAGCGCCGCAAGCTCGCGGCCGCCTACGGCGCCGAGATCGTCCTCACGCCCGGCTCCGAGGGAATGAAGGGCGCCATCGCCAAGGCGGGCGAGCTTCGCGATTCGACGCCCGGCGCGGTCATCCTGCAGCAGTTCGAGAATCCGGCCAACCCTGCCAAGCACGAGGCGACGACGGGCCCGGAAATCTGGAACGACACGGACGGAAAGGTGGATATCTTTATCGCGGGCGTCGGCACCGGCGGCACCATTACCGGCACAGGAGAATATCTGAAGGAGCAGAACCCGAAGATCAGGGTTGTGGCGCTGGANNGAGCTGGTGCTCACCGAAGGCGCCAAGGGCATGAAGGGTGCGATCGAAAAGGCCGAAGAGCTGGCAAAGGAGATCCCCGGCGGCTTCATACCGGGACAGTTCGTCAACCCGGCCAACCCGGCGGTCCACAAGGCCACCACCGGCCCGGAGATCTGGAACGACACCGACGGCGCGGTCGACGTGTTCGTCGGCGGCGTGGGAACCGGCGGAACGCTGACCGGCGTTGGGCGATTCCTCAAGTCGAAGAAGCCGTCCGTCAAGGTCTTCGCGGTCGAGCCGGACACGAGCCCGGTCCTCTCGCAGGGCAAGGCGGGTCCGCACAAGATCCAGGGCATCGGCGCGGG